>NZ_CP152003.1:1227029-1840544 GCF_038595065.1 Sutcliffiella sp. FSL R7-0096
CACAATGGCTGTATTACTTGCTGCCGGCGGTGGGATTGGTGCGGTATGCAGATATTTGGTGGGTCTATTCTTTATGAAAAGATTTCCTTCGCCACCGATCCCAACTGCCATGCTAGTGGTCAATCTTGCCGGTTCCGTTGGGCTCGGACTCTTATATGGCGGGATGTATGATGAAGCGGAGATTTTATATGGGAACACCATCTTCATTGCGTTAGGATTAGGTTTTTTCGGTGCTTTCACTACGTTCTCTACTTTCAGTGTGGAAGCTGTGAAGCTTATAACAGATAAGCTATATAAAAAAGCCGGAATATACATCACCTTAAGCATTGTTGGTTCTATAGCAGGTTTCATTATCGGGTTTTTCTTAATGAACATATAAATAAAATGTATGAAGGAGAAGAAATATGTCTATTATTGAAGCAATTATTTTTGGTATCGTACAGGGAATTACAGAGTTTTTGCCTATTTCCAGTACAGCTCATATTGTCATTACACAATTGGTCTTAGGCTATCGATTCCCAGGATTATCTTTTGAGATATTTCTACACCTCGCATCGATCCTTGCGGTTATTATATATTTCAGAAAAGATCTTTGGCAGGTGATAGTGGGATTCTTTTCATTTTTCAAGACGAAAACGCCAGAAAATCGCGCTCAGTTTTGGTTTGCTATTTACATAGTTGTTGCTACCGTTCTCACTGGAGGATTAGGGGTCTTATTAAGTGGTATTTTTGATGAATCCATGAAAAGTCCGGGGTCCATGGCTTTAGCCCTTACAGTGACAGGATTAGCCCTTATTTATATTGAGCGCTTCCATAAGTATGGGTCACGCAATGAAGGAGAGATGACGTTCAAGGATTCATTGATAGTGGGGTTGGGTCAAACATTAGCTGTGTTTCCTGGGATATCCAGGTCAGGTGCCACACTTATTACAGCCTTACTAGCTGGACTTGGCAGGGAGACGGCTGTGAAATATTCCTTTCTATTATCCATTCCGGTAATTTTGGGCTCGTCAGTTTTAGCGTTTGATGATATTTCAAGTAGTTTTGTTACGGATATCGGAATTCCAGCACTAATTACAGCTTTTATTGTCACTTTCATTTTTTCTTGGTTAGGGATTGTTTGGCTGATTGGTTTCTTGAAGCGCAGTAAGCTCATTTATTTTGCAATATATTGTTTCGTAGCTGCAATACTAATTTATTTATTAATTGATCCTGATGCTGTCATGGATATATAAGCATGGGAAAAGGGATGCCTTAATTGGAGGGATCCCTTCCTTTTAATTTGTTCGAATCACTTTACGGCTGGCATACTCGCTTTTCTTCATTTGTGCCGGAAGTGTAAGGACTAGAATGTTTTTGAACATCCTGGTTCTGATTTGGATATCTCCTCCATGAGCTAGAAAGGTGGTGTAGGCGGTATAAAGAGCAGAATTTTCTGCTTTGTCGAGCATCGCAGGTAAATGTAAAAATGATTTAACCGGCTCTGCCTCAAACCCCTTAGAATTTAGCAGTATTTCAAAGACAACCTCATTCCGTTGGAGAAAATGATTAAGGTGGATTCTATTGATTGCACCACCATTTGAGTCAATACAATGTTTTAAAATATTTGTCAGGGATTCTACCAACATCTCCATATTGCCTTTAATCCTTAGGTTGCGCATATGCTTTGTTTTAATTTGAACATTCTGGTTGTTTGCATAAGTATAAAGTCCAGCTAACACATACTCCAATAGTTCTTTAGAGGAAATGGTCCTCGAGGGAAACATATCTGCTTTTGCTAGATTTAAATAAGAATTAATGATTCTTTCTGCCCGTTGTAATTCTTCTAGGATGATAGGGACGTATTCTTTATTCGCCTTATTTTGTTCGGCTCCTAGTAAGTGTGTGAAACCTTTTATCATCGTTAAGGGCTTATGGAATTCTTTTGATGCTTCGTCGGCCAACATGTTGATATGATATAGTTTTTTCATTTTCTTGAAATTTTGTTGTAGTTGATCTATGCCACATAGAACTTCAATTATGTAAAATAGAAATAGTGTACTCCCTATAAATATAATTCCTGACCAGAAAGCTTGTTGAAGGTGGTTTGTCCATCCATCAGGTAAGTTGCGATTAATATTTAATAAAATAGAGGAAGTGGAGTGTAATATACCCGCTATAGCTGCCAATACAACGTAAAAAATACTTTTTGTATGGACAGAATAGTATTTCCAACTTTTAAGAAAAAATTGAAGGAGGATTGCAAGAGCAGGTATGATGGCATGGACCTGCATATACCATGTAAATGATGGTGAAAGAATGGAAAAAAGGATGAAAGCCATGATGGTCAAAGTCCCTGCCAAATAGCCACCATACAAAAAGGCCATAATCACAGGAATGCCACTTAAATAAATGGTGAAGCTAGGCAATATTTGTATTGGAAACAGAATACATAAAAATGCAGAAGTGGTACAAAAGAAAAAAAACGCCATCTGTCGGAATAATTTCGAGGGCCTACTGTATCTCCTGTGCACCAATGAATAGTAAAAAAGAAGAGGAAATACCAAAAAGAATAGTTGTAGTAGTATATCTTTCAGAAAGTTCATTGCTAGACTCCTTACCGAGATGCTATATGTACGAGTATTCCTTATCAAAATATCATAAATTGAAAGAAAATTCTATAAAATTTAAGGGGATTTGTAGAAATTAGGAGGAAAACCATGAAAAAAACAGATGAGTTGTTTGAGCTGTATAAACAATTATGGAATAGCCGTTCACTCCAAAGTCTTAACATGGGTGGGGAAAATGTGCTGCACCAGGCTATACGGACGGAATTAAATGATGAGTTGACTCACCCGAGAACAAGAAAGAAACCAGAGGACAAGTATGTTATGGCAATCAAACGCATACTTGCTTCACAACTAGAGGATTCCGATCAACTATTATTAATCAAGGAATTGACCCTCGTACTAGATGGAATAAAAAAAGAAAGCTGACTATCATTATGATAGGCAGCTTCACTATAATCCGAATATGGAACGAAATACATTGCGGCGTTTTTGTTGTGGGGGCTGGTCAAAAATCAATGGGGGTTCGAGTTTTTTTACTTGTTTGGTTTGCAATTGATCGAGAAGTTCTTCTATCCTTTCCACTTTCTTTGTCAACTCCTCCATTTCTTTCCTTTGTTGCAGGAGTTGATAGGATACCACATCGTCCGCCTTTTGCTGCACCAGTTGCTCTGTTCTGCTAACTCTCTCAAGCAAGGCTTCCATTTTTTGTTCAATTGGACTGGCGTCTTTCCTTTTTACCTTTTGAGGGTTTGGAGTGTCGGCATCACACCATTCGAGTGTAGCGGCAACTTCCGAGTTTGCTTTTAGAGTTTCCAGACGGGCAATGGCTTTTGCATCATAGACATAATGGCCATAATCATTCTTGCTGCAGGGGATGTTGTGTTTCTGAACCCACTTTCGGATTGTCCGAGGGGCCATCCCCAATTCCTTTGCAACTTCATGTGTCTTTAATTCCATTCAAACTACCTCCCTTTCACTAATCTAATTACACATTGATGAGTGAACTCCTCCATGAAAGACAAAACTAGTTAACGTTCGTCAAAAATAGTGATGTTGCTACAATTAACATATGTTTTTATCGGTGACACCCAATAGATTACTCATCTATTGATGAAACAAAGGATAATTATCCTATTGAAATATGCCTAGATAACTATAAAAAAGTGGTTACGAAAATTCTGATTAGCTTTTATAATAGAGAGACAGAGTCCAAACCGCTTTGACGTAAACGTTTTACTTATAGTAATCTGAATATTTAAAATAGAATACAAAGCGAAGGAATGGTCCATATGATAAATCTAGATCAGCCAGCAGCCAAGACAACTAAAATGGATATTGGGAGCAAAATCAAATTTTTTCGCATACAAAAAGGGTTAAAGCAAGATGACCTTGCAAGAGGGATTATCTCTGTTTCCTATCTATCAAAAATAGAAAACAACTTGACCTCCCCGAGTGAGGAAGTATTGAGGCTGTTATGTGAACGTCTTGAAGTCAGTCTTATTGAACAGCAGGATGATACGATTTTAGAAGAGTTGACTTCCTGGTACAAATTGATGACAACAAGCGAGGGGGAAGAAATCAGACGACGGCATGAGGTGCTTTCGAATAGGATCTCATCCGTAAATACGAAGACTTACATGTATTTTGTATTGTTTGAATTACGCTATCAACTATATCTTAAGAACATGGAGCAAGCCCGAACTTTAATTGATAAACTGCAACAATTCATGGATGTGTTTGATATTCAAATGCACTATTATTTCCAGAAGTTCTATTCCATTTACGAATATAGATTGAATAATTTCAACAGTGTCTTGGAGCATTTGAAAATAGCGGAAAAGCTTCTTCAGAGGAACTCCAATTTTGACAAGTCCGAAGAAGCAGACCTTTATTACCTATTTGGTCTTACATACAGCCAGACATTGAAGGAACCGCTAAGTATCACGTATACCACCAAAGCGCTCCACGAGTTCCAGGGAATCTATGATTTCAAGAGAAGTGCCGAGTGTCAGGTGCTATTGGGGATCTGTTATCGAAGGATAGGGGAGTATGACCGCGCGGAAGAAAGCTATCTGCTGGCACAGAAACTCTCGGAATCTCTCAATAATATGTATCTACAGTCGCTCATCTATCATAATCTAGGAAAATTGTATTCTATTCAAGGCCAGCAAGTGGAAGCAATAAAAGAATATGAGAAAAGTTACTATTTAAAACGGGGGGATAAACCGTTAAGCAAGCTCACTTCCATTTATTGCATTTTGTTGGAATATGACAAACTTGGAGATTTATCCGAATGCAGAAGGTGGCTTCAGATAGGGAAGTCGCTATTGGAGAATCCTGAGGATGCCATTGAGTATCATTATTATTTTTCTATCCATGAAAGTATCCTAGAAGGTGATTATGAAAGGTTCGACCAGATCTTTCAGGAAGAAGCTTTGCCATATTTTCAGAAAAAGGATTTAAAGGAACCGCTCATCATTTATGCGGAACGGCTGGCCCATTACTTTGAATCTACTTATAAATATAAAAAAGCCAGCTACTACTACTCACTTGGTTATAAAGAATTAAAGAAACAAACATTCTTAAAATAGGAGATGATCAGTATGAAGAAAAGATTGGTTCTAGTGGCGGCTGTGGTATTTTTATTGTTTGGAGGAGCTATGGAACTTCAAAAGTCGGAAATACAAACCCAGCCTGATGTAATTTCAACTACAAATAAGGATGAATACCCTGAGATCATTCCTGGTGGTTGATTACGGTATTGAGAGAAAATCTCCTGTCATATTGGCAGGAGGTTTTTTTAAGTGGAAAGTTTTAATTCAAGATATTTGGGTACAGGATAACTTAGAGGGAAAGTACATAAAACCTCACCATCCAGAAGTAAACCCTTGGACTAAATGAAAAAGGAGTGTTATATGATGGAAACGAATGTAAAATTGGCAATTATTTATTACAGCTCAACAGGAACCAACTACAAACTAGCAAAAACGGCAGAAGAGGCGGCAAAAGCAACTGGAGCGGAAGTAAAGTTGGTCAAGGTGCCTGAACTTGCCCCGCAGCAGGCAATCGATTCCAACCCGGCCTGGAAGCAACACCAAGAGGAGACAAGGGATGTACCAGAGGCAAGTCTAGATGACCTGACATGGGCCGATGCATACATCTTCAGTGTCCCGACAAGATATGGCACCCTCCCTGCACAGATGAAGCAATTCTTGGATACTACAGGAGGACTATGGGCAGAAGGAAAGCTTGCCAACAAGGTGGCAAGTGCCATGACATCTGCTAGTAATCCTCATGGTGGCCAGGAGCAGACGATTCTTAATCTATACACAATCATGTATCATTGGGGAGCGATTGTAGCGGCACCAGGTTATACAGATAACTCCATTTTTCAAACCGGAGGAAATCCATATGGCACAAGTGTGACGGCCGATCAGGATGGGAACTGGAAGGAGGATGTGGCAGCAGCGGTCAAGCATCAGACCAAGCGCACCATCCAGGTGGCAAGTGCCCTCAAGAATGGCATGCGATAAAAAATATAGGAAAACACCTATCACGTAAGGTTCCATGCGAACCTTAGGATAGGTGTTATTTATTTCCCTTTTTATATTTTTTTATGAGATAAGCGCGCTGGACAAAGAGATATGCCAAGAGGACGGTTGAACAGAATATGGCTACCATCATGTTGAAAAGCATCCCACCAATGTAAAGGAGTCCGTCAACCTGTATGGTTAAGAAGTACCAAATTGTAGTAGTAATAAACCAAGTGGTGACAATGAAGGAAAGACTGATGACCGTGTGAAAGAAAAAAGCGCCTTTTCTCTTCACCATCTGGGAGACGTATAGATAACTGCCTAGCGTCGTAAAAACAATGGCCAACAAATTCAAGAGCATAATGTAGTCGAACATCTCCATCAAAAAACTCCTTTTTTCTATTTATATGGAGGGACAAATTTATAGGTGAATGCCCAGGCAAATAATTTGCTTAATTTCGGCATTCGGACATAATAAAAGTATTCTGTAGATAGGAAGGTGAAAAAATGAAAAGTTTAGCGTCCACCACAACCTTACATAATGGGATTGAAATGCCATGGTTTGGCTTGGGGGTTTTTAAAGTAGAAGAGGGGCAGGAAGTTGAAGCCTCAGTGAAAATGGCGATTCATGCAGGATATAAGAGCATCGATACGGCAGCCATCTATAAAAATGAAGAAGGTGTCGGAAAAGCAATCAAAGAATCCGATGTGCCTCGTGAAGAGCTTTTCATTACTACAAAGGTATGGAATGCAGACCAAGGGTATGAATCCACATTGAAAGCTTTTGATGAGAGCATGGAAAAGCTTGGCCTAGAGTATCTTGATCTTTACCTTGTTCACTGGCCGGTGAAAGGAAAATATGTTGATACTTGGAAGGCGTTAGAAAAGCTATATCAAGATGGCAAAGTACGCGCGATTGGTGTTAGTAATTTCCAAATACATCATCTTCAAGATATTCTGGAAGTGGCAGAAGTGAAGCCGATGGTCAATCAAGTGGAGTATCATCCTAAGCTTTCTCAGGCAGAGTTGCTTAATTTCTGTAAAGAAAACGAAATCCAGCTTGAAGCTTGGTCACCTTTAATGCAGGGGCAACTACTTGATAATGAAGTATTAAAAGAAATTGCTTCTTCTCATAACAAGTCTGTTGCACAGGTAATTTTACGCTGGGATCTACAGAATGGTGTGGTAACGATACCTAAGTCTGTGAAAGAGCATCGTATTAAAGAGAATGCTGATATTTTTGATTTTGAGTTATCAGCAGAAGAGATGCAAAGGATTCATGCGTTGAATGAAAATAAGCGTGTAGGTCCAGATCCGGATAATTTTGATTTTTAATTTAAACTAAAGGTGCCTGTTCTTTTGAACGGCACCTTTGCGTATATTTTATTTAACTTCCAATTCTTCCAATTGGTGTTCATGCAGTTCATCTTTTTCCACGTGTATTTGGACATAGTACAAACCGCTACCGTTCATGGTCGCTGTGGCTTCGTATTTACCCTCACTGACTTCTTCCGCATCTATAAATTCATGCTTTTCGGAATCCTCATGCCAGATTTCAAAGCGAACATTTGCACCGGTAAAAGGTGTTTCTCCCTGCTTAAGTTCTGTGGATAGGGGAGTTTCTTGATTTGCTTTCACCGTTTTGGCATGTTGTAACCTCATGTGTAAAGTATTCTCATGCTCGTGTCCATGGCTATGATGATCGTCATGAACGGTTTGTTCGTGTGTTTCATGGTCGTGATGGTGACTGTCATCACCATGCTCGTGACTGTTAACCTCTTCCTCCTTTTCGGAAGGATCAGGGTTCCCAACTATCACTTCCACCCGTGGCATGACATGCATATCTCTTGCAGTGGTATGCGCCACCACATAGTAAAAGCCTTCCTCATCAAACGTTTTGGTTATGGAGTAAATTCCTTCTCCGTCATTGTCCGCTTCTAACATTTCGTGATCAGCTTCTTGCCCCTGTTTCCACACTTCAAATGTCACTTCATTTGCATCTTCCACATTTTCATCACCCTGTGTGACCAATGCTTCTATTTTTACTTCTTCATTCGGTTCTATGGTTTCCGGAAGCTTTATTTCCACTTCCACTATGCTAGGAACCCCTTCACTTTCACCATTTGGTTTTCCATCGTTATTAGATGATCCACAAGCTGCCAACATTATTAGTGAAAGCAGGCAAATCAGTAAAGTTAATTTTTTCAACTAGAGCACTCCTCTCGTTCAATGGTTTTATTATATCTAGAAACCTAACGAAAAATTATTCGAAAAAGATCAATCTTGTGAACAAAAATAGTATTATATTGGTAATGGCCATTAACGATGGGCTTTATACATAAGGGAGGTAGAAAAGTATGATTAAACACTTTCAGACAGATGAAGAGTTATTACAGGGATATCCTGTATTGAAAGAGTTAAGACCGCATTTGACAGAAGAATCCTTTCTTGAAATTAACGAAACAATGCAACGTGAGGGCTATGAAGTCCATGCATTATATGAAGGCGAGGAAGTGGTGGCGGTCACGGGTATCATCATCCTGACAAATTTCTATGATGGACGCCATATTTATGTATATGACCTTGTGACAAAAGGTACTTCAAGGTCGAAGGGGTATGGAGAAATGTTGCTTAAGTATATCGAGGAGATGGGGAAAAAAAGAGGATGCGAGAAAGTAACGCTTTCTTCCGGTTTAGTTAGAGTGGATGCACATAGGTTTTATGAAGAAAAGATGGATTATGAGAAAGCGAGTTATGTATTTAGGAAGAAGCTGTAGCTAGAATGCTACAGCTCAAGTTTTAAAGAAGAAGGCCCGAAACCATCAGGAATTGGTGCGTGGACAGTGATGTTTTCAGTTGTAAAAGGATGGGGGACAGCTAACTTCCAGGCATGGAGACTGTGTCGATGGTGTTTACTCGTTGCTCCATATAGCTTGTCGCCATATAAAGGATGGCCCATGCTGCTCATATGTACTCGGATTTGATGTGTTCTTCCTGTATCAAGCGTCAATTCTACAAGTGATAAGCTATCCTTAGGGAAAGTTTTCAACACTTTATAATGAGTGACGGATCTTTGGCCTTTCGGGGAAATTCGCCTTCTGGAGGCATGATGGCGATCTTTTCCGATTGCTTTATCGATGGTACCTCTGGTTTTTTCCATAATTCCTTCCACAAGCGCGAGGTAAGTCCTTTTTACTTTTCTTTCCTCTAGCATCCTATCAAGTAAGGCTCCAGCGATGGCATGTTTGGCAAAAAGAATGGCCCCACTGGTGTCTTTGTCCAGCCTGTGGATATGACGTACTTTGGAATGAATTCCGTTTACTTTGAAATAATATGCAACCCCGTTGGATAGGGAGTGCAAGTCTTTTTCAGAGGAAGGGTGTGTATCTATGCCAGCTTCCTTGTTTACCACCAAGAAATGCTCATTTTCAAATACTACCTCAATTTTCAAGTCCGAAGCAGGAGGAGAAAGTTTTTCTGCAAAAATCGGAACAGAGAGCTCCTCACCTTCCTGAAGCGGAATTGTCCAATTTGGGACCTTCCCATTCACCATTACCTGCTTGGACATACGTAATTCGTGGAGAAGACCTTTCGGTATACCCAACACCTCTTTCAAATAGCTTTGCAAGGGGAGGGTGTTATCATTTGTAATGGTAAATGTTAGCGTATGGTTGTTCATGATAAGCTCCTTTCCTTATAAATCATGAAACACAAAATTCAGTATTGATTTTTTGTCGTAATCAGTCTATGGATTCCATTAACTACCTACCCAATTAAAGATGCATTTATGTTACTCTTTTGTTATAGAGAAGTTAAAAGGGTGGTTTTAATTCGTGAAAGTAGTGTACGCATCAACTCCAGAGCAGGAGGACCACATCGGTGAATTGGTCCAACACCTCTTGACGAACATTCTTCCTTATTATTTCACAGATAAAGAGATAGAAAACCTTGCCAAACAATTATCCCTTCATACTGGAGAAGTCCATGATACTTTTTCCGATTACAATGGAACATTAAAGGAAGCATTTCATATCATTTCTTGTCTTCAAGCCATCATTGCAATTATTGAAGCAATCCAAGAAGAGGATTTACTTAACAAGCATCGTGAAATATTTAAGAGGAATGTCAACATGTTAAGGGAGTTCGGTTTTTCCTTTCCATTTTCGATTGATCAATTTGCACAAAAACCAAGCAAGCCGAATTTTTTCAGTAAATTTATTCGTCCTTCTAATCACTTTTTGATTTAAAGTTTGGTGAACACCGCTGTTGATTTCCGTGGAGGGCTTCGCTTATCAAGAGGGCGAACTTGAGCCTCCTCGCCAAGCCTTTTGGGGCTCTCAACAATGTCGCTGCTTTCCCACTGGAGTCTACACCTTATTGTTCCAATCATCAGCTAGAGAACTTACATTTTCAATAGAAGAAACTCCTGGCGATTATTCGCTAGGAGTTTCTTTTACTTTCTCAAACCAGTTTGAGTATACGCTATGGTCTTGATGGTAGTTTTCCAGGCGTTCTACTTCCTGGCCATCTATGAAGTGAATGAAAGTTGGAGTGGACCTGATGCCGTAATCATTCCAGCCATCCTTAAATTCTTCAAGATTATAAAGTTCCATATCAATGCCCATCTCTTCTGCCATTGGCACAACAACAGGGCTTGTCTGCTTACAAGCAGGGCAAGTCGAGCTATAGAAATAGATAGTCTTCGTTTCTCCAGCAGCTAAATCTTCATCCAATTGATCAGGTGTAATGATGTTTTGATATAGAGGATCATCCAGTTGTTTTTGTGTTTCTGTATGAAGTTTGTCCTTTCCAAAAGGATTGCCTTCTACATTCTGTTTCTGCTGTATATTAGTGATGACAACGAGAGCTATAAAGATGGCCATGATGACCGCCATGATAATGATGAGTTTTTTCAAGGTCAGTTACCTGCTTTCTTTGAAAGATTTCTTACATAAAATAAGATTACCGTAATGGATATAAAACCGATAAGTGCTAGAAATGGGATAGTAATAAAACCCATCCAATTGATGTATTGACCAGTACATGGCACCACTCCACAAGAAACGGAGTTCTCGCCGAAAAATGCAACCTTCTGTATCAAATAGTGATAGAAGGATATGCTTGCCCCGATAATGGAGAGTGGGAGCACGTAGGTTGCAATCCCCGCATCTTTCTTTACGGTAGCAATTCCAAGCAGGATTACTAGCGGGTACATCAATATTCGTTGATACCAGCACAGTTCACATGGTATATACATTAATACTTCAGAAAAATATAAACTGCCTAGTGTTGCGACAAGGGCAATGATCGCTGCCGCGAGCAATAGGTTTTCCACTTTCTTAGAATGATCCACAATTATTCGCCTCTTTTGAATTCAAGATACTTTTTCTAAAATTATAGACCTTACTCCACATTATTGCAAAACTATTCCTTTCCTATTAATGTGAACATTTTTTGACGGTGCTAAAGAAAGCGGTTTCCAACTTCCTTGCTATCCTGTACAATTAATGTTGGAATCGATTTCATATATAGTGATGATAAAGGAGATAAAAATAGGATGACTACTAGAGAATGGTGGAAAGAATCGGTTGTATATCAAATTTATCCCCGAAGCTTCAATGATTCAAATGGTGACGGTGTTGGGGATATCCAAGGTATCATTGAAAAATTGGACTACCTAAAAGAATTAGGGGTGGATGTCGTTTGGCTGTCCCCTGTTTATACCTCACCGAATGACGACAATGGGTATGACATCAGTGATTATCGCAACATCATGGAAGAGTTCGGTTCGATGAGAGATTGGGAAGAAATGCTTGCAGAGATGCATAAGAGAGATATTAAACTTATCATGGATTTGGTGGTCAATCACAGTTCTGATGAGCATGAGTGGTTTGTGGAATCACGTAAATCAAAGGATAACCCGTACCGTGACTATTATATCTGGAAACCAGGGAAGGATGGAGCAGAGCCGAACAACTGGGAGGCGACATTCGGTGGTTCCGCATGGGAATATGATAAACAGACGGACGAATACTTCCTTCATCTCTTTTCCAAAAAACAACCGGATTTAAACTGGGAGAATCCAAAGCTTCGTCAGGAAATCTATGAGATGATGAAGTTCTGGCTCGATAAAGGGATTGACGGGTTCCGGATGGATGTCATCAATTTCATTTCAAAAGTAGAAGGTTTACCTGATGGAGAAAAGGTAGAAGGTAAGAAATATGTGTCAGGTCATCAGTATTTTATGAACGGGCCCCGCATTCACGAATTCCTTCAGGAAATGAATAAGGAAGTACTCTCAAAATATAATGTCATGACGGTTGGGGAAATGCCGGGTGTCTCTCCTGAATAAGGAAGACTTTATACTGGTGAGGATCGCAAGGAATTAAACATGGTCTTTCAATTTGAACATATGGACCTGGATACCCAACCTGGAAGGAACAAGTGGCACTTGAAACCATTGGATTTACGTGATTTGAAAAGGTCACTTGGCAAATGGCAATCCGAGCTTGAAGATGGTGGTTGGAACAGCTTATATTGGAATAACCATGATCAGCCCCGTATCGTTTCAAGATGGGGAGAAGACAAGGAGTACCGGGTCACTTCTGCAAAAATGCTTGCAACGTGTCTGCATATGATGAAAGGAACGCCTTATATCTATCAAGGGGAAGAGCTCGGGATGACCAATATCAAGTTCGGTTCGATAGAGGAATACAAGGATATAGAGACTTTAAATATGTATAAAGAGCGGGTGGATGATAATGGAGAAAATCCGGAAGTCATCATGCAGTCCATCTACACCAAAGGGAGGGATAACGCACGAACACCCGTGCAATGGAATGATACGGCAAATGCAGGATTTACGACCGGTACGCCTTGGATTAAAGTGAATGAGAATTACAGGGAAATTAACGCGGAACAAGCGTTAGCAGACCAAGATTCTATATTCCATTACTATCGTAAATTAATCCAACTTCGCAAGCAGCATGAAATAATCGTGTATGGGTCTTTTGACATGCTATATGAAGCTCATACAGATATTTTCGCATATATTCGTACTTTAGGTGCCGAGAAGCTATTGGTTGTGACAAATTTCTCGGGAAATAACCATCATTTCGACACGAAAGGACAATTTGACCTTACAAATGCCAAATTGTTGATCAGTAACTATGAAGTTGGTGAAACAGTAGGAAATTCTTTTGAGCTTGGGCCTTGGGAAGGAAGAGTATACAAGATTTGATGGAGTAGGGACAGGCGCCTTGACCCACTATTTGGGGGCAAGGCACCTGTCTTTATTAATTTGTGTTTCGTTATGATAAAATTGGGGAATAAGTAATATTGGGCTATTCTCCTTTTTTTTATTCAGAAACAGCCCATCATGATTTTTTGTACATAAGGATAGGAGATGATGGCATTGTCAAAAATCGATTTATCTAAATTTGAGAAAAAAATGATTATCAGAAATATAGAAATGAAAGACATAGATGATATTATTGCGTTGCAACATTTGTGCTTTCCTGGCATGCAGCCGTGGAAGCCGGAGCACCTTGAAAGTCATTTGAATATGTTCCCTGAAGGACAGCTCTGCGCAGAATATGATGGGGAAATAATCGGGTCCTGCTCAAGTTTGCTGATTAACTTCGATGAATATGATGACCGTCACACATGGGATGACATCACAGATGAAGGTTACATCACAAACCACAATCCAGATGGTTATAACCTTTATGGAATTGAAGTGATGGTGCATCCGGGCTTCCGCCGCATGAAAGTTGGTCACCGACTATATGAAGCAAGGAAAGACCTTGCACGCAGACTGAATCTGAAAAGTATCATCATTGGTGGACGGATTCCGAACTATCATAAATATGCAGGAGAGATGACACCACGAGAATATGTCAGACAGGTGATGCGTCATAAAATCTATGACCCGGTTTTATCTTTTCAGCTGTTGAATGAATTTACCTTAATGCGTATCAATCCGGGGTACCTTCCTGACGATATTGCTTCCAATAAATATGCCACTCTGATGGAGTGGAACAATGTGGAGTATATTCCGCAGACAAAACGACACTTTAAAACCTCATTCCCTGTAAGGATTTGCGTAGTTCAATATATGATGAAATCCATCAGCTCCTTTGAAGAATTTGCCACACAAGTGGAGTACTACACGGATGTTGCATCAGATGCCGGAGCAGACTTTGCAGTGTTCCCCGAAATTTTCACGACACAGCTTATGAGTTTTCTGCATGAAAAGGTACCAAGTAAAGCGGTTCAGCGCCTGACGGAGTTTACTGAACAGTATATCCAGCTATTTACTGATCTTGCTGTAAAATATAACGTGAATATCATCGGTGGTTCCCATTTTGTGGAGGAAGATGAAAAGGTATTTAATATTGCTTATCTATTTCGTCGTGATGGGACAATTGAGAAGCAATATAAATTGCACATCACCCCGAATGAGCGTAAATGGTGGGGGATCAGCCGCGGGGAGAGCGTTCGCGTATTTGATACGGATTGCGGAAAGATTGCCATCCAGATTTGCTATGATATCGAATTCCCTGAGCTAGCACGTATTGCGACAGAAAAAGGGGCTAACATCATCTTCTGTCCATTTAATACAGAAGATCGCCAAGGTTACTTGCGCGTTCGTTACTGTGCGCAAGCTCGTGCAGTGGAAAATCAGATCTATACGGTTATTGCAGGAACTTGCGGAAACCTTCCACAGGTGGAGAACATGGATATCCAGTACTCACAATCAGCTATATTTGCGCCTTCTGATTTCGAATTTGCAAGGGACGGTATTGTGGGAGAATGTAATCCGAATATCGAAATGGTGATCATCGGGGATGTTGACTTGGAAATTCTCCGTCGCCAGCGCCAGTCAGGTACCGTGCGTCAGTTGAAAGACCGTCGCAGGGATGTATATGAGATCAAGTATAAAAAGTAATTATCAGTAGAAAAGCGACCCTATTGTGGGGTCGCTTTTTTAAGGTTCGTTACTATTTCACCAGGTGAGTAGCTGCTTATCTTTCAATGTGTCGGGTGTATAAGGACAATGTTAGCCACGTACAAGAAAAAATGTCTTCCTATAATGTTATTCATCTCCAGACAAAGAAAAATGAACTCCAAAGAGGAGTTCACATCGACAAAAACATTTCATCACCCTAATTAGTGCGACGGTACCTATACTGCTGCCACTGAAACCTGATAAAACAACCTACGCAAAAGCCCATCAAGGCAACTCCAGAGGCAACTCCTACCATAATGGCAAATATATAACCTACAATTGTAAAACCTGAATAAAATCCGACAAGTGCTAATGCCAAGCAGGTTACGGCAATCGTTTGGTTGAATTGAAGTTGGGCTACATCTTCCTGAAGATAAGATTCCGCAGGCTTAGTGAGGAACTTTCTTGCAACGGTAAGAGCAGGGTTCCACTTGAACAGCAGTCCCATCAACCCTGAAACTAATGGCAATGCCATCAGAAAGTATAAACCGCTTGCTAGGGAAAGGATAACGGACGTCAATATGAACCATTGATTAAAGGTGACCAATGGTTTTGGTAAAGTACTATTTTTCATATATAATTAATCCCACCTGTATTATCGGGTATTTGTTAGTAACATCATACTCCATTCAAGTAAAGAAGTGCAATGATTAAAAACCGATAAGAAGATAAATGTCAAAAGTTTTGATAGTATAGTAGTTACAAAACAGTCATAATTAATTTACATAAAGATTTGGGGAGAGCAGATTGATATTTTTTGAGGTAATATTACCGGTTTTCATGATATTTGCAATTGGATTCATCGGACAGAAGACTATTGGGTTTGATGTAAAAGCACTGTCGAAAATGGCAATGTATCTTTTGTCACCTATTCTTGTATTTAGGACTTTCTATGTGAACGAATTTTCCAGTGACCACCTTTATATCATCATATATTGCTGTTTGCTTTGTTTTTCATTAATCATTTTTACATATTTTGTTGCTTGGGCGAGGAAGTATTCAAAATCGGAAACATGCGGGCTCATTTTATCCTCCAGTTTCATGAACAATGGAAATTACGGGACACCTGTTGCCCTATTGCTCTTTGGTGCAGCAGGATTTGAGTACGCAATCGTGCTTATGGTCATTCAGTCCCTGCTCATGGCAACGGTTGGAGTATATTATGCGGCAAAAGGAAGTCCGGACAACGATGGCATCCGTTCGGCTCTTATGTCGGTGGTGAAAATGCCAATCATGTATGGAGCAATTATAGGACTCCTTTTCCAAGGATTATCAGTCCCTGTTTCAAAACAGATCATGCAGGCGGTCCACTTGGTGGCGGACGCAACCATACCTGTTATCATGGTCATTCTTGGCATGCAGCTTGCGAAAATATCTATCCGTACGACAGCGAAGGAGAAATTGCTCTACGCTCTTTCTATAAAACTGATAGTGTCGCCATTCATAGCATTTCTATTTACGCTGGTGCTCCCGGTGGATCCGATGATCAAACAGTTGATGATCATCATGGCAGCGATGCCGGCCGCGGCGAATACGACTATGTATGCACTAGAGTTCAATACAGAGCCTGAATTTGTTTCAAGTGCGACCTTAATCAGTACGTTACTGACCCTCATCACGTTGCCATTGATGTTTTGGTTGGTGCTATAAGTGTCAGCTTTTTATTTTTCCAGAGTCATATTATAATTCATTAAAAACGGGAGGCCCCCCATGACTTTTCAAAACCAGACCATCCTACCTGCAGTGAAAAATGGCAAAACACTGGAACTATTTTTACAAAGCAGCTACGAGTATGGTGTTATATTAGACAGTCAGCTTTCACAGATTCCCAGTTTCATCAAGGCCACAAAAAGGGAAAAGAAGAAGCTGTTCATTCATGTCGACTTGATACAGGGAATCAAGAACGATGAGCATGCAGCGGAGTTTCTCTGTCAGATACTGAAACCTGCAGGACTGGTATCCACGAGAGTCACAGTGATTACAAAGGCAAAACAGCGTGGGATCTATGCCATTCAGCGATTGTTTTTGCTGGATTCAAATGCAGTGGAAAAGAGTTATCAGGTAATAGAGAAGGTGCAACCAGATTTTATTGAAGTTCTTCCAGGTGTGGTTCCCCATATGATCCAGGAAGTGAAGGAGAAAACGGGAATACCGGTTTTTGCTGGCGGACTGATCCGCACGATAGAAGATGTGGATCGTGCGATAGCAGCAGGAGCCACGGCGGTCACGACATCCAAGCAGGAACTTTGGGAGCATTACTCGAAATGATTAAAGTGGAGGAGGAGAGATGATGGAAACGTATATTTTATCATTGGACCAGGGTACCACAAGCTCCAGGGCTATTCTTTTCAATAAAAAAGGGGAGCCGGTCTATTCCGCACAAAAGGAATTCAAACAGTATTTTCCAAAGTCAGGCTGGGTGGAGCATAACGCAAACGAGATTTGGAGCTCCATTCTAGCAGTCATCGCATCTTGTCTTTCAGAGTCTGAGGTCAAACCGGAACAGGTGGAAGGGATAGGTATCACTAATCAACGGGAAACAACAGTTGTATGGGATAAGCATACAGGTCAGCCGATACATAATGCCATCGTGTGGCAATCAAGGCAGACGGCAGCCATATGCGAGGAATTGAAAGCTGCAGGGCATGAAGAGAAAATCCGAGAGAAAACGGGACTTCTTGTGGATGCATACTTTTCAGGAACCAAGGCGAAGTGGCTCCTTGATCATGTGGAAGGGGCAAGGGATAAAGCGGAACAAGGTGACTTGCTTTTTGGCACCATTGATACTTGGTTGATCTGGAAGCTTTCAGGCGGAAAAGCACA
The DNA here is from genome assembly GCF_038595065.1 of Sutcliffiella sp. FSL R7-0096. NCBI lineage: Bacteria > Bacillati > Bacillota > Bacilli > Caryophanales > Bacillaceae > Sutcliffiella > Sutcliffiella sp. FSL R7-0096. The sequence continues at coordinate 1,244,945 of NZ_CP152003.1, forward strand.
TGTAACAGATTATTCTAATGCGTCCAGAACGCTTCTTTTTAATATCCATGAATTAAAATGGGACGAAGAATTAATGGAAATATTAGGTGTGCCTGCAAGTATGCTTCCGGAAGTGAAGGCATCCTCGGAAGTTTATGCTAAGACGGTCGACTTTCACTTTTTTGGTAAGGAGGTTCCTATTGCTGGTGCTGCAGGTGACCAACAGGCTGCCTTGTTCGGTCAAGCTTGCTATGAAAAAGGAATGGCGAAGAACACGTATGGCACCGGATGCTTCATGCTTATGAACACTGGCGATAAAGCGATACAGTCAGAGAATGGCTTGTTGACTACCATCGCTTGGGGAATGGATGGAAAAGTGAACTATGCTTTGGAGGGAAGTATTTTTGTTGCAGGCTCTGCGATTCAGTGGCTTCGGGACGGACTTCGTATGTTCAAGGATGCGAGTCAAAGTGAAGAATATGCAACACGGGTCGAATCATCCGAAGGGGTCTATGTAGTACCAGCTTTCGTTGGACTTGGCACTCCATATTGGGATAGTGATGTTCGCGGTGCTATGTTCGGACTTACGCGTGGAACTTCCAAGGAACATTTGATCAGAGCTACCCTGGAGTCGTTGGCATATCAGACAAAAGATGTACTAACGGCAATGGAACAGGATTCCGGCATCTCCTTGAAAGCCTTGAGGGTTGATGGTGGTGCGGTAAAGAATAACTTCCTCATGCAGTTCCAGAGTGATATGTTGCGAGTGGGAGTGGAGCGTCCGGTCGTGAATGAAACGACGGCACTTGGAGCGGCATATTTGGCTGGCCTTGCAGTTGGTTTCTGGAATGATCAAGAGGAGATTGCCTCCCAATGGCAAAAGGATAAAACCTTTAATCCTGAAATGACGGAAGAGAATCAAGAAAAGCTCTATGAAGGATGGAAAAAAGCGGTTCATGCAACTATGGCTTTTAAGTAAACTTTGCATATGATATAGTAGTGATAAGTTAATAAGGCGGTTGGAGATTAGGAGAGACCACAGAACATATTCAAAGCCAATGCTTTGTCTATGTTTCCTGTGGTCTCTTTTTGTATATATACATACTAATAGAGATGGAGGATGTTACAGATGAAGAAACTTACATTCGCAGGCTTTAACCGAGGACTCTTATTGGAGAAGATGGCAGAGGAAACATACGATGTCCTAGTAATAGGCGGAGGTATAACCGGAAGTGGGATTGCACTCGATGCCGCCACTCGCGGAATGAAAGCTGCTGTAGTGGAGATGCAGGACTTTGCTGGTGGAACATCAAGTAGGTCGACAAAACTTGTTCACGGAGGCTTACGTTATTTGAAACAGCTCGAAGTTAAAATGGTTGCGGAAGTCGGCAAAGAGAGAGCGGTCGTTTATGAGAATGGTCCGCATGTCACCACTCCGGAGTGGATGCTTTTGCCGATCTATCAAGGCGGGACATTCGGGAAGTACTCCACCTCCCTTGGGTTGAAAGTGTATGATTTCCAAGCCAATGTAAAAAAGACAGAGCGCAGAAAGATGCTAGATGCAAAGGAAGCGCAGGAACGTGAACCACTACTGAACAGCAAAGGTTTAAAAGGTGGGGGTGTCTATGTTGAATATCGCACAGATGATGCAAGGCTTACCATAGAAGTCATGAAAGAAGCCATCAAGCAGGGAGCCGAGGCAGTAAACTATGCAAAAGTGGAAAAGCTTCTTTATGAGAACGGAAAAGTGGCTGGGGCATTAGTAGTGGACCAGCTCAGTAAAAAAAGCTATAAGGTTCGCGCCAGAAAGATAGTTAATGCTGCAGGGCCATGGGTTGACACGCTTCGTGAGATGGACCGCTCGAAAAAAGGGAAGCACCTTCAACTGACAAAGGGAATTCATTTGGTTTTTGATCAGAAAAAGTTCCCACTCAAGCAGGCTATTTATTTCGACACAGAAGATAAGCGGATGATTTTTGCCATCCCAAGAGCGGGAAAAACATATGTGGGCACGACAGATACGGTCTATACAGATGATATGGTTCATCCAAGGATGACGAAGGAAGATAAGGATTACGTTCTTTCGGCAATAAAATTCATGTTTCCTTCCGTACGCCTGGAAGAATCGGATATTGAATCCAGTTGGATAGGTTTACGACCACTTATCCATGAAGAAGGAAAGTCCGCATCTGAGATCTCAAGGAAGGATGAGATTTGGGTATCAGATTCAGGACTGATTACGATAGCGGGAGGAAAATTGACAGGATATCGAAAAATGGCAGAGATGGTGGTAAATCTACTGAACAAACAGTTAAGCAAGGAAGTTGGAAAGAAATATGGAGCTTCCAAAACAAAGGCAATGCCAATATCTGGAGGAGATGTAGGTGGTTCCCACAATTTCACTCGCTATGTGGAAAAAAAGAGTGAAGAGGGGATAGCTTACGGTTTTACGTTGGAAGAAGCCAAAAGACTTGTCTCCATGTATGGGTCCAATATTGATAAGTTATATAAAATTGCGGAAGCTGAGCGAGGGAAGGCAGCTCAGATAGGGCTACCACTCGATGTATATGTCCAATTGATTTATGCTATCCGCGAAGAGATGGCTGCAACCCCACTTGATTTTTTCATCCGGAGAACAGGCACCATGTTTTTCGATATCGATTGGGTGAAAAAATGGAAACAAAAAGTATTGGATTGCATGGAAAGGGAGCTTGTCTGGAGCAGACCACAGACAGAAACATACAATAAAGAGCTGGACCGTCATCTGCGCGATGCAGTGATGGCAGTGGATGAAGAGGAACCAGATCCTTCAGCAATTAAAATTGGATAAATAAAAGGAAAGGAAAAGGATTTGTGAATGCGATTCCTTTTCTTTTTTAGTATAATAATGAGTGAAAACGTTCACGAACGCGTAATTTGTCATAATTCGACGTATTTTTTTTGCAGGAAGCATTAGTGTGTAAGTAGAAGTCTTACTATATCCTGATAAACGCAAGGAGGAAAAGACAGATGAAATGGATGGAGAAATTTGACCTTTGGGAGTCACACACCAAACTTGATGAAGAAATGGTTAAGCTGATACAAGAAATGAAGCACGATGACAAGATGAAAGAAGAAAGCTTCTATAAAGAATTGGAATTTGGTACAGGTGGAATGCGCGGGGAAATCGGCGCAGGGACAAACCGAATGAATATATATACCGTCCGAAAAGCGTCTGAAGGTTTGGCGCGCTACATAGAATCCTTCGGTGAGGAAGCGAAAAAAGGCGGAGTTGCCATCGCTTATGATTGCCGTCATAAATCTCCAGAGTTTGCAATGGAAGCAGCCAAAACATTGGCAAGCCATGGTATCCAGACGTATGTATTTGAAAGCCTGCGTCCTACGCCAGAGTTGTCGTTTGCTGTTCGATATTTAAAAGCATTCTCAGGTATCGTTGTAACTGCTAGCCATAACCCTCCAGAATATAACGGCTATAAAGTGTATGGTCCAGACGGAGGACAATTACCGTTGTTTGAGGCGGATCAGGTTATCACCAAAGTAAAAGAAGTGGAAAATGAGCTAGAAATTAACGTTTCTTCAGAAGAAGAATTGATAAATAAAGGCCTGATTAAAATCATTGGCGAAGAATTGGACAAGGAGTACTTGAAACAGCTTACTACCATTAGTGTGCACCCTGAATTAGGTGAGCAAATGGGCGAGGATGTGAAGGTGGTATTTACTCCTTTACACGGAACAGCTAACCTCCCAGTACGGGAAGGCCTTGCCGCACTTGGATATAAGAATGTAAAAGTGGTGGCTGAGCAGGAACAGCCAGATCCGAACTTCTCCACCGTCTCATCTCCTAACCCTGAGGAGCATGCAGCATTTGAACTGGCAATACGTGATGGCAAGGAAATCGATGCCGATATTTTGATAGCAACAGATCCTGATGCGGATCGTCTGGGAGTAGCAGTCAAAGATGCTGACGGTGAGTATGTGGTGTTGACTGGTAATCAAACAGGCGCCCTGTTCTTACACTATTTATTGTCTGAAAAGAAGGCGACAGGTACCCTTCCTTCAAACGGTGTAATGCTGAAAACGATCGTAACATCGGAATTCGGTCGTGTTATCGCAGATAGCTACGGAGTGGAAACAGTGGACACGTTAACAGGATTTAAGTTCATCGGGGAGAAAATCAAGCAGTATGAAGAGAGCGGGGAATATACTTTCCTATTCGGTTACGAAGAGAGTTATGGTTCCTTGATCGCTGATTTCGCCCGTGACAAAGATGCGGTTCAAGCATGCATCATGGCAGTAGAGATTTGCGCATTCTATAAAAAGCAAGGCAAGACCATGTATGAAGGATTAATGGAGTTGTATGAAGAGTATGGCTACTACCTTGAAGGCATGAAGTCCTTAACGTTAAAAGGGAAAGAAGGTGCAGAACAGATTGCTGACCTTCTGACAGCGTTCCGGAACACGCCACCAGCGAAAGTAGCAGGATACGCGGTTACAGCAATTGAGGATTACTCCACACAAGAAAGGCTAGTGGTGGAAACGAAAGATATAGAAAAAATGGAACTTCCTAAGTCAAATGTACTGAAATACTTCCTGGAAGACGGCACATGGGTATGTGTAAGACCTTCGGGTACAGAGCCGAAGATTAAGTTCTACATTGGAACCCAGTCTGAAACAATGGATCAGAGCAAAGAAAAGTTGAATACTATATCCACATCATTGATGGAAAAAGTAGATCAATTTTTGAATAGTAATGAATAATATAGTTTGTAGAAGTGGTGGAAAGGCGAGGGTGGCTCGCCTTTCCATTTTTTATGGTTTTAGGATGTTTTTGGGCTTTTGGCACGAACTTGCCCTCTTTTGGCACGAACTTGATCTATTTTGGCATGAACTCTCCTCAGAATGGCACGAACTTTCCAAAAGAGTAGATATTACCGAGCTTTAAATATGATATGAAGCCCTCTGCAAGCCAAAAATCGGGGTAGAGAGGTTTTTATTCACCTTATAAGGTACCCCTGCAAGCTAAAACTCAGCAAGAAAGGTCTTCATCGTCCATATGAGAACCTCTGTAAGCGAAAACTCAAGCAGAAAGGTCTTCATCGTCCATATGAGAACCTCTGTAAGCGAAAACTCAAGCAAGAAAGGTCTTCATCGTCCATATGAGAACCTCTGTAAGCGAAAACTCAAGCAAGAAAGGTCTTCATCGTCCATATGAGAACCTCTGTAAGCGAAAACTCAAGCAAGAAAGGTCTTCACCGCCCTAATGAAAATCTCTGAACCAGAAAAACCTATTGCCTTCATTGGTCGCTTCCAAAAATCTCCTTTATCTAAAGACTTCCTCTTAACAAGGCCCGGAAAAGATGATCACTTCTCCTCCACATCTACGACCAAAGTCGTACAAAAACCCCGGACTTTTTCCGAAAGCCAAAAGGGATTCCCCCTGTTACAATAGAAAGATAATAGGTGATATGTAAGCTATACGAAACAAGGGGGACTTCAAAGTGGTCCAGGAAAATCAAAGAATCCAAGAACTGAGAGCACTGAAAATCATTGCAGAATCGCTCAATCAAGCGAATGATTTACCAACGATGCTAGAAAGTGTGTTAAAAGAACTACTTCAAGTGACAAGCCTCCAAACAGGTTGGATTTATCTAATAGATGAAAAAGGGAATTACGAATTGGCTGCAGAACACCAGTTGCCAGAGGCCCTAAAAAGCCACAATAAAAAACCTATGTGTGAGGGAGGGTGTTGGTGCCTTGATCGATATCAGGACGGCCGGCTTAAGCGTGCATCCAATATCATCGCCTGTAAACGATTGGAGGATGCAGTCAAGTATGAATGGGGAGAAACGAACAATATCACCCACCATGCAACAGTCCCATTACGCGCAGGAGAGGAAAAGTTTGGCCTATTGAATGTAGCGGCACCGTCCAAAACACATTTTTCGGATACGGAGCTTGCACTTTTAGAGTCTGTTGCCTATCAAATTGGAACCGCAATCAAGCGAATCAGGCTTTCAGAAAATGAACAGCATCTGTCCATTTTGGCGGAACGGAACAGGTTGGCACGAGATCTGCATGACTCTGTGAATCAGCTTCTTTTTTCACTTGTGCTCACTGCCAGAGGGACTAAGGAGCTTACAACGGACCCGCAAATCATCGAGATGCTGACATACATGCAGGAGCTATCCCAGGAAGCATTGAGTGAAATGCGTGCACTCATTTGGCAGCTTAGGCCAGAAGGGTTGGAAAATGGTGTAGTCAGTGCGTTACTCAATTACGGCAAAGTGCTTGGGCTCACCATCCATTCGGAAGTAAAGGGTGTTATCGACCTACCGAACCATATTGAAGAGTGCTTATGGCGCATTGGCCAGGAGGCATTGAACAATTGCAAAAAGCATGCGGGTAAAAAGAACGCTTGCCTACTGATTGAAGTGAAGAACAAGAAGGTCTCCATGGAGATTAAAGACAAAGGAGCAGGCTTTTCTTTTACACAAAGTGAAGAAATTCCTTCATTAGGTTTAAGGAGTATGAAGGAAAGAACCGAAGCCAAAGGGGGATCGTTCACACTGTTAAGTGAACTTGGCAAAGGTACACTTGTGCGGGTGGAAATGCCATTGACAAAGGAGGAAAAAAATTGATTAGAGTCGTGATTGCAGATGACCACCACGTTGTAAGAAGAGGTTTGCTCTTTTTCTTGAAAACGCAAAAGGATATTGAGATTGTCGGGGAAGCAAAGAACGGGAAGGAAGCAGTGGAGCTAGCAGAAGCCCTGAAGCCCGATGTTGTCTTGATGGATTTGGTGATGCCGGAATTGGATGGAATCGAAGCAACCAAACAGATCATGGAAAGAAGAATTCCGTCCAAGGTGTTGATCCTGACTAGTTTCTCTGATCAGGACCATGTTATCCCAGCCATACGTGCAGGGGCGTCCGGCTATCAGCTCAAAGATGTGGAACCCGATCAGCTGATCGAATCTATACGGGCGGTCCACCGTGGGGAGAGCCAGCTCCATCCGAAGGTAACTTCCCATGTCATGTCCCATTTTTCACGAGGAGTGGGTAATAAGACCCTCCATGAGGACCTTACAAAAAGAGAACTGGAAGTTTTAGCGGAGATTGCAAAGGGGAAGAGCAATAAAGAGATTGCCTCTGCTCTTTTCATTACCGAAAAGACAGTGAAGACGCATGTCTCCAATATTTTAGCAAAATTGGAAGTGGCAGATAGGACACAGGCTGCCTTATATGCCGTGAAGCATGGCATTGCCTGACCTACATCTTTAGTCGTAGAAAAAATGATTCATTTATCGTAGGGAAAGTTAGCTATTTCTTCCGATTTGCCAAAACTCATTGTCGAATATACTGAGACTATAAAGAAAGTTGGAGGGAGTAGATGATATGAAAATTTTAGCGATCAATGGGAGTCCAAGAAAAAGTGGGCGGACAGGAATAGCTGCAAGATCTTTAAATAAGAAATATGGTGTAGAAATTATTGATTTAAGCGAGGGGGACATCCCATTATATAACGGTGAGGCTGATCAGGCAGAGCTTGATAATGTAAAATCCTTAAGGGAGAAGGTGAAAGAGGCAGATGCTGTCTTGTTACTTTCCCCTGAATACCATAGCGGTATGAGCGGTGCACTAAAAAACGCGTTAGATTTCCTTGGTAGTGAGCAGTTTCACAGCAAGCCTGTCGGTTTATTGGCAGTAGCTGGCGGTGGAAAAGGTGGAATCAATGCATTGAACAATATGCGTGTGGTGGGCCGTGGAGTATATGCCAATGTGATACCAAGACAGCTGGTTCTGGATCCGCATTGCTTTGATTATGAAAATGACACCGTGAATGAAGAGAGTGCGGAACTGGTTGATGCGTTATATAAAGAATTAGTAACGTATGTGAAAATGCGTGAATACTTGTTGCAGAGTGAAGAGGCCTGATGAAAGGCCTTTTTTTATTGAATACTAAAGGCTATTTTCGTAAACTTTGTTGCTATTACGTATTTTTAAACCAACCGTTATATTACTTACTGTCGTGCTCTTTTCGTTGCAATACTAAATATACTTCATGCATATCTAGAGTAAGTAGGCAGTGAAAAGTCCAATTGCCGACTTTTCTTGTAAAAAGTCCAATTGCCGACTTTTTACCAGTGAATAGCAACAATCTTTGAGAAAAGAGCCATACTAAAAAACAGCAACCCAAGGTCGTCGCACCCCGGATCGCTGTTTCGCCTAAGAAATGGAATTACACCATATATCCGTGACTAATCTCATCCAATTGATCTTCTGTGCTCCTTGTTACAGCGTGATCAATATATCGTAATAACTGATACAGGTTCTTCTCGATCTCCTTGTAGTCCTTAGAGAAATTGTAGGAGTGAAGAAAATGCTCGATATTTTTGGAGAGGAAGTCATCTTTTGTCCGCACCATCAGGATAAGCAGGTTATCCCATTCTGAGCGGTGCGTGTAGTATAACGCTCGGTCATAATCAACTGTGCTCATCTGAAATCCTCGACCTCCTCTTGTTAAGGAGTGCTATTATTTTGTGTTAAAAAGACAGGTTTCCCTCAATGAAAATGTTGGTCGTATCTCCAAACGAAAACTTACACAAAATAAATGAAATGCAATTCAGAGGTGTATAAATGAAGATATGTAAAGCGGTCATTTTGCTTTTAATCATGATACAATTCCACCCCTCCATTACACAGGCAGAGAAAATAGTCAACGCTCAGGAATGGTATACGTATGACAGGATGCGTGAAGACTTGAAGTTGCTGAAAAGAAAATATCGGGATGAAATGGTTATAAAGTTGGTTGGGAAATCTGAGTTCGGCCAAAATATTTGGGCTGCTAAATTAGGACATGGAGAAGATAACATCATCATTCTAGGAGGACACCATGGTCGAGAGTGGCTTACGACAAGTCTTGTCATGACAAAATTGGAATTTTACTTACACGCATATAAAACAAATCAAGAAATATTCGGATATGATCCAAAAATTTTGGATGAAGTCTCCATTTGGTTCATCCCAATGGTGAACCCGGATGGGATTAGAATTCAGCAAGAAGGAATAGGTTTCTTACCCAAACAGCATCAGGAACGTATAGTGGAGATGAACAATAACAGCAAAGATTTTGATCGCTGGAAAGCAAATGGGCTGGGAATAGATTTGAACAGGCAATATCCAGCAGGGTGGGAAAGCATCAAAGAAAAAACGACCGATCCTTCTTATCAATACTATAAAGGGAAATTCCCAATGCAGGCAAAAGAGGTCAAGGCGGTTGTGGCTTTTACAAGAGAGATCGAGCCTTTGATGGCGGTCACCTACCATTCCTCGGGTCGGGTTTTATATTGGTATTTCAAAAATGATCAGACAGTTGTAAAAAGGGATAAAAAAATAGCTGATCAATTATCAGCAATCACAGGGTATCCCCTTGATCAGCCAGAGGAACATGCTGTAGGTGGAGGGTTTTCCGACTGGTTCGTAACAGAGTTCAAAAGGCCATCGTTTACACCCGAAATATCATACTTTGTGGAGGATACAAACCCACCAATATCTGTCTTTCAGGAAGAGTGGAATCGCAATAAGAAGGTCGGAATTTATCTCGCATCAAAATCCAAGAATCTATTTCTCAACAGTAATGATTCCTCCAATAATGAGGCAGAATAACTAAGGAGTAATAGAAATGGTTTGTATAATTGAAAAGTGGGGTATTTAATAATTTAGATAAAGATCAAGAAGCCTTTAAAAATATATTGTAGCGCTTACATTTCAACGTGGAATATAATAAATCAAAAAATAGTCATCTAAGAGAAAAAGAGTAGCTGAAAAAGGTTGACACAGTCCGTTTTCCCCTTGTAGAGTAGTAATTGTGAAACTCAAAATAACTCATTTACCTTCGTTAGGTGAGGCTCCTGTGTGGAGATATGCTGCTGCCCAGAAACGTCCAAAGACGCCAATGGGTCAACAGAGACCATCGATATAAGGTGGTATTTAATGCAGCTGGATATATTCCTATGCCACACAGTGCTAAAGCTCTACGAATGAGGGGAATCAATAAGGATTAACCATGCCTTTATGCACCTTCATTCGTTTGATGATAGGTGCTTTTTTAATGAGTGAAACCAGTTGTTCCCTGTACGGAATGACACTGATATTCCAAAAAAAACCAAGGTGGTGGTAACGAAAATGGATAGTAGTCCAAGTCCGAGGACGAAATTTACAAGAAGTACAAGAGAATACATATCATTTTTAGTTACCACCACAAGGGTAAGATAAATGTTGTGATTCCTTGTACTCCTTAGCAAGCAGAGGAGGCAGAGCTCATGGTGGAAAACATGACAGAGGATCAAATCATACTAAACATTATTAACTTTTTAAAAGAAGGAAAAAGAAAAGCATTTCAGGATATTATTGAAGAACTTCAGCCATATGATACAGGAATCATCTACCAGCAGCTACCAGAGAAACATAAAGTTCGCTACTTAACTTACCTGACAATTGATCAATTGACTGCATTGATTGGTGAACTTAACCAAGATTTACAATTAGAAATCTTACAAAAAATTGGTGTGGATAAATCTGCAAAGGTCATGGACTTAATGGATAATGATGATCTTGCTGTTCTATTTGAGGAATTGGATCCAGAGATAAAGAGTGGATTCTTATCAAAAATGAACAAAGCGGAATCGACTGCGGTACAAGATTTAATGAAATATGAAGCAGAAACCGCAGGTCGACTGATGACCAATCGTTATGTATGGATTCCCCAGGAATACACGGTTAGGGAAGTGGTTAATAAACTAAAGACCTTTGCAGAATTGGCAGAGACAATTAACTACTTATACGTAATCGATGAAAATAAAAGGCTCGTGGGGGTAGTCTCTTATCGAGACCTAATACTAGCGGATGCTGATGAAAAAATACAAGATATCATGTTCTCCAGGGTAATATCTGTTCATGTGGATACAGACCAGGAAGAAGTAGCACAAGTAATCGAGCGATATGACTTCTTGGCTGTACCGGTTGTCGATGATGAGAAAACTCTCATTGGGATTGTTACAGTCGATGATGTGATTGACGTTGTTATCCAAGAGGCAAATGAGGATATTGAGAAACTTTCTGCATCAGGTAAGGATATCGACTTTGATACTCCGGCACTAGTTGCATCTAAGAGAAGGCTCCCATGGCTTATTTTACTATTATTTATTGGACTCATTTCAGGTAGTATCATTAGTGGATTCGAAGCAACGCTTGATGAAGTAGTGGCATTGGCATTTTTTATGCCTATGATTGCTGGAATGACAGGTAATACCGGAACACAGTCTTTAGCTGTAGTAGTACGTGGACTGATTTCTAGAGAATTAGATAAGAAATTGGTTTTCAAGCTAGTATTGCGCGAATTTAGAGTAGGTATCACCATAGGTATAACCTGTGCTATTTTAATTACTTTAATTGCTTACGTGTGGCAAGATGGTAATTGGATTTTGGGTGTAGTGGTAGGCTCTTCTTTATTCCTGACTTTAATTATTGGAACACTGGCTGGAACCATCATACCTTTAATTCTATATAAACTTAATGTGGACCCAGCAATAGCCTCTGGCCCACTAATCACTACGTTGAACGATATTTTATCTTTAATGATTTATTTTGGAATTGCAACTGCTTTTTTATCTTATTTGGCATAAAAAAAGACCGTTTTTTCTCCATCGTGGGATGAACGGTCTTTTTTTGTTAGGGCTATTTTTTAACCAACCTTTATAGTTCTTACTGTCATGTTCTTTTCCCTGCAATACTAAATATGCTACGTGCGTATTCAGAGTAAGTTCCCAGTAAAAAGTCCAATTGCCGACTTTTTACTAGTGAATAGCAATAATCTTAGAGATAAGGGCCCTTTTAATCATACCTAGCTTACTGGGAGGGCTGTACTTTTTTTCTTATAAGCCTAACAATCAGGAAGATATTGATGAAAATGGTATAACATCCTAAAGTAACCAAACCAACTGTAGAAAGCTCCAACATCTCCAAAACCAAGCTGAACATAGTAACAATATAAAGAAAACCTAATAACTTTTGAATGCTTCTATTTTTGAAGAAGGAAGTAGCGCGTGCTCCAAGTTGTGCCCCGATAATGGCTCCTGCAATCAATAACAGTCCCACCCTGAAATTAATTGGATTATTTACAGCATAGGTGATGAATCCTGCACTTACAATAAGGATGACCCCTGCAAGGCTTGTAGCCACGGCCTGTTTAGAGGAAAATGCGTAATAAGAAATTAATAACGGCACAATGATAAATCCTCCTCCTACCCCGAGCGTGGTGGATAGAAACCCTGCTATGAACCCAATGAGTATGAATTTCAAAACCCCTTGGCTTTTCGCAGAGGCATCGTATGGTGCTTTTGTATCTCCTTTATCCTTTTTTAACATTTTATAGGAAAAATAAGTAAGTAAAGCAAGGTACAGTATCGGAACGACGGTCGTATCGTATCCGTTTGATTCAAGCCAGCTCACGACTGGATAGGCGAATTGCGTGGCTACTACCCCACTTGCCCCAATAATCAAAGCAGCCTTCCATTGGATATTCTTCATTTTGAAATGTGCATAAACTCCTGCCATCGATGTTCCGATTGTATAGAGGAGACTTGTCGAAATAGCCTCAATGGGGGTATAACCCAACAAAAGAAGCACAGGAGTCAGGACAAGCCCACCACCAATGCCGAAAAAACCGGAAAGCATACTGATGGAAAAGCCTAATAGGATAAAAAGTAGAAATTCCATATATGTAAAAACTCCTTTAATAATCTCTAAAATAGTATAACATTCCTTGCCTATTGTTAACGGGATTCTGGAAAAATGTTGCCTTTGAACAATCCCTTCTCATGATATTGTCACCTTGTTCATACATTGTGATAAGAGGAAAAGGGAGGTAGTTTTAATGAAAGCAAATGACGAAAAAGCCTTATTTCACGCCATTGACGAAATTACCGAGATAGCAAAGGGCTTTGGGCTGGACTTTTACCCAATGCGTTATGAAATTTGTCCTGCCGACATCATCTATACCTTTGGAGCCTACGGAATGCCTACACGCTTTTCCCACTGGAGCTTTGGGAAACAATTTCATAAAATGAAGCTGCATTATGACTTGGGACTAAGCAAAATATATGAACTGGTGATCAACTCCAATCCCTGTTATGCTTTTTTACTGGATACAAACTCACTGATACAAAACAAGCTGATTGTCGCACATGTTCTGGCTCATTGTGACTTCTTCAAAAACAACTGTCGTTTCCAGAATACAAACAGGGATATGGTGGAAAGCATGGCAGCCACGGCTGAGAGGATCAAACAATATGAACACGATTATGGAAAAAGGGAAGTGGAGGACTTCCTAAATGCTGTGCTTGCGATACAGGAGCATATCGATCCATCCCTCGTCCGCTCCAAGCTTGCCTGGAGCATGGAGGATATGGAAGAAGAGGAAGAAGCACCTAAAAAAGTAAGTCAATATGATGATTTGTGGAATCTTGATAGCAGAAATAAACCGAAAGCAGTCCCAAAAAAGAGAAAAAAGAAGTTTCCTCCCCAGCCAGAAAAGGATATTCTTCTCTTTATCGAACAATACAGCAGCGAACTCGAGGAATGGCAACGTGATATCCTGACCATGATGCGTGAGGAAATGCTCTACTTCTGGCCTCAAATGGAAACCAAAATCATGAATGAAGGCTGGGCTTCCTATTGGCATCAACGGATCCTCCGTGAAATGGACCTCACAAGCGACGAGGCCCTAGAGTATGCAAAGCTAAACGCCGGGGTTGTACAGCCATCCAAAACAAGCATCAATCCATATTATCTTGGCATTAAAATATTTGAGGATATTGAAGAACGGTATAATAACCCAACTGAAGCGATGAAGCGGGATGGGGTAGTACCAGGCTCAGGACGGGAGAAAATGTTTGAGGTAAGGGAAGTGGAATCCGATATTTCCTTCCTCAGAAACTACCTGAACAAGGACCTTGTCATGCGGGAAGATATGTACCTGTTCCAAAAACAAGGCAAGGATTACAAAATTGTCGATAAAGCTTGGGAAGGGGTGCGCGACCAGCTGGTGAACATGCGGGTCAACGGTGGTTTCCCATATATCACGGTGAATGATGGGGATTACTTACGAGCAGGGGAGCTTTATTTGAAACATTGGTTTGAGGGAATTGAGCTAGACCTTAAATACTTGGAGAAAGTAATGCCGTACATCTTTCAAATTTGGGGTAGACCAGTCCATATGGAATCAGTGATTGAGACCAAGAATGTATTGTTTACGTATGACGGCAAGAGTGTGCATCGGAAGTATATTTAAAGGCTTTATTTCAATAAAAAACATGAGGGCCTCTGCCCTCATGTTTTTTTATATAGGTTTGATACAGTAAAGCTGTCATCAGTCATGAAATAATAATGTAACTGTTTCAATGTAGTATCCAAAGTTGGAGTGATCGAGTTGTAGGAATAGGCACACACCGAAACCATTCGTTCGTCAAGTACAAAATCGTCTATGGTTGCTTCATAGGCTTTTAGCTGTTCTGCATCTGGGTCATCTGTAGCCCATTCCACGTTGGCCCATGTACGAATAGAATTATTCTTCTTATTGAATAGTACAACATCTTTTGCAAAATGAGCTAGCATGGCCTTTGTATTAAAGTCCCCGCTTGCGAAATAGTAATCAAAATTATTTACTACCCTAATATTTGATTTCTGTTCCTCATTAAAATGTTTATCTAATTCAATGTTTAACCTTGGGATATTTTTCATGCTTTCAATGATAAGTATATTTTCACCGATCTTTATTCCTGCGTTCACAAAAGATATTAAGTGTTTCAGATAGGCGTCTTTATCTTGAAAGATATAATAGACGTGACCTACGGTAATACTCTCTAGACTTTGGGTTGAAGATATAGTAATTGGTCTCACCTCTAAATACGTATTTTGATTTCAACCGAAATAAACAATCATTCATACCCCACCAAAATGTTGTAACAAACAAAATGGCTATACACAATGTGCTTATTCTAGAGGATTTCACCCTTCATTATAACATTAATGCCAACAAATACTTACCAATCTTGTCTTAATAGATAAAAAGGTGTACCGGAAAGCGGTTCAAAGGGAATTAATGACTTTTGACTGATTGATTTTGATTGATTATGATTTTTTATGGTTGTTTTTGATTGATTTTTGAAAGAGCTTACATTACAATGAGAATACAGATAAACGACGACCTGGAGAAAGGGTGTTTTCATGTTAACACCAGAAAGACAGCAGAAAATTTTACATTTGGTACAAAAGCAGGAGATCGTGAAGCTACAGGATTTTATAGATGCCACAGGAGCATCAGAGTCGACAATACGGAGAGATCTGAGCCAACTTGAAGAGAAGAATAAATTAAAAAGAGTGCACGGAGGTGCTGCAAGAATACATCAGAAAGGGGAAGAACCAAGCATTCTCGAGAAAGCCGCAATCTATCTTCATGAAAAACAACAGATAGCCAAAGCCGCTGCCGAGCTTGTCAATGGTGGCGATTGTATCTTCCTTGATGCCGGTACCACGACATTTCAAATGATTCCTTATCTTGAAAACAAGCAGATAACGGTGGTTACCAATGGGTTCGCCCATATCCAATCTTTAATGGAAAAGGGACTGACCACATATATTGTGGGTGGCTTCATGAAAAATAAAACGGGTGCAATTATCGGAAGCAAGGCTAGTCAATCCTTGTTGGAGTACAACTTTGATAAAGCTTTCATTGGGGCAAACGGTGTCCATCCTAAAAGTGGTTATACAACTCCGGATCCTGAAGAGGCGAGTATAAAGAATTTGGCAATTAAGCTTGCAAATGAAACATTCATTCTTGCCGATTCCTCCAAAATCAATGAAATGGCTTTTGCTAAAATCGCTCCACTTCAATCAGGAACGCTCATAACCAATCAATGTGAAGAAGTACTTTTAGCAGATTATAGAGATTTAACAACGGTGATAGAGGTGTGAACTCATGATATATACAATTACATTGAATCCTTCCATTGATTATGTAATCGAGGTGGAAGGGTTTGAAGAAGGTACCATAAATAGAGCATCCAAAACAAATTATTATCCCGGTGGAAAAGGAATCAATGTATCTAGGGTTTTAAAGAGGCTCGGTGCGGATACGATGGCACTAGGCTATGCGGCAGGGTTTACCGGTGATTTTATAAAAGAGAAGTTGATAGAGGAACAGGTGGCTGTCAGGCTACTAGAAGTGGAAGGCCATTCCCGTATCAATGTAAAACTGAAAGCGGAGAAGGAAACCGAAATTAATGGCACCGGACCGTTAGTGGATGAAGATGCGGTTAAGCGTTTGCTTCAACAGCTGAATCAGCTTACAAGTGAAGATATTGTCGTGCTGGCGGGCAGCATCCCAGGGACAGTGCCATCTGACATTTATGAAACGCTCATTCAAAAGTGTCAGAAGCATGAGGCAAAAGTAGTACTGGATACTGGAGGACAAACATTAAAATCACTCCTTTCGAACAAACCTTTCCTCATTAAACCAAACCACCATGAACTTGGTGATCTGTTTGGTGTCACCATTCAATCACAAGGTGATGTCATCCATTACGCAGGTAAGATTCATGAACAGGGTGTTGAAAATGTGGTGGTATCAATGGCTGGAGATGGAGCAATTCTTTATACAGGATCAGGTGTTTATTCCGCAAAAGCGCCACGTGGGGAAGTGAAAAATTCCGTAGGTGCAGGGGACTCCCTTGTCGCTGGTTTCCTAGCGGGATATGTAAATACAAACAAGAGTGAAGAAGCGTTGCGCTACGGAATAGCTTCCGGAAGTGCCACGGCGTTTTCATATGACCTTTGTCAAAAAACAGATGTTAATAGACTGATAAATCTAGTAGAAATAGAAAAGCTATAAAGGGGGAAAGGACCATGAAAATTACAGATTTACTAACGAAAGAAACAGTTACTCTTCAATTAAGATCAAGTAACAAATCTGATGTTATTAAGGAATTGATAGACTCATTGGATCGTGCCGGAAAGCTAGCCGACAAAAGGAAGTATGAAGAAGCGATCCTTGCCAGGGAGGCACAGAGTACGACTGGAATCGGAGAGGGAATAGCGATTCCACATGCGAAAACGAATGCGGTGAAGACACCGGCGATTGCCTTTGGTGTGGCAAAGGATGGAATTGATTACGAGTCCTTGGACGGTCAGCCGAGTCAGCTGTTTTTCATGATCGCGGCTAGTGAAGGAGCCAACAACGAACACTTAGAAACCTTATCTCGTTTGTCATCGATGCTGATGGATACTGAGTTCCGCAAAGCTTTACTGGCTGCATCGACAAAGGAGGAAGTTATCAGATTAATAGATAACAAAGAAAAGGAATTGTTTGAAGAGGAAAAAGTGGAAGTAGACTCTTCTGTTGCTGACAAAGGGTTGATTCTTGCAGTAACGGCCTGTCCGACTGGAATCGCTCATACTTACATGGCGGCAGATGCATTAAAGCAGAAGGCAAAGGAATTAGGTTTTGATATAAAGGTGGAGACGAATGGTTCAAGTGGGGTGAAGAACCAACTGACCCAAGGAGAGATTGACAACGCGTCCGGAATTATCGTCGCTGCCGATAAGCAGGTTGAAATGGAACGTTTTAATGGGAAAAAAATCATTCAGGTGCCTGTGGCCCAAGCGATTCGCAAGCCTGAGGAACTTCTGACAAAGGCAAGCAGGGGCGAAGGGGAAACATACCAGGGTTCAGGTAGCTCAAACTCAGAAGGGAAAAAAGGCCGATCTGGCTTCTATAAGCACCTGATGAGCGGTGTTTCCAATATGCTACCGTTTGTAGTTGGTGGTGGTATCCTGATCGCTATTTCCTTCATGTTTGGAATCAATGCATCAGATCCTAACGATCCTAGCTATCATTGGTTTGCAGAAGCACTTATGACCATTGGTGGCGGAAATGCCTTTTACTTGATGATTCCTGTGCTTGCCGGATTCATTGCAATGAGTATTGCGGACCGTCCGGGATTTGCTGCAGGAATGGTCGGTGGATTGATTGCCTATACGGGTGAAGCTGGTTTCTTGGGAGGTCTGATTGCAGGTTTCCTTGCAGGGTATCTCGTACTAGGTTTAAAGAAGGTTTTCAGTGGATTGCCTGCATCTCTTGAAGGGATTAAGCCGGTTCTACTGTACCCACTATTCGGTATCTTTCTAACAGGAATGATCATGCTACAATTGGTGACTCCCCTAAAAGCTTTCAATCAAGGATTGACGTCTTGGCTGGGTGGCTTAGGCTCAGGGAATTTGGTTGTATTAGGTATTATTTTAGGTGCGATGATGGCCATAGATATGGGGGGGCCTATCAACAAAGCGGCCTTCACATTCGGTATTGCGATGATTGATGCAGGAAACTACGCACCGCATGCAGCGATCATGGCAGCAGGTATGGTGCCACCACTTGGATTGGCACTTGCTACAACCATCTTTAAGAATAAATTTAACAAGCAAGAGAGGGAAGCAGGAAAAACATGCTATATCATGGGAGCTTCCTTTATCACAGAAGGTGCCATTCCGTTTGCGGCTGCAGATCCGTTACGCGTCATCCCTTCTGCTGTCGTAGGTTCAGCAGTTGCCGGTGCGCTTGCCATGTTATTTGGAATTGGGCTACCTGCGCCTCATGGTGGAATCTTTGTTATTCCGATAGTGACCGGCGGTATCTTCATGTATGTGTTGGCTATCTTGACTGGAGCCGCTGTAACGGCGGTAATGGTCGGGTTGCTGAAGAAGAGGGTTACTGTGTAATTTTATGGAAAAAGTGATGGGTTATTCTCATCACTTTTTTTATATGGCTCTTTTCTCTTAGATTGTTGCTATTCACGAGTGAAAAGTCGGCAAATGGACTTTTCACAGCATATCTCCTCTAAAATAGGCATGTAGTTTACTCTGTTAAGCTAGGAAAAGAGCACGACCGTAAGGAATATAACAGTTGGTTGATAAATACGAAAAAACAACAAAGTTTACGAAAACAGCCTTTTGTATAAACTTTCCAACACAGTGTTAGAGACTTCACCACCATTCTATATAATAGGAATAATAGAGGTAGGAAAGAAGGGGACAGCATGCTTATTTAAAAGTTGTTCTCCGAACTCACGTGTGGGAGGGCTTTGATTTTGTGGAGATACCGGTTTCCCTGGTGCCGGTTCATTAGGTAGCAGCTTGAGTGGATGGATAGTCGCTGATGCGATTAATGGAAAACACCCAGGTCAAGGCATATGAAGCCCTGAACTGGGTGTTTTTAGGAAGAGGAGAGCGCTCCCGATTCCACCACTCCATTACTAACTTTTAAAACCTTATGTTCCTCACCTTGGTGAATAACGAAAAAACCATTCAGAAAATCTGTGGATGATTGTTTGAAGAAAATTCCTTTGATGGCATTCTCACCAGGAGTATCAAAAGCAAGCTCATAACTATTATTTTTTTGTAACAAGTGGGCATGCAGTCCGCGGTCATAGGCTTCAGGTTGGGGGATGTTTTCACGTCCCACTTCCACCACATGAATATCAACACCCGTAACCATTGTGAAAATCTCATTAATTAAAGCATGTTTAACGATCATTTCCAATTTGCTCTGAATTGGCTGACCCAAGATGATCTGGGTTATGCCGTGCTTCATAGAGGTTTCTGCAATGACTGCCGAGACTTTTTTGCCTTTGGAGTATTCAATTAGCATGGGCACATCATATTTTGCAGCAATGCTTTTAAAAAATTGCTTTGTACGGATTTGATTCAAATCCAAGTCATCATAAGGAATGGTATAGACAAATAAAACAAAGCAATCTCCCCCAAAAGTATCTGCAATGATCTTCCCCCGTTGGATCAGCTTCTCCACATGCTTCGGATTGCTTACACATACTAAGATGTTTTCTTTCATCGAAATCCCCCTTTGTCCATTATTACAAGAATTGCTTAGTATTCATAATATACTAATTTATTGATGAAATGGTTAATGATTCAAAAAAGAAAATCATTCCTTGTCTATAGGTGAGGAGATGAAATCATAATGAAAATCGAAATAAAGGAATCCATTAGAGGAAAGTACGGCATTGGTGGCTTCGATGAAAGATGAACAGGAGACGGTCGGATTTTATTTGGATATCTCGGACTCTACTCAGAACCCGTATATCCGGAGGGTATGTAAGAGGGCTGCAGCGGATGTACAGAATCATGCAGTGTGGTTTTTGTTTTTCTATACGGAAAGTAAATGATAAAAAAGCAACCGACTTCTCGAGGGAGAGATCGGTTGCTTTATAAAGTTTGTATATGAACCCCTTTGAAAATATAAACTGCTGAACTTTGTCCTCAAAGGAGAGCAATGACGCCCGGAGGAAGTAGAACTTAGCAAATACTGTCCTCATATACCAAGCTGATGCCGCCTCTCATCAGCGCCGTGCCCCCGTTAGAAAATGCTTTCGCTTTGTCATTACAAAAAGTTACAGGAACAATCCTATCAAAGTCCCACCGATGGCACCCGTTAATACAACCATCCATGGCGGAAGCTTCCAATAGACAAGCATGCTGAATAAAATCGCAGCAAAAGCAAAATCAATCGGAGCTAAGATAGAACTTGTCCAAATTGGAAAATAGAATGCGGAAATTAAAATTCCGACTACGGCAGCATTCACTCCCATTAATGCTGCCTTCACTTTGGAATTACGACGCAAAGAATCCCAAAACGGCAATGTACCAAGAATTAATAGGAAGGCAGGGAGGAAGATGGCGAATGTTGCTAACAAACCGCCCTTCCAGCCATCAATGACAGCACCGATATACGCGGCGAATGTAAACAATGGTCCAGGAACTGCCTGTGCAGCACCATACCCTGCAAGAAATGCTTCCTCACTGATCCAGCCTGTTGGAACAAACTCCCGCTCTAGTAATGGAAGGACAACATGGCCTCCGCCAAATACTAGGGATCCTGAACGATAGAAACTATCAAATAATGCTACCCAATTAAGCGATGTAGCTTCTCTTAATAATGGTAATAAAATTAGCAGTCCGAAAAATAGCGTTAAACAAATTACTGCCAACCGTTTGGATATTGGAAAAGCTAGACGTGAATCGTCTTCTGCGATATTTTGCTTAAATAATAGAAAGCCAATGACAGCTGCAATAACGATCACACCTACTTGGGAAAAAGCAGTCTGCGACATTAATGTGGCAACCAATGCAAACAATGCGATGGCCTTCCTTTTTACATCAGGAGTCAGGTTGTTTGCCATCCCCATTATTGCATGAGCGACAACGGCAACCGCCACAATCTTTAACCCATGAATCCAGCCCGCATTCCCAACATCAAACCCTTGCAGAATAATGGCGAAAATAATAAGAGCTAATACAGAAGGGAGGGTGAAGCCTAGAAAGGATATAATGCCGCCCATAACTCCTGCTCGCATGACGCCAATCCCAATTCCGACTTGACTGCTTGCAGGTCCAGGTAAGAACTGACATAGGGCAACAAGATCTCCATAGCTTTTCTCATCCATCCATTTTCTGCGACGGACATATTCAGTGTGGAAATAGCCAAGATGGGCTACAGGTCCGCCAAAGGAAGTTAGTCCTAGTCTTGTTGAAACGATAAGGATTTCCAATAATGATTTTAATCCTCTATTCTTTTTCATGATTGTCACCTTCCTTGATTTCTTTAAATAGTTCATAAGCTTTGTTTCTTGCTTCCTTTAAAATGATGTTGCCTTTTTCTGTGATGGTATAATTCTTTCTGATTTTCCCCTCAACATTCATCTCCTCCTTTGTAAGGAGCCCATCCTTTTCCATAGAATGGAGGATGGGGTAGAGGGTACCGGCACTGATTGAGTATCCGTGCTCTCGAAGTTCTTCCAGCATCCAGGCCCCATAGACAGGATGTTCTTTGGCATGATGGAGAATATGAATTTGAATAAATCCAAGGAATAGTTTTCTCAATACTTTCTCTTCCAAACGATTGCCTCCTCTTACCTCAACCGTATATCGATATCGGTTTTCGATATTACTATATCACAAGGTTTAGTATATCCCTACACCTATCAAAAAAATTTACAAAAGCTTTACAAACTCACATATGGTTGACCTTTTAGAGGATCTAGGCTATTATTAAAGTACAATTTTAAACGTTCATCCCAAAGGGGAGTAGCTCATGCAACAAAGTCGTCATTACGGGACCCATAGTCCTCGGCTTTGTTGGCAACATATAGTTGTTAGCGAGACCTTTGTCAGTACCATTAGTCTGGCAAAGGTCTTTTTCTATTCACGGAGACCTTTCGCCATTCTGGTGGAAGGTCTTTTCTTATGGGATGAAAAAATAGATGGAGGTATTCATTATGATAAAAAAATTGGTCAAAGCATTCATCTTTAAAAAAGGTATCACAGTTGCCAAAAACAAAGTCTTGCCGGTTGTAATGAAAGAAGTCAAAAAAAGAATGAAAAAATAGGAGGAATGTATATGCGGAAATTGCTACTAGTTACAACATTGCTAACATCGATACTTTTAAGTGGTTGTTCCGTTCTCGAGGAAGTTAATAATTCGTTGGCTTACGTCAATAAAGCAACGGAACACATTAATACATGGCAGGATTTTGGCCAGGAAGCCCCTCAAATGATACAGGAGGCAGCTACGGATGCCATGACGAAGGAGGAATTGGAAGCTGAGTTAAATATGCTTCTTAATGAGATAGATGATTTTAACAATACAGAGGCACCTGCAATTGCAGAAGGAGTTCATAACCAGATTGTCGAAAAAAATGAAGCACTCAAAGGGATAATCGAAAGTTCTATGGTGAACGGGGAGTTAGCTTTGGATAAGCTGGAGCAGTCTGAACTCTTTACCCTGATAAACGAAGTCACAACCATGATGAACCTGCTTGAAGACCTAGGTGGCTAAGGGGTAATTCTTGATGAAAGAGAGTAGGAGATGACGGATGAAGGGAACTACAAACAAAGAAACAAAACTATATGAACACCTCGTTCAATCTGTCGTTTTTAAACGTTATAAGGAAGAAATGCTTGTGCTATCATTTGATAAAACACATCTTTCCATCATCGGTTCTGGAAGAAGTGCTTATGTATTTAAACTGGAGGGGACAAATAGGGCTTTAAAAGTTTTCTATTCCCCCCATGAACATCTTGCAAAAAAAGAAGCGGAAATCTATGACAAACTGAAAGGCATTCCGTCCTTTCCTGAACTTTATGAGTCAGGTGATGGTTACATTGTTATTGACTTTATAGAAGGGCATACCATATTTGAGTGTCTGGTTAAAGGGATACACATAAATGGAAAGGTTTTGGAGGAAGTGGACCGATCCATCGCGAAAGCGAGACAACTAGGTCTGAACCCTTCCGATATCCATCTCCACAATATACTGCTCACTACAGATGGGGAGGTAAAACTTATTGATGTGGTTCGATTCGATCAAATCAAACATTGTACCCAATGGGAAGATTTGAAAAGAGCCTATCATAAATTTTATAAAAAGCGGCTGTTTCCAAAGAAGTTGCCTCATAAGCTATTATTGTTGATTGCGTATTTTTATAAAAGAAACTTATTAAAACGATTCATCAGTTGAGAACCACTCTTACAGGAAAGAGTGGTTTAGACTGTTGACAAATCTTAATTATCTGTATATTTGCATATGACTGTTGATCTCCGTTACAGGCGCTTCGCTTTCCGCGGGCGGTCCGGGAGCCTCCTCGGGCTGCGCCCTGCGGGGTCTCCCCTGTCCCTTCCTCCCGCAGGAGTCTGCGCGCCTTCCACTACGATCAAAATGGGAATTGCACATTCTGAAACTATATTAACTTTTTCTCAAGCTGAACCACTCTTACAGGGAAGAGTGGTTCTTTTTTGTTTTAATAAATTTATTTGGAAAAACTGCGATAAAATGAAAAAGGTATCGTCTAATTAAATTGATACTGCCACAAACGGGGGAAAAGGATGTCAAACAAACAAGTCATTTCGAAATGGTTTTATTTATATAGCGATGATATCTATCAATTTTTATTTTACCGGCTTAATTCCAAACATCACGATGTAGAAGATCTTGTACAGGAGGTTTTTATTAGGGCTTTAAGAAACCTGGACCGGTTTAAGGGAGAAGCTGCCCCAAAAACATGGCTTTACAGCATTGCCAGGAATGTAGCCATTGATGCTCATAGGAAAAGAAAGCGGGATAAGTGGAAGTGGCTGTTATCGTTTGAAAGCAAAAAAGTGCCTGAGAACATAACAATGGAAACACCTGAGGAGCTTTATTTCATTTCAGTGGAGCAGAAGGAACTGTTAAATGCCATTAGGAGCTTGAAAGAATCGTATCAAGAGGTGCTTATAATGCGAGTCATCAAGGAGTTGACTGTTCAGGAAGCTTCCGCAGCCATGGGCTGGACTGAAAATAAAGTACGCTCCACGCTACATCGGGCTAAATGGGCACTGCAGGCGAAATTGGGAGGGGATGGCCATGAGTAAACAGTTGGATCAGAAGTTGCAATCGTTGCCCAAGCCGAAAATAAAAGAAAATAGGAAAGATTCCATGCATCAAGCAATCATGGAGCAAAAGGAAAAGGAGCGTGATGGGTGGATGACAAATCTGAAAGCCGCAGCATTGATAACAGCCAGTGCCATAGCAGTTGCTTTATTCTCGTTTATTCTATTTACCGGTAGTGAAGGGGAAGCACCAAGATCCTCTGTACCAGAAGAAAAGGACTACGAGAATTATGTATCCTATTTAAGGGATATCGAAGTTCATGACCAAGTAGATGAAGATAGGGCTTTTATAGGCAATAACGGAGCACTAGGAAAGTACCATGGGCAGGTTTTACCCGGAAAATACTATGCCAATGGAATGGAATTGCAGACTTCTGAAGACCCGATGGGGATCAATATGCATTACAAGGTTACCGATCAAACTTCAGCTACTGACTTTGAGAAGGATGCTTTTCATGTTTCCAACCTACCATTGACTTTGACATTTAACGCGACCACCTATTTTGCCTTTTTCATAAATGGTGAGTATGTTACATTTCACATTGATTACCTCGGAGAAAAGCAGACATACACGATAACAAGACAGCAAATAGATGACTTATATGGACGAGATGTTCAAGAGTTTCAACCGGATAAAGAGCTGTGGGAGGAAGAAGTTATCAATGGCACTTTAACCGACGAAAGAAAAGTGGAAGACTTTATGAAGAGTATAAGGGATTAATGAGAGGTATGATGGAGAAGAATTGTACGTCCAGGAATACTTAATAGGATAATTCTGTATGTATAGAAGAGCAGCTGTTTCAAACGGTTGTTCTTTTTTACTTATGGGGGTGTTGCTTTGCCAAATATGGATTCGCTTCACGAGGACATTGTGTCAGCTATTATTGCTACAACTGGTAAAAATGAAGATATTCAACCGTTTGCAATCTTGGTAGGTGGAGGAAAGACTCCATGCTGATTAATCAGTCTTGCAGAAAAAGGTTGGTGGTAAACAAGATTATGATTGATCTGCATAATATGTATCTACTCCTGAAACAGTTCACAGGCATCCAAGAATGTTAAAACAGCCTTCCGTATTTGTATGAAGTTCATGATAAATTGCCACTTGGAATTAATGGGTTATTTTTCTTTTTATCCCAAAAACATCTATTAAAATGAAGAATAAAATAGTACAATAGTTGTATAAACTAATCTTACTATCGTTGGAGGTGTTATAAATGGAAGGTAAGCCAAATCACTATGATGGCAGTGTTCAAGCCGATTTGAAAGAGAATGTAGCAGGATTAGGGAATGAGTCTTTTGAAATGACTGACGAAATGAGAAAAAGCATCGGCGGCAATCCATATATCCTACATAAAGAAGAATAGATACAACGAATGGAGGCTTTGTCGAGCAATATTGACAGGGTTTTTTTATTTTGAGCAAGTTACTTGCAAATTTTACGGGAATCTTTTATTATTATCTCGAATTAAAAATAATTCATTTCGAGATAGTTGGTAAGATATGTCTTTTTGTAACAAACTAATTATTATTTCAAACAAGAGAGGAAAGATACAACATGGCAAAAGTTTTATACATCACGGCTCATCCACACGATGACACCCTATCCTACAGCATGGCTGTTGGAAAATCATTTATTGACACATACAAGGAAGCTAACCCGTCAGATGAGGTTGTTCATGTAGATCTTTACAAAGAACATATTCCACACATTGATGCTGATGTATTCAGTGGATGGGGTAAATTGCAGACAGGTAAGGGATTTGAAGAGCTTTCTGAAGAGGAAAAAGGAAAAGTGAGCCGCCTGTCCGAGTTGACGGAACAGTTTATCGGAGC
Source organism: Sutcliffiella sp. FSL R7-0096 (assembly GCF_038595065.1). NCBI lineage: Bacteria > Bacillati > Bacillota > Bacilli > Caryophanales > Bacillaceae > Sutcliffiella > Sutcliffiella sp. FSL R7-0096. The sequence goes on from NZ_CP152003.1 coordinate 1,271,312, forward strand.
AGACAAATATGTGTTTGTCACACCGCTTTGGAACTTCTCGTTCCCTCCTGTAATGAAAGCATATCTTGATTCTGTTGCAGTAGCAGGGAAAACGTTCAAGTATACAGCAGAAGGACCTGTTGGATTATTGACAGACAAAAAGGCATTGCATATTCAAGCACGAGGTGGAATTTACTCAGAAGGCCCAGCTGCAGGAATGGAAATGGGACACCGTTACCTTTCCGTCCTTATGCAATTCTTCGGGGTTCCGTCCTTTGAAGGACTGTTTGTGGAAGGTCATGCTGCAATGCCTGACAAAGCTGAGGAAATCAAAGCAAATGCCATTGCACGTGCAAAAGATGTAGCACACACATTCTAATAACTGCAACAAAGGAGCCTTCCCTTTTTATGGGAGGGCTCCTTTTCTTCATACCCTGCAAATGCTATAATGTACCGAAACTAATAAATGTATATTGGAGGCATTATGCTAACTTTTGAACAAAAGCTTGAAATCATAGAATCCTTTCCACAATTGACAAGAAAAGATGTGTCCCTTAAACGGGTCAACTTCCAATACGAAGAGAGTCTTAGTGATAAAAAGAACGTCGTATATCATCTTCATCCTAATGGCAATGGCTTTGTTTATGCCAAAGGAATCAAGGGCTATAAGACGGATGAGAAGGGAATGGTAAATATCCGTGAGTTCGAAGCGGAAGAATTAAAGGACCTGATTGGAAAATCAATTGATCAACTTAGTAAAGATTATGAAGTGGAAACAAACGAGGAAGTGTTTGATGAAGAGAAATGGGCAAATGAGGAAGGGCATACTTTACATGTAGTTCTTGAAGATGACATGTGGAATGTATATGCAGGCAAGAACCTCGATGGAACGTTTCCTTCCTATAATGAAGCCAAGCAATACCTTATGGAAGAAGGGTTCCGTAAGCGTTACTATTAATGAACCTACAAAAGCTCCCAGCGTCTTATTCGTTGGGAGCTTATATTTATTATCAATATAAAGAGCGGCCCCACATGGTTATACACCAACATCTTCAAATCGATGGATGTCTTCATTACGTCCCAAAATAATAAGCAGGTCTCCCTCTAAAATAATTTCATCCGCAGAAGGGGAAATAATGATATCCCCGTCTCGTTGTATCCCGATCAAAGTGCAACCGAATCTTGCCCGCAGATCTAATTCGGTCAGACTTTTGTTGCTTACTTTTTTTGATGCGAATAGCTCGGCGATACTATGGTTATCGGAAAGCTCAATATAATCAAAGATCTTATCAGACACCACATGATGAGCAACCCTTTTGGCCATATCCCGTTCAGGCTGGATAATACGGTCCACCCCGATTTTTTCTAGTACCTTCTGATGATATTTATTGGTTGCTTTTACCCACACTTGCTTGATACCCATCTCTTTCAACAACAGGCTTGTGAGAATGCTTGATTCGATGTCGTCCCCCATGGATACTATTGCATGGTCGAAATTTCTAATGCCGAGTGAGTTAAGTGTTGCTTCGTCTGTCGCGTTTGCTTGGACGGCATGTGTGGCATATTTGCTTATTTGGTTGATGTTGTCTTCGTCTTTGTCTATGGCGAGTACTTCTACGCCGAGTGTGGAGAATTCTTCGACGATGCTTCCTCCGAAGCGGCCAAGGCCTATGACAACAAATTGCTTTTTCATGGTTATTCCTTCTTTCTTGGTATTAGGTGAGGGGGAAGGGTTAAACTCCCTGTTTCCTTTCGTTCCGGATGTTCGCTTATCCTTGGGCGATGTTTGAGCCTTCTCACAGGGCTCGGGTATCTCAAGTTAACGCAATCTCCCTAAGGAGTCTCACACCCTGCACTTCAGTCAACAGGGAAAACAACCACATGACCTAACCTTCCTGTTTTCATCTAATGGAAATCAGAAAGAGACCAATCTTTACAACTCAAAGAATGGTCTCATAATATGACGATTAGACCCTTCTCTCAATACGCTTACGAGGTTAGCTGTCGGATTAGAGGATGAGAGTCCCCTTCGCAATGTACGATTCACCCCAAGATATTCTGATATAACCGAATATCAATATGGTTCCCCCGCTCTGTAAAGATTAAGCAATAGGTTAAAATGTATGAAATGATGATACTTTAATTTACTCCCCTTTTTTCACTTCGTCAATAGGGGAATTGTAAAAAATATGTAAAGCGCTTTCTTTTGGTTTGTTAACCGATTGTTCATATAGTAAGGCTATAATATAAAAATATCCATTTATCATGGTGAAACTGTTGAACAACGCTGTTGATTTCTTAATGAAAGAAAGGGGTAATTATGCAAAAGCCATTGAAGGTATTAATTGTAGAAGATGATCCTAATATATCGGAACTCATCTCTTTGTATATAGAAAAAGAAGGTTTTCACCCCATTTGTGCAGAGGATGGGGAAATAGGTCTTTCCTTGTACTTTGACAACAGACCGGATTTTATCATTTTGGATATCATGCTACCGGAAATGGATGGTTGGGAAGTGTGTAAGGCGATTCGGAGGGATAACCCAGATATCCCTATAATCATGCTTACGGGAAAAGGAGAGAGCTACGATAAAATCAGGGGACTGACTATTGGAGCGGATGATTACATCGTCAAACCATTTGACCCTAATGAATTGATAGCAAGGGTGAAAGCTGTTTTGAGGAGAGCGCATTCGATAAATTTGAAAGAATTGATCACATTACCTGATTTAATGATCAACATGGGTGAATACAAAGCTACCTATAAAAATAAAGAATTATTAATGCCTCCAAAAGAGATGGAACTACTTTATTTTCTTACGATGAATCCCAATCAGGTTTTTACGAGACAACAGCTGTTGGACAAGATATGGGGCTATGATTATGACGGAGATCCCCGAACAATTGATGTTCACATTAAACGGATCCGAGAAAAACTCGAGCCGGAGTCGGATAGCTGGTCGTTGAAAACGATAAGGGGAATCGGTTATAAACTTGAGGTGAATGATAATTGAAATTGATTAACAGGAAGTCCATTTTCATTAAACTATTTTTGACCTCTTTGCTTATCCTGTTCGTTTCTTTTTTAATTTTTGCACTTATTTTCAACTATATGTTGCACAGTGTTCTTTTTAAGAATTACCAAGATTCCATCTACTATCAAAGGGACCAGCTTACAAGTTTTATTAATGAAGTGTCAAACAAAGAAATGGATAAAGAAACTTTTGACTCATCCCTGGAACTGAGTATGCATAAGGAAGATCAAACAAGCTTTATTTTTGGAGAGGACGGAGAACTCAAGTTCTTAAGTGATTCTAGAACTGAATTATTATCCAGCATAGAGAAGGAATATATCTCAAAGGCTTTAAACAAGGAAGAATCGGTAAAGAAAATCAGAGTGGATGACCGGCATATGTTCATAATCGCGCTGCCTATGGAGATAGCTACAGAAGAAAACCCGGACCATGCAATGGTGGTGGTTTTTCATGGGTTTGACAGGGATATTAATCCTATCCGTCTATTAAATCTTGGGGCCATATTTATCACCATAACAATAACAGGAATAATTATCTTCTTTGCATCCAGGAAAATTACTGCACCTTTGCGGGAGTTAAATGAAAACGTACTTGAATTCGCTAAAGGCGATTTCTCGAGGGAAGTCACCATCAACAGAAAAGACGAAATAGGGCAGCTTGGGGAATCCGTAAATTATATGGCAAAAGAACTGGCCGGTATGGAACAGGTCAGACGGGATTTTGTTGCGAATGTTTCCCATGATTTGCGCTCTCCTTTGACTTCCATTAAAGGGTTTCTAGTTGCCATTCAGGATGGCACGATTCCAGAGCACCGCAGGGAGCATTATCTAACCATAATGAGAGATGAAACGGATAGACTAATCAAACTGGTCAACGATCTGCTTGATATGACACAACTAGAATCGAATCAAATGACGCTGACACCAGAGGCTTATAATATTTCGGAACAGTTAAGAAGAGTGATTGCTAAAATGGAGCCGAATCTGACAAAGCAGCGAATAGAAATAGAGTTTTTCGAACCTGGAGAAGAGCTTGAAGTGTTAGCGGATGCAGATAGAATGGAGCAGGTGTTAATAAATCTTATCCAAAATGGGATTCACTTTTCACCTAAAGGCAGCAGGTTGGAAGTGATTCTAACCGAAAGAGATAGAAAAGCCTTTATCACGATAAAGGATTATGGCAAAGGTATCAGTGAAGTGGACCTTCCCTTCATTTGGCAACGTTTTTTCAAAGTGGATAAAGCCAGGTCCAGTAAAATGGGAGCTGGAATAGGACTTTCTATTGTAAAGCATATCCTTGATCAGCATGAGGTAGCCGTCTCGGTAGATAGCACCCTCGGTAAAGGGACAACCTTCACTTTTTCCTTACCTTTAGCGAAAAAAAATGAAATGTAATTCGGAATGTTCATTTTGTGTTCATATTCACATAGTACCCTGTATAAGGTAGAAGTCAGGAGTTTTATAAATGCAAACACTTTACAAGGAAAGGAGGGGGCTTTCATTTCCAAGAGAAAGATTTGGAAAATACTATCCTTTACAGCAGTGGCTGGGTTATTGATATGGGTGGTCCAATCAGAATGGTTTGCCATATTCAAAAATGGTGAGATTGAACAGATAAGACTGTTCCTCAAAGAAGAAATGTTCTCGACTCTCGTGATTACTTTCCTTCTTATGCTCGTCCAAAACTTATTTACGGTAATCCCTATTGTTGGAATTATTGTAATTAATATAGCGCTGTTTGGATTTGTTCAAGGATACCTTTGGAGCCTGGCTACTAGTGTAGTGGGAGCAATGATGGGGTTTATCGTTTTTCGATATTGGTTTCAATCCCTTTTGATACACAAAGTGAAAAGGGGCTATCTAGAGAAGCTTGAGCAGAATGGTTTCTTATTTGTCTTGCTACTTAGGGTGATCCCGTTCATCCCATCAAGTTTTATCAACCTTACTGGGGGTGTCAGTTCCGTCCGTTTTATTCCTTTTTTCTCAGCTACACTCATAGGAAACGCGTTCTACCTCCTTTTATTGAGTTTTATAGCAAATGGAATATTGTCTGCGGAAATAGAGGGGTATCTTCTTTTCTCTTTGTTGCTTGCTTTTATTCCAAGCTTTTACTTATACCGATATGTGAAACGGAAGACTGACATAATAGAAAATCAGAAAAGTAAGGTAAGGGGAGACTAGTTCTCTTACCAACATAATTTGGAGGAATAGATTGCTAATGAAAATACCAAAAATTGCAGTAAAAAGACCCGTTACCACCATCATGATGATGATGCTGGTTCTATTATTGGGTTTTGTATCTTTAACGAACTTGAAAATGGATTTAATGCCTAATATCAATCCCCCAGTGCTGGCTGTGATGACCACATACCCTGGTGCTGGACCGGAAGAAGTGGCTGATATCGTCACCAAACCGATTGAAGATGTAGTTGGTACAAGTGCTGGTCTGCAAACCTTACAATCCCGTAGTAGCTCCAACTCCTCCCTTATCATTGCACAATATGAGTGGGGAACAGATATTTCAGAAGTAAGGGAGGACCTCAGCTCCTCTCTTAATATGGTTCAATTGCCAGATGCAGTGGGCCAGCCGACAATCATCAAATTTGATCCGACCATGATGCCTATCGTTCAATTCTCTGTTTCGAGTGGAGAGGAGATCGAAGCTCTTCAGGAAATGGTAAACGATCAGATAGTGCCACAATTACAGAATATTGATGGTGTGGCAAGCGTCAATGTTACTGGCGGTTTTGAAGAGGAAATCAAAGTAACATTGAACGAAGAAACCCTTGAGGAAAACAATCTAACCCAATCACAGATTGTACAGCTAATTCAAGGGAACAATTTGACGCTACCTGGAGGTGTCATCGAAGAAAATGGCGAAAAGCTTAACCTTCGTATCCTTGCGAAAGTAGAAACAGTCGAAGCCTTAAGAGAACTTCCTGTTAGTATGAAGCCAAATGGGGCCGACATGGAAATTATCAGCCTGGGAGATGTGGCTGAAGTGGAGTTGGCTCCAAAGGATGTCACTTCCTTTGCCAGAACAAATGGAACAGAAAGCTTGATGGTCAGTATCCAAAAAGAGGGTACAGCCAACACTGCAGAAGTATCTTCTGCGGTGCAGGAAAGATTGGATTCCATTGCAAGATCCAATAATGACCTGACCTTTGAAATAGCGATGGACCAGGGGGAAGTCATTAAACAGTCCATCTCAAATGTAACACTTGCGCTAGTTTTTGGCGGTCTATTTGCAGTTGCGGTCATTATCGTATTCCTGCGGTCAGCGGCCTCGACGCTTATTGTGGGTATTGCGATTCCTTTTTCAGTCGTCGCTACTTTTGTATTGATGTATTTCTCAGGTATGACATTGAACATCATGTCCCTCGGAGGGTTAGCTCTCGGAGTGGGAATGCTTGTTGATAATGCGATAGTCGTTATTGAAAACATTTATCGTCACCTTGCCAAGGGAGGCTCTCGTAAAGAGGCGGCCATAACGGGTGCAACAGAGGTAGGGGGAGCAGTTACAGCATCCATGCTGACCACCCTGTCTGTATTCTTACCGATGGTGTTCGTCGGAGGAATGATAGGAGATATATTCAAGGAACTCGCACTGACGGTGACTTTTGCATTGCTTGCATCATGGGCTGTTGCCTTAACGGTAGTACCTGCACTCGCAGGAATACTCTTAAAGTCTGATAAAGTGAAAGAGAAGAAAGAAAACAAGGCTTATAAAAAAGTAATTTCATGGGCACTTGATCATCGATTGATTATTATACTTTTAGCCGTAGGGACATTGGTAGGCTCTTTTTTCCTTGCTCCGAGAATCGGAACAGAATTTATGCCTTCACAAGACGAAGGAACGTTCACTGTTGGCGTAGAACTTCCGGAAGGGGCATCCTTTGAACGGACATTGGAAGTGGTAGAAGGAATGGAAGAAGAATTATTAGCCATTGAGGAAGTGGACATCGTGACAGCTTCTGTTGGTAATGCCGATGCCTTGATGGCCGCGGCAACTGGAAGCGGGGAAAATCAAGGTAGCTTGACGGTGAAGCTTGTTGGAGCAGGAGACCGGGAGCGTTCCACAGAACAGGTGATGAATGCAGTAAAAGATGATATAGAGAAGTTGGAAGAGGAAGCAACACTGACATTCAACCTTAGCAATTCCATGGAGGCCATGAGTGGGGCACAAAATGCGGTGGAAGTGATGCTTCTTGGTAATGATAAAGAAAAGTTAGAAGAGTACACAGCGGAGCTTTCGGGTCGTTTGAAAGAGTTGGAAGAGATTCGTTCTGTATCGGACAGCGTCCAAACTGGGAAACCTGAATACCAATTTATTTTGGATAAGGAGGAAGCTTTTAAGTATGGTCTGACGGCAGGACAGGTCGGCAACTTCATCAATGAATCACTGCAAGGGAATGTTGCGGCTACGATCTTTGAAACTGATGTAAGAGTTCATATGGATGGGGTTTCTAATTCGAAAGAGGACCTTGAGAACTTGCTTGTACCAAACCAGTCCGGTCAGGAAGTGGCACTGAAGGATATCGGTGAGGTAATCAGGGGGGAAGGACCTGTTACGGTCGTGCGTGAAAATCAGCAGGATTCCATTGTGATAACAGCAACATTTGAAGGAAAAGACATGGGTTCCGTCGCGATGAACGTTCAGAACGCCATCAATGAAATGGTGAAGGATTTAAATATCAATACCGATCAATACACCATTAAAACAGGTGGCGGGGCAGAAATGATGGACGATGCGTTCGCAAGTTTATTATTGGCGGTCGTCTTGGCAATTGTATTTGTATACATGGTAATGGCAAGTCAATTCGAATCATTGTTGCAGCCATTCATCATTATGTTCACGTTGCCACTGGCAATTATCGGAGTGATACTTGGATTGTTTGTAACAGGCTATGCATTTGGTGTTACTGCCTTCATTGGAATCATTATACTGGTTGGGATAGTAGTAAACAACGCAATCGTGTTTATAGATTATACGAACCAGCTTAGAGCAAAGGGGATGCTGGTGCGTGAAGCGTTGATTCAGGCAGGGGCAACACGTCTAAGACCAATTGTCATGACCGCCCTGACAACGATGTTGGGTTTATTACCACTGGCAATTGGTTTGGGAGAAGGAACCGAATTGCAGGCTCCAATGGCCATCGCGGTAATTGGTGGATTGATGAGTTCTACCGTTTTAACCTTGGTCGTTATTCCGGTCATCTATAGCTTGTTGACAAGCAGACAGGAAAAAAAGAGATTGGCTAAGGTAGAGAGTTGAAGAGTCTTTAATTTATACCGCTGATGATTTCCGCGAATGGCTTCGCTTTCCGCTCCAATCATCAGCTAGATATCTTGCAAAAATAAATAACCTTCATGCAACAATGGGTCACCTGGCCGCTAGAGGATTAAGCGATGCTAGGTGACCTTTAATCTATCTATTCATTTCGCCTAACCTTTCTTTGATAAAAAATGAAGACAGGAAGCGGGATGATAATCCAGCCGAAACTTTTTATTAGGCTGTTCCAAGCCATTTCTCTATTACGTTCTTTTTCCTGAGCCACCACCGTATTGTACTCGGCAAGCAGTTCATCCTCATCTATTTCCGGTACCGAGATTGGCTTTCCGGATTCGTCGTATTTAGTCTTATTAGCTATTTTCATTTCCTTATAGTCGCTGTATGTCTGATAATAAGTGGAAGGCGAAACGATATCAGCGATGGCCATGAAGGCTGCGACACTTCCTCCAATCGTCATCATCAATGTCATGAACAGGATTAGATAATAATAAACTACTCTTATCATGCCGGCACTCCTTTTCTCTTCAAATGTGGTGGAGCCTTTACTGATTAGATAACCGATCAATATAAATATGAGAAGCAAAATTACGACAGGAATCAGGATGATCATTAAACTCATCTAGCAAAATCACCTCCCCAGACTGTTTGTTAATAGATTCTTTGTACACCGCTGTTGATTTGCGAACCGGGCTACGCTTATCCTAAGGGCACTTCGGAAGCCTCCTCGTCTTGGCTGTGGAATTTCCGCTAAGCAGCGCTACCTCACAAAGGAGTCTTCGCCCTATGATCCAATTAACAGCCATGAAACGCAATGAATTATCCATTTCTCAATAACAAAGCTTACTTATAAGGTATTTTCTTTTTGAAACTTATAGACATAGAATTACGTAGGAATAGTAAAGATGACTGATAAAGGGGGAAGAGGATATGTGGGTATTGTTTTTTATTCAACTTTCGGTTGTACTTATTTTCTTGGTGATTGGCTGGGCGATCCTAAAGAAAGAGGCTTACGGTTTGATTTCTAGTTTCCGATCACGTCCAAAGTCCGAGCAGGAAGAGCTCATCAAGAAAGGTTATCCTCAAAAAACGGGGAAAATGTTGTTGGTAACAGGAATTGTCTTGCTGGCATTGTTACCTTTACTGCTCACCTCCTTTCCATATGCATTAGAAATGCATATAGGGGTAATGGTAATAATGTTATTGGGTGGATTCATTTATGTTTCTAAATATGATTTGCCCAGCAAGCGAAAAAGAAGCTATATCATTAGTATTCTTATTGCGGTAATCACAGTTGGTACGTTAGCGGTTGTATTCTTCTTGGGCATTCAAGAGCCAAAAATGACGTTTAATGAAGACACCTTTGTCATTAGCGGTGTGTATGGAGGGGAATGGAAGTATAGTGAATTGACACATATAGAAATTGTAGATGAAATGCCAGAAGTCACTCTTCGAACAAATGGGTATGGTACTCCTAGCATCTCGAAGGGACATTTCAGGGTCAAGGATGTAGGAAAAAGCTTGCTTTTCATCTATAAAGGAAATTCTCCCTATATATTTATCGAAACAGAACGTGATAAAATCTTTATTAACTCAAAAAGTGCAGGTCAAACAAAAGATTGGTATGATCTATTAAAAGAACAGGTTAGACAATCCGAATAAAGATAAAGAAGAAATATTATTTTCCTAAGGAAGGGAATATGTCATGAGTTACTTATTACTGGTTGTCGGATTCGCATTGCTCATTAAAGGGGCGGACTGGTTTGTTGATGGAGCATCAAAGATCGCGAAAATTCTTCGCATCTCTCCCTTACTGATCGGTCTTACCATCGTTGCATTTGGGACAAGTTCACCAGAGGCAACAGTTAGTATTTTAGCTGCACTTGATGGCAGTGCAGAGGTGTCTCTGGGCAATGTCATCGGAAGTAACATTTTTAATATTACGCTTGTAGTGGGTCTTACCGCATTATTGAACCCATTAAAAGTGGAAAGCGAGACAATCAGAAAGGAAATACCGTTCACCCTACTCGGAAGTACGGTACTTCTCGTGCTTATTAGTGATGTGGCCCTTCAAGGTTTTTCCGAAAATCTGATAACAAGAAGCGATGGGTTAATATTTCTGTTGATTTTTAGTATCTTTATGTATTATATTTTTGAGGTTGCAAGAAATAGCAGGGACAAGATGGAAGTGCAAGAGGAATCCGAAAAAGCCACATGGGGGAAAAATAGCTTCCGTACAGTAATCGGATTAGCGGCCATTATTTTTGGTGGAGAGCTTGTAGTAAGAAACAGTACGGAGATTGCTGTCTCCCTTGGGATGAGTGAGACTTTGGTGGGTCTGACCATCGTTGCAATCGGTACTTCTTTACCTGAACTGGTGACATCCATCATGGCAGCCATTAAGAAACAAAGTGAAATTGCCCTGGGTAATATAGTTGGAAGCAATATATTTAACATCTTTTTTGTTCTGGGTACATCCTCATTGATTACCCCGCTTCCCGTAAATGGAAAAGTCTTTGTGGATATTGGGTTGATGTTGATACTGACCGTTATTCTGCTAGTGTTTTCAAGAACCAATTATCGTATAGGAAAAATAGAAGGTAGCTTTTTGGCAGTGGCATATGTGTTATACTTAGTATTCATTATTATTAGAAATTGAGGTTTAGTTACATGGAAGATATCATAAATTTATTAAAGTATATTTTTCTTGGGATATTCCAAGGTATTACAGAGCCGATTCCGGTTTCTTCAAGCGGGCATGTCATGATCCTACAAGAACTAATGGGTATGAGGCTTGAAGGTTTGACGTTTGAAATCGTGGTGAATGCTGCATCCTTGATAGCAATCCTTATTATCTACCGTGAATCCATCTCCAGGCTTTTCTTTGGTGCATTAAGGTTTATCGCAAAGAAAAGCCAAGATGATAAAGCTGATTTCATGTTTGTCATTTATCTTATCATTGGAACCATTCCTGCTGGAATTATCGGCGTCGTTTACGGTGATGCCATTTCCGGTGCTCTGGAAAATATTAAAGTAATTGGGTTTACACTTATCGCCACAGGTATCGCTCTTTGGTTGATTCGTAACCTTAGAGGAAGAAAAAATGATGCAGAGTTATCTACCTTGGATGCTATCATTGTTGGATTTGCCCAAGCGGTAGCATTGATTCCGGGTGTCAGCAGATCTGGTGCAACCATTGTTGCGGCAATGGCACGTGGAATGAAACAAGAAACTGCATTGAGATTTTCTTTCCTGTTATTCATTCCAGTTAGTGTAGGGAGTATCCTCCTTGCAATAAAAGATTTGCTTGGAATGGATAACTTAAATGAAATTATTCTGCCTTATTCGCTGGCATTTATAGCGTCATTAATTGCATCCTACTTTTCATTAAAATGGTTTATGGGGATTATGGCAAAAGGGAACTTGATTTACTTCTCTATCTACTGTTTCATCGTGGGAACACTTGTAGTTCTTTTCTTATAATCAAGCAGTCTCCATGTTGATTGTAGTGGAAGCCGGGAAATTTCGAGGCAGCCCTTTGGATAAGTTAAGCGCCTGGACCGGATATCAACTGAAATTGTAAACTATCTAAGCACCGCTTCTAGCGGTGTCAGTGTGTAGACAAAGCTTAAAATAATGAAATTCTCTAGTTGATCGCAGTGGAAGGAGCGAAGACTCCTGCGGGAGGAAGGGACATGGGAGACCCCGCAGGGCGTTAGCCCGAGGAGGCTCCCGGACCGCCCGCGGAAAGCGAAGCTCCTGCAACGAAGATCAACTCTTCCAACAGATAACCTAACTAGTTTATAGTTTGTCAACAGTCTGGCACCGCTTCTAGCGGTGTTTTTTTATTATAGAAGCATATCATTAAAATGTTACATATATATATGTTATAATAAAGATAAGTAACATTAGGGAGGGTACTTAGTGGAATATGTTGAAGCATTAAGAGATCGAAAATATATCCAACAAATTAAACAATATTTAAAAAACTACTCCTTAAGGGATTACTTGTTTTTTGTCATGGGAATCAATATGGGCCTACGTCTTAGTGAACTCCTGCATGTAAAAGTAGAGGATGTAACAGAAGGCGGAAGGGTCAAAGATTTTTATGGTATTGAACCTTGTATCTACATGAACAAACACGTCAAACAGGCAATTATGGAATATCTTCATAAAAGACAGCTTGACTCCACAGACTATTTATTCAAGTCACAAAAATGTTCTTCCCCGATTACACGGCAACAAGCCTACCGTATCATAAATAAAGCCGCAAAAGATGTAGGGGTGCCCGGAAAAGTGGGAACTCATACATTGCGTAAAACTTTCGGCTATCATGCATACAGAAGTGGTGTCGCTGTTTCGTTACTTCAAAAACACTTTCATCATGCTACACCTTCGGAAACACTCCGTTATTTGGGAATCAACAAACAAGAAAATATACCAGTCAAAATCGACGTCAATCTATAAGGGGGGATAAGATGCTTCAAGGTGCATTTAATGTAGATTATTTTATTTTGTTAACCGCATTTCTTTTAATTGTTGGAGTTATTACCACCAAGTTCTCCTCAAGACTAGGTGTACCAGCGCTTGTTCTGTTCATCATTGTCGGAATGATGGCAGGAAGCGACGGATTAGGATTCATCTACTTTGACAATGTGAAATACGCGCAATTAATTGGTATCTTCGCTCTTGTCATCATATTGTTTGAAGGGGGTCTGCAGACCAAATGGACGACTGTTCGAAAGGTTGTCAAACCTTCTCTATCATTGGCAACTATCGGAGTCATCCTTACTTCAGCATTGGTAGCAGCAGCAGCTAAACTTATTCTGGATGTTACATGGTTAGAAGCATTCCTTTTTGGTGCAATTGTAGGATCAACTGATGCCGCTGCAGTATTTGCGGTACTCAAAGGGCAGAACATTAAAGCAAGGATGGGTGCCACATTAGAGGCAGAGTCTGGTACGAATGATCCGATGGCGGTGTTTTTGACATTATCCTTCATTGAACTTATTACAGCCTCCAATCCAAGTTACATTGGATTCATCGGAAGCTTTTTCTGGCAGATGGGTATCGGTTTGCTATTGGGATTAGGCTTTGGGAAACTGGCCTCCATTTCCATCAACAAAATAAACCTTGATTCTTCCGGTTTATATCCTGTGTTCGCCATGGCATTTGCCCTTTTGACTTATAGTATCGCTGCACTAGTAGGGGCAAGCGGGCTATTGGCTGTTTATGTAGCAGCATTGATTATAGGCAACAATGAATTGACCTATCGTCAATCCATTTTCCGTTTCAACGAAGGATTTGCGTGGATGATGCAAATTCTCATGTTCATCATTCTAGGATTGCTCGTCTTCCCAGGCCAATTGTTCCAATGGGATATTATGCTAAAAGGGTTGTTACTATCTGTGATTTTAATTGTCATTGCTAGACCTATAGCCGTCTTCCTTTCCACGATAGGCATGGATTTCAGCGTAAAAGAGAAAGTATTCCTATCGTGGGCGGGACTTCGCGGGGCAGTACCGATCGTTCTTGCTACATTTCCTATGATTGCAGGAATTCCGAATGCACAATTGTTCTTTAATGTCGTTTTCTTCGTCGTGCTGACATCTACTCTAGTTCAAGGGTCAACCATTACGATGCTTGCAAAAAAATTGAATCTCACCGGACCAAAGAAAATCGCTCCTATACATTCTTTAGAGCTGGTCTCGATTGGTAAAGCAAATGCAGAAATCATCGAGTTCCAGGTGGAGGAGGATTTAGACATGGTTGGAAAAACTCTAGCTGAACTGGAATTTCCTGATAAAACTTTAATCAATGCTATCATAAGAGCGGGCATACTTGTAACGCCATCTGGTGATACAGAAATCAAAGATAAGGATTTCTTATATATCCTTACATCCAGAAAGAGTAAGCTTGCATTAGAGGAGTTTTTGAAAAAGAAGAAAGAAGACTCCACTGAAAATATGGAGACCCAGGATCCACTTGACCCTGCTGAAGAATCAAATAAAGAGGAAATGAAAGAAACCGTATAAAAAAAGGATGCCCAGCATGGGCGTCCTTTTTTAGCAAATAGATTGACAAATTTTTTCTGTGAAGAATTTCAGTATGTAGGAAATTATGATATACAGTGGTATAGAGATGAATACGTTCCAATGAAAAGGAGTATATAGGCCGAGCTTCTCCGCTACGGGCTCTGCGATCAAAGATGCACCAACTGCAAGTACGAGATTGGCAAGGAAAAACTTTTTTCCTATAGGGAAATACTGATATATTAGCATATATGTAACGGGGATCAAGCAATAATCAAAGACATACGATTTTGGCAAGTAGGGGCTAAGATTGTATGTATACCCCCATAGACCGAATTCATAACCCAACCCATCAAGGTTAGAGGCAACAATAATCCACAGCAGCCCGAAAATGGATATTCGCGGAAGTTCCTCCGGTTTTTTTAGCTTCCAGAACAAGGTCCATAAGAGGATGAAAATACCAATCATTAACCACCATTGCCAAGAAAACACCACATGTTCTAGCCAAAAGTTAACATGCGCTTGGACAGCTGATTGATTTTCATTAAAAATTTCAATGTATTGTTGCATAATGGACATAATTTATGCCTGCTCTCATTATTAAAGATATCAGTAGTTTTTCTTGTTTAATAATAAATGATACATCATTCGGTTTAGGAGTCTGGTATGGATATAAAAGGTGCGGCTGGAATGGATTGTAGCTCTCTCTTGATGGTTTCTGTAGCAATTGAAGCCTCCATTCCTGTACCAAAAGTTTGGATCCAGAGTCCCTGTGTGGCAACAATCTGGGCTTGCAATTCCAATTGGGGATCATCTGAAAGTACCTCAGCAGTCGTGCCAATAGCCACTACAATGTCTCCAATGGTCTGTACCCATGCCCCAGTAAGAATGCCTTTCTCAACATCTGATAATGGATCATTCGTTAAATTGTACAACTTACTCAGGTTTATAGCCTCCAAGACCTGACCTATTACTTGAAGCCATACAGCAAAAGCTATATTTTCTTGAAGGCGCTGTTCCAACTCTTTTGTTTCCTTATCCTTTTCCATTCCTATCAGTCCTATCGTTAAAAGTGTAAGAAAACCCTCATAAAGTTTCTTTATAAGGGCCCTTGATATTTTTATTGAAAGTTACCTTGGAAGCCGGTGAACCCTGTTCCGCCACCAAACCCTTGTGTGGCGCCGAATCCCGGTCCACCGCCGAAACCTGGTCTACCACCGAAACCCGGCCCTCCATATCCAATACCAGGATAGCCACCGAATCCCGGTCCACCGCCGAAACCTGGCCTACCACCGAAACCCGGCCCTCCATATCCAATACCAGGATAACCACCAAAACCTGGTCCACCACCGAAACCACCGCCGTATCCAAAGTTATTGAAAATGGCGCTGCCTAACAGACCCCCAGCAAGTCCTCCTAATAGTGGAAATCCAAAGCCACCAAAGCCCAGCCCTCCATATCCTGGTCCTATGGAACGGTATCCATGTTGAGATACTCCGTTCATATGATTTTGTAAATACATTCCGTCTCCTCCTAACTCTGCCTACTTTGTATTGTATGTGCATTCGTCCAAAACTCGTGGGCTAGTGCCTTGTTAGCAGGAATATTTCGAAATTCTTTTGCATGGAAGAGGATATTTTATGTGATAAAAGGGGGGAGGACATGAACGAAAGACTCAAAAAAAGCCGAGAGCAATAACTCTCGGCTTGAACAATTCATTTTATGAAGCAACCTGCCGTTTCACAACAACCTTCTGTTTCGTCTGCTTGAGAGCAGTTGATGCTTGCTGATATGAACAATAAACCAAGAATACAGCAACTAGTACATAGCCTATAGCAAAGTCAGGCGCGGCATTCACGGCAAGCTTTGGTGCATGCATAAATCCGACGAAGGATAGGAATGCGCCAATCAATGCGAAGTAAGATGCTTGGCGGTAGTCCTGGTCGATAATATAAACAGTGATAGCACCAAGAACAATGGCTGTAAACATGGCACCCTGACCAAGAGGGACAATACCTTCAGAGATGCCTGCGACCACTTCGCCTGCGCTATTATTAAAGCGTGTCATTACATAGTTTGCGAAGTATGGTAGCATCGCAATCGCAACCGCAGGGAAATACTTTTTGTCATTGGTCTGGAATGCAGTTGCTACCATGGAGATCCCGACAAATACCAAAATTGGAGCTACTGCAGCAAGAGGGATAATGGCAGCAAGGGCTGCAATCACCCCTGTCATGGCCGCAATGCCAAAAACGATGGCGTTCAAGATGCTATATCCTCTGCCGGCACCCATCCATTTGGAGCCCACTGTCGCAATATAAACAGTAGTAGGGAAGAGGCCGCCAAAAATGGCACCAAGCATCGTTCCGACCCCATCCACTGCCTGGCATTCACGTACATCATAAGAATCACCCGCTGCAGACATGGCATCCACATTGTTCATCGTTTCAATCGCATTATAAAGTGTGATTGGTAAAATGATCGCCAGTAGTCCGATAAGTGCACCAAATAAATAGGTCATCCCTTCAAAAGCAGCCAAAGTAGGTAGAATTGGATAGAAACCGATGTTGGCAAGCCCATCAGAGATTTGGGATGGTGATTGATACCCCAATGCGAATGCAAGAACAGTACCAATGATGACAGCAAATAAGGATGCTGGAATTTTGAATGGCATGGACATCTTTCCAACAACACCTACAATTATGATAACAAGTGCAACTAACCCTACAACAGGGATGGAAAAAGTATTAAATAACATCTCACCAGCAATGAATGTAAGAGCTACCCCTGCTAGGGCGCCAAGCATAGCTGCACGAGGCAGATGGTTTCGAACCCAGTTCCCTGTAAAGCTGACCAAGGTTTCTATCAATCCACTCAAGAATGCAGCAGCCACAGCAATCTTCCATGCAAGCTCTGGATCCCCAGTCAATGCGTTAGCAGGCGCTAAAACTCCAAATAAGAAAACAAACATAACGGGAGTGCTGATTCCATAGGAGAGGGCAGTGACATCTGTCCGTCCCTCTTTCTGTGCCAGTCGCTTTGCCATGAATGCATAGTAAAGGTTACCGACCATTACGGCAACCGCCGCTCCAGGGATTACTTTTCCGAATACAATGGATGCCGGAAAGCCCATGCCAAGCATGGTGACCGCAATGATTACAAAGTTTGCTAAATTATTTTGAAAGAGTGCGAAGAATGCATCTGTATCTTCTTTTTTATACCATGGATATTGTACAGTAGTTGCTTTCATAAGATGACCTCCATTTTTCTTAGTTTGTAACAGTAACAGCGTCTGCCACAAAGGTTATTTTCTCGTTTTGAAGGGATTGGATTCTTGCGAGCGACTCCACACGATAACCTTTATCTTCTAATAGTTGCCTCCCTGGCTGGAAGGATTTTTCAATGACAATCCCGATACCGGCAACGGTTGCCCCGGCTTGCTTCACTACATCAATCAAACCTTGCGCAGCCTGTCCGTTTGCCAAGAAATCATCAATGATTAATACTCTATCATTTTCCTCTAAAAATTCTTTTGCCACTGTAATTTCACTTGTTTCTTGCTTAGTAAAAGAGAACACTTCACTTGTATAGACATTATCCTTCAAGGTCAGAGATTTTTTCTTTCTTGCAAAAATAAGCGGAACACATAAAGTGTGGGCTGCAAAAAAGCTTGGGGCGATACCGGATGATTCAATCGTCACCACTTTATTGATATTGACGTCTGCAAAGCGATCTGCAAACTCTTTGCCTATTTCGATCATCAATCCAGTATCCACCTGGTGATTTAAAAATGTATTAACTTTTAAAACTCCGTTTGGTAAGACAGTCCCTTTATCAAGAATGGTTTGTTGTAATAATTTCATAAAAATGTCCTCCTTCTTAAATAAAAAAATCCCGAAAGTCGAAATGGCACGAATACTACAAGTGACCATCTCTAACTTCCGGGAATGCGAAAACTTACTCAGGCCAAGCCTAAGAAAGGGAAAATTAAAGTATCACTCGTAGTCAAGCCATTTACGGTAGCTTGGTAGAGACTTGTAGGCCATATTCCTACTATTATACGAGTTGTTATATGGAGTTGTTTGGATTATGAAGTGATTATATCGGAAAAAGGTGAGTTTGAAAAGGGGTTTTTGTTAAAAACACGAATAAAATTATGATAGTGTAATTTGAAGTTCGGAATTTGTCTATATAAAGGTGTGGGAAAGCCACATAATACAGTATCTCTTAGTACTAGGAAAGTGTTCAACTAAAATAGCGAATCATAAGGGTTAATGCTACTTTACTTTCCCAATAGCTTCCTAGGAATATTTATCTTAAGATTAAAGGTGGGGCTATAGAACTATATTTAGTTTTATTTTCCTAGGCATTAGAAACGGAACAGGGGGTAACAACATTGAAAAGGTTATTTATAATCATCTCAATATCCAGTCTACTAGTACTTGGAGGTTATTCTATCTATGAATACACAAGTTACACCTTGAAAAATTCCGAAAGAAACATCACAAGTTTCATCCACGAACATCTGGGTCCAAAACAGAAGGAACCACTGTTATTGGAAGTATTTCCAATTGAGGGTACAAACAAAGTAGTGGCGACATTTGAATATAGTCAAAGTAAGTTGGGTGTGGCCATTTTTATAAAAGGAGTTTATGGCAAGCTAAAGCTTGAAACGTTCTTACTTGACCGCTCCTACTATTCGGAGGTAATGAATACAAGAGATGGAACCCAAATCCTTTTCATAGGGGAAAACCTGCAAACGTCTGTAAAAACAATCGAAACAGACATTGTCATCCAAGGTGAAAGAGTGAAACTGGCAATCCCGCCACAAAAATATTTCACTCATATAAGTAAAATGGAGAACGCCTTAAAAATTGACAAAGAACCAATTTACATTTACCGCAATCTAAAGGGGGCACTTGCCGGGGCTACGAAAGAACTGGGAGGGATGGAGGTGATGTTTGTAGACGAAAACAATCAATCATTCCTGATTTATTCTGAAAAGAATGCAGTATTAAAAACGGTACTTGGAGGTTTTCAGCAGAGTGAGGAGGGGTTTATCGTTACAGGAGTGGAGGAGCCGAACTATTATACTATGAATGAAGAAAAGAGCTTCTGTTACGAAGAGAAGAAGATAGATGTTCATCATATAGAGCAAACATATCTTCACGGCCTGGTACCGCAAGAGGATGAGGTTCAAAAAGTAGTGCTTGAAGTGAAAAGGAAAGATGAAGTGATCTATCAGTTTTCGAGCAATGTGGTTGCTAATCAGTTCCTCATCCATATTTCTCGCCCAGAAATTTTGGAGTCAGATGAAAATACTATAAAAAAATTTCATTTTTATGATAAGGACGGAAATTACATACGAACTGAGATGAAGAGCTAGCTTTTTGCTGGCTTTTTTATTATGTATATTTGAAAGTAGAATGGAAGTAAATATCTCAGCGAAAGTGGACGGGAAAAGTTTTTATTAGTAAGAAGACCGCTCGATATTCCAATCCAAGAAGCGGTCTAGCCTTTAACAGGTTCATCAGTTGTGGAGATATGTCTATAAACGGAAATATTCTGAAGAATGCTGACAACCATTAGAATGAACATTGTCCAAAAATAACCGATGTCATGAATGACAAATGCTATGACAGAAGCAACAAGCATTAGAAAGCTAGCCATGATACTAATGACGAAAATAATTTTACTCAAACTCAATGCTACATCTCCTCCTTAATTATAGAAGTATAACATAATAAGTGCTTTCGGTATCTATATACCCATGATTAGGGTATGATATGTGTGTAATTATACTACAATTATGGTTTTCTCTTCATTACAGTTATGTAAAATCTTCTATGTAAAATCTTCGTAAAACGAAAGATTTACTAATAAGACGGTTAGAAAGGGAAAAAGGTTCCATCGAAGTATAAATAATAATCCAAAAAAATGAAAGATAATTGTTCATTATCTTTCATTACAGTGTGTAGACAAAGCTTAAAATAATGAAATTCTCAGTTGATCGCAGTGGAAGGAGCGAAGACTCCTGCGGGAGGAAAGGACATGGAAGACCCCGCAGGGCGTAGCCCGAGGAGGCTTCCGGACTGCCCGCGGAAAGCGAAGCTCCTGCAACGGAGATCAACTCTTCCAACAGATAACCTAACTAGTTTATAGTTTGTCAACAGTCTAAAATGAAAGATAATTGTTCATTATCTTTCATTAATCTTTATTAATTTATGAACATCTTTTAATACCTCTTCTTTAATTTCATGCCGGATCCATCCTACGTGTGGGGCGAAAACTGAACTTCCTTTACGTAGTGTGTTGCCATCCTGGTCCTTTTCTTCGAAATCAATAATGATACAATCCTTGAACGTCTTAGCAGGTGTTTCGATTTCAGCATTTATTGACCTGATATGATAAGTGATATCCAAGTCGAAATCCTCTATTGTTTCGGTCCATTCTTTACTTTCTTCCAGCGGGTAGGCAATGATTTTCGTTTTAGGGAATTTTTTAATATCATCTGCATCCCATTCTGTTGGGAAGTCCTCCGATAAAACGATATATCCATAGATGCCATCTTTCTTCTCTTCATAAAAGTTGATCGTTTCCGAAGTATCTGTTGAAGAGTCTTCGGAACCTAGATCCACAACCGTTTTCACTTCTACAATCTGGCTGTCTGGAACCTTGCTATAAAGCACCCTGTATTCTGTGTGCTCCTTTTCTTCAATGTACCTTTGAAAAGTATAATCCCCTGTCGATGGCAGCAAAGGTGGTGGTTCTTCAGCATTACCCGGAACACCTTCAATGGCAGAACCGCACCCAATAGTAACGGCTGAAATGATACTAATAAAAAGAATAATGAGTACGTTCTTCAAATAAAACCCCTCCTGGAAAGGTTCAAGTTGAAGATAGTGTACCCAATATTCCTTTTTTTAGTTATTGGCTCTGTTAAACACGCTGGTGATTTCCGCACTAGGCTTCGTTTTCCTAGGGGCGTTTGGGGAGCCTCCTCGGCTTACGCCAAGGCCACTGATAAACCTAATAACTTATCTTTTTTATGGTTTCTAGCTGTTGATTGGAGCAATAGGCGAAGACTCCTGCGGGGGGATAGCGACAATCTTGAGACCCCGCAGGGCGTAGCCTGAGGAGGCTCAAGGTCGCCCCGCGGAAAGCGAAGCCGTTTGCGGAAATCAACAGCGGTGTTAACCAGATTATTAAAGTTCATTACTTTTTCAGTGGCCACGCTTGCGCCTGCGGGGTCTCCCCTAAACGCTATCTCCCTCAGGACAAGGAAGGCTTCGGCAGCAAAACATCGCACGAAGAAAATGCGGCAACATTGTTGCTGCATAATCAACAGCATGCTTTAACAGAGCCTAGTTATTCATTTCCAGCATCTCGAGAAACCCTGTGCAATCTTCACTGAAATAGTAGAACATTGGCTGCTCTTTTTCATTGAAGATAAGCAAATACGGCTTTTCTCCTTCAGGAAAAATGAAGATTACTTGCTTGACGGATTGTTTTAACACTTTCGTGTCGATGTTTTCTGAGGGTTCAAAAGGCACTTTGACCATAAAGCCTGTTTTTGGTGTAGGGTTCAGCTTTGGATAAAGGGCGTTTATACTTTTTACAAGCTTAAGGGCCTCAGACCTGTTTCTTTCGTCCAATGGAATGGACTTTGTCACCTTACTCTGTGTTACATCAAATACTTCTATTTGAAGGGGTTGTGCCGATACAGGGACAGCCAGTATTCCCCAGGTAAGCAGTAGAAAAAAGAAGACTTTTCTCATTTTCATCACCTCTTTGTTAGTATGGAGCAAAAGAAGTGAAATCATGAGGATTCAGTCTTCATGCCCAAGGAATCGATAACCGATGTATAAAACAAATAAGCACCCCAATGTAATCAGAATCAGGTCATAACCGACGCAAGATGTTTGAAGACATAGTTTCCCCATTTTTGCCCTCCAATAAATAATTTAATAATATGTGAAAAAAAACACTTTATGACTAATAGTAAGCGTTTACATATAAGGAAATTAGTAAAGCCGAACCGGGGACTTCCGTCATTATGCCCTCGTCTCGGCTTTGCCTTATTCCGCTCTTTCTTTCTCGTCTTGAATCTTTTCCTTCAATAACGATACAGCCTCTTCCTTGTCATAGGTGAATAAAATCATGTCGTCGGTAAGATACCCTGTATATTCAAACACTATATAAGCAGGAGTTTGTTCAATATTGTATTTGGGGTAATTCTCGGTTGCCTCATCCAATCCGACCACCACTTCACTGTCTTTCAGAATGAAATCAATATCCTCCACTTCAGAAAGAGATGCATCTTCTTTCTTGTCGACAACTTCAATGTACGAAAAGCGATCTGGAATGTGCGTTGGCATACCACAGGCTGTTAGAAAAAGGAGGAATAGGGATATAAGAATGATTTTCTTCATATATCAGCACCTCCAATAAGTATAATTCGACATATTTTTAAAAAACCCTTTTCTGATATTATTATTTTATAGGGTTAGCTTTTTTATCTTGAAGGTGCTTTCTGAATTTGTTGAAAAAGAATGTATTTAAAGTCATTATAAATGCATAAAACATACACGAGTATAAGAGTGTCCACTCATTATATTGAAAAAGATCGAAAAAAAGCGAGATCCATTCCAGAGATATCAGAATGAGAGCCCAGCCAATTATAAATCCGATTGTAGCCGGTCTGAATTTTGCATAAAAATGAATAGCGATAACAATGGTCGCTGGATAGGGAATTGTTTGTAAAATAACATCAAAAATCTCTGCATGTGCGTAGTCCATCGTATCGTAAAAATCTAATGGGTGTTCGGCTAACAATGATTCCAAGGTGGTGCTCAAAAATAGATTAAATAGATATACACTGGCCAGTTCCGTGTTGGTAAGTGTTCGGTAGTGTGTATGTAAAAACCAAAGGACTACAATTACCATTATGGAAATAAAAATAGTGAATACTTCGTTTTCATCAAAAAATTTTGGGGAAATGGGATGGAGGATAGATTTGATTTGACTGTTCATGTGATTACCTGCTCATTTCTCAATAGTAAACGAATGGTCTTCAGAATAAAATGCGTTAGTAGAAGTATGAAGATGGCCGCTGCTAAATCAATGAGTGGATACCACTTTTCATTTTGTGTTTCCAATATCCCCGATAAAAATAAAGCTTTCTCACTTGCAATTACAAACAGGATCCATCCAATCCCACTTGCTACATAATAGCTGAAACGGGTGCTCTTTAGAATATACAATACAATGATCAGTAGGACGGGGAGGGTAATGCCAAAATGTAATTTCACTGTGAGTTTCGCCCATCCGCTATCAGCAATGCTAATCCGGTCATAAGGGGAAAATAGTTTATAGTATGTATTTTGACAGATGTAGGATGAAAATAGAAATAACAAAAACAGTTCGAGGGCCTCGAATTTACTTTTGATCATACGGAGTGAAAGCAGTAGAAAGATGGACAAAACTATCGTGACTGTTAATGCAATATACATAAGTAACTCCCTCATCATCAAATAGTCTTTCGCCACTAGTATTACTAAGGTGTTTCTATTCCATTCATGAACATTCCACTGAGTGGCGGGAACCAAAGTGGGGGCCACACTTCCCAGGTTGAAAAATAACTACATTCGTTTTTTAGTGCTTTTCATGGACTTGCCTTCATACATTGTTAGGGACAACTCTCTTACAAATGAGGCGAGGATATGGAGCACTTTTTTTTATCTATTTTTGAATTTTTCCAGACGATGGGAGTTTGGGGAATTGCGTTAGGATTAATGGTGGAAGTTATACCAAGCGAAATTGTATTGGGATATGGGGGTTATTTGATTTCCATCGGTAAAATAAGTTTTACAGGAGCCCTTGTGGCCGGTGTGGCAGGAGGTACACTTGCACAACTATTTTTGTATTGGGCCGGGAGCATTGGAGGAAGGCCATTTCTTGAAAAGTATGGGAAATACATATTAATTCAAACGAAGCACTTGAATATCTCTGAAAAGTGGTTTGAGAACTATGGACCGATTGTGATTTTCACAGCCCGATTCATACCGGTGGTACGGCATGCCATATCGATACCGGCAGGCATTGCAAAAATGAAGTTCTTGCCCTTTCTTCTTTACACGGTGGCGGCGGTAATACCTTGGACGGTCCTATTTCTCTATATAGGCTTTCAATTGGGAGAAAACTGGCGTGATATCAAACACGCTGCCCAGCCGCTCATTATCCCTTTAATGATTTTAATCATTTTAGGGGCCATCACTTATTTTGTTTTTGACAGGAAACGTTCGATATAGGAGGAGGAAGAGCATGTCCAAAATTGAGGCGTTCATTTTAGGTATTATTCAAGGACTTACGGAATTTCTTCCAATTTCAAGTACGGGGCACTTGTATTTGGGACGGAATCTATTTGGCCTGCAGGAAGCGGGACTGCTGCTCGATACGATGCTACACTTTGGGACATTGATTGCCGTTCTTTATTTTTATCGTGAGGAATTTATCAAAATTATCCGTAACCCATTTCACAAGCTGTCCTTTTTGCTAGTGATCGGGACCATTCCAGCTGTCATTATAGGGCTTGCTTTTAAAGACTATTTTGAGGATATTTCCAAAACAGGCGTTACAATCGGTTGGGAGTTTTTGATAACGGGGGCCTTTCTGTGGTTTGCGGATTCCATCAAAAAAGGTGCAAAAAAAATGGAGGATATTACGTGGAAGGATGCCTTGTTCATTGGTTCCTTCCAAGCTGCCGCCATTTTCCCTGCTATATCACGCTCAGGGCTGACCATTGTAGCAGGTCTCTTCCGAAAGTTGGATAGGGAAACGGCAGCATATTTTTCCTTTCTGCTATCGACACCAGCGATTGCAGGAGCGGTGTTTCTCCAAACTGTCGAGGTCGCACAGGTGGGTAGGGAGGATATATCACTGACTTCATTGATGATTGGAATTCTTGCTTCCTGTTTCTTTGGGTACATTGCGGTAAAATGGATGATCAATTACTTGAAAAAGCATTCCCTGCGCACATTTGCTGTCTATGTGTGGATATTGGGAGTTGTTGTCTTGAGTCTACAATATCTGGGATTATTTTAATGGTTCTGGTTAAACACCGCTGTTGATTTCCCCAAACGGCTTCGCTTATCCAAAGGGCGACCTTGAGCCTCCTCGGGCTACGCCCTGCGGGGTCTCAAGATTGACGCTATCCCCCCGCAGGAGTCTTCGCCTATTGCTCCACTCAACAGCTATAAATCTTAAAAAAGATAAGTTATTGGATTTTTCAGTGGTCATGCTGCCTGTAGGGTCTTCTGCTATGCGCTACCTCGCGCTGGAGTCTATGCCCTTCGCTTCAATCACCAACTCCAAAACTCAATTTATATTTGGGTTTTCTTTTTCACAAAACATTCTGTTATTATGGAAGGAGGACAAAGGGGGAGTATTCTGTGTTCAAAGATATAAAAACAAGAAAAAAACCTATTGTTTTCCTTCAACTGCTGCTGGTTATAAGCGGGCTCATTCTGGGGGGGATGGGAGCGTACCTTGATAGCCCTACACATTTGGGGTGGATGTTTTGGTTATTTGCAGGTGCTTTTCTTATCAGGGGATTGGAAAGGCTACTTTTGGAGAAACAAAGCTATATGGGCTATATGCTAATGGGGGTTTTCTATCTCGCCTTTTCTTTTTTTGTTTATCCTATCTGGTAAAGAGAGCCGTGGACTGCGTTGGTCCACGGCGGGAAAGCATCTTATAAATCGTCAAACCCATTATCCACGACATTCACTTTTGTGTATTGCCTTGATTTTTGTTCAAAGAAGTCCGACTTACCAAGATCCACTTCCTCATATGCTTTGATCCATTTTAAGGGGTTAGTCCGGTATCCTTCAAACGGGCGGTTGAAACCAAGCTGATTGGAGCGGACATTGGCATAGAATTTAATATAGGCTTCCACATCCTCAAGTTCAATGCCTGTAAAATGGTTTCCGATTATTTGTCTCGCCCAATCAATCTCCAGTTCTGCGGCCTGCTTAAAGGTCTCCTCCACAAATTGAGCAAGTGCCTCTGTATCATATTCTGGATATTCCAATAGAACTTCTTGAAATATCTTCACAAACAGATCGACATGAATCTGCTCATCCCTATTGATGTAATTGATCATCGTACTAGAGGCGACCATTTTTTGGTTTCTGGCAAGGTGATAAAAGAAAGCGAAGCCTGAATAAAAGAAAAGCCCTTCCAATATCACATCATATACAATCGATCGTAACAAATTTTCGACGGTAGGTTCCTCTGCAAAGGCTTTATAACCATCTGTAATGAAATCATTCCGCTTTCTCAAGGTCGGTTCGGTACGCCAGTATTCGAAAACCTCCTCTTGTTTAGTACGAGTTACAAGACTTGATAGGACGTAGGAATAGGAGTGATTATGTACGACCTCCTGTTGGGCAAGCATAATCATCAATGCGTTCAGACTGGAGTCGGTTAAATAATCAGCGACTTTACCTGCATAGTCAGTCTGAATACTGTCCAAGAGTGCAAGCAGGCCGATGATCTTCAGGAACGCATCCTGTTCTTTTGCTGTCAGCCCCGGGAATTGTTTAATATCCTGGGACATATTGATTTCAAAAGGAGACCAGAAATTGGCCAGCATTTTCTTGTACTTGGGATATGCCCAGGAAAACGCTACGTCATCCCAATTCAGTACATTGGAGCTATCCCCGTTGATGATTCTGGTAGATCTATTAGGTGCATGTGTGTCCATGATGGAACGTTTATGAAGATAATTACTCATTTTTCTTCCTCCCTATTAACTTGCGCACGAATCGCATTCTTCTATTTCCTTAGATGTCGACCGAACGTAGTAGGTGGTTTTAAGCCCCTGCTTCCATGCTTCCAAATGAAGATCTAATAAGGCCTTGGCTTTAATGGTGTTGGTGACATATAGGTTAAAGGAGATGGCCTGGTCAATATGCTTTTGCCTTGCCGCATTCTGGGTGATGCTCCAATGCTGATCAATATGATAGGCGGACTTATAGAACCAAGTAGTTTCTGAATTTAAGTCAGGTGCCGTAACCGGTATCTTATAATCTTTTTTCTCTTCCGAGTAAACCTTCAGGAAAATCGGGTCGATACTCGCTGTGCTTCCGGCAATGATTGAAGTTGTCGCATTTGGGGCAACAGCCATCAGATAGCCATTACGGATACCGGTAGTGGCCACTTTCTTTTGAAGCACTTCCCAGTCCAGCCCTGCTTTGGAATCATAATTTCTTTTTGAAAAATATTTCCCAGTTTGCCAGTCCGATCCTTCAAATGCAGGGTACGCACCTTTTTCTTTGGCAAGTAGGGCACTTGCTTGAATCGTGTAGAAAGCGATTCTTTCGTAAAGGTCATCCGCATACTTTACCGCTTTTTCCGATTCCCATTTGATGCCTTCCAATGCCAGCAGGTGGTGCCAGCCAAAGGTGCCAAGCCCTACAGCCCTGTACTTTTGATTAGTTATTTTTGCTTGAAGAACAGGGATATCATTTAAATCAATCACATTATCAAGCATGCGGACTTGAATGGGAATAAGACGCTCTAGCACATCCTCTTTCACCGCACGTGCAAGGTTTATGGACGATAGATTGCAAACAACGAAATCACCTGGTGTTTTGACGGTGATGATGCTTCCGTCTTTCACTGCTTGAGTATTGGTTACCGTGGCACTTTGGTTCTGGGTAATTTCTGTACAAAGGTTGGTACAATAAATCATCCCTTTATGATGATTAGGGTTCATGCGGTTTACCTCGTCACGGTAAAACATGAAGGGACTTCCCGTTTCAAGCTGCCCTCTCATGATTGCTTTCATGATGTCGATGGCTGCCACTTTTTCCTTTGCAAGATCAGGGTGGTTCACGCATTCCTCATATCTTATCCGGAAGCTACCGTCGCCTTTTACCTCGTCAAAATAATCTTCCAGGGAGTATCCCATCGTCTTTCTGACTTCATGGGGATCAAATAAATACCAGTCACCTCTTTTTTCTACTTGCTCCATAAAAATGTCGGGAATACAGACACCATTGAAAAGGTCGTGTGTACGCATCCGCTCGTCCCCGTTGTTCAGCTTGCTGTCGAGAAAGGAAAAAATGTCTTTATGCCAAACATCGAGATAGACGGAAATGGCTCCTTTACGTTGGCCAAGTTGGTCCACACTGACTGCTGTATTGTTCAATTGTTTCATCCATGGAATGACGCCACTGGAAACTCCTTTAAAACCACGGATATCACTGCCGCGGCTTCGGATTTTACCGAGGTATACTCCGATTCCTCCACCAGATTTGGAGAGGTTGGCAATATCTGTATTGCTGTCATATATTCCTTGTAAACTATCATCCACTGTATCGATGAAACAACTAGAAAGTTGGCCGTACGTTTTACCTGCATTTGCAAAGGTGGGGGTGGCTACCGTCATATATAAATTGCTCAAAGCCCAGTAAGCCTCCTTTACATACTGAAGCCTGTTTTTCTGTTCCTTTCTCATGAGTGTCATGGCGATTATCATGAACCGTTCTTGTGGAAGCTCCCAAAGCTCCTTGTTGTGGTCACGCGTTAAATATCGATCTGACAGAGTCTTCAGGCCAATATAAGTAAAAAGATGGTCTCTTTCAGGTTGTAAGAAAGCCTCCAATTCTTGGACTTCATTTTCTGTGTAAGACTCTAAAAGTTGAGAATGATAGATTCCTTTATGGGTTAACGCTTCTATTAATTGGTACAGATTTGTATAAGAAATCGTAGTATTCCTGTTATGGCGAACATTCTGTTGAAGTTGATGAGCAAGGAGTCTAGAAGCTATATAGGTCCAATCTGGTTCTTCTTCTGTCAAATGACTGAGCGCTTCTAAAATTAGTTGATTATAAAGCTCTTGTACTTGGTTAAGGGGTAACAGCTTGTTAGAAAGCTTCTCCGCTTTTTGTAAAAATATGTCCGCCTCAAGAGAAGGGAATTCCCTTAGGGTTGATTCAAGTAATCCTTGAAAGGTTTGTAAGGATTGCATATTTTCTTTGTGTGGTGTTTCTGTATGTATGGTCATCTTTCTTCACTCCGTTTCGTCTATAAGATAAGGCTTCATTCGTTCCCCAAATGGGGTATGGGGGAATGGAAATTCCGGGAATAAAAAAAATCCACTCAGGCAGCTGAGTGGATCAAACGATCATAGAAAGGGAGAATAGAGGAAGGGGGGATCCTAAAACCGTGCCAACGGGATGTTGGGTCCGGATATACCTGCTCTTTCCATATGTTTCTAGTGATCGTTTCATCTTCTCAACTCCCGAAGAAAGAGAAACTAATCGCTAAAGGCAGGTCTCCTGACTCATGCTTCTTCCTATCTTGATCCTTCCCATATAAGAGCCGTTAAGCCTGTTTATACAGTGGTTTTTCAAGATCGTCTGCACTTACAGTTGCGGGGACAGTTCCGGAGTTTCACCAGATTCCCTATTAAGTCTATTAAAAGACACCTTTACCGCATTATTAAACAAAATACTGTATGTAGTTAGTTAATTGTCATCTAAGCACTATATATAGTGTTATTCATGAATGATAGTATAATCATAAATGAAACATAATCAAATGGCAAGACATTTCATGTGCAAGATTTTTAGAATGGATAGAAGGATTTTTGGGGAGGTTCGACATGAAGTGAAAAATTCCTGCCGGGGTCTGACCCCGACAGGAATTTTTTATTATTGCTGCTGTAACACCTGTTCGATAGACCCACTGATGTGGATGTCGCGAAGGATAAGGCCTGAGTTGATGAATTGCAGGCTTAGTTCCGGCCTCAGTCCTG
The DNA here is from genome assembly GCF_038595065.1 of Sutcliffiella sp. FSL R7-0096. Classification (NCBI taxonomy): domain Bacteria; kingdom Bacillati; phylum Bacillota; class Bacilli; order Caryophanales; family Bacillaceae; genus Sutcliffiella; species Sutcliffiella sp. FSL R7-0096. Next base: position 1,301,472 of record NZ_CP152003.1, read on the forward strand.
TTATGATAGGCGTGATGCCTATAAGTTTAAGGGAGCGGAGGAGGAGGTCCATGGTATGGAGGACCGTTCTATCCAATTTATAAACACCGGAAAAATCAATGATCAGTTTGGAGATGGACAGGTTTTTACTTTTTTCCAATGTCTCTTCTATAAGGATACTTGCCCGTACATCGTCAATTTCCCCGACAAGGGGTAGAACGGCCATCCCTTGGAGTAGTGGTACAATTGGGATGGATAGTCTGATCAGGGAGGCTCTTGTATCCAGCATTTTCTGTTCGGTTGCAATGGAAAAGGCCTGACTGAATCCGTAGACGATAATATTGAACAACTCATCTATAAGGATGAAGATCTCCGAGATTTGTTTCATTGGGTATCCTTCATTTGTCCCTTCCTTCTGGATAAAGGCCCATAAGCACCTCTTATACAATGTCATGTTGGAAAGCGTTTCCTCTAATGACCCTCCAGCTTTTACAGACATAAAGCCTATGGATTCCCCCCAATTCTTGGCACGGTCTAAGATGGATTTCTCAGAATCCAACACGTATTCTCCCAAAAACTGAATGAGGGTCCGAAAGATTTCTTTGATTTTATCTTCGGTCTCTTCCTGTCTGTATTGAGGAACGTCTGGATAGGTTTTCTGGATTTCCCTAAGCATGTTTTCTGCTACCTCATGCTGTGAATCTATCAATCTATTCCCTATCAGTGTTTGTGCCGTCAATGTCATAATAGGTATTCCTTTCTTCAAAACCTGTAATAGTTATTAACTATTTTAAAGAAAAGTTTATTAGTTGTATATCTTTTAATGGTATAAGCTAAAAGAAAGGCGTTTTTTTGGCTTATGAAGCGTGGAAGAGGTATAATTTTTAAATAATTAATGAATAGGAGTGAGAGAATGGAGCGGGTTCAGTTAGCGGAAGATGTATCTTTATCAAGAATCGTTCATGGTATGTGGAGGTTGAATGATTGGGGATACAGTAAGGAAGAGACTTTGAATTTCATTGAGAGCTGTTTGTACATGGGCATTACATCCTTTGATCATGCTGATATATACGGGAACTACACGGTGGAGGAACAGTTCGGCCATGCATTGGCATTGAAGCCTTCGCTAAGAGACCAGATAGAACTGGTAACAAAATGTGGGATTAAATTGATCTCTACCAATAGGCCCGAACACAAAATTAAACATTATGATACAAGCAAGGAACATATCATTCAGTCTGTAGAACAATCTTTAAGAAACTTCCAAACAGACTATATCGATTTATTGTTAATACATAGACCAGATCCCATGATGGACCCAAGTGAAGTGGCAGAAGCATTTACCCAATTGAAAAGGGAAGGGAAGGTAAAACGCTTTGGTGTATCGAATTTTCTACCGTCCCAATACAACCTGCTAAACTCCTCTTTGGATGATTCATTGGTGACCAATCAAATCGAAATTTCTGCAACTCATTTGGAGCATTTTGAGAATGGAACGTTAGAACAATGCCAAAGAGATCGTATCTCTCCTATGGCATGGTCTCCACTTGGTGGAGGAAGTATTTTCACAAGTGGGGACGAGAAAACGGTGCGCGTCCGAAATGTTTTGGAGAAAATAAAAGTAGAAACAGGGGCTACCTCCATCGATCAAGTATTATATGCTTGGTTACTTTCTCATCCTGCAACGATCATACCGATAGTTGGGTCTGGGAAACTAGACCGAGTAAAATCAGCGGTTGACGCATTGGGACTTAAACTTTCAAGACAGCAGTGGTTTGAAATCCTGGAATCTTCAAAGGGAAATGAAGTGGCATAATTATTATATTTTAATAGTAAAAAAACCGGGACATTTGTCCTGGTTTTTTAGTTGAGAAACCCTTTTTATGGAATGGTTTCCATTAAAATTTAAATTGATTGTTTCTCTTTTCCACGAACTTTTTGTACACATCAGACAAAAACATCAATCCGACACACCCAAAAATGACATACGATAAATTAAAGTAGAGAGCAGGATCTATTCTAACATGTTCCCCGCCCGCAGCAATTTTAATGATTTGGTAAGAATCTATGGCAACTTTAGCTGCAACAAGGATAAATATTGCCACAATAACTCTCCAAAGTAATTTCATCTGAACCCCTCCATCATTGCATGAAAAATTTTCTATTTGTAAATGCTATAAAAGTTAAATTAATGGGTAAATAAAAGTAGAAAATCGTTGTTAAATATATCAAAACTGAGAAAAGAAAACAATAAGACTTTTGGACTTTTTATAGTGTATTATAACAGACAACCAGAGACCGGTCTATCATAAATCACTTTACAGATTTAAAAATACCCCGTAGAATGAAAAAAGTCGCCTTTTGTCGAATTATAGAATATATCCAAGGATTCTGAAAAAGAAATTATATTAATATTACAAAAGGGAGGAATTTCATGTGAAAATGACATTAACAAAGAAAATTATTATCGGTCTTATCTTAGGTATTTTAGTTGGTCTTGCATTGAATATTTATGCACCATCGCTATTTCAACCATTTGATACATATCTCTTTCAACCTTTAGGGAAGATATTCCTGAATCTTATCACCATGCTGGTTGTTCCAATAGTCCTTATCTCCATCACACTTGGTGTGGTCGGTTTGGGGGATACCAAGAAGCTAGGAACCATCGGGCTAAAGACAATTGTGTTCTTCATGGTTACCACGTGTATTGCGATCACAATTGGCCTATCACTTGCTTCTGTCATCCAACCGGGACTTGCAGGTAACTTTGAAAATATGATGGTGGATGAGCTGTCCGAAGAAGAAAAGCCAGAAGAAGCCCCACCAGTTATGGAAACTCTTTTAAACATCATTCCGACAAACCCTATCAAGGCAATGGCAGAGGGGGAAATGCTCCAAATAATCTCCTTTTCCGTACTCCTTGGATTTGCCATAAATGCATTGGGAGAAAAAGCAGGCAGAGTCAAGACTTTACTGGAGCAAGCAAATGATATAGTGATGTTTCTTGTTCATATTGTTATCAAAACCGCGCCATATGGGGCATTCGGTTTAATCGCTTCAGCGGTTGGTGGACTTGGGATCGACGCAATTAAAGCGATGGGTGCCTATTTCATTGTCGTAATAATCGCCTTGTTCTTGCATTTCTTTATTACTTACGGAGGCGCTTTATTCCTATTAGGGAAAATCAATCCGCTTACGTTCTTTAAACGATTCATTCCGGCAATGAGTGTCGCTTTCAGTACATCCAGCAGTAATGCAACTCTTCCGATGTCGATGGATGTGGCTCAGGAAAACCTTGGCGTACCAAAACGGATCAGCAGTTTCGTTCAGCCGCTCGGTGCCACTATCAACATGGACGGTACTGCAATCATGCAAGGTGTAGCAACTGTCTTTATTGCTCAGGTATATGGAATCGACCTGTCTTTGACACAGCTGCTTACAGTTGTAGGTTTAGCAGTTGTAGCGAGTATCGGGACAGCTGGTGTTCCTGGGGTAGGTTTTATCCTGCTAGCCATGGTGCTTGGCCAGGTAGGTCTTCCTGTTGAAGGAATTGCTCTTATTCTAGGGATTGACCGTTTATTGGATATGACAAGAACGGCAGTCAACATTACAGGCGACGCAGCATGTGCCTTTATTGTGGCGAAGTCTGAAGAAGGCGAAATCAATATACCCAAAGAACAACAAATATAAGAAGGAAAAGCCATTCCAGATCATCATGGTCGGAATGGCTTTTTTTATATTGCTTATTGAGTGATTTTCAATCCAATCACCCCGATAATAATCAGAGATAGCAACACAATTCGTATTCTCTCCTTGGATTCTTTAAATAAAATCATCCCAAGTAGTACACTTCCTGCTGATCCGATTCCAGTCCATACAGCATAAGCAGTACCCATAGGAATTTCTTTTAAGGCAAGCGATAGGAAATAAAAACTTAACATTCCGATGACGGCAAAGCTGATGGAAGGTATGAGTTTTTTGAACCCATCAGCAAATTTTAATGAAACTACCGCACCGATTTCGCAAACACCTGCAATCGTAAGAAATATCCATGCCATCTCAAATCCCCTCCTCAATTATTTTTTTGTCTTCATCAGGAGTGGTCATTTTTAACCCGATAATCCCAATCAACATAAGACTGATAAAAAATAACTTAGAAAAGCTGGCCGATTCTCCGAAAAACAGTATTCCGACAACAGCGGTGCCAGCAGCTCCAAATCCTGTGAAAATGGCATAAGCTGTCCCAATAGGGATATATTTAAGTGACTTAGAGAATAGATAAAAACTGATTGCCAACGTAATAACCGTGACGATGCTTGGAATCAGAACCGTAAATCCCTCTGAGAATCTCAAGCCTAAAACCCATATTATTTCTAAAAGTCCTGCTATAAAAATGTACACCCATTGCATGATTATTGACCTCCAATCTTTGCGGCTTTCCAAAAGTGCTCAAAGGCATGCTCCACCTTCTTGTCGTACTCAGGTAAGGGATAGAAGAAACGCTGTACAAAGAGGCCGTCAATCAGGCAATAAAAAGAATCGATTAATGGTTCGATGGACTGATTGGAAATCTCTTTATTTTGTTGTCCCGCTCCAATAATTTCTCTAAGGATAGCCGTGGTATGCGCTTCTGTTTGGATGAATTGTTCCTGGATGTAAGAACGGAAATGCTCTTCAGGGAATAAAAGGGTTCTTTTGTACAAAAGCCCCAGTGTTTCATCCTTCCAAAAGTCCACCATGTTCTTCAAGAACATATATAATACTTCTTTGGTGGAATGCTGGTCCATAACAGATGGGTCAATGCTTACACGGTCTAAAAACGTATCCATCAGTTCCTGGAGAATAGAAAGGTACAAATCATCTTTATTTTTAAAATGTGCATAAAGGGAAGGTTTTTTTATTCCTACCATTGTCGCCACCTCATTTAGCGACGTTCCATAATACCCCTTTTGGGCAAAGAGCTGAATGGCGCTATGTTTAATTCGTTCTGATGTAGAAGTAGACATAAAATTTTCTCCTCATAAAAAACTACCTAACGTTCGTTAGGTGCAAGATCATTATACAACGGTCGGTAGGTTAAATCAAATATTTCTGGGTTTTATATTTGACCAATGGGGTATTTAAACGTTAAGAGATGAGGGAGGAATTGATGTGAAAAAACGGTTGAAAGCTAAGTTGGAAAAGAGGCAAGCTCTTTTTAAATCACAATCTGAGCACCGTGCGATTGGACACACCAATCGATTAGTGGCCTCGCGTCAGAGAGCACAAAGCAATACACATCGACCTACACCAAAAGAACAGCAACAATAAGGAGGGGACTGCTTTGGGTGAAAATACGTTGAAAAAGAAGAATCAGAATTTGATGGAAAAGGCCAAGTATGCAGAAGAAGGATCAGGCCTGAAGAAAGATGCAAAGAGCGTCCGGAGAATTAACCGGCACATGGAGAGGGAAAAGAATCGTAAAGAGCAAAAAGCGGCACAACCTGCGTATGAAGTGTCTGTGAATGATAATACCTTCAAAGTCACAGGCGTTAATTCAGAACAGGAAGCCATTGATAAGCTTTCCAAATGGAGCGCCTTTCATAATATGGTCAATAAGATGAAGGAAAACGATGAAGAGGTAAATATTGAAGCAAAGAAAATACAGGGATAACAAAACACACCACTGAAAGATGTGGTGTGTTTTGCTGTAATGGCAAACCATCAAATACATTGGAAAGAGCGGATGCGGTTTGTATCAATTCCGAAGTACACCCATGTAAAGAAGAACCATCGATAACCAGCGACCGATCTTCTTCCGATAAAAGTGGGATAGAACCAGAATTGTTCCCCACTATTTAACCTAACCCATGTATAGCGGTACAAGCAACCGTAAAATGCTCCGGGATCCACCGCGAATACTGTCGGTCCACCTGGTGCCCCTAAACTTGCTGCTGTTTGAGGTGGCGGGCTGGAAGGTGGTGGTCCTGGTGGTGGCCCACCTCCCGGCCCTCCTCCAGGAGGTCCTCCACCCGGTGGTCCGAAGCCAGGTCCTCCAGGGGGCCCAAAACCAGGAGGTCCACCAGATGGTGGTCCAAAGCCAGGACCTTGACCACCACCGGGAGGCGGCCCAAATGGAGGGAAACTAAGTTGACGATAAGAATACATAGGATTTCTCCCTTCAAGTAAGTTCCCTATACGTTATGCGTATGCCCAGGGGATGGTGAAAATAAAAAAATCTTAAGTTAACTAGGTGGATTCGAGATGAACTTCGCGGTTTTTTTGGAGTGTTATTAATTAAAATAGCAGATTCCCTGATGGAAACCTGCTACATTGAAAATTTTAGTTATTTTGCAATTAGTACCGGACAGTTGGCGGTGTTCGTAACTTTATCACTTACACTCCCCAAAATCAGCTTTTTCAAGCCGCCAAGGCCTCTGCTTCCAATGATGATCAAGTCGCTTTCCTGTGTATCGGCGAAATTACAGATGGTTTTTGCAGGGTCGCCTTGCATTACCTCTACAGGAGCTTCCACTCTTTCTTGAGAAAGAAGGGCATGGATTTCATTCAATGCTTGTTCTGTGTCTTCATGATCAGCTGTAGCTACATGCTGCTTTGATGGCACACGTTCTTTCACATTTTGTGTATAAATGTTCAGTCCATCGACATTTCCCATTCCTCCTGCTGGCATTGCATCGGGTCTTGTTACAGGGATGGGAACATTAACCGAGCTTTCTTCCAATACATGTAGAATCGTGATATTGGAATCCAACCTCTTTTTCATGTCAATCCCCATTTTAACGGCCTTTAAACTGCTATGCGAACCGTCATAGGCAATCAGTATATTCCTAAAAGGTCCCATCGTTCATCTACTCCTTTCAACTGTTTTGTGTATGTTTATCGTTGTAATTTAAGTACCCTATGCAACAACTTTTAAACGCAATGAAAAGGTGAAGGAGAACAAAAATTAACCTTAACCCCCAAAAAACAAATTTTGTAACGAAAGGAAGCGTCAGGATACCCTACTGGATAGCGATATGCTCATAGCGCGTAACATCAAATAAACCAGTATCCGTTATTTTTAAGGCAGGTATCACCGGAAGGCTCAAAAAGGATAATGCAACAAAAGGATGGAAGTCAGTTTGGCTTCCGATTAGATGGAGTGCATGGTGAAGTTCTTTTAGAGAATGCATTACTTTATCAGTAGGCATACTGGCCATCAAGCCTGAAATCTGCAGAGGCAATTTGGCTGTAACTTCTCCTTTTTTCACCACAATCAGGCCGCCCTGCATGCGTTCAAGGGCTCGGACAGCCACTAACATATCTTCATCATTAGTACCTACTGTCACGATATTGTGTGAGTCGTGAGCAACTGTTGATGCGATGGCCCCATCTTTCATTTGGAAACCTTTTACTATTCCAAGGCCGACATTTCCAGTATGACGGTGTCTTTCAATGACTGCCAGTTTCAAGTGATCCTGTTCGGTGTTCGGAATAAATCGCCCCTCCTTTGTTGATACCTTTTCACATATGTGTTTGGTTACAAGGCTGTTAGGAATAATTTCGATTATGTTGGCTGGTTCTCCAGAATCAATCTTTATATGAAGATCGTTGTTTGTTAAATGTGCTATTTTGACAGAGTCCAGAACCAAATCAGGAATTTGGAGAGGTAGGCTCTTGGAGGTGTTGCCATCTATTTTAATGCCATCTTTAAATACATTTTTAATGGTGAAACGTTCGAGTTCTTCTAAAAAAAGAAAGTCAGCACGGTATCCGGGTGCCACCGCGCCTCTGTCCGTTAGAGAGAAGCATTCGGCTGCATTCAACGTAGCGATCTGTATGGCAAGAAGCGGATCGAGACCTTCTTTGATTGCAATTCGAATATTGTGGTCGATGCTCCCCTCATTCACAAGGTCATCTAGATGCTTGTCATCTGTGCAGAAGAGAAAACGACGTGCGTTTCGTTCGTTTACCAGAGGAAGCAACGCTTTGACATCTTTGGCAACAGATCCTTCCCGCATCATCACATACATCCCCCGTTTGATTCGTTCTTTTGCTTCTTGGGCGGTAACGCATTCATGGTCTGTTTTTATGTGGGCAGATGCATAGATGTTCAATTCTTCTGCGACTAATCCTGCTCCATGGCCATCTATCCGCTTCTTATGTTGAATAGCCTGCGAAAGCTTTGCTAGCATGGCCTCATCTCTTTCGCGAACTGCAGGGAAATCCATCACTTCGGCCAGTCCTATGACTCTATCGTGTTTATAAAAAGGTTCTAAATCAGTTGCCTGTATGCTTGCTCCATTATGCTCAAAGGGAGTTGCAGGTACACAGGAAGGGAGCATGAAATATACATCCACAAGTACATTTTCTGTAGCATCTAGCATGAATTGTATCCCTTTCGTACCGCTTACATTAGCAATCTCATGTGGGTCAGTGATGATCGTGGTAACGCCATGAGATAGGATGACGCTAGTAAAGTAGTGTGGATGGATCATGGAAGATTCCATATGAACATGGCCGTCTATGAGGCCAGGACAAATGAAGGAACCGTCTGCATCGATTACTTGTTTTCCTTCATACTTCCCAATTCCTACAATCAGGCCATCTTTGATTGCAATGTCTTCTTCTATTATTTCTAGATTAAAGACATCTATAATTCTTCCATTTTTGATGACGAGGTCTGCAGTTGTTTGTTTTCCTGCTGTTTTTATGATAGCTTCCAAGTTTTGAGTCATTGTTTTTCCCCTCCAAAAATGAATAAAACTCCAAGCGATAACTTGGAGTTTGACAGAGAGAATTACCCCACTTTAAATTGGGCGGGGTATCTCGTAGTCAAACTCTTTACGGTAGTTTGGTAGAAACTTATGGACCATATCTCCAAGATTATACGAGTAGTTCTATATGAGTATTTTTTGATAATTGTTCCTCATTATAGAAGGGGAAGGAATGGGAGTCAAGTACGAATATATTGGCGAAAAATTTCGAATATGGGTAAAGGGGTTCCCTTTTGTTGAAAAAGGGTATGTAATAGTGTTTAAGTTATAGGAATGTTATCATCAACATGTAATTTTTCTATAACTATCATAATGAATCATTTGGGGGTTTATGCACGTCACCCTAAAAAAGAAAGGTTTCATTTCGAATAACTATGAATATTTTGTTGCACATATAGGAGGTTCTTATGGCTGAAAGAGCAAGTAAGCATAAGCGGGGAGTGAGTTTCAGGGCACTGTTACTCATTGCGGGTTTATTGGCTTTAATTATTCTGTTAGGAATGCAATTATATATTAATTCAAGGGACGTCAGTGCATTGACTGATCCATTGCCACAGTCCTCTGTCATTTATGACCGTCACGGGGAAGTAGCAAGCAGGATCACTTCCAATCAAATAGAGGGGGTATCTTCCGATGAAATACCGGAAGTGCTCAAGCAGGCGGTTGTAGCGGTTGAGGACCAGCGCTTTTATGAGCATGATGGATTTGATTTTGTAGGGACTGTGCGTGCCCTGACTACGAATGTGAAAGCAGGGGGCTATGTACAGGGTGGAAGTACCATCACTCAGCAGTTAGCGAAAAACGTCTTTTTATCACATGATAAAACATTGAAACGGAAAACGGATGAATTCTTTTTGGCAAAGAAAGTGGAAAAATCCTATTCAAAGGACCAAATTATCAGTCTTTATCTTAACCAGATCTATTTTGGGGAAGGTGCCTGGGGTATCAAGCGGGCGGCAGCAGTTTATTTTGCCAAGGAACCCAAGGACCTGACATTGGCGGAGGCTGCTACTTTGGCCGGGCTGATTAAAGCCCCGTCTGCCTTGTCTCCATTAAATAATGAAGAACGCTCGATTCAACGCAGGAACCTGGTACTTTCTTTGATGCATAACCAAGGTTTTGTCACAGCCGAAGAAGTGGAAGAGGCAAAGCAGGAAGAGATGAAGCTTGAATCAAGGCACGTAGATCCGTATAAAGCTAAATATCCTAGCTTTACGGATTACATAATCGATGAAGCCGAAAGAATGTACGGCATCAGTGAAAGTGAGCTACTTGCGGGCGGGTACCGAGTGTACACCACATTGGAGCCGAAAGTCCAAGAAGCCCTTGAAAAAGTATATGCAGACCCAGAGAATTTTCCGACTGCGCCAACCGGAGAGGTGGCACAAAGCAGTGGCATTCTACTTGATCCGAAATCAGGAGGGATTCTCGGAATGATTGGGGGTAGGGACTATGAGTTCCGCGATTTCAACCGTGCCTCCAAATTGAAAAAACCTCCGGGTTCTACTGCCAAACCATTATTGGTGTATGCCCCTGCTCTTGAAGAGGGATATGATGTTTATGACATGTTGAATGACTCACCGACTGAATTCGGCGATTATACCCCTCAAAATCACACATTGGATTTTCGTGGAGAAGTTTCGATGTATGACGCAGTGTTGAATTCCTATAATATTCCTGCCGTATCCCTGCTTTATGAGATGGGGATCCAAAAAGGGATGGATGCAGCAAAGAAGCTATATCTCCCGGTTGATGAGAAAGAAGATAGAACATTAGGAAACATAGCCTTAGGTGGATTTTACGGAGTATCCCCTAAACATATGGCAGAAGCTTATTCGGTCTATGCCAATAATGGGGAGATCATTGAATCCCATGCAATTGTTAAAATTGAGACGGTTACAGGTCAAGAAGTAGCCTCATTTGAAGAAGAAAAAGAACGGGTCTTTTCAGAAGGCACGGTAGAAAAAATGAATTTTATGCTCAAAGAAGTAGTGGAAGAAGGCAGTGGAAAGAACGCCATCATAGAAGGGCGTGAAGTAGCCGGAAAAACTGGTTCCACCCAAACAAGTGACAATAACCATGGTGCTACATCCAACCAATGGTTTGTTGGTTACACCCCGCAGATTGTCGGAGCATTCTGGATAGGATTCGATAAAGAGTCTTCAGAAAATGTACTCCCAATCATTTCTGGTGCCGGTAGTCCATCAGCCAAGGTGTTTCAGCAGGTTGTTAGTGAAGCGCTTGAAGGGGAACCGGTAGAATCCTTCAACCTCCCAGCAAGCCTGCAGAAAAAGAAAGACTCTGCGAAGAAGGAAGAGAAAAAGCAGGAGCAAGAACAGCAAAGAAAGAAAGAGCAAAAGAAGAAAGATGAAAAGAAAAGAGAAGAAAAAAAGAAAAAAGAAGAGAAGAAAAGAGAAGAAAAAAAGAAAGAGCGTGGCAAGAAGAAAGACCGAGATGACGATGACTAACAGTAAACACCTTCCTCGATAAATGGGGAAGGTGTTTTTTCTGTGACTGTTATCGTAAACTTTGTTGCTTTTTCCTATGTTTAAAACAACCGTTATATTCTTTGCTATCATGCTCTTTTCCTGGCTGTACAGTCAAGCTCCCCTGCTTATTATAGAGTGAATAAACGATAAAAAGTTCAATTGCCGACTTTTTACTAGTGTATAAAACCAATCTTTAAGAAAAGAGCCTTATATGTTTAGATCATCCACTTTCGTGATAAAGACTATTAAACCACAAGTTTAAAGGAGAGGATTCTTTGACCTATCATAAGACAATGAAAAAACTTTCGAACATGAGATTTACTAAACCAGACAAAGTATTAAGCTTATATTTACACACCGATCGCAGCCACCCCGACCAGCAAGGTGGCGAATGGAAAATAGCATTGAAGAATGGGTTCAATCGATTAGAGGAATATATAGAAGCTAGCAGTATGGAAGAGTTAAAAAGATTGCGTTCCATTCGTGAAAATGTTGAAAAGTATGTGGAAAGCATGGATAGGAAAATGCCGAGAGGCCTAATCATCTTTGCATCTGCTGATAGCGGGCTATGGGAGACGTTTGAATTACAGGTTTCTGTACCGACCGATTTTTATTGGGAGGAATATCCTGTACTCGATGAGCTACAAAAAATGTATCAGGCATACCCTTTAACTGGTTTTATTCTTATGCAACAGAATGAAATTAAAATTCTTACATCGATGTTTGCCCTGATAGAAGAAAGTGAGTCGATGGAATATGATTTGGAAATCGATGACTGGAGAATGCATCAGGGTCCCTCTCATCACAGTTCCAGTATGGGAAGTGGAGCCATTAAAACTGCGAGCCAAGTGGATCATTACGAAGATCGCATCCATGCAAATCAGAAGAGATGGGTAAAGAGCCTTGGCAGCATGCTTGATAAAAAGGCAGCGGATAAGCAGTGGGAAAAAATAATTTTAGTTGGAGACAAAGGAGAAGCAGAATTGCTTGAAGGGTATATGAATAAAAAGGTGGATGCCATCATCCAGAAGAACCTATTAAATGAAAATGAGAACACTGTATTAGAAAAGTTATTAGCTTAACTTTTAGTAAAGCCCCCTTAAATTATTTAGGGGGCTTTCATTATGGTCCCTTGAGCTAGATAACAGGATATTCCGCTTCATATATTGGTTCTGTGTAGTACGGAGGGCGCGGTCCAATTTTGGGCATCGGCCATTTATTTGGTTGGTAAACCATTTGGACTTTTGCATCCGATTGATTGATTAACAATAGTTCGACTTCAGGGTTAAATTCGTAACGCAAAATAATCCACTCCTTCGCAATATTTTTTGAATGTGTGAATGGAGAAACATCTCCTTTCCACAATCAAGAAGCCGTAAACTCTCCTCCATTTACATGCAGTACTTGGCCTGTAACGAATCGGGAGTCATCTGATGCGAGATAAACATAAGTGGGGGCTAATTCAAATGGTTGAGCCGCCCGATTCATGGGGTTAAATGCTCCAAACACTGCTACTTGATCCGATGAAAAACTTGCAGGAATGAGTGGTGTCCAGGTTCTTCCCGGGGCGACGGCATTTACGCGGATACCTTGGTCAACGATACTATTGGCAAGGGCACGTGTAAACCCGATGTTAGCTGCCTTGGTAGCAGTATAATCAATCAATTGTTTTTCCCCTGCATAAGCGACTACGGAGGCGGTATTTATGATGGAACTGCCGGGTTTCAAGTAGGGCAAAGCTGCTCTGGTTGTATAGAAGTGGGAATAAATATTCACCTTGAATGTGTCATCGAACTGTTCATCGGTAATATCAAGCAAACTTAGTTGTTGAAATTGTATTCCCACATGATTCACCAGGATATCCAACCTTCCGAAAGCTTGGATGGTTTGCTCTACAATTGCCACACATTGTTTCTTCTCTCTTAAATCCCCAGGCATAAGCATACAACGTTGCCCGAGCTCTTCAATTCTAGCTTTTGTTCGGTTCGCATCTTCATGTTCATCAAGATAGGAGATGGCTAGATCTGCACCTTCTTTTGCATAAGAAATCGCTGTCGCTGCACCTATCCCGCTATCCCCGGCAGTAATGAGTGCGACCTTTCCCTTTAACTTGCCACTGCCCTTATAGTTAGGATTTTCAATAATGGGCTTTGGAACCATGTATTTTTCCAATCCTGGCTGCTGTAATTGGCGTTGTTCTGGAAAGTTGATGGGTATTTCTTGGTATTTCGTTATTTTTCCATAATTAGGATATAAGGGGTAGGGGTCCTTTTGTCTATTCGATTCAAACCACTCTTGATATTGGCTTAGCTCATCCATGTTCCGCTGCTTGTCAAATGAGTCCATCTAAAACCTCCTCTAATCTTCCTTTGCACAACTATATTTATATGGAAAAGGCAACTTGGCTTATGCCATTATCCTGCTGTTTGTCCTCCACCTCCAGACCGAGAGAAAAAGAACCGACAGTCGGTTAACGGCACTTCTTAAAGAAGATAAACTTATTTTAGATAATGATTAGTGGAGGAAAAATGATGGGAAATATGATCGCCATATTCAAGAAACCAAATTACAGTTTGTTGTTCTGGTCATCTTTTACGTCGACAATGGGGAGTATCGTTGGTATCGCAGCGTTGATGCTGTATTTGTTGGACAGATATACAGATCAGCCTTTTTATGCCGCGTTAACGGAACTGATGTATTCCTTGCCGACACTTGCAGTATTCTTTCTGGTAGGAGTATTAGCTGACAGAATGGATCGTCAGAAAATTGCTGTTTACAGTGATGTGATTTGTGCCATTTTATCGCTGGCGCTTATGGGGGCGATTTATATTGATTGGATGCCGCTCGTATTCGCTTTGTTGTTCTTAAGAAGTGCCGTATCGAAATTCTTCCACCCTGCCCAAGCTGCCATCATCCAAGGAATTCTGACGAAGGATGAATATACAGTGGCAGCAGGACTGAATCAGATGACAAGCAGCTTGTTCATGTTGTTCGGAAATGCCCTTGGAATTTTCATCTACTGGACGGTAGGCCTTCAGGGTGCAATATTTGTATGTTTTATCACTTATATGGTCAGTGCGATACTGATACGTGCATGTAAGTTAGAAGAAACTGTTGTCCTACCAAATGGCAGGCACGAATGGAATCAACTTAATGTTAGATTTGTGGCAAATGACTTTAAAGATGGCATGCTTTATATTTTGAAAAATCCTTTGTTAGTCTACCTGATCATTGGTTTCTTTGTTTTTGGAATTGTGAACGGAGGGCTCTCCGTCATGCCAGCCTATATACTTAAATATAAACTTGCCCCAATAGACTATGAGCAGCTCATGATGGTGATGGGAGTAGTGTTTGGCATCTCAATTTTGATTGGAAGCATTGTTGCCTCGATGTTGGCGAAAAAGTTGAAATTGTATCAGATGATTATTATCGGTCTTAGCATCTCTGGTGCATTCGTCATAGCAAGCGGGTATAGCCCTAGTACGTATTATTACCTTGCATTTACTGCATTGATTGGTCTGGGACTACCATTCGTCAATATTGGAATCGGTGGATGGCTGCCTAGGATTGTAGATCCAAAAATGATGGGAAGGGTTCAAGGCTGGATCACTCCCTTGATGATGTTGTCCCAATCTATCACCCTTGGAGTGATTGCCCTGACCTTTCAAAAGATGCTAACCGTGGAAGGGCTGCACCTTTTGGTAGGCGGATGCCTGGTGTTTGTTGGATTATTTTATATGTTCACCTTGCCCAAACATACTACGGAAGAAGAAGAGACGCCTGAAGGATTGGGAAATTCAGCTTCTGTGTAAAATTATTCTTTGACAAAATAGAAAAAGCTGATTAACATAGGTATCAGAAATTGCTTTCCGACAACTCGATACGAATCTACCACTAGGGGTGCCTTTATAAGGCTGAGATTGAAGTGTGACTTCAAGACTCTTAGAACCTGATCTGGTTAACACCAGCGTAGGGAAGTGGGGTCGAAAACACTATACTTTTAATGTTCAGTTGTACTAGTGAATTCACCACCTTCTTTGCGCCAGCGAGGAAGGTGGTTTTTTGCATTATACTAACAATTTTAGGAGGAATGAAGAATGAAATTTTCACAGTTTGTAAGAGAAAAAGCGGATCACATTTGGGAGGCGAGCTTTCATCACCCGTTTGTAAAAGGAATAGCAGATGG
Source organism: Sutcliffiella sp. FSL R7-0096 (assembly GCF_038595065.1). NCBI lineage: Bacteria > Bacillati > Bacillota > Bacilli > Caryophanales > Bacillaceae > Sutcliffiella > Sutcliffiella sp. FSL R7-0096. Next base: position 1,316,885 of record NZ_CP152003.1, read on the forward strand.
AAATTTATCATTGGAATCGTTCAAGTACTATGTTTTGCAGGACGCCTATTATTTGAGCCACTTTGCAAAAGTCCAAGCATATGCAGGGGCAAAAGCGTTTGATTTGCAAACGACAGCAAGACTAGCTGCACATGCACAAGGTACATATGAAGCAGAATTATCCTTGCACGAAAATTTTTCAAAACGTCTTGGGGTGACAGAGGCAGAAAAGGCGGCATTCCAGGCAGCTCCGACCGCACACGCTTATACTTCCCATATGTATCGTGCCGTATTGACCGGTGGGTTGGGAGAAGTGATTGCAGCCCTGCTTCCTTGCTACTGGTTATATTATGAAATTGGTGAGAGATTAAAAGACTGCACTCCAGCTGAACCAATCTATCAGGAGTGGATTGCAGCTTATGGTGGGGAATGGTTCAAGGAGCTTGTGGAAGAGCAAATCAATAGATTGGATGAATTGGCAGACAAGGCAACCGAGGAAGAGAAAGCCAGAATGCTTGAGTATTTCATCATCAGCAGCCAGTATGAATATTCCTTTTGGGAAATGGCCTACACCTTGGAGAAGTGGCCGGTCTCAGAAACTGTAGTGAAGGCATAGGGGGGATTCAAATGAACAAAGGATTAAAGCTTACAGATATATTGGTGACGGTCATTATTGCATTGGTATTCGGGATTGTTTATAAGTTTTGGGCTCCGGTGTATAACGTGCTGGCGCCATTCGGACTGCAGCTTCAAGAGCTGACATATGGCATGTGGTTCATTGCCGCCACGGTTGCTTATCTACTGATCAGAAAAGCTGGTGTAGCATTCCTAGCGGAAGTGGCAGCCGCCTCAGGTGAATTTCTGGTCGGGTCGGAATATGGGTTGATGGTTTTGATATATGGTGTGATACAAGGACTTTTTGCTGAGATGGTATTCATGGCTTTCCGCTATAAGCGGTTTGATGTGCTTGTCGCATCTCTTGCAGGTATCGCAGCAGGTGTCGGCTCGCTTCTATTGGACCTATTTAGGGGATACCTGTTTGATTATGTCTGGTGGAATGTAACCTTGCTAATATCTTTCCGTTTGATCGGAGCGGTCCTTTTAGCGGGAGTACTTGCTTATGTTTTGGTAAAAGCACTAGAGGCAACGGGAGTCACAAGTCTACTGAGACCGGTCAGCAAGGATGATTATGATTCCTTAAGGCAATAGGGAGGCAAAGATGGAACCAATCATACAATTAAACCAGTTACGACTGAAATATCCGGGTGGAGAAAGGATATTTGAAGACTTGTCCATCCAGATCGGGAGAGGAGAGAAGGTATTGATCCTTGGCCCCTCAGGTAGTGGGAAATCTACGCTCATTCAAGTTTTGGCAGGACTTATTCCGAATGTCATGGAAGTGCCGATGATTGTAAAAGAGCAACTTTTGCCCAATTCATGGGGATATGTCTTCCAAGACCCGGATGCACAGTTTTGTATGCCTTATGTGGATGAAGAGCTTGCATTTGTACTGGAAAACCTCGCTGTTCCAAGAGAGGAAATGGAGAAGAGAATTACAGGAGCCCTTGATATGGTGGGGTTGGAATTACCAAATTCCCACATGAAAATCCAGCAACTCTCAGGAGGGATGAAGCAACGGCTTGCCATTGCTTCCGTCCTCTCGATGGATCCAGACGTGCTCTTTTTGGATGAACCGACCGCGTTATTAGATCCAGAAGGTACCAGGGAAGTTTGGGACACCATTAAGAAAGTGGCAGATGATAAAACAGTTATCATCGTGGAGCATAAAGTGGAGCAGCTACTCGGCTTCGTGGAAAGGATCATCGCGTTGGATGAGGCTGGAAATATTATTGTTGATGGTAAGACGCAAGATGTTTTTCGCACCTCGCTTTCGCTTTTAAACGAATATGGCATATGGTATCCAGGTGCTTGGGAGAATTATTTGAAAACTAGAGAGCACTTCTCCATGCTTAACGTGGAAGCTGAAACGGTGTTAAAAGTGGACGGTCTTTCAGGCTTTCGTGGCAAAGAGAAAAAGATTTATGTAGAGGAAGCGGAAGTTCGTAAGGGGGAATGGATTTCCGTGGTAGGGGAAAATGGGGCAGGGAAAAGCACATTGCTCGAATCGTTAATGAAGCTGTTAAAGACAGAAGGCACCCTAGAAATTAATGGGGAAAAGGTCAAACGTATCCCCACTGACCTGATCACCTTCGTTTTCCAAAATCCCGAATTCCAATTTGTTACTAAATCTGTGGAAGCGGAAGTTGCCTATACACTGCGCCTGAAGAAGATGAATGAAGCTTTGGTTTTGGAAAAAGTAGAAGAAATGCTGAGACGTTTCCAGTTGGACCACGTTCGTTATCAGCATCCATACCAACTATCCGTTGGCCAAAAAAACAGGTTGAGCGTAGCGGCAGCTGTCATACACCAGCCGAGTATCCTTTTGTTGGATGAACCGACATTCGGCCAGGACAGCAGAAACACGTTTGCCATGCTGGAATGGTTGGAAGGGTTAAGGGAAGCAGGCGTCGCTATTTTGATGGTCACTCATGATGAGCACATCGTATCTGAGTTTTCGGATACCATTTGGACGGTAAAAGATGGGCAACTTATCGATATGAGGAGTAATGAGAGATTAAGAGGCAGGGGAGAAAAGGATGCAGTTGGAGCTTTATAAAAATAAATCATGGATGCATGATATTAATCCGAGCTTTAAACTATCAGGGATGGTCCTCCTCTTTATAGGTGTTCTGTTCATTCATAATATCAATGTGATGCTGAACTTAACCGGAATACTATTGTTAGTTTACCTTTTAATGACGGGGCAAACATATAAGCTGAAGCTTCTTTTATTGATTCCGTTTGGCTTTTTATTTTTTACATCGGCTGTCTCCATGGTTCTGTTTGGAAAGGGAGATACCACCTGGTTACAATTCGGCCTAATAAATGTATCGGAGGAGAGTTTCTATCGGGGAGTTCATTTAGGTTTACGGTCACTTGCATTTGCTTTTTGTGGGTTGATTTTCGCCTTGACGACCCAGCCGGTATATTTATTTTATTCCTTGATGCAGCAATGGAAGCTACCGCCGAAATTTGCTTATAGCTTTATGGCGGGTATCCGTCTATTGCCGTTAATTCTAGAGGAATTTCTCACCTTAAGGAAGGCGCTGATTGTTAGGGGAGTAGAGCAGAAGGGTAGCTTGCTGAAAAAGGTGTATTTTTACAGCATCCCTTTACTTTCCCAGAGTATCAGAAGAGCGCACCGAATTGCAGTGGCCATGGAAGCGAAGCGTTTCAGTAATCAAAAGAATCGTACCTTTTATTACGAGCTTGGCTACTCCCGGAAGGATCTGTGGTTCGTGCTTTTAATCCTGTTGATGATTGCTTTGTCCCTTTATCTTGGCATAAAGATACCCTATGTACCGGTAACAGATGTCAGATACAGCGGATAGTATGCATTTCTTTTGAAAATAAGAAATTGTGTGCTATACTGAAGCCATCAATTGAATAACTCGTAACACTGGGGGAGTCAATAGTGACTGAGATGGAAAGAGTAATTTCCAGACCCTTTGAACCTGATCTAGTTTGTACTAGCGTAGGGAAGTGGAAATGTTCTATCACTGTTGGCTATACATACCACACATAGATGAAACCCACTCTTACGTTAAAGAGTGGGTTTTTTGCATTGTTTTGAGTTTGAAATGGTCTATCAAACTCCTGTAGATTTCCGTTCCAGGTGTTCGCTTTCCTAGGGGCGGTGCTGGAGCCTCCTCACAACGCTTCAGGGGTCTCAAGCTACCGCTATCTCCCTTAGGAGTCTCACACCTTGCACTACAATCTACATGGGAATCTGAATTAACAAAAAGGGTGAGGATCTTTGCAATTACATCTTATTACAGATGGTAAAAAAACGAAGGAAGAGCTTGTTGCCATCTTGAGTGAAGTCCATGGATCAGTGGATTTCATCCATATAAGAGAAAAACACCGTAGTGCAAATGAGGTCTATGAACTAGTTGATGAACTGATTAGATCTGGGGTTCGGCCAGGGAAAATCATCATAAACGACCGTGTCGATGTAGCTCATGTGCTCAATGTCGGAGGAGTTCAACTGGCCTATCATAGTCTTGAAGTTTTCGAGATTCGCAGAAATTTCCCTGAATTAAGGGTTGGTAAGTCGGTACATAGTTACGAAGAGGCAATACAGGCAGAAATGGACGGGGCTGATTTTATCCTATATGGCCATATCTATTCGACCTCATCCAAGGAGGGGTTGATACCTAAAGGCCTGATGGAGTTTAGAAGATTAACTAGGTCATTGAAGATTCCCGTTATTGGCATAGGCGGAATAACTCCTGACAAACTTCAGGAGCTAAGGGCTTCCGGGGCTGGAGGGATCGCGGTCATGTCCGGGATTATGGATGCAGAAGATAAAGTTCATGCAGCTAAAACCTTTCAAGCAGCTTTGTTTGCCGAGAAGGAGGAGATTGGATGAATAAAAGCTATGATGTAATTATTATCGGTGGTGGTGTCAATGGCTGTTCCATAGCATACTACCTTGCACGTGATGGAAAAAGTGTATTGCTTTTGGAAAGGGAGAAGTTGGCGGGTAAGGCATCGAGTGCAGCAGCCGGCATGCTTGGAGCACAAGTGGAAGTGACGGAAGAAGGAGCACTTTTTGATATTGCAAAGGAAAGCAGGGCCATGTTTCCTTCTCTTCAATACGAATTGAAAGAGCACTCGGGAATCGATATGGAGCTTGTGCAGAAAGGGATGCTGAAGCTTGCAATGAATGAGGGAGAGGCACAGCACCTAAAAAACACGATTGACTTTCAACAAAAGCTAGGGGAACGGGCAGAATGGCTTGATCCGGAACAAGTAGCAGAAAGGGAGGGGCAACTTTCGGATGCTCTGTTGGGGGCTATGGATATTCCAATGGATGGCCATGTCAATCCTGAACGACTTACCGATGCATTTGCAAAATCGGCAGTCAACCTTGGAGCGGAAGTGAAAGAGTATGTTGAGGTGTACTCGTTAATTTTGGATGGACGTAGCGTTAGAGGTGTAGAAACTAGCATCGGAAGGTTTCATGGGGGAAATGTGGTCATTGCAGCAGGAGCTTGGAGTAAAAGGTTGCTGGATGGTTGCGGAGTGACAATTCCTGCCTATCCGGTAAAGGGGGAGTGCTTCTCAGTCATCACAGACCGACCATTGCTGTCAAGTACGATTTTTACAGAAAAATGTTATCTTGTACCGAAAAGTGGAAACAGGTTGGTTATCGGGGCCACGATGGTCCCTGACACGTATTCCGAGAATGTTTCGGTAGGGGGGCTCTTTCAGTTAATGGAGGAGGCTGCCAGAGTGCTTCCGTCCGTAAAGTATGCTACTTTTGAAAGATTTTGGTCGGGGATACGTCCTCAGACGGGGGATGGTCTTCCTTATCTGGGACAGCATCCGAAATATAGGGATCTTATCATCGCTACCGGACATTACCGGAATGGAATTCTGCTTTCGCCTATCACAGGAAAACTTGTGACAAAAATGATTCAGGATGAGCCGATTCCTGCTTATATGGAAGCATTCAAGTTAGATAGATTAAAAGAACATGCAAGGGGTGAGTAGATTGAAACTGATCATTAATGGCGACGCTATTGAAATTCCGGATTCAGTGAAGACCGTATCGGAAGTGTTAGTGCATTTTCAATTGGATCAGAAGGTAGTCATAGTGGAAAAGAACAAAGAAATTCTGCAGAAGGAACATCATGCTGCAGAGAACGTGCAAGATGGAGATCAATTAGAGTTAGTACATTTTGTAGGAGGCGGTTAATATGTTGAAAATTGGTTCATATTCATTTAATTCCAGGTTGTTGTTAGGAACAGGCAAGTACCCAGACTTTGATATCCAAAAGCAGGCGGTGGATGTTTCAGAATCTGAAATACTGACATTCGCGGTTAGAAGAATGAACATCTTTGAAGCAAGTCAGCCAAACTTTTTGGAAAAGCTAGATTTGGAGAAATACACGCTCTTACCGAACACAGCAGGTGCCAAAACGGCGGAAGAAGCTGTAAGGATAGCAAAGCTTGCGAAGGCTTCCGGTCTTTGCGACATGATCAAGGTAGAAGTAATCGGTTGTTGGAAAACACTATTGCCAGATCCAGTGGAAACGTTGAAGGCAACGGAAGAGCTTTTGAAAGAAGGCTTTACTGTACTCCCTTATACTTCAGATGATGTAGTTCTTGCTAGAAAACTAGAAGAGCTTGGTGCCCACGCCATCATGCCAGGTGCCTCCCCCATCGGTTCTGGTCAAGGAATCATCAACGAATTGAATTTGGGCTTTATTATCGAACAATCCAATGTACCCGTTATTGTGGATGCAGGAATCGGTTCACCAGCAGATGCCGCGAAGGCTATGGAATTGGGAGCGGATGGAGTGCTATTGAATACGGCCGTTTCGGCAGCAAAAGATCCCGTGAAAATGGCACAAGCCATGAAACTTGCGATTGAAGCCGGGCGTCTCGGATATGAGGCCGGAAGAATGGAAAAGAAACGCTATGCGACAGCCAGCAGTCCTAGTGAAGGAATGAGTGTCGGGTAATGGATCGATATTCACGTCAGACTCTGTTCGCACCGATTGGAGTGGACGGTCAAAAAAGCATTGGTGAAAAACACGCGTTAGTCATCGGTGCAGGCGCATTGGGTACAGGAAATGCGGAGGCGCTGGTCAGGGCGGGAGTCGGAAAGATCACAATCATAGACAGGGATTATGTGGAGTGGAGCAACCTTCAACGTCAACAGCTATACTCTGAAAAGGATGCACAAGAAAAGCTGCCAAAAGCTGTGGCAGCAAAAGAGCGGCTCCAGCTGATCAATTCAGAAGTGGAAATAAATGCTCACGTTGCGGATGTGACTGCAGATATGTTGGATGCGCTAGTGAAAAAAGAGGGGTTCGACCTGTTGCTTGATGCAACCGATAACTTTGATATCCGCATGATTATGAATGATATTAGTCAAAAGCATGGTGTTCCTTGGATATATGGGGCGTGTGTGGGGAGCTACGGGATCTCTTTTACCATTTTTCCAGGCGAAACCCCCTGCTTGCAGTGTTTGCTGAAAACAGTTCCACTGGGAGGTGCGACTTGCGATACAGTTGGAATTATAGCTCCAGCTGTGGGGATGGTGGTAGCACATCAAGTTGCAGAGGCATTGAAAATCCTTTCTGGTAACGTCGAGGACTGCAATCGCAAGCTCGTTTCCTTCGATTTGTGGAAAAATCAGTATGTCTCCTTGAATGTAGATAAATTAAAGGACCCTGAGTGTTTAAGTTGTGGAGACAATCAGACTTATCCCCGTCTATCTTTTGAAAACCAAACGAAAACTGCTGTCCTTTGCGGAAGGGATTCCGTACAGATAAGACCGGCGGAAACAATGTCTGGAGCTAGGAGTCTGATGGCAGTTAAAGAGCTTTTGACATCCCAAGGCATAGGTGTCGAAGCCAACCCATACTTAATTTCCTTCCAAGTGGAGGGGCATCGCCTGGTAGCTTTTCAGGATGGAAGGGTGCTTGTTCATGGAACAAAGGAGATTGCGAGGGCAAAAACATTGTATCACCGATATTTAGGATAAGGGACTGAGAATTCTATGGTAGCAAAAGTATTAACGATAGCAGGTTCCGATAGTGGCGGAGGGGCCGGCATCCAGGCTGATATCAAAACGTTTCAGGAGCTGGAGGTGTTTGGGATGTCGGCCATCACCGCCTTGACTGCCCAAAACACATTAGGGGTCCAAAGCGTCTATCCGATCCCCGTTGACATGATAATGGAGCAATTGCATTCCATTGCAGAGGATTTACGTCCGGAAGCTTTAAAGACTGGAATGCTGTTCAGCGGCGTCATCATTGAGTCGGTAGCCAATAAGATTGCAGAGCAAGGCTGGGGAAATGTAGTGGTCGACCCTGTCATGATAGCCAAAGGTGGTGCAAGGCTTTTACAAGAGGATGCAATAAGGGCTATTCGCGAAAAACTCCTCCCACTTGCGACTGTTACAACGCCGAATATTCCCGAAGCGGAAGTGCTGACCGAAATGACATTGGATTCAATGGACAGAAGGAAGGAAGCGGCACGAATGCTTCATAAACTAGGAGCCTCCCATGTTGTCATCAAAGGTGGACATGGGGAAGGAGATGAGTTAGTTGATCTTGTTTATGATGGCAACAAATTTATTGAGCTGAAAAGCATGCGCATTGATACAAGGCACACTCATGGAACCGGCTGTACGTTTGCAGCGGCTATCGCGGCTGGACTTGCCAAAGGTCGCACAGTGGAAGATGCGATCTTAGTGGCGAAACGCTATATTCATCTTGCCATTGAGCACGAACTTGGAATAGGTAGTGGCCATGGTCCAACCAATCATTGGGCATATCGAAAAGCTGGTGTTGGCGTATGAAGAGGGAATGGTTAAACGTATATTTTGTGATGGGAAGTGTGGATTGCAACGGTCGTGATCCAAGGGATGTGCTGCAGGAAGCCATCAACGGGGGAATTACTCTTTTTCAGTTTCGTGAAAAAGGGCAAGGGGCCAAGGTGGGTGCCGAAAAAAGGGAACTTGCCCTAGAGCTTAAGGAAATTTGTAAGAGGCATGATATTCCGTTTATCGTGAATGACGATATCGATCTAGCGCTTGAGGTCGAGGCGGACGGCGTGCATATCGGGCAAGAGGATGCCGCTTTTCCTTTGGTGAGGGAACGGCTAACGCCTGGAATGGTTATCGGTGTTTCCTGTCACACGGTGGAGGAGGCTGCAGAAGCTGTTTCGTCTGGAGCAGATTACATCGGAGTGGGACCCATGTACTTCACTTCCACCAAAAAGGACATCAGGGAAGTGAAAGGCCCAGAGGTTATCAGGCGAATTCGTCATGCTGGGATGACGGTTCCCATAGTGGGAATAGGCGGTATAACAGTAGAAAATGCAGGGGCAGTATTGGAATCTGGAGCAGATGGAGTTGCAGTAATTTCAGCAATTTCAAAAGCTGAGTCATCTTTTGCGGCGGCAGAGGCTTTTTCTCGTTTTCACAACATTGTCAAAAAATAATCACTAAACTTCAAAATACGTGATATAATAAAATCACCATTTACTTTATAACATGTTTGCATGTAGTCCCCTGCTCTTGATTTAGAGCGGGGGTATTTTTTTGACATCAACCAAAACGAAGCCAAACAACAAAGCTCTTTTCTTAAGGCTCTTTTCTGAAAAATTGTTGCTATTCACTAGTAAAAAGTCGGCAATTGGACTTTTTATAGCATTGAAACCTTAAAAAATGCATGAAAGCTTTTTTGTATAGTCAGGAAAAGAGCACGCCAGCAAGGAAAAAACGGTTTGTTTATAAATACGAAAAAGCAACAAAGTATTAGTAAATAGCCAACAACAAAGAGCCTGCTGCAAACAAGCAGCAAGCCCTCGACCATTATTATTTAACCGCCATTTCTACTTCCTTCTTCATATCAATAGAAGGTCCAAAAAACTCGTATCTGATATTTTCCTCAGCAACTCCAAGTTTTCCAAGGATGGAGATGACAAATTTCATGAATGGAACTGGTCCACAGACATAATATAGTGCATTATTATCTATGTTTAATGCTTCTAACATATTTTCCGTAATGTACCCTTGTTCATGGAAAGTTCCTAATCTTACGTCCTCATCTGATGGATTTTTATAAACAAATAGATTTTTCCCGTTCTCCATCATTTCAATGGCTTCTCTGACCTCATCTTTAAATGCATGTACAGAACCATTTCTGGCAGCGTGGATGAAAGTGGTTGGCCTTGCCGGTTGTTCTTTAGCAATGGTCTTCAACATACTTAGCATTGGTGTGATACCCACACCTCCACTTATTAAGTAAACAGGTGAGTCTTGTTTCGTTTCAAGAATAAAATCACCCGCTGGTGCTGTCACTTCCAAAGTATGACCTGGTTCCACCTGGTCGTGAAGGTAATTGGATACTACCCCATCAGGATCACCATTTTCTTTTTTGACAGAGATTCGGAAGCACTCCCCGTTGCTGGCATCAGATAAACTGTACTGACGATTGAATAAATTCTTTTCTCCTGGTATGGAGATTCTGATAGTGATGTACTGTCCAGGTGTGAAAGATGGTACAGCAGACCCGTCAGATGGCTTCAAGTAGAATGAAGTAATAAGCTCGCTTTCCTCCACCTTTTCCACCACTTCGAAGTCTTTGAAATCTTCCCAACCTGCATGCTGTTGTGCTGCTGCCTCATACATTTCTTTTTCTACGGATATGAACACATCTGCAATCACTCCATAAGCTTCTCCCCAAGCTTCAATAATTTCCTCTGTTGCTGCGTCTCCAAGTACGGCCTTTATCGCTTCAAGTAAATGTTCCCCAACAATAGGGTAATGTTCCGGTTTAACGGCCAAACTTCTATGCTTGTGGGCTATCTGCTTTACGGCAGGTATTAGGACCTCCAGTTGATCGATATAGGTAGCTGCCGCATAGACGGTGTTTGCCAAAGCGGTTTGCTGGCGCCCTTTTTTTTGATTAGCATGATTAAAGATATTTAAAAGTTCTGGGTGATTGGAAAATAAAGTTTTATAGAAATGGGTGGTAATTTCCTCACCCTTCACGGCTAGAACTGGAGCGGTTGATTTAACAATTTCAATTGTTTTTGAGCTAAGCATCTTAAAATGCCTCCCCTTTAAAGATATATTTTAAATACATCTTTATTATATATGAGGGCCCACATTAAAGTAATATGTAAAATACATCTTTAACAAATTAGCCACAAGTTAAGATGAAAAGGGGGGAGAATTGGAGGTATTTATCCAAGAAAGTCAAAACAAAAAGGCTCCCATCACTGGGAGCCTTTTATATGTTGTGCTATAAATTATGCTTTGTTTACGTTAGCAGCTTGGTCGCCACGGTTACCTTGAACGATTTCAAATGTAACAGATTGACCTTCTTCTAAAGATTTGAAACCTTCGCCTTGGATCGCTGAGAAGTGAACGAATACGTCGTCTCCGTCTTGGCGCTCGATGAATCCGAAACCTTTTTCTGCGTTAAACCATTTTACTGTACCTTGTAACATGTTGTTACCTCCTAGTGTGCTTACCACACAATGTATTACTATTCTTGCTCTTAGAAATATCAAGGCGAAAGTTAAATCTTAACTTTGAATCCTTACATACCGAACAAAAATAATTCTTCTTAAGAATAACAGTTTAATCCAAAAATAGCAAGGGGAGAACACAAATGCCCAAAACTGCGTGGGACTTCGCCGTAGAAGGGGAAACTCCTGTGCGGGTCTGTCCCCCTTCTTTTAATTTAACAAATGTAACATGACTGAAATATTTAAACTATCTTAATTTTGGTTAAATTGGTGATTGACAATTGCTTGTCTACGGTGGTAAGTTTAAAAAGTGGAAATTATATGAAACTTTTTAAATTTAAATGAAAGGGAGGTTATGAAGATGATGAAGTTAATGACAACAGATTTTGTGATTGGCAAAGATGTTAAAAATGGCTGCATCAATAATTTAATAAATCTCGTGACCTGTCCTAAAAGATATGAGGTTAGCATGTAACTCATTTCTGTTTCTTTAAATTTGTTCAGATATCTTTGTAGGGAACACAGGTCACCAACAGGGCGTGACGTGTGCTTTTTTTATGGAGAAAAAAGGTGGCATACCGAGTAACGTTCGGTATGCCACCTTTTTGTTTTGGTTTATTTCTATAATTTCCCAGAATAATCACCGAAAGGATCACTCTTTCGGAATATCAGGAGGAATTAACTATGCAAAGTGTTTATGTTCGTTTGATGATGTACAAAGTGGCTTCAGATGGAGGGTAGCAAGAAACTGGAATTCAGCATAGAAGGGAGAGTTTACAATTATGTTTTCAGTACTAGGAAAATTGGGTTGGTTTTTTAAAGAACATTGGAAAAGATATACGATTGCCATTGTATTACTTATTTTTGCAGGTATTTTAGAGGTCATTCCACCGAAAATGATCGGGATGGCGATTGATGATATACAGGTTGGGGCGTTCACGCCGGAGAAACTCATGCAGTATGTGGTGTTCCTCATGCTATTGGCCATTGTCATTTACGGTATCACCTACACCTGGATGTACCAGCTGTTCGGAAGTTCTTTTTTGGTGGAAAGATCCCTACGATCAAAATTGATGGGGCATCTGTTAAAGATGACACCAACCTTTTATGAAAAGAACCGGACAGGGGATTTAATGGCCCGCGCAACCAACGACTTGAAGGCAATTTCTACGACAGCGGGCTTCGGTGTATTGACACTGATTGATTCAAGTGTCTTCATGCTTATCATTTTAGGGACAATGGGCTTCATGATTAGCTGGAAGTTGACGCTTGCTGCAATCATTCCGTTGCCACTAATGGCACTTGCCATGAATATCTATGGGAAAAAAATTCACCAGCGTTTTACAGAAGCGCAGGATGCTTTTGGAGATATGAATGACAGAGTACTCGAATCCATTGCGGGAGTCCGTGTCATTCGTGCTTATGTACAGGAAAGGGCGGATCAGGGTAGATTCCATCAGATGACAGATGATGTCTATAAGAAAAATGTTAAGGTTGCCATCATCGATTCTTTGTTTGAGCCGACTATTAAACTGTTGGTTGGTGCAAGCTATCTGATTGGTCTTGGATACGGTGCATACTTGGTTTTCCACAAAACCATAACACTTGGGGAACTTGTTGCATTCAACGTTTACCTTGGGATGTTGATCTGGCCGATGTTTGCTATTGGTGAACTCATCAATGTCATGCAAAGAGGTAATGCATCTTTGGATCGTGTCAATGAGACACTTTCCTACAAACAGGATGTCGCAGATCACCCTGAGTTGATGGATGTTTTCCAACCTAACACCATTGAATTTAATCAGGTTACATTCAAATACCCATCCTCTACAGTAGAAAATTTAAAGAATGTCTCCTTCCATTTAAAAGCCGGGCAGACACTTGGGATTGTCGGGAAAACTGGTAGTGGAAAAACGACATTGATTAAACAACTCTTAAGGGAATATCCACTTGGAACTGGTAGAATAAGCATCAATGAGGTAGATCTACAACAAATTCCGCTCCACACCATCCAAGGGTGGATTGGGTATGTACCACAAGATCATATCCTTTTTTCGAGGTCTGTCAAAGAGAACATCCTTTTTGGAAAAGAAAACGCCACAACAGAAGAAATCGCGCAGGCTATCAGGTCGTCTGCTTTTGAAAAGGATTTGGAGATGCTGCCGGAGGGATTACAGACATTGGTCGGTGAGAAAGGGGTCTCCTTGTCAGGTGGACAGAAGCAACGGATATCTATAGCACGTGCTCTTATTGCCAATCCTGAAATACTCATTCTGGATGATTCCTTATCGGCAGTCGATGCTAAAACGGAAGCTACCATCATTGAAAATATCAGAAACGAACGGGCTGGAAAGACAACACTTATCTCCACTCACCGGTTATCAGGTGTCCAGCATGCAGATTGGATTATCGTTCTTGAGGACGGGGAAATCGTGGAATCGGGCATGCATGACCAATTGATGGCCATCGGAGGGTGGTACAAGGAACAGTTTGAACGGCAACAGGTTCAGTCGCCAAAAGGAGGCGAAGTTTTAACATGAAAAAAATAAAATCAGGCAAACGCCTATTTCAATATGCATTAACACAAAAGAAAATAATCATCATTGCATTACTGATGCTCTCGGTTGCGGTTGCTGCGGAATTGACTGGCCCCTTCATTGCAAAACGAATGATCGATAATCATATTCTGGGAATTGAGAAAGCCTGGATTACGACGGAAGAGAACGGCAAAGACCGAGTGTTCTTCCAAGGGAAGTACTATGTCAGGGAGGACAGGGTTGAGATAGACCCTACATCAGAGAATACTGTAAGGATCCTTCAAGTGGGAAGAGAATATTACTTTCTTCCTTCTGATATTCGTTTTGATGGGGAGAGGACGGCACGAAACGGTGAACTGACCATCAGTCGTGGTGGGGAACAGGAATCCTATCCTGCACAGAGGCTTTCCAATAGTGAACTAATCAGCTTTTATGAACCGGATGTAAAATACATCATTTACTTGGTTGGTCTTTATTTTGCTCTGCTGGTTGTGGCATCCTTCTTCCAGTACGGGCAAAGCTATTATTTACAGACTTCAGCGAATCGCATCATCCAGAAGATGAGGGAGGATGTGTTTGGTCAGATTCAGAAGTTGCCAATCCAGTATTTTGATCACCTTCCAGCAGGTAAAGTAGTGTCAAGGATTACGAATGATACAGAAACGATCAAGGAATTGTATGTAACCGTATTGGCTACCTTCTTTTCCGGATTGATTTATATTACAGGAATTTATATTGCGCTCTTTTTACTTGATGTAAAGCTAGCGGCAATCTGCCTGGCACTGATTCCTATCTTGATCATTTGGTTCATTTTCTACCGAAAATATGCTTCAGTTTACAACCATAAAATACGTGCACTTCTAAGTGATATCAATGGTAATATCAATGAATCGATACAGGGTATGCCCATCATTCAAGCCTTCCGTCGTCAGAAGAAGGCGAAGGAAGAATTCGAGGGCTGGAATGAGCAGCATTTCTCTTATCAAAATAAGCTGTTAAGTTTGAATGCCTTGACCTCCCATAATCTTGTAGGGGTATTAAGAAATATCTCATTTGTCGTGGTCATTTGGTATTTTGGCGGTGCATCTCTTGGGATCGGGACAATGGTTTCTCTAGGAGTTCTTTACGCTTTCGTGGATTACTTGGGAAGAATGTTCGGGCCCATCACCGGAATGGTGAACCAGCTGGCAAACCTGGAACAAGCGCGTGTTTCTGCAGTACGTGTCTTTGAATTGATGGATGAGGCTGGCATTCAGGTTTCCGATGTGAAACACCCTCGATATGAAGGAAATGTATCGTTTGATTCCGTTTGGTTTGGTTACAAGGAGAACGAGCATGTTCTTAAAGACATCTCTTTTACTGCGCATAAAGGCGAGACTGTCGCACTTGTAGGTCATACAGGATCCGGAAAGAGCTCCATCATGAACCTCCTATTTCGCTTTTATGATATTGAAAAAGGCAAAATCGTCATTGATGGGGAGAATATTCAGGATTTACCGAAGCAGGCAGTCAGACAGCATATGGGTATTGTGCTGCAAGATCCGTTCCTGTTCAGTGGAACCATTGCTTCAAATGTAAGCTTGGATGATCCTTCCATTACTATAGAGCGGGTCAAAAAAGCACTTGAGGACGTAGGTGCCATGGATTTCATCAACGCACTTCCGAATGGGCTAGAGGAACCTGTCATTGAAAAGGGGAGTACCTTGTCTTCTGGACAACGACAGCTAATTTCTTTTGCGCGTGCTCTTGCGTTCGATCCGGCCATACTTATTCTGGATGAGGCGACAGCAAGTATTGATACAGAAACCGAGGCTATTATTCAACAGGCTTTGGAAGTTCTTAAAAAAGGAAGAACGACTTTTATCATTGCACATAGACTTTCTACTATTAAGAATGCGGATCAAATCCTTGTCTTGGATCGTGGAGAAATTTCAGAGCGGGGCAATCATGAAGATCTGATGGAGATTAAAGGGAAATACTATCAAATGTATGAACTGCAGCAGGGAAGTAAAGGGTTGGCAGGATAATAAATAGGTCATGGGGATTAATCTCCATGACCTTTTGTTATTTTAAGGCTATTTACGTAAACATTGTTGCTTTTACGTATTTTTAAACCAACCGTTATTTTCCTTACTGTCGTGCTCTTTTTCCTGCAATACTAAATATGCTACTTGCACATCTTGAGTAAATACCCAGTAAAAAGTCCAATTGCCGACTTTTTACTAATGAATAGCAACAATCTTTTAGAAAAGAGCCTACTTTAAAAATAATTAGGGAATAGTAAAAAGGAAAACAAAGTCTTTGACAAGTGATTCAACATTTTATACTATACAGTATGTTGCTATTAAATAATTCATATAAGAATACTGGGGGTTAAATAAAATGAAGAAAAAATTACTATCAGCTTTAGCACTTCTTTTCCTATCAGCAGTGGTACTTGCAGCTTGTGGTACATCAAATGACAACGGTTCAACAGGAGATGCTCCTAAAGAAGAAACAGACAATCTTTTAAGCAAAGTAGAAAAGGAAGGCGAGCTTCTAATTGGAACAGAAGGTACATATCCGCCATTTACTTTTCATGATAAGTCAGGGAAACTGACAGGATTTGACGTGGAAATTGCTGAAGCGATTGCAGAGAAAATGGGTGTAGAAGCAAAGTTCATGGAAACGCAATGGGATGCCATGTTTGCAGGCCTTGACTCTAAGCGCTTTGATATGATTGCAAATCAAGTAGGTATTCGTGAGGATCGCCAAGAGAAATATGATTTCTCCGATCACTACATCACCTCTGCTGCCGTACTTGTTACGAAAGAGGATAATGACGAAATTAATGGCTTTGAAGATATCGATGGGAAAAAATCGGCGCAATCCCTGACAAGCAACTATGCAGATATTGCGCGTGAATACAATGCGGAAATTGAAGGAGTCGAAGGATTCAATCAAGCAATTGAATTAATAAACTCAAACCGTGTGGATGTCACGATTAATGATAAATTGTCCGTACTTGATTTCCAAAAGAACCGGCCGAATGCAGCCATTAAAATCGTAGCAGAGTCTGACAACGCAGCGCAAAGTGGTTTTATGTTCCGAAAAGGCAGTGACGAGCTTGTAGAAGCTGTGAATAAAGCACTTGCTGAAATCATTGAAGACGGAACGTACGAAGAAATTGCAGAGAAATGGTTTGGTGAAAATGTACTTAACTAGTATCCTTACTGATCCGGAACGACTTGAAAGATGGATGTCAATCGCACAGAACTCCCTTCTCCCTTTGGTGAAGGGAGCTTTGTCTTATACGATTCCGTTAACATTGCTTTCATTCAGTTTAGGATTGATGATTGCCATTTTAACGGCATTGGCACGCATTTCTCCCATTAAACCGTTACAGATACTTGCTAGCGTTTATGTTTCCATCATTAGAGGTACTCCCTTATTGGTGCAATTGTTCATTATCTTTTACGGGTTACCTTCCATCGGTGTGACCATAGATTCATTTCCGGCAGCGGTCATTGCATTTTCTTTAAATGTAGGAGCGTATGCATCTGAAATCATTCGCGCTGCAATCCTGTCCACACCTAAAGGGCAATGGGAAGCAGCATATTCAATGGGGATGAGCTATCCACAGGCTTTAAGAAGAATTATTCTTCCACAAGCTTCACGTGTTTCTATACCTCCATTGTCCAATTCATTTATCAGTCTTGTAAAAGATACATCGTTGGCGTCGTTAATTTTGGTAACAGAGATGTTCAGGGTAGCCCAACAAATAGCAGCGACCAACTATGAATTCCTTCTTTTATATGCACAGGCAGGTGCGATTTATTGGATTATTTGCTTCTGCTTATCCTTAGTGCAAGGAAGAGTGGAGCGTCGATTAGATAGATATGTCGCAAAATGATTAATTACAGCCATAAATAAAGGAGCTCGAGAGATGATTTCAGTAGAGAGCTTATATAAGCAATTTGGAGATTTGAAAGTACTAAAAGGAATTGACTTGAATGTGGAGCAAGGGAAGGTAGTTGTGGTCATTGGCCCGTCTGGTTCAGGGAAAACAACCCTCCTTCGTTGTCTTAATATATTGGAGACACCGACTTCAGGTAAAGTGGGGATAGACCAGCAAGCCCTGGATTTTTCCAACAGGGTTTCCGCAGGCAAGATTGCCGATTTCAGGCGTTTGACAGGAATGGTCTTCCAGAGCTACAATCTGTTCCCACATATGACGGCTTTGCAAAATGTGATGGAAGGTCCGATTACAGTAAAAAAAGAAGAGAAAGCGAAAGTGGAAGAGCGGGCTCGCAGGCTTCTGGAAAAAGTGGGGCTTGGGGACAAGCTTGATTTCTACCCATTCCAGCTTTCCGGTGGCCAGCAACAGCGTGTTGGAATTGCAAGGGCGCTTGCCATGGAACCGAAAGTGATGCTCTTTGATGAACCGACATCTGCCCTTGATCCGGAACTAGTAGGCGAAGTGCTCAGAGTAATGAAGGAGCTCGCGCAGGAAGGCATGACAATGGTGGTTGTCACCCATGAAATGAAATTTGCGAGAGAAGTTGCGGATGAAGTGATCTTCATGGATGATGGAAAAATAGTAGAGCAGGGGACACCTGCAAATATCTTTGAGAATCCTAAAAATGTGAGAACAAAGCAGTTTCTGCGTTTGATAGAAAGTAATGTATAATTGTACGACCATAAAAGCCCTCTATTCTAGCAGGAGGACACTGAAAAATCCAATAACTTCACTTCTGATGATTTCTAGCTGTTGATTGGAGCAATAGACGAAGACTCCTTGAAAATGCGAGCATTTTATGCGTGCGATGTATCGCTGTCGCAACCTTCCTTGTCCTGCGGAGGGATAGCGACAATCTTGAGACCCCACAGGACGCTAGTCCATGGAGGCTCAAGGTCGCCACGCGGAAAGCGGAGCCGTATACGAAAGTTAACAGAGGTGTTTAACAGATTATTAGAATACTGAACTTTTTCAATGGCCCCTTCTATCAGAAGGGGCTTTTTTGTTGATATTTTCGCATGAAATCAACGTCTATCTTGTGTTTAAGCTTCCATGCTACCTTATTGTGGAAAGTAAAATTTGCATATTGAAACAAAGCCTCTTGATTCCCAGTTGAAATCAACGATAAGAAATGACGCTGGGGGTTGAATGTCCGACATGCTTCCTTTTTAAGATAGCGAGTTATATTCTCCCAAAGCAATTCACCCTAGCATATCGCCACCTTCAGCATTTTAATTGGCTCTTTTCGTAAACTTTGTTGCTTTTTCGTATGTATACATCAACCTTTATTTTCCTTACTGTCGTGCTCTTTTCCCTGCCGTACTTAAGAAACTATTTGCACCTTTTAGAGTATGAGAGCAGTAAAAAGTCCAATTGCCGACTTTTTACAAGTAAATAGCAACAATCTTTGAGAAAAGAGCATTTTAATTATAGTTTATATGATTTAGGTGTTATTACCTAATCTAACGGGCAATGGTTCCTTCCTTATAGACAGGAGGAAGCTTCCTTGGATTTGGTCCATACTTATTATCAGATTCACTTTCCATGCAAGCGAAGACGAAAATGGGAATCCAGCCAATCAGGGGAATAAGTCCAAGTAAATTCCACCAACCGCTTCTTCCGATATCATGCAATCTGCGAACGGTAATGGAGATGGTTGGTAAAAACATGACAACTCCATAAACCAATATGAATATTACACCAGGTGTATCATTATTTGGGAAAATGGTGATGAGTAAAATAGCCACTACCCAGAATATTACGAAATTTCCTAAAGTGAAAATCCAATACTCCTTCCTTCTAGCTCTCCCACTGAAGTTAAAATAATTTCTGAAACCTTCTAAATACCAATGCATGAAAAAACCTCCTCTTCAAATTTATGTAAAATATTAAAATCTATATACCTATACCCCAGGAAGTAGAAAAATAACCCATATAATAAATGCTATAGGTTCTTAACATACTAAGAAAGACACCCCAAAAATTGAGGTGCCTTCAGCCATACATATGAAATTATGTTGTTACTGAAAAACTGTTACTTATCTTCCGCCTAGGGATTGCTCAGCCATTTGAACTAGACGCTTAGTGATTTCTCCACCAACAGATCCGTTAGAGCGAGAAGTTGTGTCTGCACCAAGATTTACACCAAATTCAGTCGCGATTTCATACTTCATTTGGTCGATAGCTGCTTGAGCTCCAGGTGCTACTAATTGATTAGACGAATTGTTTCTGTTTGCCATGATGTGATTCATCTCCTCGTAATATAGTTTTGGCTGGACCAACTGGGATTGCACCAGTGAGTGCAGAGGATTCTGCTGCCTTCTAGGCTCGGTCCATCGGGTGATAAGTTGTTACTTGTATTATAGGAAATTCATAAAATCATTATTCATTTTATTTTAGGTAATTTATGGATAATTTGAATTTGAGGAATATGGGATATTTACTGGTAAGATGCAAAAATTATAAGGAAGCAAAGAAGAATGCAATTGGAGGAACCGTCATGGAGATTTGTCCGCTATGTAATGGGTTTGAAAATTACACTGGTTTGTGCGCCTCTTGTGGGAGTGTGATGATTGATACAGGGAAGGTTACCGATTATCTGGATGATTATAGTGCTTACATGGAAATAAATCTTTTAAAGTTGGTGGATGGAGACTTGAACAGTCTGGAAAATCATGTTTGTGTTCATCTGATCAGTTGTGCAGTTTGCCAAAACGAGCAGATTATTTCTATTCAAGATTAAATAAGGCTCTTTTCTTAGTGCGACAGGGAAAAGAGCACGACAGTAAGTGAGATAACGGATGATTAGAATATACGAAAAAACAACAAGGCTTACGAAAACAACCATAAAAAAAACAGGCCGATTATGGCCTGCTTTTGTAAAGGTAAAATTATTTAGAACGAATGCGAGATTCAGTTTCAAGATCGAAGAAGTGGCATTTGTTCATATCCAACGCAAGTTGAAGTTGCTGTTGAGGCTTCACATCTGTACGGGAGTCAACACGTGCTACGAAATCTTGACCATGAATTTGAGAGTATAACATAGATTCTGCACCAAGAAGCTCAGAAACTTCAATCACGGCTGTGATTGTGCTTCCTACGGATGATTCGATAAATACAGGCTCATCATGGATATCTTCCGGACGAATTCCAAGGATTACTTCTTTTCCAACGTATCCTTGATCGCGAAGAACTTTCATTTTTCCTTCTGGGACAGTAATTTTTTGCTCACCGATATTGAATGAACCGTCTTCAAGTTTACCATTGAAGAAGTTCATTGCTGGAGAACCGATGAATCCACCAACAAATACATTCTCAGGGTTTTCGTAAACTTCTTTTGGAGAACCAAGCTGTTGGATGATTCCATCTTTCATAACAACAAGGCGTGTAGCCATTGTCATCGCTTCTGTTTGGTCATGCGTTACATAGATAGTAGTCGTTTGCAGGCGTTGGTGAAGCTTGGAGATTTCCGCACGCATCGCTACACGAAGCTTTGCATCAAGGTTGGACAAAGGCTCATCCATCAAGAATACTTTTGCATCACGAACGATTGCACGGCCAAGTGCCACACGTTGACGCTGACCACCGGATAATGCCTTTGGTTTACGATCTAAGTATTGCTCTAAGCCAAGGATTGCAGCAGCTTCCTTAACACGACGATCAATTTCTTCTTTAGGGAATTTACGTAATTTCAAGCCGAATGCCATGTTGTCATATACATTCATATGTGGATATAATGCATAGTTTTGGAATACCATCGCAATGTCGCGATCTTTTGGTGCAACATCATTCATTCTTTTTCCATCAATCTCGAAATCACCTTTGGATATTTCCTCAAGTCCTGCAATCATACGAAGTGTAGTTGATTTACCGCAACCAGATGGACCTACGAATACGATAAACTCTTTATCTTTAATGTGTAAGTTGAAATCTTTAACAGCAGTTACGTCGCCTTCATATACCTTATAAATGTGATCTAATTTTAATTCAGCCATGTCTATTTCCCCCTAATGAAATCGTTTTCTTAATCTGTTTACAGTGTACCGAAAACGATTACATTCCGTAAATGTACAAGTTGCACAAAAAAAAGGCACGTCTTTGTGCAACGTTACCTTTTGTGCTCATTTTCCATGATAATGATAGCCAAATAGGCTGCCAATGCGCCTTGAAAATTTTTGATATCGATACCAGTTCGTTCAATGAATTTATCAATTCGGTATTGAAGGCTGTTCCGGTGCATGAATAGCTTTTTTGCGGTGAGCGAGACATTCATATTATTTTCGATATAGACCTTCACGCTTTGTAATAGTTCCTTCTCATCTTCCAAGATCGTTCCAAACATGCTTTTGATGGGAGGGAGATGTCCAATTTCTAACTGTTCTGTCACGATATAGGGGAGGGCGTGCTCGAACGTATGGATGCTTCTCTGCTTTCTTCCTTTCATGGAAAGAGCAAAGCACCGTTCTTCCCATTGAAACAGAGCTGCCAGGTCTTCTTGAGAACTGGTATAGGCACCGATATACAACTTAACATTTGTATAAAAATCGGTGGCAGTCGTATCTACCATATCAGAAAAGGATACAAACTCATCCCCTTTAGTTTCTGGTATTAAGTCAATAATGACTCCGCTTGTAAGGCTGTCCCATACAATTTCTATTTCACTGTCAAAAAACGCAAGCATTGCTTCTTTCCATTCTTCCTTATTTAATAGGGGTTCGGAAAAATGAAAATGGATAAACCGGAGAGATCTTTGTGCGTTGAAGAGGTCTTTTTCAGGTTGTTGTTGGAGAAACAATAGTTCATGCCACCACTTTTCCGTACCTGTCATGGAAAGTTGGCTTTCTTCGACTCTTTTGAGAAACGTTTCGAGAAAAAGAATATCCCTTGGACTCAGCGCTTCATTTTCAATTCCGTAGTAGTCATTGTCAGGGGTAAGAAACCAGGCGTAGCGTGAAAAACTGTGGGGGGATGATGTTTGAATAAGTGCGTTCTTATAAATTCTCTCTAAATTGTTGTACATGTCTTATCCCTCTTCTTTAAAAGCTTAATGATTGCTTATGTCCCATTATATCGAAGTGTGCAGGACAAACAAAGACAAAGCTCTTCCAAGGAAGAGCTCGACTGTTGAGAAACCCAATTAATTTTTAGAATTGCTCTTCTTCATTTCAGACGCTTCGCTATCCGCGGGCGGTCCTGGAGCCTCCTCGGGCTACGTCCTGCGGTGTCTTCCATGTCCTTTCCTCCCGAGGGAGGATACGCGCCTTCCACTACAATCAACAATGTTCCTTCATTCACCTAAAGGACGATGTAAAGCTCATCTAACCAAATTAACGCATTACCGTTTAGTTCTCGTAATTTCTAGCTGTGTATTGGAGCAAATGGCGTAGACTCCAGCGGGGGAGTAGCGGCAATGTTGAGACGCCGCAGGCTTGCCGAGGAGGCTCAACATTGCCTTCTGGATAAGCGCAGCTATTTGCAAAAAGAAACAGCGGTGATTAACAAAACAACAAAAACTATTTTCTTTCAATAGGTGGTTCTTCTTTTTTCAGATCGCGGGCCTCTTCGATGTTGGTGTAGCGGTCGCGTTCAAAGACAGTTCCGCCAGCCATCCCCTCATTGATATACCTATCGACATCTATGAAATATTCGTCACGGCCTTCGTATTGTGGTTCTTTGGACGTTTTTTCCTTTTCAGACATAAAGAATCCCTCCTTGTTGTTAGTGTATCTTAAGGAGGGGAAATGATTCTTTCAACTAAATACTTTTGAAGTCAATCATAGACATGGAACAGCATCAATTCATGAATTTGTGCTTCGACAGCCTGTTTTTCCTCTTCGGAAAGAGCTTGCGATTCTGGCCATTCAATTGAACCGTTTTTGTGATAGACGGCTTTTACGGCGTGACCTTTAAAGAAGAAAGAAAGGTGCCAGCCAGGTAGTTGGTTGTTTTGATATAAAGGTTTAAGTTGGAAGTGAGAAATCAAGCAAATTTCCTCCCCTTGATGTGTCGGTTATTTATAGCTTATAACCATATTCTACATTATGAAGTGGATTCCTGCTTGGAATAATCCGTTCTCTCATAAAACACTCTGGTAATATTTTCAGCAGCCTGCTGCTTGATCGGGGGCTCATCAAAATCCATCGGTTTGGCATTCAGTTCAAAAATATAAAGCTTTCCTTCACGTGTCACCCCAACATCTGCAGAAAATTCTCCAATTTCGTCATAAAAAGCATTTAGCTGTTTTCCACAATGATTTATCAGAAGATTCATGGTCTCATGGTCTGTTGTAACTGGAAGTTCATCTGTTGAGACGATGGCACCACCTGCAGGGACATGGGTGGTTACTTGCTGTTTTTTTGCCAACCTAACTCCGACACCGGTGATGGTAAAACGGTTATGATTTGCGTGGGCTAAAATCCGATAATCAAACTTTTTCCCTTTCATTGGCAAAGTGGAGATAGCTTCTTGAATGATATAGGAATCCAGGGCTTCCTCCTTTTGAAGGAAGCGAGCAAGTTTGCCCAAGGTTGGAAACAGGACGGTTGAGGGGGAAGTTGTCCTCATCAAATAAGTATTACCATTCCGGATAATAAGATAGATTCCTTTTCCTTTCTTGCTTTTCCGCTTCTTAATATAAACCGCCGGGTAGGTTGAAAGGTACTCGCCTAATGTATCCTCAGAAAGGAGTGCGGTTTTCGGAAGATGCTGGATTAATTTTTCATTATCCTGCAACTGCAGGTGTAGCTCCCATTTGTCAAAGAAATGGGGATTGAACACAGGGATGTGATAAAGAGATGCAAGCTTCTCCGTTTGATCAAGAAATCGTCTTTCATCCTCATAGCTGGATAAGCGATTATAGATAATGTCTGGCAGAGGGGTTCGCATCTTTATCCAATGGTCATGTTGAGGCAGATAACAAAATCCATCGCCTCCATTTTCCGTAAGGCTCTTTGGGGTGACTACAACAGAAAGGCCTCCATGTTGCTGAAGGCTCTTCTGTATACGTTTGAATAATCCGACGTTCCCAACAAAGCCTTCTTGTTTCGGAGTGGCCAATATGGCGACAAGAGGGCCTGCTTTAGAATCTTTAAGGAGAAAAGGGAGGTTAATATGTTTAGATGAATGCTCTTTTTTATATGGAACAGAATAGTACTTTCCAAACGTCACCTTTTCTTCTTCGTCAAAATTCTGATACCAAGTCTGGGAGTCTAGTTCATAATATAGTTCTTTCATGAAAAAACACCCTCCGGATTTTTTATTGAGGTTTCCGTCAAATAAACCGCATATTCGATGGAAAGCTTACGTGTCAGAATATCTTCACTTCGCAATTTCGGATGAAAAAATATGGAGCGGCCAGGTTTGGAATTGGCTTCAAACATCCAAAGCCTTTGTTCCTTATCAAGTCCAAAATCAAACCCTATTTCTCCGATGAAGCCAGGCATATGGGTATCAATGGCTTCACTTATTAGAAGGGAGGCATGAGTAAGTTTACTGATGACTGTTTTGAGCTCTACCTCATCGGTAAAAATTTCTGGTATGGTCTTGATGATTCCGCCGCTGTTAGCATGGGTGGTAATGCTGCCTTTTCCGCTCAGCTTAGCGGCCATTGCGCTCACTACCCATTGACCATGGTCATCCTTATTCGTGTGGACGCGGAAATCAACAAAAGAATCATCCACTTTCAGCAAAGGAATACCTTGTTGAATGAGATAAGCTGACAGGTCGCGATTTTTAAGTATATGGGACAACAACCCTTCAAGCGAGGAGGAACGTTGCAGTTTATTGACAAAGTCTTCTGTTCTATAACGGGCGTAATAAACTTCCTCTTCACGATTGTAGATGATTTTATAAACGCCAAGGCCTAAACTTCCATTGGTGGGTTTCAAATAGATGAACGGGTATTTGGATAATAGTTTCTCCATCTTATCGATTGTCACTTCATTATGGGTTTCTGGCAGATAGTCCACGATATTTTCTTCAATCATCAATTTTTGATGAATATCCCATTTGTTGAAGAAGCCCGGATTGAACCATGGTATGGCATAATCCTTTTGCATCTTTTCCCGTGTTTGGGCTAGCAACCTATGTCTTTCTGTACGTCTGTTCGGAAGCCGGTCATAAACGACGTGCGGAAAGGGAAGCGTCTTTTTACACCATCCGTGTTCGGTAAACATAAAACCTTCCATGGTCCCATCTTCCCAATTGATATGGTTGGCGCCGAAAAGGAACATGTATGCACCGACTTTTCTCTCGGTGGAAAGCAGTTTTGAAAAAAATAAGGAACGCTCGCCGATCGGACGAATAATGGAACTGGTAAACCCTGCTGTAAAAATACCGATCAATGGTCCAAGGTGCAAGGTCCCCCCGTGTACGAACACATGAATATTTCCTTCATATGGGACTAAAAGTTTTTCAAACAAAGGTCTGGAGACAATAAGAGAATGTCCACTATGAAGGCTGGCATTACAAGAAAACTGGTGGGTACCAAAGGCGATTGATTCTATTGCCATACTACTGATCTGGGACGGAACCAGGATCCGGTTGTCCTTTAATTCATCCCTGCATTTGACAGGTAAGAGTGCTTTCATTTTCATCAACTCCCATTAGGTCACCTTTTGATAGACGACAAGTACATACAGTACCTGCTCGGGGCTTCATAGATTTCTGTCTTAACAGTAGGGGAAGCCATTGTTACTATCTTATGACCTGGCTTGGAATTAATATCTAAAATCCATAAATTATAGTCGGGATCCACACCTATATCTATGCCAAGTTCAAATAGTGACTTTATGTTCTTTTCAATGGCAGGTGGCAAACCTTCAACAATAGCTTGCAATTGCTCTTCCATCTTCTTTCTTTTTAAAGGGGAGACTCCATGAAGAAGTACTGAAAAAGGGAGCATCTCGCCACCGCCTGCCAAGTTAGAGGTGATATAGTTTTTAGGACCTGTCCTGATGGCGCGAACTCTTTCTGTCCATTTCCCCTCCTCGTCTTTTTGAAGAAGGAGCCTCAAATCAAAGGGTGCATTCTTTTTATTTTGCAAAGGAAGAAAAGGTTGAAAAAGATAGTCAACATGCTGCATTCGAATATGTAGCCATTTTTTCAAATGGGCTTCAGACCGGAATACATGGAGTTGTTCTCCTGGCTGCACCACTTCCTTTACGACGTATTGCCCACTAACCTTCTCCACCTTTATCAAGCCCCTTCCTTGCGATCCATTTATCGGTTTGATCAACCAGTTGTCGTGGTGGGTAAAATGGGACAAAAAATAAGCCACACTTGTCAACTTTCTTGTGGTTGGGAAAAAAGCCTCTAATTCTGGAAGGGAAG
The DNA here is from genome assembly GCF_038595065.1 of Sutcliffiella sp. FSL R7-0096. NCBI lineage: Bacteria > Bacillati > Bacillota > Bacilli > Caryophanales > Bacillaceae > Sutcliffiella > Sutcliffiella sp. FSL R7-0096. The sequence goes on from NZ_CP152003.1 coordinate 1,343,849, forward strand.
ATAGTGACTGATACACTTCCCATTTATTTGGCAGGCCATAGCCCAGAAAGTGTACATCCTCCCTCATTTTCAGTGTTTCTGTATGGATCTTGAAGAGACGTGTCTTTTTATTTCCATAGTAACAACGATCGTAGATAAAAGAAGGAATGGGAAATGACGTGCTCTCCCATTCCTCTTTAGATGGAGAGTATAACAGTCCATTCACAATAGAAGGATTTCCTGTTAATTGAGCAGGTGAAAGGATGCAAGTCCTGACGCCATTTTTTATCGCATGTTCCGCAATTCTCGTAAGGTAGGGGGTAGGTTGTGAAAACGAGAGGACACCAAGGGTTATCATGTTATCTCTCCTTTAAATGTTCATGAATAAGGTTTAGGCAATAGAGAATGACAGCTTTTGCAGAAGGTCGAATTGTCCTTGTGCTTTGGGGTTGATCCAAGTTTTTGGACGGTTTTGTATTTACTTCAATAATCCAAGGGTGACCGGTTTTATCTATCGCGAGGTCAATGCCCAATTCCCCGAAGATGCCTTCAGAAACAGCCCCTATTTCCATCGCGACTTCCAAGGCCAGTTCTTTCAGGTGCTTACGGATCTGGGGCATTTCCTTTGCATCAAATTGTGCGCTCAGTACATGGTTGACAGATAGCATCTCCCCTCCCTGGGCAAGATTTGAAACGAATGAACCGCTTTTGGATGCCCTGGCGGTGGTGGAGGTGACCTGCCAACGATTATTTTCGGTACGATGGCACAGATAACGGAAATCCACCGGTCTTTCATCAAGATGTACCAGATTCAAGCCTTGCTGCAGGATGTATTGCCTTTTCTTGATATGGGGGGAAAGTCGCTTGTACAAATCATGGAAACTGCTGTATGTTTGAGATGCTTGTTGTTGAAGGGAAGAGTAATCCAATTTATAGCCTTCTGAAGTTTTACAAACTTTGAAGATTTGCTTTCCCTGGTTGCCATTGATCGGTTTTAAAAACACCACAGAATACGTTTCCAGCCATGTTTCAAGACGCTTAGCAGAAAAGAGTGCCGTATCAGGCAGGTATGGAAGCAAATGTTCCACTTCGGCAAGCTGCTCATGGACGGTCCATTTATTGAGAAAATGAGCATTGAAATAAGGGATGCTCCATTCTTGTAATTGGTCGGTAAATTCCCGGAACATTTCACTCTTCTCATTCGTACGTTTATGGAGTCGGTTATGAACGACCTGAGGAAATGGGAGCAGTGCTTTGTTCCACATGTTATTTTCCAGATAGAACCCTTCCATGCTTTTTTTGGATAGTTCTTTATGAAAGGTAAATACATAAAAGATGACTCCGATATCTTCTGAATAGTTTGCAAGCTCCATACAATAGTCTTCAATGGATTTAAGGTCGATCTGCTCATCTTCTTTTACGGATATTTCTGTAAGAAGGGCGATGACAGGGCCGATATGAAGCTTGTTAGACTCAGCATCATAGGTGATAAGATACGTCCTTTCTTCTTCAAACAGAAGCAACGACTCCTGGATGGTTCTGTCCATTCTTACCAGGTTTCCTTCTATATTGATGTTTACGATATTGCATGTAATTGTATTCCGACTGCATTGGACGGTACATATGGATATATCTTCCGGAAGCTTTAATCTTTTTGCCAAAGCTCCACTTATTTGTATAATTGGTACAGGTGATTTTTTTTCAATTTCAATAGGAATTACCCTGACTGCTTGAAAGTTCATGTTTTTCCCTCATTTTTCGTCTAAGGTTAGGCAACAGTTGGAGAGACTTGGGGAATATCCCCACAATGTATAGTATTGAAACAAAGATAAATCGGTGATTGGAAAGAGGTTCTGATAGATGGATATATTATTAGTCATTGTGTTGATGGTGGGAATTGGTGCGTTAATAGGTGGCGTTACTAACTCCCTCGCAATTCGGATGCTATTCCGGCCATATAGTCCCATTTTTCTGTTCGGCAAGAGAGTACCATTTACTCCCGGATTGATTCCCAAAAGAAGATCAGAGCTTGCTGATCAACTTGGAAAGCTTGTCATGGAGCATCTCCTGACAGCTGAAAGCATGAAAAGAAGATTGGTGAACAGTTCGTTTCAGGAAAAGTCAGAAGAATGGATAAAGGAAGAGATCGACCGTTATCTTGAAAAAGGGATAAGCGTGCAGGAAGTATTGGCGAAATTCGGCATAGACAACGCCGAAACACTTTTCCAGGAGAATCTACACAAAATTGTTGAGAGCAAATACGAAGAGGTCATGGAAGGGTTACGCACTAAACCCATTCAGCAAGTAGTGCCGGCAAATCTGATGCATTCGGTGGAACGTAATATTCCGGCAGTGTCAGAATTTATCCTGACGAAGGCTATCCATCATTTTGATAGTGTGGAAGGAAAGCGGCAGTTAACCAAGATGATCAATGACTTTATCGCGACCCGTGGAAAATTGGGAAGTGTCGTGCAGATGTTCATGGGCAACTATCCCCTTGTAGATAAGGTACAACCCGAGATCATCAAGTTCCTTAAGCATGATGGAACGAAAGATGTCCTAATAAGTGTTCTGTATAGGGAATGGAACAAACTGAAGCAGATGGAAGTTCAGGATCTGGAAAAGAAAATATCCAGGGAAGCAATCCTTTCCTCCCTCCATACAGTGGTCGAGCGCACGGTGGATGTACCAAAATGGATGAACAAAACGGTGAAGGAAGCGATCAAACCAATTTATCCATGGATGATGGAGAAATTAGTTCCAGCCGCTTTTTCCACAGGCAGCGAACTCTTGCTTGAGAAACTGGAAGAACTGCTCGTAAGATTGAAACTTGAGGAAGTGGTGAGAGATCAGGTGGAGTCCTTTTCCCTGCAGGAAGTCGAGGAAATGGTCCTCTCCGTATCCCGCCGAGAATTAAAATTAATAACGTACCTTGGTGCTCTATTGGGCGGACTGATAGGTTTCCTACAAGGATTGCTCGTGCTTTTCCTTTAGGAGTAAGTAATCCCCCTGTAGATTGAAGTGCAAGGTGAGAGACTCCAGCGGGGGGAATAACGGTTGGTTGAGACCCCCAAGTGTTGTGAGGAGGCCTCAAGCACCATCCCGCGGAAAGCGAACACCTGGAATGGAAATCTACAGGCGGTTGTTTGAAATAACCCTTTTGGTTTGTATGGCAATGGCAGGTTTGTTATACTGGTCACTAGCACGCCTGGAAGATGGGCAAAAAAGGAAGGAATGACATACAAATGGCAAACAATGTTTATGATGTAGCGTACAACCTTGAAACAGCAGTAAAAGAAAGTGATGAATTCAAAAATTTACAATCTTTATATAGAGAGGTTTTTGCAGACGAGACGACTAAAAGAATGTTCGAAAACTTCCGCAACATTCAATTAGAGCTTCAACAAAAACAAATGAGCGGCCAAGAAATTACTCAAGAGGAAGTAGAGCAAGCTCAAAAGACAGTTGCAGTTGTGCAACAGAACGAAGCGATTGCGAAGCTTATGGAAGCAGAGCAACAAATGAGCATGATGGTAAGCGAACTAAACAAGATCATCATGAAGCCTCTTGAAGAATTATATAGCAATGTAGATTCTGCTAACTAATTGAATAGTAAAACGGTAGGAAAGCGCACTTTAAATAGTGCGTTTTTTTCTTGACCTCATACCCAAATGTTCTATTTCCCCCAATTTCCTCATACTCATATCAATAAGTACAAACATCTTAGATAAGGAGGTCTCTCCATGATATACCGCCTGCTCGCCATCAATATTGATGGAACGCTATTGAAATCGAATGGAAGATTGGCAAAGGAAACGAAAGAAGCGATAGAGTATGTGAAAAACAAGGGAGTCTACGTTACACTTGTGACCGGCCGTAGTTTTGCTTTTGCAAAGAAAGTGGCCAAATCATTGAAGCTTGATACATTTTTGGTGACACACGGTGGGGCATTTATTGCCACCAAGCTGGAGCAGCCTCTTCATGTGAAGCGTCTTTCGGAGGATAAAACCTTCAACCTGGTGCAGGTGCTCGAAAATTATGATTGTACGGTCCGGATTCTGCACGAACGTTATTCAATTGGGAACAGACTTCGTGGAGCCAATAACTTAATGGCAAGAGCGGTGCTTGGTTCAAGTGACCCCTTGATCTATCCGATGCAGTTCGTCGAGTCCTTGGGTGATACGCTAATCGATAACCCGATTGCACCTCCGAAGATAGAAGTCTATTTTTCTGAACCAGAGGAGAGGGAAAGAGTATTGACTACCTTGAAATCTGCGTTTGAAGGAATAGAGATCCTTGTGCATGCTGACGGGAAGGTGGATATCCTGCCTGATGGTGGCACAAAAATGGATGGTTTACTCACCCTTGGCGAAGTGCTGAAAATCCCGCCACAGGAAATGGTTGTCATCGGGGATACAATGGAGGACCTGCCAATCATTGAGGTGGCTGGACTTGGGGTTGCAATGGGCAATGCCCCGAGAGAAGTAAAACAGGCTGCCGATTGGATCACCAGGACCAATGATGAAAACGGTGTAGCATATATGATCAAAGAACATTTCCGCAAACAGCAACGCATTGCGTTCTTAAATAAAATGAAAATATAGAATGATAATGGCAGACTCTGAAAATGGGGTTTGCCTTTATTTTTTTGATTGTAAGGGTTACTACGGTAGTGAAGAAGGATTTCTATGAAACCCAGAATCAGGATGGTAGAGAAAACGGGACTCATAGAGGGCGTATGGAACCCAAGATCCGAATACATCCATACCATATAACAGAAAACAGGAAGCATGGTTCTTTTCCAGTGGTATTATCTTGATATGCGGGCACTACATCCGTTACACTAGTGGAAGTGAAAATCTTGCTAGAAACAAAGCAAGTGTGAAAGGTGATTAACTTGAAGATTGCTATTAAAGGATTACATGATGATAGATATCAGCGTCCGTTGTCATTGATTGCGGATTTATTTTTTGAGGAAACAGAAGTGGTGCTTGGGGAAGATACTTCCTCTGAGCTGGAAGTTTCCTTCACTGTCGAAGAAAACGGAGGTTCCGTTTTTGCAGTACATGGTGTATTAGGGGGGGTATCCTGTTCCCACGAAAAAGATCTTGTCGATTCTGATGAGAAAGAGAGCTTTCGCCGTAAAAAACAAGCAGTGTCCTATGTTTATTTGACCCTATTACAAGAGCATACGGGTATCATTCAGAAATGGGGGATCTTAACAGGAATCCGTCCAACGAAACTCCTCCACTCTAAGCTTCAGAAGGGGGAACCTCAAGAAAAAGTCCACCAACAGCTGCGAGAAGACTATTTAATTACAGATGAAAAGATAGAGTTGATGCAGCAGATTGTGGATCGGCAGCTTGATGTAGTACCGGATTTACATGATTTAGGGCAAGAGGTCAGCATTTACATCGGGATACCATTCTGTCCGACAAAATGTGCGTATTGCACATTCCCTGCCTATGCAATCAATGGAAAGCAGGGGAAAGTGGACTCCTTCCTTGGGGGGCTACATCATGAGATTGATGCTATCGGTGCCTGGTTGAAAGAAAAAGGCATTAAGATCACCACTGTTTATTACGGCGGGGGTACCCCTACAAGTATCACGGCAGAAGAGATGGATATGCTTTATGAGCAGATGTATGCTTCGTTCCCAGACATGGAAAAGGTCCGTGAAGTGACAGTGGAAGCAGGACGTCCGGATACCATTACGCCGGAGAAGCTGGAAGTGTTGAAAAAATGGAATATTGATCGGATCAGTATCAATCCGCAGTCTTATACACAAGAAACATTGAAAGCGATTGGTCGCCATCATACCGTGGAGGAAACCATTGATAAATTCCACCTTGCACGTGAAATGGGAATGAATAATATCAATATGGATTTGATCATTGGCCTGCCTGGTGAAGGGGTGGGAGAATTTGCCCACACACTGGAAGAGACGGAAAAGCTGATGCCCGAATCGTTGACGGTCCATACATTATCCTTCAAACGAGCTTCTGAAATGACACAGAATAAAAATCGCTACAAGGTGGCAGACCGTTATGAAATCGGGAAGATGATGGATATGGCGACTGAGTGGACCACTAATCACAACTATGTACCATATTATCTATATCGCCAGAAAAATATCTTGGGCAATTTGGAGAATGTAGGATATGCATTGCCAGGCCAGGATAGCATCTATAACATCATGATCATGGAAGAGAAACAAACGATCATCGGACTGGGGTGTGGGGCATCAAGTAAGTTTGTTCACCCTGAAACAGGGAGGATAACTCGCTTTGCCAATCCGAAAGACCCTAAATCCTACAATGATGGCTTTGAACATTATACTGATGAAAAAATTCGGATATTGGAAGAGTTGTTCTCAAAATAATAATATTAGTACAGATAGGTGGGGCGAGTCCCCACTTTTTTTGGCTCTGTTAAAGCATACTGTTGATTTTTGCTGCAGTAACCTAGCTGTTGATTGGAGCAATAGGCGAAGACTCCTCGGAAATGCTACCGCATTTTCTTCTTGCGAATGTATTGCTGCCGAAGCCTTCCTTGTCATGAGGGAGTTAGCGTTTTAGGGGAGACCCCGCAGGCAAGCCGAGGATGCTCCCCAAACGCCCCTAGGAAAGCGAAGCCTAGTGCGGATATCAACAAAGCCATTTTTTTAACTAAATGAGTGAATAATCATTCATTTTTAAGCGTTTTCATATTATACTAGTTATATATCAAAGAGGAGGTAATGGGATGAAGGTTGAAACAGGAGAAGTACTGACTTATTCCAGGACATTCACTGTGGAGGAAACCCTTCAATTTGGAGAGGTTTCAGGAGATCAAGGCAAGCATCATGTGGAAAAGGATGAGCATGGCCGTTTAATGGTACATGGCCTATTGACTGCAAGTATTGGTACCAAAATAGGGGGAGACCTAAACTACATCGCAAGAGAAATGAACATGGAATTCCTCCGTCCCGTCTTTACTGGAGACACCATCACCTGTGAAGCCACCCTCACCAATGTCCAACAACAAGAAGGCTACAAACAAGTCAGCGTAACATCCATCTACACCAACCAAAAAGGCAAACAAGTCCTCCTAGGCAACAGTAAAGGTATAATTCGAGATTAAGAGCTAAACTCCTGTGAGGGTCTGACCCCTCACAGAACTTTAATATTTCTGAAAATTCAAACTAAAACTAGATAATATGAAAGGTTGTGTTGGTATGGGTACGGTTAATGTGTTGAATCAGGGACCGGTTGTGGTGTTGGAGTTGAATAGGCCGGGGTCGTTGAATGCGATGAATGTAGAGATGCTTGAGGAACTGGAACGTGTACTGGAAGAGGTTTCAAACAATGATGCAAAAGTGTTGGTGGTGAAGGGCAGCGGAAATGCGTTCAGTGCCGGTGGGGATATCAAAATGATGCTTCAGGAAAATGTAGGGGGAGACTTCGACCAGGTGATGGATACGATCGGTTCCATCGTCACCAAGCTTTATACCATGCCTAAAATCACCATCAGTGCTCTTCATGGTGCCGCTGCAGGGCTGGGGTTAAGCTTTGCTCTTGCAAGTGATTTTGTTGTTGCCCACAACTCCACTAAGCTTGCCATGAATTTTATCAAAATCGGATTAATTCCTGACGGTGGCGGTCACTTCTTCATGGAAAAGCGCCTTGGGGAGGCGAAGGCCAAACAAATGATTTGGGAAGGAAAGACAATCTCCGCTGAAGAAGCCCTACATTTAGGCATCGTGGACACTTTGGCAGGAGATCAAATGGAGGAGGTAATCTCCAAAAGAGTTGCTGCAATTCTCCATGCACCATTACAAGCAATGTTAGAAACAAAAACAATTTTCACCAAACAATCCCTGCCACGTCTACAGCAAATTCTGGAGTTAGAAAAGAATGCCCAGCGTAGGATGAGGCAATCACAAGACCATAAAGAAGGGATAAGGGCTTTCGTTGAAAAAAGAAAGCCTCAATTCTCAGGAAAGTGACCTTTGATAGCTGCACCCAATTTAGGGAGCAGCTTTTATTTTCGCACCATCCAAGTGATTCTTAGGAAACCCCTAAGCCTTCAGTCGTATATTCACATACTGCTCCGGTACATTATGAAGTAATAGAGAATCCTCTATACTTAACACACAAGACAAAACGGAGTGGTTCTTATGGTAATAACCGAAACAAGCAAGGTCCCAATAAAAGTGTTGACACATATACTGTTAGCTAGCATATCCATCCTAATTCTAGTGAATTTTTTGCCAACATTGCTACCCATCTATAAGATTATTTTTTTAACAATAATCACTTTCCTAATACTTATTGATACTGGCCTCATTTTTAGCAAAAACCTATATTACTTCAAACTAACAAAATCATTCTATTACGTCCTAACAGGATTAACCTTCCTCATGTTGGTTATCTATTACATTACAAAAATCATGGTGATAACGGAGGAGCAGGGTCTTGAGAGTATATTGACAGACTATGGCTCCATGGCCCAGCTTATCTTTTTTCTTGTGTGCCTGGCACAACCAATCATTTTACCGATTCCCGAGGCCGTGACCATTCCTGCCGGCAGTGTAGCCTTTGGGGCACTTAACGCTACCTTTCTAAGTTTTTCAGGCACTCTACTCGGAATCATTATCATGTTCTTTATAGCAAGATATGGTGGGATGGGTATTGCTTCTAAACTAGTAAAGGATCATCATCTAAAAAGGTATCAACATTATGTGGGGAAAAACGAGACTGTCATTTTGGGTCTCTTATTCATTATTCCGATTCTACCAGACGAAATTATCTGTGTAGGGGCCGGAATCGGTGCGGTTTCTTTCAAGAGGTTTCTCCTGATTGCATCCATGACCAAGCTGTTCACATCCTTTGTGTTGGCATATTCGGTATCGTTGGCAAAAGTGCTGTCATTGTCCACCACCGAGCTGGTATTATATTGCTCGTTGGTTATGGGATTGCTTTTCTTTACTACGATCGCTATCAGAAAACGATGGAACAAAAAAAGCTTGGAGACATAATAGTGCAGGTCTCCAAGCTGTTGTGCATATTTATCATTACCTATGAAAAAGAACCAGTTTTCCGCTTGCGTTTGTGCAGCGGTGCGTAGTGTCCAAAAGGTTAAGCTCTTCCAATCTTTTTTCCCCTAGTACCTTTGCCTCTTTTTCTGAAGCAGCCTCGAAGCTTTCATCCAGAAGTGTCTCCCCGCTTTTGCTAAAGGCCGTTAACATATATTTTCCCATCTAAGTCCCCTCCATGTCTTCTGACTGAATAGCAATTCATTATTATCTTTATTCTACTAGAAGACTTTCAAATTGTAAAAGTGATAGTTACGATCCATGGAAAAAAGATTCGACTTTTATGAAACTATTCACCTACTATAAACGTATAGGTAACAGATAGCATAGGAGGGATTACGACATGGCATTAAAGATAGAAGGTGTGACCAAGAGATTCGGCAAGCATGTGGCCGTCAATAATTTAACCTTGGAAATACCTGAGAGCGAGATGTTTGGTTTTCTAGGTGCGAATGGTGCCGGTAAGACAACCACATTCAGGATGGTTCTTGGGTTGCTGGAGCCGACGGAAGGCAATGTATCTTGGGCTGGCAAACCGATTACATATAGAGAGAGTCACCTGGTCGGATACTTACCTGAAGAAAGGGGGCTTTATCCGAAGCTGACCGTAAAGGACCAGATGATTTATTTGGGCCGATTGCGTGGAATGGAAAAAGCGGATATCCTCAAACAGCTCGACTATTGGTTGGAGCGATTCAAGGTGCCGGAATATTTGAACAAAAAAGTGGAAGAACTTTCAAAAGGGAATCAGCAGAAAATACAGTTTATCGCTTCAACTATCCATAATCCAAAGCTTTTGATATTGGATGAGCCTTTCAGCGGTTTAGATCCATTGAATGTAGAGTTGTTGAAAGAAGCGGTAGTGGACCTTAAGAAACAAGGAACGTCCATCGTGTTTTCCAGCCACCGGATGGAGCATGTGGAGGAGCTGTGTGAGCATCTGTGCATCATGCATCATGGTCAACCGGTGGTACATGGATCTTTGAGAGACATCAAGCGTTCATTTGGCAAGAAAAATGTCATCATTCATGCAGACTTTGATTTGGGTTTCCTTGCAAATGTGCCCGGTGTGACAAAAACAAAGCAGACAACAGAAGGAATGATCCTTCAGGTCGACGAGGAAGATGTTTCACAGACACTGCTTCAAGAGATTACGGGTAAAGGCTATATCAGGAAATTCATTTTGGAAGAGCCGTCCTTGAATGATATTTTCATAGAAAAGGTGGGTGCTTCTTATCATGAATAAGTTTTGGATCATTTTAATGCACACCTACATGAGCAAACTGAAATCTAAGTCATTTATCATTTCCACATTGATAACTACCGTATTGATTATCGGCGTTACAAATATCCAATCTATTATTGATATTTTTGACAAAGAGGAGGAAAAAACGGTTGCTGTCTACGATGAGGAAAACACCATCGCCCCACTATTGAAACAGCAGCTTTCCACGACTCCAAACAGCAACCTGAAATTGAATATGGTAAGCAATGAAGAGGACGCGGAGACGAAGGTTACAGACGGTGAGTACGATGGGCTTCTTGTCCTCTCTACCGATCTAGATGGATTGCCTTCAGGGGTGTACAAAGCTGCCTCCATTACCGATTCACAAACGATGGTGCAAGTGGAAACTATGCTTCAACAAGTGAAAAATGAGCTGGCCACAAGCCAACTTGGTTTATCACAAGAACAAATTGCTCAATTATATACACCCATCTCCTTTGATGTAGTGGCACTGGAGGAATCAGCAAAGTCTGCCGAGGAGCTTAATCAGGCTCGTGGTTTGGTGTATGTTCTGCTATTTGTGATTTATTTTTCTGTCATTCTGTATGCTAGCATGATAGCAACGGAAGTGGCTGTAGAGAAATCTTCCCGTGTCATGGAAATACTTATTTCATCAGCATCCCCGATTATGCATATGTTCGGAAAAATATTAGGAATTGCCTTGCTGAGCTTAACGCAGCTTGCGTTCTGGATCATCATCGGGTACTCCTCCCTGAGCCGCAATCTGGATGGAATGACGGAAGCAGGTGGAGTGTTCGAATTCTTTGGCGTCGGTGATCTGCCTGTAGCAACTTTTGTTTATGCGGTTGTATTCTTCTTGTTAGGATATTTCCTGTATGCAACTTTTGCCGCTTTCCTTGGCTCGCTTGTCAGCAGAATTGAAGAGATTCAACAAATGATCATGCCGATGACATTATTGATCGTGGCAGGTTTCATGATATCCATGTTCGGTCTCGGAAATCCTGACAATTCCTTTATCCAGGTAACTTCATTCATTCCTTTCTTTGCACCAATGATCATGTTCCTTCGAGTAGGGATGTTAAATGTTCCTCTTTGGGAGATCAGTCTATCCATTGGTCTTTTGATGGCGACGATTGTTCTATTGGCCATTTTTGGGGCTAAAGTATATCGCGGGGGCGTACTGATGTATGGGAAATCATCCTCGTTAAAAGATATCAAAAAGGCTTTGCAACTAACAAAAAATAGATAGGTAGGAAAAAAGCATGTGGGACTGAGATGTAGAATCCCATATGCTTTTTTCTTCTTTTATAAAACTAATCGAACCGAACGTGCATTCGTATTTCGTCCGTGGTAAAATAAGAGAAAGACTAAAAATAAGAGGTAAAATTAAATGATGAAAAAAATTCGCTTTCTACATGCGGCAGATTTGCACTTGGATAGTCCATTCAAAGGGCTGACCCATCTTCCTCCTGAGATTTTCCATCAAATAAAAAATAGCACATTCCTGGCACTGACAAATCTCATTGATATGGCCATAAAAAAAGAAGTGGACTTGCTTCTTTTGGCTGGGGATTTATTTGACCTGGAACAAAGAAGTCTGTTTGCACAAGCCAAGCTAAGAAAGGAATTTATACGGCTAAGGCAATCGGGGATCCAAGTTTACATCATTCATGGAAACCATGACTACCTGACAGAAAGCCATCGCCTTTTTCGATATCCTGAAAACGTACATGTTTTCAATGAAACGGTTGATTGCGAGCCTTTCATCAAAAATGGGGAGCATCTGGCCAACATCTATGGTTTCAGCTATAACAGAAGGCATATGACAGAAAGTATGACCAATCATTATACAAAGTCGAATACGAGTGTCCCATTTCATATTGGTATGCTCCATGGAAATCTGTCCGGCAGGGAAGATCATGACCCATACGCACCATTCAGCGTCTCAGAACTTCTGGAAAAGGAATTCGATTATTGGGCTCTTGGCCATATACATAAACGAGAAATTCTTCACTTAAATCCTCCCATCGTATATCCCGGCAATATCCAAGGAAGGCACAAAAAGGAGACAGGAGGAAAGGGCTGTTATATTGTGGAGCTGACCGACGGAGGGAAAGCAGAAATTCAATATGTTGAAACTTCTCCTATCGTTTGGGAGGAAGTGGAGATTTCCATCACAGGACTAAAGACACTAGATCAGCTAATGGATGTAACAAGAAAAGCATTGGATACCCATAAAGAAGCAGATAAAAGCAAATTGATTAGATTGATTTATAAAGACAGTGGAGATCTGCATCAATCCCTTCAAGATGAACACAAGCAGGAGGACCTGCAAATCCTACTAAATGAAGGGGAGGACACCAGAGAACCTTTCTTATACATATACTCCCTACAGGTTAGGACGACAGTTGCTTTCAACAAGGAAGGCTTAAAGGAAAAGACCTTCTATCGGGATTTTTATTCCATAGTAGAACAGATGGAAGATCAGGATGAGGTCTTATCCAGTTTATACCGACATTCAGGAGCAAGGCACTATCTTGAGCCGTTGGATAAAGAAGAGAAGGACGCCATTCTGAAAGAAGCGGAGCAATGGCTTGTTACCAGATTCCTGGAAAGCGAGAAGAGGTGAATGGATTGAAAATCAAAGCATTACATATTTATGGATTTGGGAAGTTGGAGAATGTGCTGGTGGAAGACTTCTCTCCGGCCATTCAAGTGTTCTACGGAGAAAATGAAGCGGGAAAATCAACAATCATGGCGTTTATCCATGCAGTCCTTTTTGGGTTTCCTGCTAAAAATCAGCAGGATTTACGATATCTTCCAAAAAAAGGACATAAATATGGCGGGAAAGTGATCATTGAGACAAAGGATATGCGTTCTATTACGATCGAGCGAGTTGCAGGTAGGTCTTCAGGGGATGTCACCGTTTTGGATGAACAGGGAAATCATTGTGATTTAGACGATATTCTGGGCGGATTGGATAAAACGATGTATAAGGGGATTTTCTCCTTTAATATAATGGATCTGCAAAATCTAAAACTGATCGATGCAGAACAGCTAGGAAGTTATCTTTTTTCATCAGGGTTGATAGGAAGTGACCAGCTTCACAAGCTCTCCAATCAGTTAAACAAAGAACAGGAGGACCGCTTCAAGCCCCAGGGAAGAAAACCTGAGATCAATAAGTTATTATTGAATAGACTAAAAGAAGAAGAAAAAACGGTGCAACTATGGAAGGCGAAGATGGAAGAATATGAACAGCTCCAAACAGATGTAACACGTTTTGATGAGGATTTTAAAACACTCCTACGGAATAAAGAAGATATTACAAAGAAAATAAAATATACCGAGGCCATGCTAGCCATCCAACCTTTAGCGAATAAAGCTGAATTGCTTCAAGATCAGATGGAAAAGTTGGGGAATGTTGATTCGATACCGGTGGATGGATTGGCCAGACTGGAAAAGCCACAAACAGAATTAGGTTTCTATCAGGCGAAATTAGAACAATTAACAAAAGATAGGAAGAGCAAAGAAAAAGAGCTGGCAGAACTACATGTGAATTCACAGCTCTTGTATAAAGAAGAAGTACTAGAAAACTTGTTATCCAAACGTCCAAGCTATGAGCAGGCAAAAGGTCAGTTGGCGCTACTTTCTTCAGAGATAGAAGAATACGATTATCAGATTGGTAACTGGAAAAGGGATTTGGATTGGAGCGGATTTCAAGAGGCAACGATAGAAGAACTCCATACAAGCTTGGGTACCAAAGCGATGCTGAAGGAACTCATCAAACAAAATCACAAGCTCTCTATTCAAAAACAGCGACTGGATGATCAGTTCCAAGTTACAAAGGACGAACTGGAAATGCAGGAGGAAAGGGTAGAAACCCTGGAGAAAGAGCTACTCCCAGCGGATGAAGTATTGCGGATGAAAAAATCTGTGGCAGAACAGGGGAAGAATAGTTTGTCAAAGGATATCGCTGTAACGGAACAGCTTGTCCATCAATTAGAAAGACAACTGAAAGGTCAAGAAAAAGTACAACGTGCCAAAAAGAAGAACAACCAATATACTGCTATGGGAATTCTCTTTTTCGGCTTTGCAGGAGCAATAGCTTTATTTTTACAAAACCAGCTTTTCTTATCCCTATTGTTCTTTCTTGTCTTTGGCATCGTTTCATATGTAGCTGTCAGGAAAAATGCATCAGAAGAAGTATGGATAGGTTTAGAAAAAGAGAAAAAAGAATTAGAAAGCAAGCTGGAAAAGCTGCGGGCGAAGTTCTTTTCCTCCGGTACCTATGAAAAATTAGAGGAGTACCAGCAGGCTTTGGCAAAGGATGAACAAGTAAATCATCTTTTGCAAAAGGAAAGACTGTTACTTTCTCAAAGTGAACGGGCATACAATAAAATTATTCATCAGTACGAGGAATGGGAAAAGGAGAATTTCCAATTTGAAGAGAGTTGGCAGAAGTGGGCAGAATCCATTCGCCTTGCCCACATACCCTTCCCCTTTATGGAAGAAGCCTTTGAAAAGGTAACCCAGCTGAAAACTGCTATTTTAGAGAAGAAGGGATTAATAGAAAAAAGGAAGCATTATGAACTATTAATGGAGGATTTCACGAGTCAGCTTTTAGAATTGGTGAAAGAAATCGACTGGCAGGATGAATATGCTTCGCCTGAAGAGGCTCTGAGTCAGTTAGGTAAGAAAATGGACGAACAGAAAAGTAAACAGCTAAAAGTAGAAAGAATTCAGGAAAGCATTTCCTTATTAGAAGAGGAGTCTACTACATTAGAAGTTCATATAGAGGACGCACGCAATCAGATTCACCAGTTGTTTGAACAGGCTGGTGTGCAGGAAGAAGATGCCTTTCGGATGAAAAGCCACCAACGACTAGAAAAAAAGGAGCTTGAAAGAGATCTGTCATTGGTGCTCAGTCAATTGCAGCAAATGGAAAGCGCTTATCAAGTCACACTTGAACAAAGTAAACCTTTGGACATCTGGAAAATGGATAAGGAAAGACTTGAACGGGAACTGGTTGACCTGAATGAAAACTACCAGCACCTGCTTGAAAAAAGAACGGCTACCTATGAAACAATTCGGCAGTTAGAGGAAGGTGGTACCTATTCGGAGGCCGTCCAACAATTTGAGTTGTCCAAAAGCACATTACAGCGTCATGCTCGCAAATGGGCGGTATATGCCACCGCTCAGCACCTTCTCACAAAAACCATGGACTTTTACAGGACTGTAAAGTTACCGAAAGTTTTAGATCACGCATCAGAACATTTCCGTTTCCTAACAGGAGGCAATTATGTAGGGGTCCATGACACCAAACTTGAGAGAAAAATTATAGTGGAACACAAGGACGGTACAATGTTTGAACCAAAAGAGTTAAGCCAGGCCACTGTTGAACAATTATATATATCCATCCGTTTTGCGGTAGCACAGGTGTGGAGTGAAGAGCAAACACTTCCATTCATGATGGATGACAGCTTTGTCAATTTTGATCAGAAACGGTCAGACCTGGCTATCCAATTGATGAACCGTTTGGCTGAACAGGGCAATCAATTTATCTTTTTCACCTGTCATCAGCAGTTCAAGAAAAAGTTATCGGAAGGGGTAGCAAACTCGATATTTTCATTTAGCAGGAACAATATGGTCGGAACGGTTTCGTTCCGGGATTGAATTTGGCACCATCCATTGCCGAATGGAAGAAACAAGTGCTATGCTTAGAGAGGTATAGAGAAGCATGTTGAAAGGATAACCAGAATGAGTGAGAGTGTAAAAAATAATAAAGCGCCATTGATTCTATTAAGTTTTAATTTATTTATCGTCATGGTAGGCATTGGTTTGGTCATACCGATTCTGCCTTTTTATATCGATAAATTCGGTGCGGATGCCCGGACGTTGGGATTGTTGGTAGCTGTTTTTGCGTTTATGCAATTCCTTTTCGCCCCTGTATGGGGAAGGCTTTCGGACAAAGTTGGCCGAAAGCCTCTTATCACCATCGGCCTGTTCGGATTTGCGATAGCAGAGTTCATCTTTGCGTTTGCGAACGGACTATGGATGCTGTTCCTATCGAGAATCCTTGCAGGAATATTCGGTTCGGCTCTGATGCCGACCGCCATGGCCTACGTTTCAGATGTCACCTCTTCTGAAAAGAGGGGCCAGGGGATGGGAATAATGGGGGCAGCCATGGGACTTGGTATCGTTGTAGGACCAGGGATAGGAGGATGGCTAGCAGAATACGATCTGTCCTTGCCTTTTCTTGTGGCAGGGATTGCAGCGACTATCGCCGGGATCCTATCGGTGATAATTCTACCTGAATCCTACTCCAAAGAGAAACGCGAACGTGACGCTCAATTATCAGCTGGAGAGAAGCGGGACAATCAATTTGTAGTTATGTATACGGCGCTAAAAAGTCCTGTCGGATTCTTGCTGATCTTGGTTTTTATCATGAGTTTTGGCTTGGCTAATTTTCAATCCATTTTTGGATATTATACGATGCAACGGTATGGCTATAACCCCAGTGAAGTAGGATTGATCATCTTGATTGTTGGACTGGTGGGTACCGTTGTACAAGGCGGATTGGTTGGTAGATTGACGAAGCGGTTTGGGGAAGAGAAAGTAGTGACGAGTGCTTTATTGATCAGTGCGATTGGGTTTGTGATGATGACACTTGCTACAGGCTTCAAAACGGTCCTATTAACTACTTGCCTTTTCTTTTTGGGGAACTCTTTATTAAGGCCATCATTGAATTCATTCATCTCCAAACTGGCTGGAAGTAGACAAGGGCTTGTGATGGGACTCAATAACTCATTTCTCAGCCTTGGAAATGTAGCTGGTCCCATATTGGCCGGAATTTTCTTTGAAATTAATATCCATATTCCTTATCTATTCGGAGCATGTATCATGCTTTTCGGGTTGATTGTGACAAAAATTTGGCTCGCAAGAAGAAAGGAACAGATGGAGGCTACTTTATAAGTGACAGTCAACATAGCGATATCTATTATTTTGACAGGGGGAAGAAATGATGAAGAAGGGAATTCTCCACTTTGAAGTGGGAGAACAAGTGGATATCCATCTACTAATTAAAACAGCGACAAAAGGGATTGCCAGCAATGGAAAACCATTTTTGACGTTGATATTCCAAGATAAGAGTGGCGAGATAGAAGCAAAGCTTTGGGACGCTTCTGCAGATGATGAAGGGTTATATACGCCCCAAAGTATTGTGAGGGTTCTTGGGGACATTCATCATTACCGGGGGCGTAATCAATTAAAGATTCGCAAAATAAAGCCTAAGGAAGATCATGAAAACGTCAGCGTCTCCGATCTTATTGAAACAGCTCCTGTAAGCCAGGAGCAAATGATGGATACAATCACACAGGCCATATTCGAAATGAAAAATCCCAATATCCAAAGAATAACAAGACATCTATTGAAGAAACATCAGCATGATTTCCTGCAATATCCGGCTGCAACAAAAAACCATCATGAGTTTGTCTCCGGGTTGGCCTACCATGTAGTTTCCATGTTGGACCTCGCCAAAGCGATAGCTGGATTATATCCTTCCTTGGACAGGGACCTCCTTTACGCAGGAGTTATCCTACACGACTTAGGAAAGGTAACGGAACTATCCGGACCTGTTTCTACTAGCTATACCATAGAGGGTAACCTGATAGGGCACATCTCCATCATGGTGAATGAAATCGGAAAAGCAGCGGACGAGCTTGGTATTGAAGGGGAAGAAGTGATGGTGCTTCAACATCTTGTACTGAGCCATCATGGTAAACTAGAATGGGGAAGTCCGAAACTTCCATTGATTAAAGAGGCGGAAATTCTCCATTATATTGATAATATAGATGCAAAGATGAATATGCTAGACCGCGCATTGGAGCGGGTAAAGCCTGGAGAATACACAGAAAGAATCTTTGCTATGGATAACCGAAACTTCTATAAACCTAGTTTTCACAAATAAGTACTAGCCTCCCATCCTCTATCATATGTATAGATTAGTAGCACATATGAAAGAGAGGGGGCTTTTTTATGCCGTGGTGGATGCTATTGGTTGTTATCGGGATATGTTTCAGTGCCTATATGACGTTAAGGTCTGCTAAAGAAGAAAAAGAAGTGGAGACTGCCATCATTGAAAAAGAAGGACAAGTATATATGGACAGGATTCAAGAGGAGAGAGAGAAGAAGCAGCAGGTTGTAAATGTGTAATAGAAAAAGGAAGCGGGGATGCCGCTTCCTTTCAGACTGTTGACCAACTATAAACTAGTTAGGTTATCTGTTGGAAGAGTTGATCTTCGTTGCAGGAGCTTCGCTTTCCGCGGGCAGTCCGGAAGCCTCCTCGGGCTACGCCCTGCGGGGTCTTCCATGTCCTTTCCTCCGCAGGAGTCTTCGCTCCTTCCACTGCGATCAACTAGAGAATTTCATTATTTTTAGCTTTGTCTACACACTGAAAGGAAGCGGGGATGCCGCTTCCTTTTTACTAATTTATTGTACATGTTAATTTCTGTTTAATAAAAATTGGTCGCTTATTCTTTTTCTTGGTCCTGATTTTCTTCTTGTTCGAATGTGTTCTTAAGGGATTCGTCTTTTATTTGGACATTGGCAGCATCCAATTCTTTTTGAAGTGCAGCGTCCGCATTTTCTTGTTGCACTTTAGCTTGGAGTACTTCCTGTTCCACTTGTTCCCTGATTTCATCCAATGGAGGTTTTTCTTTTTTATCGGTCACCATGATGATGTGATAGCCGAACATACTTTCAACCGGCTCACTGATTTCATTGATTTCAAGGTTATAAGCCGCTTCTTCAAATTCTGTTAACATATCTCCAGAACCAAACCATTCAAGGTCCCCGCCATTTTGGGCAGATGCCGGATCTGTGGAATGTTCTGTTGCAAGCTCTGCAAAGTCTGCACCCTCGTCCAGTTTATTCTTGATTTCCTTGGCTGTTTCTTCGTCCTCCACAAGAATGTGGCTTGCACGCAACTCAGGTTTCATCTCATCATAATGTTTTTGTATGTCTTCCTCTGTGACTTCCACATTTTCCATTGCTGCCTTTTCCTGAAGCATGGAGAGGCGCAAGGTTTGTGTCAATTGTGCTTCATTTTTAAAGCCGCTCTGGGCCATGGCCATATCGAATTCCGGTCCAAGTTGCATTTTCAGCTCATCCAACCGCTCCTGTACTTCTTCATCTGTTACCTCGTAATTTTCACTAAGCACTTTTTCATATACTAGTTCACGAAGAACCTCTTCTCCGAATCGTTCTTTCATCGCGTCATAAAGCTCTGCCTGCGTGATGTTCCATTCGGAGGCTTCAGCAATCACCTTTGAATTGTCAGTAGCGTCATTGTTACATGCAGATAATGCGAAGAGTGAAGCGGTGGCACTAACAGCAATCATCCATTTTTTCATATAGTCAACTCCCATATGTAATAAAGCATTTCATTCCATTCCATACTATAGCATAATCTCCTAATTTAATGAAATAATCTTCACTTTCCACCAAAGTCCCATATGCTTTTTTATAAAAAAATGGGTTAACGTCCATTCCAAATCTAATACCCATACATACTATAAATGGAATCATGAAATAAACCAACACACACTTGTTGTCCCAGGATTTCATGTAAAAAGCCTTAGAGGCAGGATAAACGCCTATGCCTCCTAAGAAATTGTTGCATAAGATATCGTAACAACTCACAAAGGAGGTGTTAGTGAGATGGGTAATGCGTATGCAGGTGGCTTCGCGTTAATCGTAGTATTGTTTATCTTGTTGGTAATCGTAGGTGCAGCTTGGTTGTACTAAAAACACTTTCTTTAAAAAGGAGGAACTAAAATGTCAGGTGGACATTCCGGCGGATTTGCGTTAATCGTAGTATTATTCATTCTGTTAGTAATCGTAGGTGCAGCTTGGTTATACTAAGCTAAAACCTTGGAGACGGGAATAGCCCCGTTTCTAAAGAAAAACACCTTCCATCTAAGATGGAAGGTGTTTTTTGTTCCATCTAAGATGGAAGGTGTTTTTTGTTCGTTTTATCGTTGGGAACTAAGCAAAATATCTACATAAGAAGAAATTAATAGAATGGTAATTAGAACATTTATGGTTCGGAAAACTTTCGGCTGACGATCCTCCGGGATTTCTTTCTGAACGCATAAAGCATTCGTTAATTTGTTTATGTAGAAGAGTATGAATATAGCCACCAAAACGAATAAGAATGCGATAGCCATAAAATCCCTCCTTTGCGGCTTGCTTGCTTTTAAACTATTATACGAAATTAATACTTATGCCTTCTACCTTATCAAAGTTTGTAAAAAAAAGATACCTTGACACTCTAAAACTTTTACAAAAAAATGAAATAACATCCATTGATTAAGTGTGATCTTAGGACGCTATTTCATTCTCGTTAACTATTAAAATATCATACCCGTTTTCCAGTTCTTCGATTTGGCATTTATTTGGTGCACGTTGTATCAGTTTGATATAAAGAAAATCTGGAATACTCAACCCGATATTTACTGCCGCAAGCATGGAGAAATAATGATAGTAGCTTGGAAAAATGTGGGCAAGTAAGATGCACGCAGTCGTAATGATGGCAAATGGAGCCATTAGAACAGCGTAGGATTGAATTTTTGTAAAAGGTTTTTTAGTTTTTATTTTCATATAAGGCATATAGCACTTTAGTTTCCATCTGAGTTTTACTTGGTTTCTGGTCGCAATTAGCGGAAGTACATGACATAACTTGTGCATGGTGAACATGCCTGCAAGCCCAAGGATGAACCATCCAAAATTGGCTGAGGAAACAGTACTGTCATGATAAATAAGGCTAAAAGATAAAAATAACACAATAAACGAAAGTAAAGTGATGATAAACGATACAAGTGTAATGCGATGGAGTCCATATTGTCTTGATATATCAATGGATTTCCAACAGTTCATAGTTGAATCACCTACCGTAATTGCTAGTCGTAATCAAAATTACTAAATTAATGTAAGCTTTTTAAATGAAAAAATCAATAGGTGAATGTAATTTATTTTTCAACAAAGTCATCTAAATATTGGTAAGTGGATTAATTTGATGTAAAATATATAAAAAAGCGAAGGTGGCTGCCTACCATTGTTCAAAGAATAAATGGATTTAGCGAGGAATGAGTAAATTGGAAGAAAGACTTGCAACATTGGAATACTACATGGAGCTATTGATGAAACAGATGGATCTTACACGTTTTCCATGGGATGGTTTAATTATCCGTGTAAGGCTTACCAGAAGGGAGGTAGAATTCATATACAATACATGTGAAACATTGAGCATGGAGATGGAAAAACAAAAAGCGGAAGGTTTTGTGACTTTCTCTCCGCTTCTTATACAATTCAGGGAAGCCTTGCCATCTAGTCTACCATGGGAAGAGACTATTCATGCTTTGAGATCGCAAGGGCTATACACTTCATTAATGGATGAATTTCACAAGCTGATCAAGAAGAAGTAACGCTTTCATTTTTTTCTATAAGTGTTTCTTCTTTTTTAGAAAGCTTTCCATCAACCTCTACAAAGTCCTCCTCAATGTTGTTAAAGGACCTTTCAAAAATCTGCATGAAATCCTCCCCGTACACATTACGTATCACACACATGATATCCAACAGTTCCGGAAACTTTCCGTATAAGTCATGCATAGGCAATGCACCACTGAATACCGAATTTTTGCTAGGATCATAGCTTTCCATCAAATCCAGAAGTATTTGCTCACCTTTTTCAGTAAGTTCGATATACGTATTGCGTTTATCGTTCTCTTTCTTGGAGAAGCGAAGCAATTCTCTTTCCTCTAATTTCTTGGAGAAGTTAAATGCAGTAGAGACATGCATTACTCCAAACTTGGCAATCTCTGAAATACTTGCACCTTTCAAATGATAGGCAATCCATAGAATGTGGTGCTCATTAATATTTAAGTCATAAGGCTTGATCCATTGCTGCCAATCCTTTTCGATTGTTTTCCAAAGAGCTTTGCTAAGCTGTGCAACACGCTGGCTGAATAGCATGGCTTCTTTTAATGAATACTGTCCATTCTGTGTATTCACAAACTCACCTACTTTTTTCTAATATATTACTATCTATTATGACAATAAAATAAAAATTAATAAAGGTCAAAATTTACAAAAAATTAAAATTTTTTTATTTTGTCGTGTTTTTTGCTAATTCTTTTTCAAGATTTTCCAATTCCTTTTCCACATTTGCAATGTTTTGTTGAATGGACTCTTGATGTGATTTTATGGAATTTTGCCATAGATCAACGGATACTTGAATTTCTTCGGCAATGTTTCCAACCGTTGCTTTGCCCTCCTCAAGCGCTTGTGCTACTTGATCCTTAACCTGAATAGCTTCGTTTTTCAATTCATCCAGTGTTGCTTGGACATTGCGTGCGGCATCCTTAACTTGTTCTCTTCTAACTGCACCGGAAACGGGAGTTGTCAATAATGTGGAAATGCCGGCAATAGCTCCTCCTATTAAAACGCCATAGATGAATGATTTCCCATTCATAGTAATCACCTCGAATTTAAAATTATGTAAGTATAGTTCAATACCCTAAGATTATTATATAATTCAACATTTCTAAAAAAAATCCTCTTTTTTCGGACTTTTTTCATGGAGTTTGTTTCGACAAGGGCAAATTAAATGGAACCTTGCAAGGTCATATACTTATATTATTACCAAAGCCCTTTTAAAGGATGCCAATGAACTCCAGCAACTTAATTGTGAACAGATATGATAGGTCTTGATGGGCTAGGAAAGGTAACTTGTTTCATAAGAGCAGACTGCTCCGCATACTTATGAAAGAAAAGGGGGCGGGCAAAATTGGCAGGCATAACATTCGGGTTATTCACCCTAAGCATTTTGCTTCTTTTTGGAGGGGGAAACTACTATCTTGCATCGCAAAGAGGAGGGGCATATCCACCTAGACGAGTATTGCAGCAAAAAGCCCTGGCCATCAGTGGTGCGGGAGGGCTCATTCTCTTGTTGGCAGTACTTGCAACCTGGATTGCTTAAAGGCAATTGATAGATGATAGGAAAACAAAAAAGAGGGAAACTCCTTAGATGGAGTTTTCCTCTTTTCATGAGGCTCTTTTCTCAAAGATTGTTGCTATTCTCTAATAAAAAGTCGGCAATTGGACTTTTTATTAATTAGAAATCTTAAAAAATGCAGTAATAAATTTAGTACTGCTGGGAAAAGAGCACGACAGTAACGAAAATAACGATGTTTTTATTAAATACGTAAAAGCAACAAAGTTTACGAAAAAAGCCTTTCATTATGTTGCTGGAACTAAGTTGGAGCGTCTTGCAATGCCTGTTACTATTGGATAGAGAATAATCATGACTACTACATTCATTGCAACAGCAGGAAGTACAGCTGTCAGCATGAAAAATACAAATGTTCCCTCGCCTGGCAAACCTACAAGTGTCAGGGCGGATAATAAGAATATCGCTCCTGAAATGAGGGTGCCGATTGCGGTTAAAAGTCCTGCTTTAACTAGTGGTTTGTTGACCTTTTTCACTGCAAGAAGCAGGAAGAAAAACAGGAATGCGGTAATCGGTTTGTCAATGATATTTGGGATTTGCCCTCCTGGAAAAGTGGTGGTAAGTGCGGAAATCATTCCGGTCACCATTCCAATAAGTAATACATTCTTCTTTTCTGGAAATAACATAATTCCGAGAAACATCATCGTTAAAGCCAAATCAGGCTTCATACCAAGTATAAAACCAGGTACCACTGTGTGCAATACAGCACCGATTCCAACCAGTAAAGCTAGTGACACTAAAGTCTTCGTTTTCATTTCTCATCTCTCCTCGACTAATCTTGTCTTCTTTTATAACCCCATTAGTACACTTGTTGTCTAATGCGAATTATTAGGTACTAGTATAGTAAATATTACACCTCTTGAAAAGGGTAAAGCTTGCCATTAACTATATTTGGTACGGAAACCATTCATGAATTCTGCCAATGCCTCACATGATTCTAGTGGGACGGCATTATAAATGGACGCTCGACAGCCACCAACCATACGATGTCCTCCGAGTCCGACAAAGCCTTGCTCTTTAACCTCTGCCAGAAAGGATGCTGTAAGTTCTTCTGTTGAGAGGTTAAAGGTGACATTCATGTGGGATCTTGCTTCTTTCTTCGCATGGCCGATAAAGAAGCCGTTGCTTTCATCAATTGCTCCATATAGAAGTTCGGCTTTCTTTTGATTGTTCTTTTCTATTTCCTCCACACCACCCTGTTCGGCAACCCATTCCAATACAAGTGACAACATATAGATGGAAAAAGTGGGAGGAGTGTTATAAAGGGACCTGTTCTTGGCGAAAGTCTGATAATTCAACATGGTCGGGATGTTATCTGGACAACGCTCCAGTAATTCCTTCTTGATCATAACCACTGTCACACCTGAAGGACCGAGGTTTTTCTGGGCGCCAGCATAAATGAGGGAGAAATCTCTCACATTGATCGGCCTGCTCAGGATATCACTCGACATATCCGCAATCAATGGTACATCCGTTGATATGGTAGGGAAACTCCGCCACTGGGTACCGAAAATGGTATTATTACTTGTGATATGTAAGTAGGCCGGATTCTCAGATAGCTTCATGTGAGCAGGAACATCCGTATATCCGGTTTCTTTTGCGGAAGAGGCTATATGTGTCTCCCCGAGTTTCTGAGCTTCCTTCAAGGCTTTTTCAGACCAGGAGCCGGTTAGACTATAATTCCCCTTTTTTCCCATGGGAAGAAAATTCATGGGGATAGCAGAAAACTGGAGACTCGCGCCACCTTGCATGAAGAGGACCTCGTAGTCTTCAGGGATATGCAATAGTTCTTTTAATAGGGTTGTTGCTTTATTGTGAACCTTTTCGTACTCCTTGCTTCGATGACTTAATTCCATCACGGACATGCCAGTAGTTTCAAAATCTACTAACTCCTGTTGAGCTCGCTTTAGTACTTCCTTTGGCAGTGCAGCAGGTCCTGCATTAAAGTTATAGACACGCTTCATCCTATTACCCTCCTAAAGTTTTCTGAAAATATTAATATATATCCTATCATGGATTGTGTTAGAATACATGAAAGATTTAGAAAAAAGTTAGGAGTTTTAACATGTATCGTGATCAAAAGCCTTTTGATGTAAGTCCATATGACCACCCGGATATTTATCCTGGCCCAAGACCTGCCACTTCTTTTTTGTATTGGAATGGAAAAGCCCATCGATTGGAGGCAGAAAAAGGTCTCCCTGTCGAGCAGCATTCCATCTACTTTTCCAATATGGATCATGTATTGGGAAGTCTTGCTTTTCAGAGTGCAGATGTAAAAAAGGTGGAAGAGCTCTTACTAAAAGAAGGGTTGTCGTCTAAGGTTCCCGTAGTTGCTTATGGGTCGAATGTTTGCCTGGCACAGCTTCAATATAAATTTGGACTTCGACCGGAGGAAGATGACTTTATGCTTTGTCTGAAGGGGAAGGTGCTGGATTCCGATATCGTATATGCCCCATTTTTGGCTCCATATGGTTCATTGCCTGCAGTCATTGCCCCTGTAAAAGGTGCCGAGTCAGAGGTGTGGTTGACATTCATCGAAAAGAAGCAGTTGGAGCTGATCAACTCAACCGAAATAGATTATGAACTGAGGGAGCACTCCGGCAAGAAAGTGTATTTGAATACCGGAGAGGTTTTTGAACGGGTCTATGCCTATTATAAGCCTCAAGCGCTGTTGTGGGAGGGGAAAATGTGCAGGTTTGCGGATATCCCTGGGAACAGCCCCCTTCCATCCGTTTGGCAGAGTGATATGTTGAACGAGCTGAAAGTAGCTGTGGAACATAAAGGAACGCGCGAGGAATTTATCCACTTATTAAGGTGGGACAGAAGATACAGAGATTATGTGGAGGGTTACTTGGAGTCTGAATGCACCTACACGTTTAATCACCCAGACTGGGAAAAGGTGGAAAATGTTGTTTCTGTGGGGGAGATGAAAAGATCATTTTGAGGTGAGTAGCAACCAATATATGGGTCTTCTTAAGGGAAATGACGTGGGAGAGTTGCTCCCACGTCATTTTTTCTTATTGTATGCCTTCTTTAATCTGGGCAGATATTTCTTGCAGATCCTGAGGTGTATAGTCACTTTGGTTTGATTTCCACACTGCTCCAAAGCCGTCGCCCTTGCCGTAGCGTGGCAGTATGTGGAGATGATAATGGAAAACAGACTGCCCGGCAGCTTCTCCATTGTTATTCAACAGGTTCAACCCGATTGGTTGGAACTTTTCTTTAATGGAATTGGCTATTTTTGGTACCACTTTAAAAAGGTTTTCGGCTATTTCTGGTGTCAGCTCATAGATGTTTTCTTTATGTACTTTAGGGATTACCAGCGTATGACCTTTTGTTACCTGGCTGATGTCAAGAAAAGCGAGGACATGCTCGTCTTCATAAACCTTTGCGGCCGGAATATCACCATTAATTATTTTACAGAAAATACAATCACTCATCATGGATCACCTCGGTAATTTGTTTTATCTAAGCAGGAAAAGAGCACGACAGCACGGAAAATAACGGTTGTTTACAAATGCGAAAAAGCAACAAAGTATGCCAAAACAGCCTTTATCTATTTTACCATGTTTTGGACATGGATCCTAATAATGTCCTAAGGCAAATTAAACAAGCAAGAGCCGGAGCTCCTGCTTGCGAAGAAAGGGAAGAGAGGCAACAAGCTTCTCTATCTAAATAAGGAGAAGCCTACAAACAACATTTTAGCTTTCAAATAACTGTGTTTGATGAACACCTCATTTGATATTAAAAATGTGTCTAGTGGTCAGCTTTCCTGTTCAAGACAACCATCCCCTTGTTACTGAGTTTTACAACTTTAGTAACGTGGCTATCGACTTAAGGTCTCTTTAACGAACACCTCTTTTTCAAAATGAATCAATCACAGGTTTCGACTTTAGAATAAAGTGTCGCCCGTAAGCACCTCATTTCTTCATCAATCGGAGTTACGTTATAGATGATCGTGTGGTTGCAGTCGGTTAAGTCCCGCAACGACAATAGAAATGTGTAACTTTATCGAGATCAAAGCAAAACTGTCTTTGACAGTCACCTCATCTACAAAGAAGTCAACTAAAGGCTTGTATAAGAGCCCCTCATTCCCCTTCCTTACATATCATGCGCACTTTCGTTTAAATTATGTTATGGTAAAATTTAATTAGGCTCTTTTCTTGAAGATTGATGCGATTTGCTAGTAAAAATTCGGCAATTGGATTTTTTGCTGTTTACATACTTGAAAAATTTGCAAGAAGTATTTATTAGAAAGCAAGCAAAAGAGCACGTCGTATCGAAGATAACGTACAATAAAATTAATTTTGAGGTTATATTTCATATAGGTTACAGGGGGATTAAATTTTGAAAGGGGGTCAGACCCTTGAAGGAATTTCTCCCTCCATGTAGTACCTATACCTTATACATAAAATGGCTGGCAGAAAGGGTAGGTTGATGTGAGTTTATTGGAGATTAGTGGGTTGACTGGTGGGTATACGAATCAGGCGGTGTTGAAGGATATTTCGTTTGAGGTGAAGCGAAATGAGCTGGTCGGATTGATTGGGCTTAATGGTGCCGGGAAGAGTACGACGATCAAGCATGTAATTGGTACGATGGAACCGAAGAAGGGATCCATCAAAATCGATGGCATTTCCATTCAAGAGGATACGACCAAATATCGCTCGACTTTCACTTTTATTCCGGAAACGCCGATTTTATATGATGAGCTGACATTATATGAACATCTTGAATTAACGGCGATGGCATATGGTCTATCAAAGGAGACTTTTGAAGAACGCCTTCATCCATTATTGAAGGAATTCCGCATGGAAAAACGCCTAAAGTGGTTTCCGGCACACTTCTCTAAGGGAATGAAGCAGAAGGTGATGATTCTTGCAGCTTTCTTGATTGAACCGAAGTTATATATTGTGGACGAGCCATTTGTAGGCTTAGATCCACTTGCTATCCATTCCCTTTTAGAAATCATGGATAAAGCGAAAAAGAGTGGGGCCGGGATCCTCATGTCCACGCATATCCTCGCAACTGCGGAGAAGTACTGCGATTCCTTCGTAATACTGCATGAGGGTGAAGTCCGGGCAAAAGGAACGCTTCAAGAGCTTAGACAGCAGTTCCAAATGCCGATGGCTTCCTTAGATGATCTCTATATCCAGTTGACAAAGGAAGAGAGCAATGTTTAATGTCGATCAGCTCTGGAAGTCCAGATTCAGTCAATATGTAAAGGATACTCGCAGATATTTACGTTATATGTTCAACGATCATCTCGTCATCGTGATGATTTTTCTACTAAGCGGCCTCGCCCTAGCCTATCAGAACTGGCTGGAGATTGTCCCGCCTGATTTTCCCTATGCATTGCTAATGGGTGCGGTACTTGCCTTATTGATGACCAGAGGTAGCATACATACATTTTTAAAGGACCCGGACCTAGTCTTTTTGCTTCCTTTGGAAGAAAAATTAAAGCCTTATATAAAGAAATCATTTCTTTATTCCATCGTGTTAGAAAGTTATTTCCTTTTATTGGTTTTTGGTGTTTCCGTGCCTTTATTCTTCACATTGACAAATGCTACATTCCAAACACTTTTGGCCATTCTTCTATTATTGCTTGGGATGAAATCCTGGAACCTGTGGATGACGTGGCTTGTTAATTTCTATACGGATAGAAAAGTGAGGCTGACGGACTGGTGGATCAGACTTGCGCTAAATTTCGGTCTACTGTATCTTGTTTTTTCTGAAGCAAGCCTACTTTTCATCGGAGTAATTATTGGAGTGATGGTGCTGCTCCTTGTATATTTCCAAAAAGCCTCCCAAAAGATGAATTGGAAATGGGACCTCCTGATTGAAAATGAAACGAAAAGAATGCAGTTGTTTTATCGAGTGGCAAACCTGTTCGTGGATGTGCCGGGCTTGAAAGAAAAAGTCAAAAGGAGAAGATGGCTGGACTTTATCCTGTCTTTCACACCGTACGCAAAGGAGAAGTCCTTTCACTACCTGTACTTACGAACTTTCCTTCGTTCAGGTGACTATTTCGGATTATATCTTCGCCTGTTGATTATCGGTGTTGTCCTTCTTCTTACACTTCCTGTGGGCTATGCAACCTATCTGGTTCCAGTGCTTGTTCTATATCTGACCGGATTTCAGCTTATCCCAATGTGGAGACATCATTATAACAAACTGTGGCTTTCTATCTATCCGCTCAAAGAAGAACACCGGGTACATGCTTTTACCAAAATGATAACTTTGATACTCATCTCTCAAGTGATAATCTTAGCAATACTGTTGGCTTTCATGGCAACGTGGCTGGAAACGGCGATTGTACTTGGTGGGGGGATTGCCTTTTCATACTTATATGTACAAGGGGTTGTCAAACGAAAAATTGCATCTCTTAAATAAGGGAGGAACACTCAAATGTTTTTGGGTGTTTTTCTTATTTTGAATCATATGCTCTATTTACACGTATATAAGGCAAAACGATACAAGGAGTGTTTCCATTGTACGAACAGAAAGTAATCGAAGAGGTAAGAAAGTGGAAAATGCAGGTGGCCAAAAAATCTACGATGTTCCAGCGTTTTTCCAAGGGTGCGCAAAATAAAGTGAATACCTTGATTCCAGATAAAGTTCATGCAGTCATGACGGAGAGTATCAAGAAAATGGTGCAGGGGACGCTTGTAGGAAGCAATATGACAACTAAATTGAATGAGGGGCATATCGTCATGAGCCTTGAAGAAAAAGAAAGATGGATTCAGGAAAAAATAAACGTGTATAAACGTACTGCGGCAGTTGAAGGTGCGGGAACGGGAGCAGGGGGGATTTTGCTCGGATTGGCGGACTTTCCGCTGCTTCTTTCCATCAAAATGAAATTTCTATTTGAAGTGGCAGCCATATATGGATACGACACAAAAAATTATGAGGAGAGAGTGTTCGTGTTATATATTTTTCAGTTGGCCTTCTCCAGCGATGCCAGACGTAAAGAGGTACTGAGGTATATAGAGAATTGGGAGGAGCACAAAGAGGAAGCAAAAGAGCTTGATTGGAGGGTGTTCCAACAGGAGTATCGCGACCATATCGATTTGATCAAAATGTTGCAAATGGTCCCTGGTCTGGGAGCAATTGTTGGAGCATATGCAAACTATAATTTTCTTGACCAATTGGGGACAACCGCAAAAAACTGTTACCGTTTGAGAATGTTCCATGAAAGAGGATTAGACATATAAAAAGCACCGGTCTCCTTTTATAGGAGGCCGGTGCTTTGTTCAGAAACCAATTATGATTGGTGAGAGGGAACAAGCTTTTCCTGCTCATGCTGGTGATACAGAACCGTTGCCGCACCCAACGTTTTAGCGGCAACCAACAATGCCTTCTCATGGATATCAAACTTGGGATGATGGTGTGGGTAGGCCACTTCCACGCCTTCCGGTTTAGCGCCGGTAAAGAAGAAAGTCCCTTTGACATGTCTCAGGTAATAGGCAAAATCTTCTCCTCCCATATGTGGCGAAGTCTCCTCTACAGCCTTCACCTCATTCACAGAGGATGCAACGTTCACAACAAAGTCTGTTTCGTCCTTATGATTGACGACAGCAGGATAACCTCTGTCATACTTATATTCATATGTCGAACCATTAAGCGAGCATGTGGAGGAAGCAACAACATCTATTTCTGCTTCGATCTGGTCACGCACATCATCATTGAATGTACGAACCGTTCCTTCTAGGTAAGCAGAGTCCGCGATAACATTGAAGGCATTCTCTGCTTTGAAAGTACCGACTGAAATGACTGCAGGATCAACTGGACTCACTCGTCTGCTGACAATTTGTTGCAGGTTAAGAACAAGTTGAGAAGCTGTTACAACCGCATCTTTTGTTTTATGCGGTTGGGCACCATGTCCACCAGATCCTTGCACCTTGATGGAAAAACGGTCGGCAGCAGCCATTACCGGTCCCACTCGGTACTGAATGGTTCCAAGGTCCACACCTGCCCATAGGTGCGTCCCAAAGATAACATCCACCCCTTCAAGGCATCCATCATTGATCATCGCGATCGCTCCGCCTGGTGCATATTCCTCCGCATGTTGGTGGATAAAGACGACATTTCCTTCCAAATCTTCTTTCAATTCATTCAAACATTTTGCAAGGACTAGTAATGTTGCTGTGTGGCCATCATGTCCGCAAGCGTGCATGACCCCGGGAACTTTTGATTTATATTCTACATCTTTTTCGTCTTGAATTGGTAGGGCATCAAAATCTGCTCGCAGTGCAACGGTTTTACCGGGGCGTGCTCCCATAATTTTAGCTACCACACCATTGCCGCCGACATTTGACTGGTAGGCAATACCCAATTTTTTATAAAAGTCTGCTATGTAGGCTGCAGTATGGAATTCTTTAAAAGAAACCTCAGGGAATTGGTGTAAATAACGTCTAATCTCTACCATTTCATCAAAACGATTTTCTAACAGTTGATTCAGTTTATTTAACATATAGCGCTCCCCATTTCGAAGATTTGTATTTAATATAGTATTCTATATGACTCTGTTAAAAAAGAATAGTCATAACTTTCATAAATTTAGTAAAATAAAAGGGGCATGATTGAACAAGGGGAGATGATTGGTATGCAAGCGGAATATGGGCAGGAGTTGAGCAGTAAAAAAAGTAATAAGAAATGGAGAAGACTTACATTATTTGCTATTTGTGGAGCGTTTTTTATTTGGTCATTCCAACAAATTATTTGGCAAAATACGATAGGATTTGATGAAGTGATACGCAATGCGGTAAATGCTCTGGACGTCGAGCTGTTAGTTAGTTTTTTTCAGCTATTTACGATGCTTGGTGATAAAACCGGTGTGATCATCATCATGTTATTATCTATAGGACTTATTTGGTGGATAAAAAGGGATTATGCAGCAATGGGCGTGATCGTCGGAGGAGTCATTATTGTCAATGAGCTCAATAAGTGGTTGAAAGATTATACTGGGCGCGAAAGGCCGATGACGGGACCTGGCGCGGAAAGCCTTAGTTTCCCTAGTGGACACGCGATGGTGGGGCTTTTCTTTTATGGGTTATTACTTTATTTTGCGTTAGCCTATACAGAGGAAAGCAAAAAAAAGTTGGTGATCGCTATTTTTGGAACGATGTTTATCATATTACTTGGAATAAGTAGAATCTTTTTAAACTACCATTATCCTTCCGATGTTTTTGCAGGATACGCTGCTGGATATATTTGTTTGATCCTCGGGTTACTGGTGTACGAAGGGATTCAGAATAAAGTGATGAAGAGAAAATCGATGTAGCCGCAGCTCATCGCTTTTTTTATAAGGCAAGTAAAAAATTTGTTGATTTGCGTTCCATGCGCTTCGCTTTCCACTTCAATCAACTAGGTGGCTACATTCATCGTAAGAAGAACGTAAAAGCTTTCTACGTAAAGAGACTGAAATAGTCTTTAACCTTACTTACTTTGTTAATCTAGCTGTGGATTGGAGTAATGGTGGAGACACATACGGGGGAGAAGCGACAATCTTGTGACCCCGCAAGCGTTGTGAGGAGGCTCAAGGTCGCCCCGTGGAAAGCGAAGCCATTTGCGGAAATCAACAGCGGTGCTAAATAGATTTCCTCATAAACCAAGTAATTTCCGCCTCCAGACGGACAAAGAAAGTGACCGGGGATAGGGGCTTTCCTTCATGGAAATTAGTAAACTAATTGTATAATGGAGGAATAACCCTAATAGTGTCAAATAATAGAAGAAGGGAGGCTACAGGAAATAAGATGAAGACATTTAATCAAAAAGTAATTGCCATAATCTTTGTTTTTATAGGAATCATGCTGTTGCTTGTCAATATAGGTGTCATTTCCTTGGAAATAAAAGAGTATTTTGTCACATACTATCCAGTCCTCATCGTCCTCTATGGGTTTAAACTCCTGGTGGACACCATTTTTTATCATATACGTGCTCTCTTCCTAAGTGTATTTCTAATAGCCTTTGGTGGTTTGCTGTTATTGGATAGGGCAGGATATCTAGTATTTGAATTTCATATGTTCTGGAAACTTTGGCCGTTATTGATCATTTACTTAGGTGTGAGGCTTTTTGTAAACAAGCGTCCTGTAAGAGTCTCATTCACTAAAGGGGATACTGATTTTGATGATTTATTCGACTCGGCAGAGGAAAGAGTGGAACATCAAGAAACAAAAACAGCCGGTACAAAGAAAGTGATAACCATTGGTGATATGAAAATGAACAAACAGAACTGGGCAGTGGAGCCATTGACTGTCTGGAATGTGGTGGGGGATTACTATTTCGATTTCAGTAAGGCCTATATACCCGATAAGGAAACAAACATTCAAATCAAAGGCGTGGTTGCTGATTTGAAAATGCTCATTCCAGAGGACCTGCCAATTAAAGTGGCAGCAAAGGTGAAAGTAGGTCAATTAAACATCTTTGGTAATACGTCTGAAGGAAAGGGGAACAAACTTTTTTATGAATCCCCCAACTATGGAGAAGCAACCAGAAAACTCAACATCGTGCTAGATATGAAAATAGGAGATGTTCGAATTGATCGGGTCTGATAAAGGGAAAAAAATTGAAAGCTTGAGATTTTGGTACATCCGTTCCTTTATTGTCGTGTCGGTTGTTTCAGCCTTTCTTTTCTTCATTTTCCTACAAAGTGTATTGCTTTTTTATCCTCAAGGCCGGGTAATCAATGTCCAATGGAGTATGTTGATGACCGTTGCCGCTTTTATCATTATGGCAGTAACAAGCCTTTATTTTGGATATAAGCAAAGCGGTTATATGAAAAAACGTGTGGAGGATATATCCACCTTCATTGCCACTCTTGGGAGAGGGAAGTTTTCAGAAAGAATAGCTGTCGAACAGACGGATGAGCTGGGAAGGTTAACGGAAGATATCAACCAGTTGGCCAATAAAATACAGAATCAAGTGAAATCATTGCAAAAGCTTGCCGAAGAAAAAAATGAGCTCGCGATTAAAGCCCACAATGCTGCTACGATTGAAGAGCGTCAGCGATTGGCCCGGGAGTTGCATGATTCAGTAAGTCAGCAGCTTTTTGCACTTAGCATCATGTCTTCAGCTGCAATCAGGATGTTTGATGCTTACCCGGAAGAGGCGAGAAAGCAATTAACGGATATTGCCTCCATTGCTGCACAGGCTCAAGGAGAAATGAGAGCGCTGCTTCTCCATTTGAGACCAATATCTTTGACAAATGATACGTTATGTGTTGGAATCCATAAATTGCTAGAAGAACTGGAGGAACGTACACCCATCACTTTCCAAAAGGATATACAAGAAATAAATGTGCTCTCCAATGCAACCGAAGACCATTTATTCCGAATCATCCAGGAAGCCATATCCAATATCCTCCGGCATGCAGATGCAACAATTGTCAAATTGGACATGCATCAAAAAGGAAACCAGTATGTATACATATTTATTAGTGATAATGGAAAAGGCTTTGAAATCAATCAACATAAGCAGGCTTCTTATGGACTCCATACCATGAGAGAACGATGCGAAGAAATAGGGGGACAGTTCAGTATTCGCTCCAAAAAAGGGGAAGGGACGCATATTGAAATCCATATTCCGATTAGAGGGGAGGAGAATTAAATGGATCGAATAAAAGTCGCGGTGGTGGATGACCATGATATGGTACGAAAAGGCCTATTGGCATATCTAATTACAGAGCCTACCATAGAGATCGTTGGGGAAGGTTCGAGCGGACAGGCAGCGATAGAGTTGGCAAGAAAGGAAAGGCCGGATGTAATATTGATGGATCTCCTTATGGATAATGGAACGGGTATTGAAGCGACACGTGAAATCGTCAAATTTCTTCCTGAATGTAAAATAATCATCATTACGAGCTACTTTGATGATGAACAAGTATTTCCTGCCATTGAAGCTGGAGCATATAGTTATCTTTTAAAAACCGCAAGAGCCGAAGATATTATCAAGGCAATCGAGAAGGCTATGCAAAACGAGCCTGTCATAGAGCCGAAAGTTGCAAGCAAAATGATGAACCGGTTCCGTACCCCGTCTAAGCTTCCACATGATGATTTGACGGAAAGGGAGCTTGAGGTACTGATGTGTCTTGGAGATGGTCTGACCAATCAGGAAATAAGTGACGAGCTTTTTATCGGGGTGAAGACCGTGAAAACGCATGTGAGCAATATTTTGAGCAAGTTGCAGGTGGCAGATCGGACACAGGCAGCGATTTATGCAAACAGGCATGGTGTACTCCGTGAGAAAAAATAGCTAGGCCTCTACGCTGTTGAAGAGCTTCACTTTCGTGCAAGCGGACTAATTATGAAAATCTCATTCTAATTCTACATGAACTGCCCCGCTCACTTGGGAGAGCGGGGCAGTTTGTTTTATCAATCTTCTTCCGGCATTTCTGCATAATAGGTGGTTACATAGGAAGGACGGGGAAAGACCTGTTGCTTCTGGTCGACCCCTTCAGAGGTTCCACGTTTCTCGTGGGCTTTATCATAAGCTTTTGACTCCTGCCATTGTTTGAAATATTTCACATCTTCCCACAATGTTAAAATGACATAGGTATCCGAGTCGGTTGGGCGCAATACACGGATTGCTGCAAAGCCTGGCTCTTTATCAATGAGGCCTGCACGTTGGCTGAAGCGGTATTCAAACACTGGTCGGCCTTCATCTGTAACGGGGATATTATTGAGAACGGCAAATTTTCCGTTAGCCAAATTGCCATTCGAGTCAAGGACTTCATAGTTTTTGCCTGAGTTGAAGCTGGACTGTTCGTGTGTTTCATGCATCAATACAGCATTGTCCTCCCCAAACATCAGCAAGGATTCACCATTTCCTAGTTTGTTTTTCAAATCCTTTAAGTAATCGGTTGTGCCGAACGTCATATAAAAATTCATTCTGAACCACTCCTTTATGTTTAATTAGTGCCATATAATTACAAAATAAGGGAAACCCGAGAAAAAATATGTAGAATAAGGTAGAATATAGGATGCGCTAACCTTTGAAACTATCCTTACTTACTAATTATTCCCGTATACTAGGAGGAGGTAAACCACTTTGGAAAGATTTAAAGGAAAAAAACTATCAATTAAGAAGTTACATACCATCAAAACAATCTTGCCTAAAAAATACTTCCTTATCCCTTTTATTTTTGCCAGTATTGTAGCTGTCGGTCTGGTCGGGTATATCTTCATTATTTTCTTAGGGGATTATGTGATAGATGAAAAAAAGTTGATCATGGACTCCACTACCACGATGGTTGATGAAAACGGTAATGAAATAGCATCTCTTTTCTTTGAAAATAGGGAAATTGTCGAAATTAATAAAATTCCAAAGCATGTCCAACAAGCATTTGTTGCAGTGGAGGACAACCGCTTTTATGAACACCGGGGAATTGATGTACGGGCAATCGGAAGGGCGGTTTATCGCGATATTCTTGCAAGAAGCAAGGCTGAGGGCGGAAGTACTCTAACCCAGCAGTTAGCAAAAAATATTTTTTTGACAAATGAAAAATCCTGGCTTCGAAAAACAAAAGAGGCTGTCATCGCTATCAATCTTGAGCGGAGATACACCAAAAACGAAATTTTGGAAATGTATTTGAACCAGATTTATTTCGGCCACGGTGCCTATGGGGTCCAAGCGGCGTCCCAGGTATATTTTAATAAAAACGTAGAAGACCTGACAGTTGAGCAGGGGGCCTTATTGGCAGCTCTTCCGAAAGCGCCCAATGCTTTTTCCCCTATAAATTATCCAGAAGAGGCGAAAAGTAGACGGGACCTTGTCTTGCATCTTATGGAAAGTCAAGGATACTTGGAAGCGGAAGAAGCAGTTGGGTTCATGGGGAGAACGTTAGGTTTGGAAATTGTTGAATCTCCGGAAAAACAGGCATATTTAACGTATATCGACATGGTCACAGAAGAGGCGGAAGATAAATATGGTCTCACTCCGGAAGAGCTGCATAGAGGCGGGTATAAGATTACGGTTCCTATGAACGTAGCTGCTCAGGATGCTGCGCACCAACTCTTTCAGGAAGATCAATATTTTCCTGGGACCAATGATAATGTCGAAGGTGCTTTTGTTATGATGAATCAGCACAATGGCGGAGTCATGGCTGTTATCGGCGGAAGGAATTATGTAACAAAAGGCATAAATAGAGTCAAAATTAAAAGGCAGCCTGGGTCTACATTCAAGCCATTAGCGGTCTATGCACCAGCACTTGAGGAAGGAAAGTATGAGCCATACAGCCTTTTAAAAGATGAATTGCTATCGTATGAGGATGGTCAGGAAGTTTATAAGCCAAGAAACTATCACCATCAATATAAAAAGGAAGTAACGATGTATGAAGCAATAAGAGATTCTTTAAATGCACCTGCTGTTTGGGCATTAAATGAATTAGGTGTAAAAAAGAGTAAGAGTTATCTTGATAAGTTAGAACTCTCCATTCCTGATAATGGATTGGCCATTGCCCTTGGAGGTCTTACGGATGGGGTTACCCCATTGGAACTTACTAAGGCATATAGATCATTTGGCAATAATGGAAAAATAATTGAGCCTTACTTCATTGAAGAAATCAAGACAAGAAAAGGCGAAGTGATTGTCAAAGCGAAAAAAGAAGAAAAAGAAGTCTTCAGTCCCCAGACAGCTTGGAACATGACCAGAATGCTAGAAGGTGTGGTGCAGGAAGGTTCCGCACAGGCAGGTAATATTAATGGGGAATTGGCCGGTAAGACAGGCACTACCAACTATCCCGGGATAGACGGGGCCATTAAGGATACATGGTTCGTGGGATACACACAAGATGTGATTGGGACAGTTTGGATGGGATATGATTCGACAACGCCAGAACAACATTTAACGGCAGGAGGAGCCTATCCTACAAGGTTGCTGAAAGATATCCTACAAGATGCTGGTTTAGATAACGGAGCATTCTCGGTTCCTGTCGGTGTATCAGATTTGGAGGACCCAATAATCTTACCTGAGAATACCAAATTAAACGGGTCGATGACATTCCACCCTTTAAGTTTATTCACTGTCAACCTAGAATGGACACAAGCAAGCGATGATCGGATCGTGTACCGTATTTATTCGGTTTCAGGCGACAAGGAAACCTTGGTCAATGAAATCTCAGGGGATAATCGATACTCCATTAAAAATGTAAATGTTTTTCAAGTCCCATCGTACTATGTGGTTCCTTACAATACACAAACAAAAAAAGAGGGACAACCTTCCAAACCATTAAAACCTAACTTTAGATAAAGCTCTTTTCTCAAAGATTGTTGCTATCCACTAGTAAAAAGTCGGCAATTGGACTTTTTACAGTTTACCTACTCTAAATAATGCATGTAGTATTTTTAGTACAGCAAGGAAAAGAGCACGACTGTATGGAATATAACGGTTAATTTAAACATAAGGAAAGGCAACAAAGTTTACGAATACAGCTTTTAGATAAAAAGAGAAATATATTTGGGAAACGAACTGTTAGAGGAGAAGCAGGAGATGAAATATACACTAGGAAAGATGTATACTCGCTTTCACGCGAGTATCAGGGAAGTCTGGCTAAATGAGAAACGGATGAACAGGGAACAAGTTCATATCATTCATCAAAAAAATAAACTGATGCTGGTTGTTTTCACTACACTTTTATTCCTGGATATACTGACAAATATCTTTATTTTCCCTGAAATTTTACCAGCCATCATCATTACGGCTGGTCTGGGGTGGATAGTGGTTGGCTATTTTGTCTTGCATCCAAAGCTTGCCAAATTAGGGATGTACGTGACTGTATGTGCATCCTTCATCCCATTCTGGGTGGTGGCCTATCTCGACAAAGATGTCATCAACTTTTACTTTCTATCGATGCCTTTGATTATGTCGTCTTTATACAATCGAATTTTGCCCATTATAATATCCAGTTTCATCACTTGTATCACCTTATCATTTTTTTATATTGACTATAGCAATATCGTATTTTCCAACCATTTAAAAGTAGATGTAATCTATTTCATTTTATTTTCTATCTTTGTGACAATCTTTCTCCTGTTCTCGAGCAGGTTGACAGGGAGTCTTCTGTTAAGGGCGGAAGAAAAGGAAAAAAGGACGTCTTTGGAGCTTCTGTCTACAAAAGAATACCTGGAAGCCTACTTCAATAATACAACCGATGCTATTGGGGTGTATGACCTGCAAGGGACCATATTAAAGGCCAATGGATCTTTTGAGAAAATGCTCGAGGTGGAGGCAAAGGATATAGTAGGAAACAAGACAAGCTTTCTATCCTTTACATCCGGGAACTCATTGCGGGTTTTCCTGGCAAAATTAATGAATCAAAAGCAGTTGTCCTTTGAATTATTGACCTCCACGAATAGTGGTGCTCCTATTGATGTAAGCATTACCGTTACCCCTGTGAAAAATAGTGATGGAGATATACTGGCACTTGTCTTCCTTATGAAAGATATCACAGATAAGAAACGGACAGAGGAAGCGCTTATGCAGTCAGAAAAGTTATCCGTCATCGGTGAACTCGCAGCTGGTGTGGCACACGAAATCAGAAATCCTGTTACCGTGTTGAAGGGCTTCGTACATCTGCTATCGCAGGAAAATAGGAAAAAAGAATTCTATACGATCATGGACAAGGAGCTTGAGCGCATCAATCAGATCACCAATGAATTCATGGCTTTAGCCAAACCACAGGCTGTCCACTTCAAAAAACAAGATTTGAAAGAGCTTATCCAAGAGGTATGCTTGTTTCTTGAAAGCGAGGCATTTATCCATCAGGTGGTAATCGAAGTGGAGCATCCAGACGAATACATATGGTTGAATTGTGAACCAAATCAATTGAAGCAGGTATTAATCAATACGATAAAAAATGGGATGGAAGCAATGCCCAATGGCGGGAAGATCACGATACAGACAAAAGTAATGGAAGGGTTTGTCCACCTATCGATCATGGACGAGGGGACAGGGATTCCAGAAGAGGTAATAAATAAAGTGGGACAGCCTTTCTTCACCACCAAAGAGCAGGGTACCGGTCTTGGATTGATGGTTTCCATGAAAATCATTGAAAACCATGGTGGGCAATTAACCATTCATAGTCAAGCGAACAAAGGATCTACCGTGGAAATCCTTCTGCCACAATCCAAGTAGCCGAATAATCGTCTATTTTATGAACAATAAGCGCTGCTTCTATACTTTCCTAGCATTTATGGGTATAGTGTAACATGACAGAAGTGTAACGTAATAAAAGCAGAAAAAAGTCAGATGGAAGGGGTCATCATTGTGAATCAATCAAAGTTTAATGATACATTTTTAAGAGCATGTAGAGGGGAGAAAACGGAGCATGTCCCGTTATGGTATATGAGACAAGCCGGCCGTTCACAACCAGAATATAGAAAAATAAAGGAAAAGTATTCTTTATTTGAGATCACGCATCAGCCGGAGCTTTGTGCATATGTGACAAAGTTGCCTGTAGATCAGTACAACGTGGATGCAGCCATTTTATATAAGGACATCATGAGTCCCCTTCCTGCCATTGGTGTGGACGTGGAAATCAAATCAGGAATCGGTCCTGTCATTGACAACCCGATTCGTTCCATGCATGACGTTGAAAAGCTTGGAGAAATCAATCCGGAAGAGGATGTTCCATATGTATTGGATACAATCAAACTATTAACAAAAGAACAGCTTGATGTTCCGTTGATCGGTTTTGCAGGTGCACCGTTTACGCTTGCATCCTACATGATTGAAGGCGGTCCTTCCAAAAACTATAATAAAACGAAAGCATTCATGTATGCAGAACCAAAGGCATGGTTTGCATTGATGGATAAGCTTGCAGATATGACGATTACCTATGTTCGCTCCCAAATCCATGCAGGAGCCAAAGCAATTCAGATCTTTGACAGCTGGGTTGGAGCATTGAATGTAGAAGACTATCGCTATTTCATCAAACCGGTAATGAACCGCATTTTCTCTTCGTTAAAAGAAGAAAATGTGCCATTGATCATGTTTGGCGTTGGAGCAAGCCACTTAGCCAACGAATGGCACGACCTTCCACTGGATGTTGTCGGTCTTGACTGGCGCTTACCGATTGCAGAAGCAAGAGAGCGCGGGATCACGAAATCGGTTCAAGGTAACCTGGACCCTGCTATTCTTTTAGCACCATGGGAAGTAATCGAAGCGAAAGCAAAAGCAATCTTAGACCAAGGAATGCAACAGCCAGGCTATATCTTCAACCTGGGCCACGGTGTATTCCCACAAGTCAACCCAGACACACTAAAACGTTTAGCAACATTCGTACATGACTATTCTTCTAATAAATAAATAATATGTAAGTTTATCTGATTCCCCTGTAGATTGTAGTGCAGGGTGGTCAACTCCTTCGAGAGGTAGCGGTAGTCTTGAGACCCCTGAAGCGTTGCGAGGAGGCTCAAGACCCGCCCCGCGGACGACCATCCGGAACAGAAATCTACAGGTGTTCACGAGACATTCTCCAATAATACAGATAAGAAAAGAGGTAAACTTTATGTCTAAAAAAACAATGGGACTTTTGGTAATGGCATACGGTACACCATATAAAGAAGAAGACCTGGAGCGCTACTACACACACATCCGACACGGCAGAAAGCCATCAGATGAAATGTTGCAAGACTTGCGTGACCGTTATAACGCGATCGGTGGAATCTCCCCACTTGCACGCATCACGGAAGAACAGGCAAACGCACTTGGTGCACACTTAAACAACATTCAAGATGATATCGAATTCAAAGTCTATCTTGGATTAAAGCATATCGAACCATTTGTTGAAGATGCTGTCCAACAGATGAAAGACGACGGGATAGAAGAGGCAGTAAGCATCGTACTTGCACCTCACTTCTCAACATTCAGTGTGAAGTCCTATAATGGCCGTGCGCAGGAAGAGGCCGAAAAAATCGGAGGACCTTCCATTGTGTCTGTTGAAAGCTGGTATGACGAGCCGAAGTTCATACAGTATTGGGTGGACCGTGTGAAGGCCACATTCGCTTCCATGAATGAAGAAGAACGTGCAAAGGCAGTACTGATCGTATCAGCGCACAGCCTACCGGAAAAAATAACTCAAATGGGTGATCCATATCCGGACCAACTACAAGAAACCGCAGACCTGATTGCTAAGGGTGCCGGAGTGAAAAATTATGAAATCGCATGGCAAAGTGAAGGGAATACACCAGATCCTTGGTTGGGACCGGATGTACAGGACATCACCCGTGATCTTCATAAGGACAAAGGATACACATCCTTCGTATACACTCCAGTAGGGTTCGTTTCGGACCATTTAGAAGTTTTATATGATAATGATTATGAGTGTAAGATAGTAACGGACGAGATCGGTGCCAAGTACTACCGTCCAGAAATGCCAAATACTCAACCTGAATTTATCGATGCAATGGCTACCGTTGTATTGGAAGAATTAAAAAAAGTATCTCAGTAAATCTAGAAAAGAAGGCGATGAAACCATGAATGAGGAGAAAAGAAGGGTTGTCATCATCGGTGGAGGCATTACTGGTCTTTCTGCCGCCTATTATCTTCAAAAGGAAATGAAAGAGAAAAACCTTGATATAGAGATTACCCTGATTGAGGCAAGCAACCGGCTTGGAGGAAAGATCCAAACCGTACGACGAGAGGGCTTTACCATCGAACGCGGCCCTGATAGCTTCCTTGCACGTAAGCTAAGTGCCGGTAAACTGATAAAAGAAGTGGGACTGGAAGATCAGCTTGTGCACAATTCAACAGGCCAGGCATACATCCTTCTTAAAGGGCAGCTTCACCCGATGCCAGAGGGGGCTGTGATGGGGATTCCGACGAAACTGTCCCCATTCGTGACAACAGGTCTATTTTCTCCGATGGGAAAAATGCGTGCAGCAGCTGACCTGATTCTTCCTGCTTCCAACAATGGAGGAGAAGACCAATCACTTGGTTCCTTTTTCAGAAGAAGGCTTGGGGATGAAGTGGTGGAAAATCTGATTGAGCCATTGTTATCCGGGATCTATGCTGGTGACATTGATAAGCTAAGCTTACAGGCCACCTTCCCACAATTTCAGCAGGTGGAAGAGAAATACCGTAGCATAATTTTGGGGATGAAACAGACAACCCCAAAACAAAAGCCTGCACCTGCTCAAAAGAAAAAGGGAATGTTCCAGACGCTTCGAGGCGGTCTTCAAACGCTTGTGGATGCTTTGGAGGAGAAGTTGGACCAAGTGAACATTTTGAAAGCAGTAAAAGTAGATAGCTTGGAGAAAAATGGCGATGGATACCGACTTTCCTTAAGCAATGGCACTACCCTTGATTGTGAAAATGTCATTGTTTCAACTCCTCATCATGCTACTGCAAACATGATTCATGGTGCAGGCTACCTGGCTCCCCTTCAGCAGATGTCATCCACTTCTGTTGCTACCATTGCTATGGCGTTTGACGAATCAGCACTCAAACAGGACATTGATGGAACAGGTTTCGTTGTATCAAGAAACAACGATTATACAATCACAGCGTGTACCTGGACCCATAAGAAATGGCCGCATACAACACCAAAAGG
Organism: Sutcliffiella sp. FSL R7-0096; assembly: GCF_038595065.1. Lineage (NCBI taxonomy): Bacteria > Bacillati > Bacillota > Bacilli > Caryophanales > Bacillaceae > Sutcliffiella > Sutcliffiella sp. FSL R7-0096. The sequence goes on from NZ_CP152003.1 coordinate 1,387,761, forward strand.
AAAAGTGATCCTTCGTTGTTATGTTGGTAGAGTGGGAGAAGAAGCAATTGTCGATCAGAGTGACGAGGAAATACAGAAAGTGGTACTCGATGATCTCAACAAAATCATGGAGGTCGGTGCAGATCCGGAATTCACGATTGTTACTCGATGGAGAGAAGCAATGCCGCAATATGCTGTTGGTCATAAAAAGATGCTTCATGAGATGAACGAACGACTGGCACAAGACATGCCTGGGGTTTACCTGGCAGGAAGTTCTTTTGAAGGCGTAGGGTTGCCTGACTGCATCGATTCCGGTGAAGCTGCTGTTAAAGCTGTAATAGATAGTTTCCATAAAAAACCTTCCCTTCAGGTTTAATAAAAAGGTTCAGTCGCTACCAACATGTGACTGAACCTTTTTTTTCTTGCATTCTGAAAGGATAGGAATTATAATGAAAACCAGATGACCGAATCTATCATTTGGTCAGCCTGGAGGAAGGAGAAATCAAATGGATCGTAAACAGAGCATCCTGGATGCGGCGTTAAAATCGTTCTCCATGTTTGGATATAAAGCTACAACTATGGATCAGGTCGCAAGGATTGCCAATGTTGGCAAAGGAACCATCTATACCTTTTATTCGAATAAAGAAGAACTATTCAGTGAGATTGTAGCAGGTATATTAAAAGAGATGCAGGAAGTGGCAGACCGTTCTATCAACCCTGAACAATCCTTTTTTGAAAATGCTCACAGGGCCCTTATCAGCTTGCTTGATTTCCGTAATGAACATCAATTAACCGTCAAATTAATTCAGGAAAAAAAAGAGCTCGGAACCCGTGTAGTCAATCAGGAACTTAACAAGCTGGAGCAAATGATCATTACCTTTATCAAAGAAAGAATCGAGAAGGCCATTGACAAAGGGGAAATAAGAGAATGTGACCCGGAAGTAACAGCCTTTTTGATGCTAAAGCTTTATGTAGCACTGGTGGTGGACTGGGAAGAACATCATACTCCTTTATCAAAAGAGGAAATAGCGAATCTTTTTGAATTATATTTTATTAAAGGATTGTCAACGTGATGATCCTTACAATTTTATCAAAAAATGACCAAGTGACAAAAATAGTCATAAAGTAATATGGAGGCAATAATCAATGAAAAGTGTAATGTATGAGTGGAAGCAACTGCTCACAAATAAAAAGATATTGATTCCGGTGATAGCCGTACTTTTGATTCCACTGCTATATAGTGGAATGTTTCTATGGGCTTTCTGGGATCCATACGAGAAGCTAGATGAACTTCCGGTAGCGGTGGTCAATATGGATGAAGGCGCCAATTATGAAGGAGAACCATTGACGATAGGGAAAGACCTTCTGGATAATTTGAAAAAAAATGATGGCTTTAAATGGGAGTTTGTGTCAAAGGAGCAAGCTTATCAAGGATTGGACAAACAACATTATTATATGGTGATTGAAATTCCACAGGATTTTTCAAACCGGGCGACAACTTTATTAGATGAGAACCCATCTGCTTTGGAAATGAAATTCGTCCCAAATGAGAGCTACAATTTCCTATCAGCCCAAATTGGATCAACAGCAGTAGAGAAAATAAAGGAAGAAGTAGCTAAAGAGCTCACAAGTACTTATGCAGAAGCCATGTTTGATAACTTGGAAAAGATGGCAGATGGTTATAAACAGGCAGCAGAGGGTACAAGCGAACTAAACAATGGCGTCCATGAATTACAAGATGGTTCTGTTGCTTTGAAAAAAGGATTGGAACAAGCGGCAGAAAAATCGATTGTCTTCCAAAATGGAGTTGGGAAGGTTTATGGTGGGGTAAAAGATGTCCATAGAGGAAATCAGGAGCTTTCAAAAGGTTTGGGTCAATTGCTTGAAGGTCAAAACAAATTATCCTCAGCATCTGAGCAACTCCAAGCAGGAGCAGGAAGCCTTAACGATGGTTTAGCAAAAAGCAATGATGGTATGGCGCAGTTGCAACAAGCTCAACAAGAACTCACCAATGGAGCGGGAAGCTTGGCAGATGGTGCTGCAAAATTAAACGCGGGGACCTCAAAACTTGAAGAGGGGGCTTCAATAGCGCATGAAAAGGCAGAGCAATTGAATCAAGGAATGATTCAATTGAAAAAATCACTTGAACCAATGATAGAGCAGGCAAGCGAAGAACAGAAAGCACAAATAAATGCTTCTTTTGAGCAGTTGATTAATGGCAGTGATGAATTCTCGAAAGGCTTGATGGCTCTTGAACAAGGTGCTTTAGAATTAAATGCTGGCACCTCCTCTTTAGAGCAAAATGGCAGAAAACTTGCAGAAGGCAATAAAAACTTTCAGTCAGGTATGGCAGAATTGGCAAATGGAACGAAACAACTTTCAGAAGGCTCTTCAGAATTACTTAAGGGTCAAATGGAATTCAACCAAGGACTAACACAGTTTGGTGAAAAATTAGGAGACGCAAATGAGGGCAGCAAAAAGCTAGCAGAAGGGTCCGGTCAGCTCTTAGCTGGTATGGAACAGTTAGACGGGGGATCCAAACAATTTCAACAAGGTACAAAAGAGCTTGCAGAAGGTTCAAATAAAATCTCCTCCGGACTGTCTGAAGTCGGTAAAGGAACAGAAGAACTAGAGGGTAAATTAAAAGATGCATCGGAAAAAACTGGTTCCATAAAAGGGACAGACAAAACCTACAACATGATTTCTGAGCCAGTAAAGGTTAAGTCAGAAGTGGAAAATGGAGTTCCTAATTATGGAACCGGGTTTGCACCTTACTTTTTATCATTAGGCTTGTTTGTTGGAGCATTATTACTATCCATCGTGTATCCGATGCGCGATCCAGCTGGTGCTCCTCGCTCAGGGACTGCTTGGTTCGCAGGTAAAGTGGCAGTTCTCGCAGCCGTAGGGATATTGCAAGCCTTACTAGCTGATGCCGTGTTGATTTATGGATTAGGAGTAGAAGTGAAAAGTTTACCTTTATTTCTCTTATTTAGCATTGTCACTTCCTTCACCTTTATTGCACTGGTTCAATTTCTTGTAACAACACTTGGAGATCCAGGACGCTTTGTCGCCATCCTTATTTTAATACTCCAGTTGACAACAAGTGCGGGAACTTTCCCGTTAGAACTTATTCCAGATGCATTACAGCCGTTCAACCTGCTTTTACCGATGACGTATTCGGTGTCTGGTTTTAAAGCGGTCATATCAAGCGGTGATATAGGGTTCATGTGGGAAAACGTCTGGATACTAAGCGGATTTATGATGGTGATGCTTGCCGGAACTTGGGCATATTTTGTGTACAAGTTTAAAAAATATTACAATAGTACGAGCCCGATAGAACAATCACCTTCACAAGGTTAGATGTAACGGAGGGAGTCCACCATATTGCTGGTGGGCTCTTTTTTTCGTAGGAAACGGCCAATTTAGATGCTAATGTAAAATTTTTATTGAAAACACTTACATTTCCTTTTATACTAGTAGTTATGAAAACGATTTCAATCATTCTACTAACCTAACAATTTCAGCTAAGGTGGCGAGACTCGTGGCAACAATAGAAGATGTAGCAAAACTGGCAGGGTTATCGAGGACCACTGTTTCCCGTGTCATAAATAACCACCCGTATGTGTCGGAAAAGAAACGTGTACTTGTATCAAATGCAATGAGTGAACTAGGATATGTTCCAAATTCTTCAGCAAGAAGTCTAAGAAGTCAGAAAACCTCTATGATTGCTTTACTGATTCCACGTGTCATGAACCCGTTTTTCAGTGAACTGATTGAACGGATGGAAATGGCGGCAGCTGAAAATGGATACCAACTGATCATCTGTCAGACGAAGTATTCCAAGAAAAAGGAACTGGACTATTTGAACTTGTTGAAAACCAGACAGGTAGACGGAATTATCCTTTCTTCCATACAGAATGACTGGAATGTAATAGAACCGTTTTTAGAATATGGCCCAATCGTTTTGTGCAATGAGTTTGAAGAAGAAGCAGAAGTACCATCTGTCAGGCTTGATCAGACGTATGGCGGATACATATCCACCAAGCATTTACTGGAGCTTGGCCATCGTAGAATTGCTTATTGTACTGGTGGCTACAAAAGTAATGTAGCCAAATGTAGAGAGGCAGGCTTTAAAAAAGCGCTGGCAGAATTCAAGGTGGAATACCAAGAGGAGTTTTCCTTTCGAGATGCTTTTACCATTGATGATGGAAGAAGGGTTTTTCAAGAAATTTTGGAGCTGGGGGAGAAACCTAGTGCCATTTTCACCGGTGGCGATGAAGTAGCGGCCGGCATCATTTCAGAGGCTAAACGCTCTGGCTGGAAGATTCCAGAAGATCTTGCGGTGGTAGGATTTGATAATCAAGCGATTACGGAACTAGTCGAACCGACCATCACTACGGTTTATCAACCGATTGATGAGATGGCGCGCAAAGCATTCCAGATCATGATGGAAAAGGTCCGCTCCAAACGTTATCGCCACAAGGAAATCTATGAATATGATCTCGAGCTCATTGTTCGGGAATCAACGGTCAAACAAGGGGTTTACGTATAGAATAAGAAGAAGGGCACTTATGGGGATGAGTGCTCTTTTTGTTAAGCTCTTTTCTCAAGATTGTTGATGCTCACTAGTAAAAAGTCGGCAATTGGACTTTTTACAGCATAGAAACTTTAAAAAGGCATGAAAGTCTTTTTGTATAGTCAGGAAAAGTGCACGACAGCAAGGAATATACCGGTTTGTTTATAAATGCGAAAAAGCAACAAAGTATGCGAAAACAGCATTCTGTTATTCGCGATAAAGTTTGACGTTCCATTTCGCTGCAGGCACTCGCTTTCCGCGGGGCGGTGCTTGAGCCTCCTCACAACGCTTCAGGGGTCTCAAGTCTACCGCTACCTCCCGCCGGAGTCGAGTGCCTTCCGCTCCAATCCACTCTCCATTTCCAAACAAAAAACCAGGGAACCCGCTATGAATCTAGCAAACTCCCTGGCTTTAATATACCATTTATTTTAATTGACTGGACATACACTCATCACAATGGTTGCCGTAACACTCGTGTTGCTCATCCATTGTTTTTTTGCATTCTACGCATTTTTTAGGTGGTAAGGTTTTGAAAAATTCTGTACTTTTAATCAACATGTTATCACCCTCCGTTTTCTTATTTGTTGCTATTGTATTATAACAGAATTTGTCTTGTCAACATCTGTTTTAAAACAACTAATCGAAATAGGAAAATGGGCAGGGATATGGTAGACTTGATTTTGGAAACTAAAAGAAGGGTGATGTAGTGCCATGAAGCTCACTGTGGTAGGGTTTTGGGGAGGATATCCAGCTGTTAATAGTGCGACATCTGGGTATTTGGTCGAGCATGAAGGTTTTAAATTATTGATTGATTGTGGAAGTGGTGTATTAGCACAGCTTCAGAATTACATAGAGGTAACAGAGCTTGATGCCGTTATTTTATCACATTACCATCATGATCATGTTGCGGACATTGGGCCATTGCAATTTGCTAGGCTGATTTCGTTTTATATGGGTAAATCAGTGACGCAGCTTCCTATCTACGGACATCAGGAGGACATGCAAGGGTTTTCTACACTTGATCATAAAGAATATACAAAAGGAATGGCATATGATCCCTCTAAACAGTTAGAGGTTGGGCCATTCAAAATAGAATTCCTGAAAACAACACATCCTGTACCGTGTTATGCCATGAAGGTATCCACAGATGAAGGTTCGTTTGTGTACACGGCAGATACAAGCTATCAGGAATCATTCATCCCTTTTACCAAAGGGACAGACTTATTAATTTGTGAGTGTAACCTGTACGCGCACCAAGATGGCAAGGCTGCAGGCCATATGAACAGCCATGATGCGGCAAAGGTTGCTCAAGGTGCAGATGTTCCTCAACTATTGCTCACACATCTACCGCATTTTGGAGAGGTGGAGCAGTTGGTCGAAGAGGCAGCAAGCATTTATAAAGGAAAAATCGGTTTGGCACATAAAGGATTTAGTTGGGAGAGTAGGAAGAAATGATGCTTTTTATAGATAATAACGGAATTACGGATCCAAGAATCAACTTGGCGATAGAAGAATATGCCCTTAAAAATCTTGATATTGAAGATACTTATTTGCTTTTTTACATCAATGAGCCTTCCATCATCATTGGGAAGAACCAGAACAGTGTAGAAGAAATCAACACAAAGTATGTCGAGGACAATGGCATACATGTGGTACGCAGATTATCTGGTGGTGGAGCGGTCTATCATGATCATGGAAATCTGAATTTCAGTTTCATCACAAAAGATGACGGAGAGAGCTTCCATAACTTCAAAAAGTTCACTGCCCCTGTAGTAGAAGCGTTAAAAAGTCTTGGAGTTGAAGCTGAAATGAGCGGGCGTAATGATATCCTTGCCGAAGGTCGCAAGATTTCCGGAAACGCTCAATTTTCTACAAGGGGCCGCATGTTCAGTCACGGTACTTTGTTGTTTGATTCTGAGATTGAACATGTCGTTTCCGCGTTGAATGTGAAGAAGGATAAAATAGAGTCCAAAGGGATTAAATCAATTCGCAGCCGTGTGGCAAATATAAAAGAATTCCTAAACGAAGACATTTCCATTGAACAGTTCCGTCAGCTTTTATTGGAGGCAATCTTTAAGTCTAAAGATATCCCTAAGTACGAACTAACAGAAGAGGATTGGAAGAACATTCACGAGCTCTCCATGGAACGTTACCAAAACTGGGATTGGAATTACGGAAAGTCACCGAAGTTCAACCTTCAGCATTCTCATCGCTTTCCAGTGGGTCAGATTGATGTGCGCCTGGACGTAACAAAAGGAAAAATAGAAAACTGCAAGATTTATGGAGATTTCTTTGGTGTTGGAGATGTGTCAGAAGTGGAAAACCTTTTATCAGGTGTGAAGTATGAGAAAGCAGGAATTTCACAGGCTCTAGAGGGAATAGATGTAAAACATTATTTTGGAAATATTACCAGAGATGAATTAATTGATTTGATATATTAATTTAGTGTGAAAAGAGTAGGGGTTTCCCTCTCTTTTTTTATATTGAAATATTTTATCTGAAAATTTTAATTTTATCGACATAATTTAATGACAGATATCTAGCAATCTACTATAATGGATAATGGGAGATTTATGAATGGTCATTCATTCAATTTAAGCGAAGGGGAGATGAACACTTGAATATTTCATCGCAATTGGCATTAACCGCAAAAACAAATCTAACGAAAGAAGCGTATATTTTTGAAGGGGAATCAAAGACATATGCAGAGTTAAACGCAGCCATCAATGCTTTTGCAACAGGGCTTGAGGGTATGGGCATTAAACAAGGAGATCATATTGGACTGGTTGTCGGAAACTCGCCATATTTTGTTATTGGTCTTTACGGTGCAGCTCGTCTTGGTGCTACTGTTATTCCAATCAATCCAATTTACACCCCAGATGAACTGTCTTACATCCTTAGAGATGGAGATGTGAAAGCCATCATCACCTTAGATCTTCTTGTACCACTTTTTGAAAGGCTTCATTGTCACCTGCCTTTGACCGAGCATTACATCATTTGCGAGACACCTGATGGAAAAGAAAAAACGAAAGACTTTCCACTTGAACAGCTATCGGTTTATACTAAAATGAAATCGTTTACATCCATAATGGCTTCTGGAAGCTTTACATATGAAGGTCCGGAACTGAAAGATGAAGATGTGGCCGTTATTCTTTATACTTCTGGGACTACAGGTAAGCCAAAAGGGGCAATGCTGACGCATAAGAACTTGTATCGCAATGCCAAGGATTCCGCAGACTTTTTGAAAATGAACGAAACGGACAAGATTGTTGCAACTCTGCCAATGTTCCATGTATTCTGCTTGACAGTCGCATTGAATGCACCATTGATGAATGGCGCGACGGTCATCATTGTTCCAAGATTCAGCCCACAGGTTATTTTTGATGTGGTAAAAGAATATGAGGCAACTGTTTTTGCTGGAGTTCCGACCATGTACAATTTCCTATTGCAATCACCAGGGGATGTGGACGATTTAAAATCGTTAAGACTTTGCATTTCTGGTGGGGCTTCGATGCCTGTTGCTTTGTTGAAAAATTTCGAAAAGAAATACAATGTTATTATCTCAGAAGGGTACGGTTTGTCCGAGGCATCTCCTGTAACATGTTTTAACCCGTTAGATAAGCCTCGAAAAGCTGGATCGATTGGGACGACCATTGTAAATGTTGAAAATAAAGTCGTGAATGAACTTGGGGAAGAAGTGGCACCAGGAGAAGTTGGGGAACTTGTTGTCCGAGGACCGAATGTCATGTCCGGTTATTATAAAATGCCAGAAGAAACCTCTGCTGCAATCAGAGACGGTTGGCTGTATACGGGAGATCTAGCCAAGATGGACGAAGAAGGCTACTTCTACATCGTGGATCGGAAAAAAGATATGATTATCGTAGGTGGCTACAATGTTTATCCGCGCGAAGTGGAAGAGGTATTGTATAGTCATGAAAATGTGGTGGAAGTGGCAGTTGTCGGGGTGCCTGACCCTCAGTTCGGTGAAGCGATAAAGTGTTTTGTCGTAACAAATGCTCAAGTTTCTGAATCAGATTTACTTGGCTATTGTGCAGAACGTTTAGCAAAATATAAGGTACCATCTTCCATTGAGTTTTTAGAAGAGCTTCCAAAGAACACAACTGGGAAGATTCTAAGAAGAGCATTAAAAGAAAAGCTAGGTGTATAAAGGATTTTTGCTCTCTGTAGAGAATGTATAAAATAGCGAAATTTGTAACCGCTAACAATCTTGGAGGGAGAAGGACAGATTTGAGTTATATTGTAGTAGAGGTAAAAGACCATGTAGCAACCGTAACGCTCAATCGCCCTGATGCGATGAACGCGTTTAATTATGATATGTTAGTAGAATTGGGATATGTAACAGAGGAACTCCGCACAAATGCGGACGTGCGTGTCGTAGTGATAACGGCAGCAGGGGAAAAGGCATTCAGTGTTGGAGCGGACCTCAAGGAAAGAAGGGGTCTTACTGAGCAGCAAGTAAGGCGTAATGTCTACAAAATTGGAGATGTGTTCAACCGCATTGCCGACTTGCCGCAGCCGACAATCGCAGCCATTAATGGATATGCATTTGGTGGCGGGATGGAGCTCCTTCTTGCTTGTGATTTCCGTGTGACGGGCAAGGATGTCAAGATGGGACTGACAGAAACAAGCTTGGCTATTATTCCAGGTGCTGGTGGCACCCAGCGTCTGCCACGCATTATAGGAGAAGCGAAGGCGATGGAGCTTATCTTGACTGCTCGCCGTTTTTCTGGGGAAGAGGCTTATAGTTTTGGCTTGATTACAAGATTAGTGGATGAAGCCTCAAATGCGCTTGATGGAGCTATGGAGCTTGCACAGGAAATGTTGAAGAATGGACCGGTTGCTGTGCAGCAGGCAAAGTTTGCTATTCGCCAGGGAATGGGAGTGGATATGCAGACAGGCTTGCAAATGGAGCGAAAAGCATATGAAGTGATCATCCCGACGGAAGATCGCGTAGAGGCACTTGTTGCGTTTGGTGAAAAGCGGGCTCCTGAGTTTAAGGGGAAATAATTTTTTTGTGTGACTCTCTCTTCTTTAGGAAGGGGGAGTTTTTTTGTAGAACGCGAAAAGTGAAAAGGGGGAGAAATCTGCGATTCATAGCAAGGCTACGACCATGTAAATGATCCAAGTAGTACATTTTCCAGACCCATTTCACACTCGTAGAACATAAAGTATCTCGAATTTCGAATTACCCTTTACATATCGAGTAAACTACTAGTATATTTATAAATAATTCAATTTACTAGTATAGGAGAAATGCACAGTGGCAACAACCATCGCAGCTAGAAAAACCTCTTCTTTTCGAAACGGGTTGCAAGCTGGAGTCAGCATCGCAATCGGCTACATACCAATCGCCATTACGTTCGGACTTTTGGCAAAATCTGCGGGCTTAACGCTCTCTGAGACTGTGCTGATGAGCTTGCTCGTATTTGCCGGAGCTGCACAATATATGTCTCTTAATATGATTGTGCTTGGATCGGGAGTATTTGAAATCGTCATGACCACTTTTATTCTGAACATCCGTCACTTCTTGATGAGCGCTTCCTTGAATGAGAAGGTGGAAGAAAAGAGCCTTTGGAAAAAATCACTATTCTCTTTTGGGATAACAGATGAAACGTTTTCCGTCGCCGCAACCAAAGAGGGATCCATCCAAACAGGATATATGTTCGGGGTCATCCTGATCGCCTATTCTAGTTGGGTGGTCAGCTCCGGAATAGGTCATGTAATTGGAAGCAGTCTGCCTGCATCCCTTCAGGAAAGTATGGCTGTTGCACTTTATGCCATGTTTGTTGGTTTATTGATGCCTTCTTTGAAAAAGCACCGGAAAGTGGTTGTTCTCGCTGGGAGTGCAGCTATCCTAAATTCGGTATTTTCCCTTGTAGTGGGTATTGCAGCAGGATGGTCTATCGTACTTGCAACCATCACAAGTGCTGTTGGGATTGAGGTTTTATTTAACAAATGGTCGAAGGAGGAGAATAGAAATGAATAGCACCATTCTCATCATGATTGTCGGTATGGCTGTTGTTACCTATGTTCCAAGGCTCATTCCTTTTGTCATGTTCCAAGGCAAGGAACTGCCGCCCTTCGTACAGGCCGTATTAAAAAACGTACCTTATGCAACACTGGGGGCACTTATTGTACCAGGGATTTTCCTTATCAATGAAGATATCATGTTTGGAGTTATCGGCGCAGTCGTGGCATTTATTGTCGCTTATCTAGGGGCAAACGTTATTCTGGTTGTCATTAGTTCTATAGCCGCCCTTAGTGTATATTCCTGGCTGGTTGGCTAGAATTAAAGTGAGTAGGCTTTTATTTCCAAGGCCTGCTTATTTTTTTTAACTGTTGCATAGAATATAACAAGGTTACTTAGGACGAGGAGGTGCGAAAAAGTGAAGAAAATAGTGCCTATTATGTTGTTAGGTTATTTTCTCTATGCTTTAGCGGTGACGTTTTACATATGGGTGGGTGCAGATACTTCGCTTCCGGCTGAACTAGTCGGAACAAAAGCGGATCCCAATACTTTTCTCAGTGACAAGGAGTTGATATTGGCTGATGAGTATTCCAAGATACGCAATACCATCTACTTCCTGACGCTTCCTGTGGAATGGATTTTCTATTTCCTTCTCCTTGTTTTAGGTGGGGCAAGGACCATTCAAACATGGGCAGAGAGAATAACTAGCTATAAAACGCTGCAGACAGGTATTTATCTTTTTTGGCTGACCCTATTTAGCACGGTCATTCACTTTCCATTAAGCTACCTTCGTTATTCTCTATCTAGAGATTATGGTATCACTGTTCAATCCTATTCAGGATGGATGCGTGACCAGGTTGTCGGTTTCTGGGAAGGCCTCTTCATCATGTGGATAGTGGTCCTGGTCCTTTATATACTCATCCGTAAATTCCAGAAGTGGTGGTGGGCGATTGCCTGGGGTTGTTTTATTCCGTTCGTATTTTTCATGATGTATATCCAACCGGTTGTCATTGACCCACTTTATAATGATTTCACCGAACTGCAAGATAAGGTGTTAGAAGAAAAAATCTTGGACCTGGCGGCTGTTTCGGATATTCCGGCAGACCGGGTGTATGAAGTGAATATGGCCCAGAAAACAAACAGCATCAATGCCTACGTTACCGGGATTGGAGGAAACTCCCGTATCGTACTGTGGGATACGCTCCTTACTCGTCTTCAGGATGAGGAGATTCTGTTCATCATGGCACATGAAATGGGACACTATGTGATGAATCATATTGTAATCGGAATTAGTGGGTACATCGTATTTTCATTCTTCGCTTTTTATCTGATTCATTGGTTGGCAAATAAGGTTATAGACAGATATGGGCGGAGGTTGAAGGTCTACAGCTTAAGCCAACTTGCTTCGCTTCCGTTATTATTATTGCTGGTGTCACTGCTTCTTTTTCTAGCAAGCCCAATAACGAATGCAGTATCGCGCCATCAGGAACACAAAGCAGACGTCTATGCCATAGAGCTGACTGGGGAACCAGAGCCGGCCATTGTAGCTTTCCAGGAAATCACGAGATCAAGTTTAAGTGAAGTTAACCCTCCAGCTTTAGTGAAATTTTTTCGATATACACATCCACCAATGGTTGATAGGATCGCCTATTTGGAACGGTATGTTAATGAGGAGTGAGCAGCGTGAAAGAGTGCGTTGCTTGCTTTTTTTATGGTGCATTTTCCAATGTCGAAAAATATTTCCAAACAAATTTTAAAAAAAGGGTTTTTATCCTGAACACTCTGTTATATAATACAATACAAATATACTAACTGTTTCATAACAAGAAAGGAGCAAGTATATCGTGAATACTGGTACAACAGGCATTAACGTAACAGGTGAAACTAAAAGTGGCTATGAAACTGTACTAACACAGGGGGCCCTATCCTTCCTTGAGAAGCTGCACCACTCATTCAATGGTCGCCGAAAAGAATTACTAGCAGCGAGGAAAGAAAGGCAATTAAGAATCGACCAGGGAGAAAGGTTAAACTTTCTGGAGAGCACGAAAGCTGTTCGTACAGGTGACTGGCAAGTAAATGAAATCCCAGCAGACCTTCAAGACAGAAGAGTGGAAATAACGGGACCGGTTGACCGCAAGATGATCATTCATGCACTCAACTCCGGAGCAAAGGTGTTTATGGCAGATTTTGAGGATGCCTCTTCCCCAACTTGGAACAACATGATAGAAGGGCAAATTAACCTACGGGATGCCAACCAACGGAAAATAGACTTCACGGCTCCAAATGGAAAGGAATATAAACTGAACAATGAAATCGCAACACTCCTTGTAAGACCAAGAGGATGGCATCTGGACGAAAAGCATATTGAAATAAACAATCAGCCAGTTTCAGGAAGCCTTTTTGATTTTGGACTATATTTTTTCCATAATGCCAAAGTGCTCCTTGAAAATGGAAGCGCTCCATATTTCTACCTTCCGAAGCTTGAAAGTCATCAAGAGGCAAGACTGTGGAATGATGTGTTTGTTTTCGCACAAAAGGAGCTGGGAATCGAACGAGGGACGATTAAAGCGACCGTTTTAATTGAAACAATTACGGCAGCATTTGAAATGGAAGAAATATTGTATGAGCTGAAGGAGCATGCAGCAGGGCTCAATTGTGGAAGATGGGATTATATTTTCAGCTTTATCAAGAAGTTCAGAAACGATCCATCCTTCCTTTTACCGGATAGAAGTCAAGTCACGATGGCAGTACCATTCATGAGAGCCTACACACAATTGGTGATACAGACTTGCCATAAGCGTGGCGCCTTTGCAATCGGCGGCATGGCTGCACAAATACCTGTAAAAAATGACGAAGAAGCTAACAAGCAAGCATTTGCGAAAGTTAGGGAAGATAAGCTTCGGGAAGTGAAAGATGGACATGATGGAACGTGGGTGGCCCATCCGGCATTGGTTCCCGTAGCACTTGAAGTATTCAATGAGCATATGGATGGGCAGAATCAGGTTCATCGAAAAAGGGAGGATGTCATTGCTGACCCACTAGTACTTGTGCAAATTCCAGAAGGCACGATAACGGAAGAGGGTTTGCGCAAAAACATTCATGTCGGGGTGGAGTATATTGCCGCATGGTTGAATGGAAATGGTGCTGTACCAATCTTTCACCTAATGGAGGACGCGGCAACAGCGGAAATATCACGATCCCAAGTATGGCAATGGATAAGACATCCTCAAGCAGCACTAGAAGACGGGACACAAATCACCTTAGAGTTGATCAAACAATTGGTTCAGGAAGAAAAGAGGGCCATTCTTGATAAAGTTGGCCCAACACGCTACTCACAGGGTAAATTAGATCAGGCTGCAACACTATTCGAAAACCTGATCAAAGATGATGAATTTGCCGAATTTTTGACACTTGCGGCTTACAATTTATTGGAAGATTAATAGATACCTAAACAAAGGGAGGATTTAGTAATGAAAAGAGAAGAAAGAATTGCACAGTTAGAAGAAAGCTGGGAATTAGATCAACGCTGGAATGGGATTGAAAGACCCTATTCAGCAGATGAGGTGCTCCGTCTACGAGGTTCCATTGATATTGAACACACATTGGCGAAAAGAGGGGCACAGAAACTTTGGGATCTCCTTCATACACAAGACTATGTGCATGCGCTTGGAGCTCTAACAGGAAATCAGGCCATCCAGCAGGTAAAAGCGGGACTGAAAGCCATCTATTTGAGCGGTTGGCAAGTAGCTGCAGATGCCAATCTTTCCGGCCATATGTATCCGGACCAAAGTCTTTATCCTGCAAACAGTGTGCCTCATGTGGTTAAACGTATCAATCAAGCCTTGCAGCGTGCAGATCAAATCCAATACTTAGAAGGTAGTGAAGAAGTGGATTATTTTGCACCAATCGTTGCGGACGCAGAAGCAGGATTCGGTGGTCAGTTGAATGTGTTCGAATTGATGAAGGGGATGATCGAGTCCGGTGCTTCCGGAGTTCACTTTGAGGATCAATTATCTTCCGAGAAAAAGTGCGGCCACCTTGGAGGGAAAGTATTATTGCCTACACAAACTGCAGTGAAAAATCTGATCTCAGCACGTTTGGCAGCAGACGTAATGGGTGTGCCGACTATCCTCATTGCCAGAACGGATGCGGATGCAGCGGATCTTATCACAAGTGATATAGATGAGAACGATCATGCTTTCTTGACTGGTGAGAGAACTGCAGAAGGATTTTATCGCACAAAAGCGGGCATTGATCAGGCAATAGCACGTGGTCTTGCTTATGCTCCATATGCCGATCTAATCTGGTGTGAAACATCCGAACCGAACCTTGAGCAGGCAAGAGCCTTTGCTGAAGCCATACATGAAAAGTTCCCAGGTAAACTGTTGGCATATAACTGTTCACCGTCCTTTAACTGGAAAGCGAAATTGGATGATGCCACTATTGAAACGTTCCAGCAGCAGATTGCCGAGTTCGGATATAAATTCCAGTTTGTTACGTTAGCAGGATTCCATGCATTGAATCACGGCATGTTTGAACTGGCAAGAGGATACCGTGACCGTGGCATGGGAGCATATTCAGAGCTTCAACAGGCAGAGTTTGATAGTGAGCAGTATGGCTATACAGCAACCCGTCATCAGCGTGAAGTGGGTACAGGATATTTTGATGAAGTGGCAAAGCTTGTTTCCGGTGGTACATCCTCCACAACTGCATTAAGTGGTTCAACAGAAGAAGCCCAGTTTTATCAAGGGAAAAAATAAAGTCAATATTCAAAAAGAAAAAGAGAAGAGCCAACTGTGCTCTTCTCTTTATTTTGGCGTTTTAACTCTCTAAGCGGGAACGCCCCAATCATTCAGGAATTTTTTATATCTGGCGGAAAGTAAGTGGAACAGGGAAGGGTCATTGGCATCAAGGGCACAGTCAATTTTCTCTTGCAGAAGGTTTTTGTGGTAGTGGAACAAAGACTCATCAATAATCATCTGAACATAAACATTCATCATATAGGCTTCAACGGACACTTTCTTGTTCATCTTCTTCGATTTCATCAATTCCGTATAAGACTTCTCATTCTTCATGAGTTCCTCACCTCGAGCCTTTTTAATAGTATATTGAGGAACGTCATAAAAATCAACAAGTTTTTAAAATATTTAAAATATTTTAAAAACCTTTACATAACATGTGTTTTCTGGGAAAATATACATAAATAGACAAAATAATAAGTCTTTTGTCATGTTCTGACAAGGGGTTTGGATGGAAAGGGTGAATATGATGAAGAATAACGTCGATATATCGGTGGATTACGAAATTAATGGATTTACAATGGCAATCATTCCTGTTGAAATGGAGGGGAACCTGTATTCAAAGGTACTTGAAGAGGATGCGGAGATCTATGTAGCATTGCCCCCAATAAAAATTATGGAAGACAGCTGCAACTTCTACGGATCTAGCTTTGAAGGAAGAAAACAAGGCACTAAGGGCATCTCCGGCTATACACACAAACCCCCAATCGTCGTTGATCCGATGAATGACATTTTCTTTTTCCCCACTGCATCACCTACAAACGAAAACTGCATCTGGATTTCACTACACTACGCTTATGAATATAAAAAAACTCCTGTAGCGACCACTAAAGTCACGTTTCCGAATAATACCATAGTGGAATTTCCCATTTCCAAAACCTCTTATGAGGCCCAAGTTCATCGTACTTCCCTTTTTCGGGCAAAGCTCCAACAAAGAGTTAACAGAAAACGGAATAATGTAAACCGCAGCCTTGTCGCGACACCCGGTATGATGTATCGATTGAGAGGTAATAAAGATCTGCAATGCTGAAACATTTCCAACCTTTTTAAAGTGTGTCCGTGTGTAGACAAAGCAAAATTCATAGCAGCTTTCAAGTTGATTGTAGTGGAAGGCGCGTAGTCTCCCGCGGTAGGAAGGGGAAGGGAAGACCCCGCAGGGCCGTAGCCCGAGGAGGCTTCCGGACCGCCCTGTGGATAAGCGAAGCGCCTGAAACGAAGATCAATAAGTAAATGCAAATCTAAAGGGTTTGCAACAGTCTGTTACGCCTTTTTAAAAGAAAGGCGTATTTTTCTTGAAGAATTATGCATATCCTCCCCTTTTTGAATAACGCTAAGGAAAAAGGATAGAGGAGCAATGCATTTTATGGAACTTTTCATGGACTTAGTTAAGGTGCTTTTTCGTATCGTTACCATTCTGCCATTAATGCTGATCGTAACCCTATTCATGGGGAAACGTTCTATTGGTGAACTTCCTGTCTTTGATTTTCTTGTCATTTTGACACTCGGGTCGGTAGTCGGAGCCGACATCGCTGATCCTAACGTCCATCACCTGCCTACTGTGGGTGCCATTATTGCGATTGCCCTTTTACAAAAGTTGATTGCATGGTGGAAAATAAAGAACCATAAAGTGGGGCGGCTACTTTCCTTTGAACCGACCCTTGTCATCTATGAAGGGCAATTCCATATCAAGAATATGCGCAAGATCAGTTACTCTATTGATAATATCCTCCAGATGTTAAGGGAAAAGGATGTTTTTCGAGTGGCTGATGTTCATTTCGCATTGATTGAAGCGAACGGGGAACTATCTGTGAAATTAAAACCGGAAAAAGAACTAGTGAATAGGGAAGATCTACAATCGGCTCAGCTGAAATCCTCGATTGAATATACCGTCATCATGGATGGGAGAATACAGGAACAAGCATTGGAGCATTTAGGTTTGGATGAAACCTGGTTGAGGGAGGAGCTACTAAAAGGAGACATAGTAAATATTCAAGATGTCTTCTATGCGGCAATCAATGAAGAGAACAGATTGAATATTACCATGAGAACCCCAGGCTATACAAAAAATATACCGATTTTTCACTAAAGCAAATAGAAAGGGAGACAAAAGTGGAACTATTAATGGATTTTATAAAGGTACTGGGTAGAATCATTACTATCCTACCGCTCATGTTGATAATTACTTTATATATGGGAAAGCGATCGATTGGAGAACTTCCCGTTTTTGATTTTATTGTCATTATTACGCTTGGAGCTGTGGTAGGGGCTGATATTGCAGACCCCAGCATCCATCATCTCCCTACTGCAGGTGCCGTTATCACTATAGCTCTACTACAGAAGTTAATAGCGTGGGCAAAGATAAAAAACCATCGGGTAGGCAGACTGTTAACCTTTGAGCCAACACTGGTCATTTATGAAGGGCAGTTTCATGTAAAGAACTTGCAACAGATTAGCTATTCGATAGACAATATTCTTCAAATGCTAAGAGAAAAAGATGTGTTTAAGGTGGAGGATGTCTATTTTGCCCTAATCGAGGCGAACGGAAATCTCTCTGTTAAGTTGAAGCCTGAAAAAGAGGCAGCAAAGGTGGAAGATGTTCGCCCTGCAAGATACGTAAACTCAATAGAATTCCCTGTCATAATGGACGGACGTATCTATAAGGAAACTTTAGCATACAAAGGATTAGATGAATCATGGCTTCGTGAGGAACTGCTAAAACAGCATATAGCTACTGTGGAGAATGTTTTTTACGCGTCAATAAACGAAAATAATCATTTGCATGTGTCTTTGCGCACTCCTGCATCAAACCCGACGATCCCTATTTTTCATTAGTGGAGTTATCTTCTGCTTTCAAAATATATTGCATTAAAAGCTCATTTACTCTATTCCTGATTCGAGGGTTGAAGTAGTTGTGATGTTCTTCATAACCATTGAATAGAAAAGCATACATAGTAAACGATTCATCCTGCTTCAATTTGTGGAGCTTCATCTGCTGTTTTTTCATGTCCATTTTTATTTGTTTAAGTTGAAGCTGGATTTTTCGCATGACATGGTCTATCAGCGTCAGGTAGGGTTCTTTTAATTTGATGCTGCTATCTTTGATAATCGCTGTATCCCTTTCCAGAACAATAAGTAGCAAAGGAAGATAAATAGCCTGTTCAAACAGGTTTATTTGTTCTTTTGATAATCTGGTCATCTAATCTTCCTCCTAAACACTAAGAACGTTTGTTCGTATTTATTTTATACCAAGAATCTAAAATTATGCAAGCTACTTTTTAAACTCGTAAAAAAAAACGGGTTTTTTATCTTTTTTAAAGGGGAATTATTTCATTTGTCGAAATAAGTAGAATGGAGAATTTTACATAAGGGAGAGATTAGAATGGCAAAAAGAAAAATAGAGTCAACCGATCTGTTTCGTTTAACATCTTTAACCGATCCACAGTGGGATAAACATTCCCGTAAGTATGCATTTGTTCAAACAACGATACATGAAGAAGATAATGAATATCGCTCCACCATTTACGTAGGCGATTTGGAGGGAAATGCAGTACCTTTTACAGCTGGTAAGGGACGAGCGACTAGTCCGAGATGGTCTCCTGATGGCAGCAAGCTCGCTTTTGTTTCCAACCGGAACGAGAAAAGCCAGATTTATGTGATGCCCGTGAACGGCGGGGAAGCAGAGCAGGTTACCTTCTGTAAGAATGGTGCAAGAGGGCCGGTCTGGTCACCATGCGGAACAAAAATTCTATTCAGTACTTCTGTGGAAGGTACGGAAGATCTGCATGCAACAAGCGATAAAAAAGAGGAAAAGAAAAAACCGGAACCGCTTGTAGTGGAAAAAATGCGCTATAAATCGGATGCAAAAGGGTTTCTCGATAAGAAAAACGACCACCTTGCTTTATTGGATCTGAAAACAAAAGAAGTAAGCCTTCTTACGGAAGGAGATAGGGATTACGGCAGTCCTGCCTGGTCACCGGATGGAACAAAAATTACTTTTGTGGCAAATCTTGAAGAGAATCCGGATGTTTCCTTGGTCTCTGATGTTTATGTGATGGATCTTGAAACAAAACAGAAAAAAAAGATTACCCATAGCAACGGTTTCTTTTCCACTATCTCTTTCTCCCCAGATGGACAGTATCTTGGTTTCCTGGGACATGAAAAAGAATTCCAAAGTGCCACGTTGACACGTGTATGGGTAACACAACTTGCAACAGGTGAAACGCACTGTCTAACAGAGAACCTCGATGTGGAGGTCGGGGACGTGGCGATTGGCGATTTCCATTCGGGAAATGTGAATCCTGGTCTTATGTGGGCGGAGGATAGTGAAGGTTTTTATTTTCTGATGAGTGACCAGGGGGGAACAGGTATCTACTTCGGTTCCTTGGATGGATCGATGTATCCAATCCACCTTCCTGATGAGCATGTATATGCGGTGAGTATGCTGACTGACACGCATGAGGCGATTGTAGGTGTAAGTAACTCAACTGACCCAGGGGAACTTTACCATCTTGATTTCAGATCACAATCAAGGAAGCAGCTGACAAATGTCAATGAAGCTTGGAAAGATGAAGTTGAGTTAAGTGTGGCAGAACCTATCCGCTACAAAGCACCTGATGGTTGGGATCTGCATGGGTGGATCATGAAACCTGCAGGATTTGAAGCGGGCAAAAAATACCCAACGATTCTTGAAGTGCATGGCGGTCCTCATGCCATGTATGCCAATACGTATTTCCATGAGTTCCAAACCTTGACGGCACAAGGGTTTGTCGTGTTATTCACTAACCCGCGTGGAAGTCATGGCTATGGCCAGGAGTTTGTTGACGCCGTGCGCGGTGATTACGGAGGGAAAGATTATCTTGATGTGATGGCTGCGATGGATTATGCGCTTGACACATTCGATTTCATCGATAAAAACAATCTGGGAATAACAGGTGGCAGCTATGGCGGATTTATGACGAACTGGGCGGTAAGTCATACGGACCGGTTCAAAGCAGCCGTAACTCAACGATCTATCTCTAACTGGCTTAGCTTCTATGGTGTCAGTGACATCGGCTATTATTTCTCTGAGTGGGAAGTGAAAGGCGATATGGGAGACAATGTGGAGAAGCTTTGGGAGCATTCCCCAATCAAATATGTGGCAGATGTGAATACGCCATTGCTAATCCTCCATGGGGAAAAAGATTATCGTTGTCCGGTCGAACAAGCGGAGCAGCTTTTCATCGCCCTGAAGAAACAAGGCAAAACGACAAAGCTAGTACGTTTCCCAGGTGCTAATCATGAACTATCAAGAAGTGGTGACCCCGCATTACGCATTCACCGTTTAGAGCATATCAAGAACTGGTTTGTAGAGTATTTGGATGGCGTAAAGTAATAGGTGGCAGACGGGGCTCTTCCTTTTGGGAGAGCTTCGTTTTCTGAATAAGTTTTAATATAGTTCATTTAACATCCATTAATTTTGATATGAACAAGGAGGGAACAACCGATATGATTAAAGGACTCGACCATATCGTATTATTTTGTAAAGACACGGAAAGCTCCAAGGAATGGTACAAAAGCGCAGGGTTCCAGTACTCACACGGATATGAAGGGATGCACTGGTTTCACATTGGTAGTGGACTGGTAATGCTTCATCCAGCCGATGTAACGAATCCAGGCATCACAGAAGTCCATGCAGCCGTCCAAGATGTGAAGGAATTATTTGGCTATGTTCAAGAAAATGGACTCACTCCAATAGATCATCAAAATGGCAATGAGGTTCTTACTGAGCCTGTAACCCGTCCGTGGGGAGACATCCAATTTGAACTTGAGGATCTTGATGGCCACCGCTGGGCGTTTACAGGGCGTGGAGAATAGGACAATGATGAGTTTACCGCCTGATTATGTTCAAACAATAAAAAACATACATAAAGAGAAAGGGGAGGCCTGGCTCAAAAAATTTGACGCATTGATTGACTATTGCGAGAGTAAATGGAAATTCAAGGTTCTCCAACCTTTTGAACTCTCCTATAACTTTGTCGCTCCTGCCAAAAAGGAGGATGGTGGACAGGTCGTCTTGAAGCTCTCTGTCCCCAATAAGGAGTTCCATTCTGAAGTAGAAGCCTTAAGATATTTTGCTGGGGACGGAATGGTCCGAATCAACGACACTGAGGTTGAAAAAGGGATATTGATCTTAGAACGACTGACTCCAGGAGATACGCTTGCCACTCTCGAAGATGACATAGAAGCAACGGAAATCGCTGCTGCTATCATGGGGTCATTATGGATACGGGAAACACCAGGTTCGGATCTGCCTGAAATAGAAGAAAGAGAGCGTAGCCTGTTGAACTTCCACAGGAAACACCCGACAGGAAAAGATCCCATTACACAAGAACTCCTTCAGAAAGCGATACAAACCTTCCATGGTCTGTTGGAGGAGAAAAAGCAGCGATATATCTTACATGGTGACCTACACCACTACAATATACTAAAGTCGGGATCATCATGGCTAGCCATCGATCCTAAAGGATTAGTAGGGGAACGGGAATACGATACGATTCAATTTCTTTTAAATAAACTCCCTGAGGAAAACATAGAACCGATTCTCTCGAGGAGAATCGATATTTTAGTCGAAAAACTGCAACTTGATGAAAAAAGAATCCTGGCCTGGGGATTTGCGCATGGTGTACTTTCCACTTGCTGGTCGCTTGAGGATGGAGAAGAATACAATATCCCATTTTATAAGAGCATCTTTATATTTGAGAAATTGCATAAGGAAAGGTATGGATCGTTTTAAGAAAGGCTCTTTTCTTAAGGCTCTTTTCTCAAAGATTGTTGCTATTCACTAGTAAAAAGTCGGCAATTGGACTTTTTACAGCTTGGATACTCTCGATATGCATGAAATATAAATAGTGTTCCAGCGAAAAGAGCACGACAGTAAGTAATATTACGGATGGTTTAAAAATACGTAATATCCCCAAAGTTTACGAAAACAGCCTTTCTTAAAGATTATTGCTACTCACTACTAAAAAGTGGCCAATCGTACAGTGAAAAATAGATTCTTTTAAATTTGAAGTTATTTATTGGGTGATTAAAGGAATAACTAGTACAATAGAGAGAGAATGATTTGCACAGAAGTGGAGATAGCATAATGGAATTTATCGAATATATAAAGGATTTACTGACAATGGAGAATCTACTTGGGCTTTTGGAGGAATATCAATCATTTGGTATGCTTCCTGGCTTTTTGTTGGTGGTACTGGAAGCATTTCTGCCCTTTTTACCACTGATTGTTATCGTCATGGCTAATGCTGCTGCTTTTGGACTCTGGATGGGTTTTTTGATTTCATGGGCGGGTTCCGTGGTGGGAGCGGTGATTGTTTACTATTTTGTACATAAGCTAAAGAGAAGCCGCCGGATACAGGCCTTGCTCAGAAAAGAAAAAATCAGGAAAACGATGTCCTGGATAGAACGCCATGGATTCGGTCCTATTTTCTTTTTGCTATGTTTCCCTTTTACACCATCGTTTTTGATCAACGTGGTCGCAGGACTTTCCAAGATAAAATTCTATCAATTTTTCCTTGCACTGGTAGCTGGGAAAATGGTCATGATTTTCACCATCAGCTATATTGGTTATGACCTTTTATCCTTCATAAGGGCCCCTATCAAGACGGCAATTGCCATTACCATCATGCTTGTGTTGTGGTTCATTGGGAAAAAAGTAGAGCTTCGTCTACAGCTGTCAGGGGATAAATAAAGATTTATTTGTAAGAATTCAGTATATTGTGATAATATTAAAGTACTAAAGTCCTATTAGATAGAAATTCGGGGGTTATGACTTGGAAGAAAAGATCACAAAACGTAAATCGGCAATGAAGTGGTTGATTGTCTCATTCCTTTTGGTCCTTATGGTTCGTGCACTTTTCTTTTCTAATTATATTGTGGAAGGTCATTCCATGAACCCAACCTTGGAACAGGGAAATTTCCTTATGGTCAATAAAATGGTCTACTCCTTTACCAAGCCGGAACGTTTTGATGTAGTAGTATTTCAACAGGAAAATGCCGAGTACAATTATGTGAAAAGAGTGATTGGTCTTCCGGGAGACCAGATAGAATATAAGCAGGATATGCTATATGTAAATGGTAATCTTGTGATGGAGCCGTTTATCCGCTCCGATCATTTAAAGGTATTCGGCGGGAATTTCACCGGAGACTTTTCTCTTGAAGAGATCACGGGGCAAAATGAGGTACCAAAAGGGCATGTTTTCGTAATAGGTGACAACAGGCTCAATAGCTTGGATAGCAGGCACTTCGGTTTTGTGAAAATAGAGAACATTGTTGGAAAGGTCCATGTCCGTTATTGGCCGTTTGATGAATTTAATACAACTTTCAAGTAAAGAACAGCTTTTGTGTAGAAAGCTGTTCTTTTTAGTGATATTGGAAGTGTAAATTATTATAATTGAATTAAGAAGATTCTGAAAAAAGGAGGCGGGTTAATGAATTCACAAGATACTATTTTGCAAACCAAAATTACGGCACCAACTGTCAAGGAGTATGTCCTTAGGAGAGCTAAGATTGCAAGAAAACTGAAAGCGGTTACTAATTTCGGTGTCACAATGGTCCACTCTGGGCCTGGGTATGGAAAAAGTACCATTGTAGCTTCATTTGTACCTGCGTTTGATGCTGTTACGTGTTGGTATACCGCAACAGAACTTGATGATGAGTTAATTCCCTTTCTTAGATATGTTATCCACTCCATTAGAAACGCAAAGGGTGAGTTTGGCGAAAATCTATTACATTTCCTTGATAGAATGGACAGGTATATCCGAGAGGAAGAAGTTCAAGACTTTTGTTCCTTATTTATTAATGAAATAGCCAAGAGCCAAAATCCTCTCATTCTAATAATTGATGACTTTCATTTTGTCCAGAACAATACAGAAATTATTATATGGTTCCATTGGTTATTGCATCATATCCCAAACAATCTCCATTTACTATTAATAACCAGGCAAAGGCCTGATTGGGAAATGGTTACAGCGATGAAAGTGAAAAATGAGCTTATGGAAATAACGGAGGACGATCTTAAATTCTCCAAAGACGAAGTGGAGGTTCTCCTACAAGATGTTTACATGCTGGATGTAAGCACAGAGGATATAGAACTGATTTATTCTTTGTCAGAGGGGTGGGTCATGGCATTAGGCTTATTGAGTCAGCGCCTTGTAGAGCAAACATCAACAGATGTACTGTTCATGACTCAAGGAACATTGGAAGATTTGTTCAAATATTTGGCTACAGAGGTGTTCATGAAACAGACACCTATGGTACAGCAATTTCTAGAACAGACATCCATATTGGATGTGCTTAGCGGGGAGATATGTGATGAAGTTCTTGGGATCAATGGTTCCAATTACATGCTGCAATCCTTGACAGAACGTCACCTGTTCATCACCGTCAATGGAAGGGATCGTTATCGCTATCATGCCCTGTTCAAAGAGTTCCTGGAAAGAAGACTTAAAGTACAAGAGCAACAATACATGCAATTGCATAAGCGATGTGCAAGATGGTATATGAAGCAAAGGGATGTTCTCCCTGCCATTGCGCACTTTGAAAAAATAAATGATTATTCAGCTATCGGAGCGCTGATTCATGAACACGGGGTACAACTTCTGGAACAGGGGCAGCTTTCCTATGTATTGGAAAAACTGCTCAAAGTAAATGTTCATACTAAAGATAGATATTATATGCTGTGGTATATTCAAGGCGAGATCCTGCGCTATCGCTGTCAATATGAAGAGTCAGAAGCAGCGTATAAAAAAGGTCTGGAAGCTGACAGGATATCTGGTGATTCACTTGTGATCATAAGGTCCCTAAAAGGAATTGCTAAAATTTATTTGGATACTATCCAACCAATTAAGGCCGAGAGAGTACTATCAGAGGCGATTAAAATGCTGGAAACCTGTCCTATTGAAAAAACTGAAGAAAATCAACTTTATGCGATTATGGCAGAAAACCTTTTAAATGCCGGACATGCAGGGAAAGCACTGGAATGGTTTGAAAAGCTGGATACAGTTTATAAACAGGAGAAGGCAGGGAACTTGGAAGCCAGGATCTTGTTGCGTTCTGGAAACTTACAGATGGCGAAGAAACTTTTACTGAACAAGAAAAAAGGAGAGACTGATGGGGCGCTGCCGCAATCACACCGAGAGACAGATCTTCTATTATCGCTTGTGGAAGCATTTATCGGCAATGGAGATCATGCAAAGGTACTGGCTGATGCAGGGATTAAACAAGGAATTAAACTTCAAGCACCCTTTGTGGAAGCGTGTGGCTGGATACGTCTTGGACATGCCGTACAGTTGATGGAGATATACGATAGTGTTCTTGCAAAGGACTGTTATCAGACTGCACTGGAGATAATGGAAGAGTTGAATGTTTCTAGAGGGAAGGCAGAAGCAAACATGGGGCTGTGTATTTTATATACATACCAGGGAGCCTATGAGAAAGCCATTCTATGCGGGGAAGAGGCGTTGAAAGAAACCGAAGAGGTAAATGACAATTGGCTATCAGGCCTCATCTATCTCGCAATGAAAATTGCTTCCATTCAAACTAGTAAGTGGGAAAGAGTAGAATTTTATGGCCTTCGTGCAAGTAAACTTTTGCGTAAGTGTGGAGACAAGTATGCAGAAATGCTGCTGAATTTATGGGAATCCATTTATCATTATGAACGCCAAGAGTGGAATGGTTTCACCAATTCCATCAATTCATTTTTGAATTCCTTACAAACAGGAAACTATGAATTTATCCTATTTAATCGAACCACTTTTGGGCCAAGTGACCTTCAACGGTTTACTCCACTTCTTATGGAAGCGCAAAATAGGGGGATCCAGCGGGAATATGTCACATCCTTGTTAAATGAGCTAGGCTTCTCAAATGTTCAGAACCATCCTGGTTACACCTTGAAAATCCAAGCGTTGGGTAGTTTCAGGGTCTGGTTGGGTCAAAAGGAAGTGGATGCGAAAGACTGGCAGCGTGTAAAGGCAAAAGAACTGCTGGAGTTTTTCGTTACAAAAAGAAACAAGCATGTAGTACGGGATGAAATTTTTTCGGCATTGTGGCCAAATGTACCGGAAAAATCCATGATAAGGGATTTTAAGGTGGCCTTGAATGCCTTGAACAATGCTTTAGAACCTGAAAGGAAGGCAAGAACAGAGCCTTTCTTTATTCAAAGAGAAGGAAATTCCTACGGTTTAAGCTCTAATAGTGGGTATATAGTAGATGCTATTGAATTTGAATCATTTGCATCTGCAGGGCTGGAAGAACAGGATCCAGCTAAGGCACAATCATTTTTGGAAAAAGCGTTGGCTTTATATAAAGGAGACTTTCTTCCTGACCAAAAGTATGCGGATTGGTGTCTGAATGAGAGGGAACGTCTTTTAGTCTACTATTTGCGATGCAGTGAAAAGCTTGCTCAGCTCTTAGTAGCACGAAAAGAATATGACACCGCCATACAGTGGTGCGAGAGGGTAATTGAAAAGGATCCCACTTGGGAAGAGGCCTATCGCCTGCTGATGTTTTGTTATTATCAAAAGAACAATCGGTCACAAGCAATGAAATGGTTTGCTAAGTGCAAGCAGTATTTAGAAAGTGAGCTCGGTGTAGAGCCGATGTTTTCTACGAAGCAGATGTACGATATGGTATTAGGAAAAGCAAATTAAACTCCGCCAGGATGGTGGGGTTTATTTTTTTCTTACTTGTAACCCGTTTGTAACCGCTACCATATAAGCTGAAGCTACAACTTTATAAATCAATGGGTTGAGGGGGAAGGTAGATGAAAAAGTGGAAGTCAGGATTTTTGCTTTTATGCATGGTAATGCTCGTTTTGGCCGGATGCAGTGACAGTAATGCTGGGACAGACCCAGACTCAAGCGGAGATGCTGATAAAAAGGTGATCAAGGTTGGTGTGCTCGCTTCCCTGACTGGAGCGCTTGAAACGTATGGTAAGCAGACGGTGCAAGGATTTGAACTTGGTTTAGAGTATGCGACGGAAGGAACCATGGAAGTGAACGGCCACAAAATTGAGTTTGTGGTGGAAGATACGGAAACTAAACCGGAAGTAGCCATTCAAAAAGCTACAAAGTTATTGGAAGATGACAAAGTGGATTTCTTGGTGGGATCTTCTAGTTCTGGAGATACTTTAGCAGTGCTTCCGCTTGCGGAGGAATATGAGAAAGTGATGCTGGTCGAGCCAGCGGTAGCAGATAGTATTACTGGAGCGGATTGGAACAAGTATATTTTCCGCACAGCACGAAACTCTTCCCAAGATGCTGTGGCCGGTGCGGCTGCAATTGCTGGTGAAGGGGTGAAAATAGCAACATTGGCACCAGACTATTCATTTGGGCACGATGGAGTTGCCGCCTTTAAAGAAGCTGCATTAGACTTGGGGGCAGAAATTGTTTTGGAAGAATACGCAGATCCGGCAGCAACCGATTTCACCTCTAACATTCAGAAAATCCTGGATGCTAAGCCTGATTATCTGTTTGTAGTATGGGCAGGTGCAAACTCACCATGGAACCAGATTTCTGATATGAAAGTTCAAGAAAGAGGAATAAAAATTTCTACGGGAGCTCCAGATATTGCAGCACTATACACGATGGAGCAGTTGATTGGAATGGAAGGATTCTCGGTTTACTATCACACACTACCAGACAATCCGGTCAATGATTGGCTGGTGGAAAAGCATAAGGAGAAATTTAATGGAGAAGTCCCGGACTTATTTACTCCTGGCGGAATGAGTGCTGCCATAGCAATTGTGGAGGCGCTGAAGAAAACAGAAGGTGATACGGATACGGACCTAATCATTGAGACTATGGAAGGGATGAGCTTTGATACTCCGAAGGGTCAAATGACGTTCCGTGCTGAAGATCATCAGGCGCTCCAAACTTTATATGCTGTGCGTCTGGAGAAAGTGGATGGTTTTGATTATCCGGTTCCTGTGTTGATGAGGGAACTGACTCCTGAGGAAACAGCGCCACCAGTTCGAAATAATCAGTAAGAAGTGGAAGGAACTTTGGGGCGCTGCTCTGAGGTTCCTTTGTAGTATGAGAAACCCTTGAAAAAAAGGAGGCAGTAACTTTGATTCCAATTTTAGAAACAAAGGATTTAACGATAAATTTTGGTGGGCATGTGGCAGTGGACCACGTGAATTTTTCGGTCGAACCTTATCATTTTAAGTCCATTATCGGCCCAAATGGAGCTGGAAAAACAACCTTTTTTAATTTGTTGAGTGGGCAGTTAAAGCCGACAAAGGGGCAAGTGTTCTGGAAAGGGGAGGACATTACAAAGCTCCCTCCGATGAAAAGGACAAGAAAAGGAATTGGCCGCTCCTTTCAAATAACAAATGTGTTTCCCAATCTGACCGTGTTGGAAAATGTTCGCCTGGCTGTTCAATCACAAAGAGGCGTCCGGTATAACATGTTCTCTCACTTCCTTCACTTTAAGGAATTCGAAAAGCGGGCAATGGAACTATTGATGACGGTGCTATTGGAGAACAAAGCCCATTCTATCGCAAAGAATCTTGCCCATGGGGAAAAGAGAAAGCTTGAGATTGCGATGCTCCTGGCGCTGGAAACGGAAATCCTTCTCTTGGATGAGCCGACTGCAGGTATGTCAATAGAAGAGGTTCCTGCAATCTTGGAAGTTATCAAACTGATAAAAGCAAAGGGGGACCGGACCATCGTCCTGATTGAACACAAAATGGATATGATTTTGGATTTATCTGATTCTGTAACGGTGTTGTTCAACGGTAGACTGTTGGCAGACGGTACTCCTCAAGAGATTATGAATAATGAAATGGTACAGTCTGCGTATTTGGGAGGATTATATGATGACGACGCTTCTTAAAGTGGAGAGGATCCAGACATATATCGAACAGTTTCATATATTGCAAGGTGTTGACTTTGAAGTAAAACAAGGAGAGGTCACCGTTCTTTTAGGTAGGAACGGGGCGGGTAAGACAACAACTCTCAGAAGTGTCATGGGATTGAACCCTCCTCAAAAAGGTTCGGTTATTTTTAATGGAGAGGATATTACCGGACTGGCAACCTATGAAATTGCCAATAAAGGAATAGGTTATGTTCCTGAAGATCAAGGTGTATTCGGGGAACTGACAGTGGAAGAAAATATGAAGGTCGCCATGAGAAAGAATGATGACGCAACACGGGCAAAATTGGATTGGATTCTCGATCTATTCCCTGATCTTAAGACATATTGGAAAAAACGAGGCGGAAATTTAAGTGGAGGACAAAAGCAGATGCTGGCAATCTCCCGGGCCTATATAAATAATAGCGAGCTGTTATTAATTGATGAACCAAGTAAGGGGCTTGCTCCAATCATGGTGGAAAAAGTGATGAACTCCATCCAGGAGATGAAAAAAGAAACGACCATCATCTTGGTGGAGCAAAATTTTTACATGGCTAGTACAATTGGGGATTCCTTTTATATATTGGATGACGGTAGAACTGTACATCATGGTCTCATGCATGAACTGAAGGAGGATGAGGAACTAAAGAGAAACTATCTTGGAATTGCATAATAGGAGGGGCGATACGTGGAGATATTTGTGAATCTTACAGTAAATGGATTGGCAACTGGAATGCTGATATTCTTGCTTGCTGCTGGTCTTACATTGATATTTGGTCTTATGGATGTTCTGAACTTTGCCCATGGAGGGCTATTTGCCTGGGGGGCCTTCTCCGGAATATGGGTGTACACGGCAACAGGAAGTTTTATGATTGGAATAATAGCAGCAATAGGTACTGGACTTATATTAGGGTTGGCGTTAGAGCGTTTTATCATTCAACCTGTCTATGGAAATCACGTACAGCAAATCCTGATCACGTTAGGGGTCATGCTTGTTTTAAGTGAGATGATTAAAGTGGTATTCGGCCCTAATCAGCTCAGTGCGAGAACCCCATCTTATTTGAGCGGGAGCTGGGAATTTGGAGATATCATCATCATAAAATACCGTGTGTTCATCATTGTAATAGGGGCGCTTGTTTTTGGAGTCATCTTCTATATTTTAAGAAACACAAAAATAGGTCTTATCGTTCGTGCGGGTGTCATTAATAAGGAGATGGTGCAGGCTCTGGGCATTAATATAAAAAGGGTGTTCATGCTTGTGTTCATGGCGGGAGCGGCAATGGCCGCGCTCGGGGGGATGCTGCTCGGACCATATTCTGGAGTCATCTACGCGGAGATGGGACTTGAGTTTGGGATATTGGCATTTATCGTGGTGGTAATCGGTGGGATGGGAAGTATAACAGGTTCGGTCCTTGCAGCCATCCTGGTAGGAATAAGCGGATCATTTATGGCTTACTACGTACCGGACTTAGCGCTGGCAGTCAACATGCTGCTGATGACCATTGTCTTGATCTTCCGTCCTCAAGGTCTATTTGGAGTAAAGGGGTGAGCGCATGAACAGATATATGACAAAATCCAATACTGTGTATTTCATTATTTTCCTGATGCTTCTTGCCCTCCCTTTTGTCACAGACTCGCGAACTCTCTTAATTATGTTCACCCAGATCTTCCTTTTTGCCATTTTTGCAATGAGCTATGATATCCTGCTTGGTTATACAGGGATCGTTTCTTTTGGGCATGCAATGTTTTTTGGCATCGGTGCCTATTCAACAGGGATCATGCTGAAGCAATATGATAGTACTATTCCCATGCTTCTGCTGGCAGTACTGGTAGGTGCCATCATTGCAGGCATTGTGAGTTATATCGTTGGCATGCTTTCCCTCCGATTGAAAAGTCATTTTTATGCGATGTTAACACTAGCTTTCTCAGGGCTTTTCTTGGTGTTGGCGGAAAAATGGAGAACGCTCACCTTTGGCAACGATGGATTTACTTTTAGTATACCGGACCCTTTAAGAGACAGATTGAATTTATATTTAATTGCTTTAATTCTTATGGTGATGATCTTTCTTTTATTAAGAAGATTTACACATTCCCCAGTAGGGAAGGTCCTCCAAGCAATAAGGGAAAATGAGGACCGGACAGAATCGCTCGGATATCATGTATTGCATTATAAAGTTATAGCTAGTGTAGTGGCAGGGGTCCTTGCAAGCTTTGCCGGCAGTCTTTATGTTTTGACTCTAAGATTTGTCAATACCTCCGTCTTTGCAGTGGATGTCACACTTGATGCCTTGTTGATGACCATCATTGGAGGTGTAGGCACATTGGTTGGTGCCATTATTGGCGCAGGATTGATAGAGTTTGCACACCACTGGTTGACAGACCTTGCGAAGGTGCATTGGATATTTGAACGCTGGATCATTTTCTTTGGAATCCTCTATATTGTGGTGGTGATGTTTTTCCCGCAAGGTATTGTAGGTACCGTAAAAATGTGGTGGGTAAGAAAAAAAGGAGCGCAGATTACTGGGCAAAACGAAAAGGATATTTCGGGGTGAGAGGAGGAGAAGGAATGTTCAGTCAGCCTCAAGTAGCATCCTTTATTGTACGTTGCACAAGCTTATTGGATGCAGGACAACCGACACCGGTATGGAGAATAACGGTTAGCCATGTGCAAGGGGAAGAGGAAATAACCGTAACTTCCTTTGAAAAAGTAAGTGAATTTATGAAAGAAAAACTAAGTGGGTGAGGTCATGACAAACATTGGAATTGTCAGTGTCGGCACATTTATTCCAGAAAATTTCATGACCAGCAAGGAAATTGCCGAAAAATCTGGAATACCTATAGAGGTGGTGGAAGGAAAACTTGGCATAAAATCCAAGCCTGTCGCCTCTTCTGGGGATCATACTTGTGAAATGGGTATAAAAGCTGCACTAATAGCCTTGGAAAAGGGGGATGTTGCTCCGGAAGAAATAGACCTGATCATCTATATCGGAGAAGAGCATAAGGAATATCCTTTATGGACGGCAGCCCTTTATATGCAAAAACAGCTTGGGGCGGTAAATGCAGTTGGATTTGATATGGCGTTGCGTTGTGGAACCACGATAATGGGGATGAAGCTGGCAAAGGACATGATGGTAGCGGATGAATCCCTTAGGACCGTCTTGCTTGCAGGTGGTTATCGCAATGAAGATTTTATTGATTATACAAACCCTCGCACCCGTTTCATGTATAACCTTGGATCAGGAGGGGGTGCCATCCTGTTAAAAAAGAACTATGGGAAAAATGCGGTATTGTCATCCCATCTTATTACGGACGGTTCCTTTTCAGAAGACGTTGTCGTAGTTGCCGGTGGAACGAAATACCCCATTTCAGCAGAAGCTTTGGAATTAAAGAAAAATACGCTGGATGTACTGGACCCGGAAGGGATGAAATCAAGACTAGAAGAAAAATCAATGAATAATTTCCTGAAAGTGATAAGAGAGTCATTATCAAAAAGCGGCTTTACCCAAGAGAATGTAGATTATCTCGGAATTCTTCATATGAAAAAATCTGCCCATGATTATGTCCTTCAGGAACTTGGCTTGACGGAACATCAATCTATCTATCTAGAAAACTATGGCCACATCGGGCAAATTGATCAGATTCTTTCCTTAGAGCTTGCTTTGCAGCAGGACAGAATTAAAGATGGTGACATCATTGTACTTGTGAGTGCAGGTATAGGCTATGCGTGGGGAGCAACCACTATTCAATGGGGGAAACCTTAAAGGAGGTTTAAATAATGATCGTACAAAAGAAAGTGAAACTGCCGAATGGGGAGACGTACGGCTATAGGGAACGGGAAGGTGCCGGGGAAACCATAGTCCTCATCCATGGGAATATGACTTCTTCCAAGCATTGGGACCTCCTGATGGAAAACATAGATTCTTCTTTTCACCTTGTCGCAGTGGACATGAGGGGGTTCGGTGAATCCACTTATAACGAGAAAATATATTCCATCAAGGACTTGGCAACTGACATTAAACTGTTCGTGAACGAGTTGGCGCTTTCTGGCTTTACGATTGCAGGTTGGTCGACTGGTGGGGCTGTGGCTATGCAGTTCATTTCCGATCATCCAGGATATGCGGAAAAGCTTATTTTGCTTGCTTCCGCATCCACAAGAGGATATCCGATGTTCGAGACCGGTGAAAGCGGACAACCGGATTTTGATAAAAGATTATCAAGCTATGACCAGGTATTGGAAGACAAGACAAGGACCATCACCATTTCCAAGGCTTATGAATCACGGAATAAGGATGTACTTAGAATGATTTGGGACTATGCCATTTACCATGATAATAAACCGGAAGCTGCCCGTTATGAGGCATATCTGGAGGATATGTTGACACAACGTAACTATCCAGAAATATTGCATGCACTTAATACATTCAATATCAGTACCCAGCATAACGGCTTGAAAGAAGGTACTGGTGAAGCGAAAAATATCAATATCCCTGTACTCGTTTTGGCAGGAGAAAAAGACCTTGTCATTTCAGAACAGATGGCAAACGAAATAGTGGAGGATCTTGGTGAAGTGGCGAAGCTTGTTACATTGAAAGGGTGCGGACACTCTGCACAAGTAGACGATCTGCCACAACTATTG
This sequence comes from Sutcliffiella sp. FSL R7-0096, assembly GCF_038595065.1. NCBI lineage: Bacteria > Bacillati > Bacillota > Bacilli > Caryophanales > Bacillaceae > Sutcliffiella > Sutcliffiella sp. FSL R7-0096. Next base: position 1,421,633 of record NZ_CP152003.1, read on the forward strand.
CAAGCGATTACATCATTCGTATCGAAACAGGAGGAACAGTACAAATGAGATTAGAAGGGAAAATTGCTATCATTACCGGTGCGGCTAATGGACTTGGTTTTGAAGCTGCACGACTATTTCTAAAAGAGGGGGCAAAGGTGGCCCTTGTGGATTATGACGCAACCACAGGGGAACAAAGGGCGGCGGAACTTCAAACGGAAGGGGAGACGGCATTCTATCAAGTGGATGTAGCCAATCAGGAAAAGGTTGTGGAGATGGTCTCCATGGTAAAAGAAAGATTTGGCAAGATTGATATATTAATTAACAATGCAGGCATTACAAAAGATAATATGCTTTTGAAAATGAGCGGAGAAGACTTCCAAAAGGTAATGGATGTCAATGTCAACGGCGTCTTTAATTGTACACAGGCAGTGGTCCCACATATGTTGGAAAATGGAAAAGGGAAAATTATCAACACTTCTTCTGTGAGCGGTGTTTATGGTAATGTCGGTCAGACGAATTACGCGGCATCCAAAGCAGCAGTGGTGGGAATGACAAAGTCGTGGGCAAAGGAATTTGGCAGGAAAAATATTAATGTCAATGCCGTAGCCCCGGGCTTTGTGGATACAAATATGGTAGCCACTGTACCGGAGAAGGTGATACAAGGGTTGCTGCAGGTCATACCCCTGCAGAGGCTTGGTACGCCGGGTGATATTGCGAATGCGTATCTGTATCTTGCATCAGATGAGTCGGATTATGTGAATGGAACGGTGTTGCATGTGGATGGCGGCATCATGATGTAAAACCTTAAAACCCTCTACAGACTAGGTACTGATATGGTAACTAGTCAGCTTGTAGATAAAGTTAATTAATTTTCAAAGATGTACAAATAACCATGTTGATCGTAGTGAAAGGCCCGCAGAAAGCGAAGCGCCTGTAACGGAGATTAACCGCCATATGCAATTCTAAATATATCTAGGGAACAGTTGAGACTAGGTACCGAAATGGTACCTAGTCTTTTAGTATATACTTTTAAAAGTTTTGACGAAAAAAGTAACGAACCACTTCAAAGCATATTCATTCTTGCCAAGACTCACACCCACGCCGTATGATGAACTCAGGATAAATAGTCAAATTTGAATAATTGAGTATAGGAGGACATCCAGGTGTTTAATGCACTCATTAAAAAGCCAAAGGTTACATTAATTTTTCTATTATTATTGGTGGTCATCGGTTCCTTGACCTATTTTCAAATACCAAAACGGGAGATCCCAGAAATCTCACTGAATGTCGGGACGATCACAACCGTCTATCCTGGAGCTGCACCGAACGTGGTTGAACGGGACATCACCACTCCGCTTGAAAAGGAATTATTGGATATGGATGGAATAGACACCGTTACTTCCGTTTCAGGATTAGGGATTTCCAATATCGTAATGGAACTCACAGATGATGCCGACAGGGATAAAGTCTTCTCCCTAGTACAGCAAAAAGTATCCGATGTGAGCCGCGAATTCCCGGAAGACGCATTCGAGCCAACAGTAAATTCGGATATTCAAATGGGAGCCATTGCCTCCTATCATGTGCTTCACGAAAATCGTGAGTTTCTATTAGAACAAAAAGATGTAATTGATAATTGGATACCTCAATTAGAAAAGATTAATGGAGTTCGTAAAGTCACTGTCAAGGGGCTGGAAGAGTCCAGCTACACACTTAATCTTGATTCAGAAAGCATGCGAGAGGAAAGAGTACTGCTTCCGGATGTCATAACAGCCATCCAGAACGAACTCGAAATCACTCCACTTGGCAGTCAGCAAGAAGGAAATCGAATTAACCAACTCGCTTTTGGACATATTGAAAATATCGAAGACGTGGAAAACGTCTTTCTGAAAAAGGATGAAGAAGGAAACTCTCTTTATGTAGGGGATATCGCAAATTTGATGCAAATCCCTACAGAACAGGAAGATTTCATTTTGTATAATGGAACTTCTGCCATTTCTTTGACGATCATGCAGGAAAAAGGAGTGGACATCCCAACACTTCATTCCAAAGTGGATGCTGAGATGGAGCGGTTGTCCAAAGACCTGCCAGAAGAAGTGGAGATGGATCTCTACTATACTCAAAACGATATTGTGTCCAAGATTTTCAAGGACTTGGGAATTTCATTCTTGATCTCTATTTTAGCCGTGGTATTGATTACGTTCTTTGGACTAAATGCCGTTTCTGCGATCCTCGTGGCAATCTCCATTCCAATCTCGATTGCGCTTGGATTGATTCCGCTACCGTATGTGAATGTGGATTTAAACCAGATCTCCATCATTGGAATCATCATAGCGCTAGGGATTCTGGTGGATGATGCCATTGTTGTAAATGATAATATCCAAAGACATTATCAGCTTGGCGATGGTCCGCTTGAAGGTGCCATGACCGGAACGAAAGAAGTTAGAGTATCGATCATTACCTCCACCTTGGCCATTGTCTTTACCTTCTTGCCATTGACATTCCTTGGTGGTCCAAACGGTGCTTTTATTTCCGCACTCCCTACGGTATTGATTGCGACGATCATCGGCTCCACCATTGTCGCTTTGACCATTGTGCCGATTTTCATGGCATGGCGTCAAAAGAAAAAGAAACGCAAAAAAACAAAAGACGGCCTGCTTTGGTCACAATTTGATAAAGTAAGTAACTGGTATAGTTCGAAAGTTTTAACAAAAGTTGTGAAAAAGCCTTTGCTCACAGGGCTTGCTGTTCTTACATTCTGTACTGCGAGTTACGCTCTGGTTCCATTCATTCCGGTCGTATTCTTCCCGAGTGCAGATCGAGAAGAGGTAACCGTGTCCGTCACCTACCCTGCAGGGACACCACTAGAGGAAACAGAATCAAGGCTTCAAGAGATGGAAGAGAGCATTACAACAGATGAAGCAGTATACGAAACCACGATCTTTGCAGGAAGCGGGGAACCTGGGATATTCGGTAGCACATTATCCAATTCAGGTGAAAACACGGGACAGATTGTCATAAGGGTCGACCGTGAACAGCAGTCTGCTGCAGATACGATTGCCGAATGGCAGCCAAAGCTACGTGACGAAAATCCAGATGCAGTGGTGATGCTTTCCACTATTGAAGCCGGACCTCCTGTTGGAGCTCCTATCGCACTGACGGTAGTTGGGGAAGATATAGAAGAACTGATGGACTCCGTCAATGGAATGAAACAAGAGATCGAAAGCTTGGAAGGAAGCGGCGCAGTCATTGATGATGTAGGTTCGCCGCAGCCTACCATCAACTATGTTCCGAATAGGGATGCTATGGAGGAGCATGGCATCACCTCCCAGGAAATAAGCAATCAAATAAGGCTTGTTACAGAAGGAATCCCAGTCGGTTCATATGAAGCAGGGCTGGAGAGAGAAACACTGACCATCGTCCAAGACCTTGTAGAGGATGGAGAAACAATAGACCTTGAAGCATTGGAGCTTCCAAGTAAAACAGAAACGACCGAATTTGGAGCACCGGTTCTCATCTCACTATCAGAGCTGGTTTCTCTTGAAGAAACAGAAGTGTTGCCATTGATTCCTCATAAGGATGGGGACAGAACCATAACGGTTCGTGTGTATCCTGGGGAAGATGACAAACAGAAATTAGAAGCAGAGGTGAAAGAGATAGCAGCATCCTATGAAACAGATAATATTTCGGTTTCGGTGGGAGGAGAATCTTCTGCAAGAAGTGACTTCTTTATTGAAGTAGGAAAACTGTTCTTGATCGTTATTTTCCTGATTTATATCTTAATGGTTGTTCAGTTCAATTCATTAAGACTGCCATTGTTAATCATGAGTTCCGTGTACTTGGCCATTTCAGGGGCGATGATAGGCTTGTTCATCACACAAACCGGTCTCGGATTCATGGCGATGATGGGGATCGTATCACTTGCGGGAATAGTGGTAAGGAATGCTACGGTTTTCATTGAATTCATGGAATCCCGCCTGCAAGAGGGTGCAACTCTTAGCGAAGCGGTCATTGATTCAGGTAAAGCCAGGTTGCGACCGGTCGTACTGACGGCGTTTACATCTATTGCCGCTTTACTTCCGATAGCGTTCAGCGGGGATGTCTTATTTACCCCACTTGCGATTTCAATTATTTCAGGGATTTTCTTCTCGACATTCTTTACGTTGTTGTTTGTACCAGCGTTTTATATTGTGATTAAGAGGAAAAAAGTGAAAGAAGTCTAAGCCTTGTGAACGGGCACCATCAAGTTGATGGTGCCCGTTTCTTTTGATGGTATCCAACTACCGAGATATACATCCTCCTCTGTAACCCTTCTGTAACTCCGATCTCCTATAGTATTAATATCATGTAAGGTGTAGGGGAGAGATGGAAGTGGAAATGAATGGTTCTTGGTTACAGAAGCGTTCACAACATTCTCCACATAAGATCGCGGTTATAGACGGCGAAACGGGAGAAAGATGGAATTATAAGCAATTATATGACCGATCAAGAGTCATGGCAGGAAGACTTCTTTCTGCCGGTATTGGAATAGGAGATCGAGTGGCTTTATTGTCTCCAAACCATATAGTGTACTTTGATATGCTTTTTGCATGTAGTGAAATTGGAGCAATCTTTGTTCCGCTCAACTGGAGAATGGCGGAAAAGGAATGGAACTATATAGTAAGAGATTGCAAGGCTAAATGTGTGGTAGTACATGATGAATATTTGGAAGAATCAAAGCAACTGGAATGTCAAGTGTTCTCCCTGGAGGAATTGGCAACGAAAGAAATACAATGGAATAGTCCACCCGCAACACGTTCCAATGACCCAGCAGCCATCATCTATACGGGGGGCACAACAGGACTACCAAAAGGCGTTATCCTTACTTATGAGAACATCACATTCAATGCTATCAATACAATCGTAAGCTGGGGATTGCATGGAGGGGATATCACCCTTACTTGCCTGCCTATGTTTCATACGGGTGGCCTGAATGCCTTGTCTACTCCAATACTCATGGCAGGTGGAACCGTTGTATTGATGAAGAATTTTGACGCGGAAAAAGCCATGAATCTATTGAATTTGTATCGATGTACCATTACGTTAATGGTACCTACGATGTATGGCATGTTGATAGAACATCCTCAGTTTCAAAGCACTGACTTCCCGACAATGAGAACATTCCTTTCAGGAGGGGCACCTTGTCCACTAGAAATATACGAAGCATTCTACAAGAAGGGAAAATTGTTCAAAGAAGGATACGGTTTAACAGAAGCGGGTCCGAACAACTTTTATATTGATCCTAATGAAGCATATGGTAAAAAAGGTTCAGTAGGTAAAGCGATGTTATTCAATGAAGTGAAATTAATGATAAATGATAGTCTGGAAGCCGCTGAAGGGGAGGTTGGGGAAATCTATATTAGAGGCTCCCATGTCTTCTCGGAATATTGGGGAAAAGAAGAGGAAACCAAGAAAGCTAAATGCGAAGAGTGGCTGAGGACAGGTGATTTGGGGCGCAGGGATGAAGACGGTTATTTTTATATAGTAGGCAGGACAAAGGATATGATCATCTCAGGTGGGGAGAATATCTACCCTTTGGAAGTGGAGCAGACTCTCTGTCAGCATGAAGCGGTCAAAGAGGCATGTGTAATAGGTGTACCACATCCTGTGTGGGGAGAAGCGGTCATTGCCATCGTTTCTAACAAGAAGCAGACATCTGAAAAGGAACTTCTGACCTTCTGCAAGAGGAGAATCGGAATTTATAAAATACCTAAGAAAATAATCTTTGTACCGGAATTACCAAAGACGGCAGTAGGAAAATTGGATAAAAAGGAACTACAGGATTCTTTCAGAGGGCTTTTCACCCAGAAGGAAAATAAAGAAGAACATATCAAATAGAGAAATTTACAAAAAGATACACCTAGCATTTTTTGCTGACTAGGTGTATCTTTTTCTTGTGGGGATATACTTTTAATGAAACGTATTTAAATTTGATTCGTACAAGTAATATCTACTATACTCACACAAAAAGGTGAATGCACATTTATGGAATTTTATCTTGATATATTACTCTATGCACCATATGTAACAGCTGCCATTCTTTGTTTGCTGACGTTCTGCTTTTTCGTGGATTCCAAGTATGTGGTCTGCCAACACAATGGCTATACGACCTCTTTGGATCTTGAGACCAACAAACTGCAGTCAGTCATCGGTAAAAGAAAAAGGCTTATAACATTTATTTATAGAAAAAGGCCAACAAAGGAAACAACCTTGGATGAAGAAGATTCCTCCCTCTATATTTCTTACATGAATCGCTAATCTTGTAAAAAGTAGGAGGAATTCACATTGAGAAAGTTTTGGACAGTAAGTTTGGTAATATTATTGGTATCATTTTTAACAGGATGTAACATGAGTGAGCCGATCACGGCTGATAGTTCGGGAGTATGGAATCATTACTTCGTTTATCCCCTATCCCTTGCATTGACGACAGTAGCAGATTGGACAGGCGGGAGTTACGGCATCTCCATCATCCTTGTCACCATCGCAATCCGTTTTCTAATATTGCCATTGGCTTTGAAGCAGCAGAAAAATATGTTGGCAATGCAAAAGCTAAAGCCTGAAATGGAAGCCATACAAAAGAAATATAAAGATAAAAAGAATACGGATGATCAAAAAAAGATGCAAACCGAACTGATGGGGTTGTATCAAACCCACAAAGTGAACCCAGCCGCTGGTTGTTTGCCGATGATGGTTCAAATGCCTGTGATCATGGCTTTCTATTATGCGATTGGGAGAACGACGGAGATTGCTGAGCACTCTTTCTTCTGGGTAAGTCTTGGACAGCCTGATCCCTTGCATATCCTGCCGATAGTGGCAGCCATCACCACATTTATTCAAACAAGAGTCACGCTGACAGATGACATCCAGCCGCAGATGAAAATGGTCATGAACATCATTCCGGTGTTCATCTTGATTGCCGGTTTGACACTTCCTTCCGCACTCGCGCTATATTGGGTAGTCGGGAATATGTTTGGTATCGCGCAAGGTCTATATTTGAAAAAACGAATGAAAACGTTGAAAGAGATGGAACAAACGACAGTAGTTCCAAGCACATAATTGGATGAAACCTCCGACCACCAGCAATGGAAGTTGGAGGTTTTTTAATTCCACCCACGTATAAACTACTAATGAAATGGAGAGGAGAGGGTTCTTCATGGAGTGTATGAGGACCTCTGTGGGGCAGAAAAGGAGAAGGAGTTAAAGCGATGAATACCTTTACAATGGGGAAATCTTCTTAGGAAGAGTGTGGTCTTGTTGCTAATGATGACATTTTTTGGGGTCGTTTCCTCCAGATTGCCTTTATAACCTCGGTCATGACAATCTCAACGGAAAATTTATCTTTAGATTGTCTTTATAGCCCTGATAAAGACAATCTCAACAGAAAATTTACCTCCAGATTGTCTTTATAGCCCTGATAAAGACAATCTCAACGGAAAATTTACCTCCAGATTGTCTTTATAGCCCTGATAAAGACAATCTCAACGGAAAATTTATCTCCAGATTGTTTTTATAGCTCTGATAAAGACAATCTCAACGGAAAATTTACCTCCAGAAGGAGAAGTCTTCATGGAGCGAGTCAGAACCTTAGTGATGAGAGAAAGGAGCGGAAGAGGCTTCAAAAAGGATCAGCCATTACTCTTAAGCAAGCTTCTAGCGTCTTTAGAACATAATGAAAAAGCTTGAACACCCCCATACACATGGAATTTGATTATTTTTATGGAATAGAAAAAAGCTTATTACGCATCTTTCCTAATTCTAATAATCATCCAGCTATTAACTAGGAACCAAGTACCCAAAAAGACTAATGCATATTGAAAACTGAAGGTATGACTTATTAAGGGACTAAGGGCCGTTCCGATCAATAATGTAAAAGAGTAAAGGGAAATCGCGCTTCCCCTGTATTTTTCTCCCAAGATCCCGATATAGATGATCACAGAAGGCAGAAAAAAGGAAATGGCTGCAACATAAATGACGGATAAGGAACCAATCAAGATCAGATTTTCTCGGAAGTACATCATTAAAAAAAATGTAAGCGAAATGGTCAAAGAGCAAAAGAGAATAAGCCGCTTTGCGCCAATATGCTTTAGAAGAATATCTGAAAACAGGCAGGAAACAGTACCTATCAGGCCGATGGAACGGGCCAACAAGTATGACTTGTCAGGAAACTCCTGATATAAGTATTGAAAAAGACTATCATAAAAAGTCACGAAGGAAAGCAATAATGAAAAAACAATCAGATAAAGAAATAGTAAATCACGATCAGCCAATAGGGTGAAAAAATGTCTCCAGGGCTGTTTCCCTATACTCCCTGAAACTTTCGAAGCTCTTAAAATAACAAGGGAAAACAAAAACAATAAGAAATACAAAAGTGCAAAGAATACATAGACTCCGTCCCAATGATAATAATAAGAAACTTTTTCGCTTATCATCGGTCCGAATATGCCAGAAAGTAAAAATCCAGCATTGATGAGGGAAATGGTAAATGTTCGAAGGGTTTGAGTAAAATGATCAAAGCAGTAAGCAAAAGCGACAGGAGCAAAACATCCGAGTGTAAATCCCTGTATGGAGCGAAAGAGATACAAATGAGCAATTTCCGTAGAATAAGAGATAAGAAGCGTGGCGATGGCAGAAAACAGAAATCCAAAGCTAATGATAGGTTTCCTGCCGAACCTGTCGGACATTGGTCCGAATGTAAGTAGCCCAATGGCATAGAAAATGCTAAAGAAGCTGCTTGCCAGTATGACCTTACCAGTTGGTACACGCCATTCCATGCTGATCTGGTCATACAATGGTATTAACGAGTACAGATTACACACCACCAAAAAACCCATGATGATTAATAAAGCTGCTGAAAAATAATGGTTATTTGCTGTTCCCATCCCCATCACCTGCCCATTTCACCTTATGCCGCAAGGGTTTGACCCGTTCCATTCACGAAAGAAACAACCTTCTGAATATGGCCAAGACATTGGCATTAATGCTAGTTTTTCAGTACAATAGAACCAGAAGAAGAACATAAGTACGTATATTAAGTGAGGAAATTATAAAATGGGGGAAATCTTGTGTCTATACGTTTTTTATTAGGAAGAACAGGCAGTGGTAAAACAACATGGTTCAATGAGAAGATCCTACATAAACTGAAGGAAAATCCTCAAGGTCCCCCTGTCCTGTACCTTGTACCAGAGCAGATGACATTTCAATCCGAATACAGAATAGTTCAGTCACCTGATGTGAAGGGAATGATTCGGGCCCAAGTATTCAGTTTTACCCGTCTTGCCTGGAGGATTTTGCAAGAGGTCGGCGGAATCAGCCGTTTTCATATCGATCAGACGGGTATCCATATGATTCTGCGGAAAGTGATTGAAGAACATAAAAGTGATTTTCAGGTGTTCGGCAAATCTGCAGAACAATTTGGTTTCATTGAACAAATGGAAAGCATGATATCGGAATTCAAACGCTATTGCATCACACCAGACCTTTTACAGGACGAAATCGTTCGTATCGGAGAAGATATATCCATTTCGGAGCATGAGAAGATGCTGGCAAAAAAGCTGACAGATATTCTGGTAGTCTATCGTCAACTGGAAAAAAGCTTGGAAGGAAAGTACTTGGATGGCGAGGATTATTTACAGCTGTTAGCGGAAAAATTGCCTCAATCACGATACATTCAAAAAGCGGATATATTCATTGATGGCTTTCATAGTTTCACCCCACAGGAACTTGAAGTTCTGAAGGAATTGATGAAGCATGCAAACTCCGTCACGATAGCCCTGACGGTGGATAAGCCATATGACGAGGAAGCACCATACGATCTTCATCTTTTCCGGGAAACAGGGACAACCTATCAAAAGCTGAAGAAGCTTGCTATGGAAGAAGGGTGTTCCGTGGAAGAACCAATTCTTTTGGAGGGTTCTCCCCGTTTTCATGCCGATTCCCTATCCCATATGGAAAGATATTTTGATATCCGCCCTACCGTAAGCTATCAAGGAAAGACTGAAGTCTCCATTCTGCAAGCGGTCAATCGACGTGCTGAAATTGAAGGGATTGCAAGGGAAATAACTTCTTTAGTGCGAGACCGAAACAACCGTTACAAAGATATTGCCGTCATCGTAAGAAACGCGGAATCCTATATAGATTTGGTTAATACTATTTTCAAAGATTATGATATCCCCTTTTTCGTAGATCAAAAGCGGACAATGCTTCACCATCCATTGGTCGAGTTACTGCGTTCTAGTGTTGAGGTCATTTCAAGAAACTGGCGCTATGAATCGGTTTTCCGGTGTGTGAAAACGGATTTCTTCTACTCGCTAGATCAAGATCTCAATGAGATGCGGGAAAAGACGGACAAGCTGGAGAATTATTGTCTTTCCTACGGAATTCAAGGGCATAGATGGACGTCTAAAGAGCCTTGGAGATATCGCCGCTTTTTCAGTGTGGATACAGAAGGTCCCTATGTACAGACAGATGAAGAGCTTGCCTATGAAGAGGAAATCAATGAATTAAGAGGAATGATTGTAGCACCGCTACACATGCTTGAAAAGCGCTGGAAAAAAGCGAAGACGATGGAAGGTTACTGCAAAGCCCTCTATGAATATATGGAAGAACTTAAAATTCCTCAGAAGCTGGAAACAAGAATGAAGAAAGCGGAAGAGGAAGGAAGCCTAGCTGCTGCAAAAGAAAACGAACAGGTGTGGAAAGCCATCATTCAGATGCTCGATCAGATGGTTGAGTTGATTGGAGACCACCCCATCACATTGAACATGTTTACGAAAATGGTTGAAAGCGGATTGGAAAGTCTTCGCTTCAGCCTTGTTCCTCCAGCAATCGATCAGGTAATTGTCGCGAACTTCGATCTTTCCCGCTTGTCGGAAATTAAATATAGCTTTGTGATCGGTGTGAACGATGGTGTGATTCCTGCCAAAATCAAGGACGAGGGATTCGTATCCGAAGAAGAAAGAGAGCTTTTGGCAAACTACGGAATGGAGCTTGCACCTACGAGTATGGAAAGGCTGCTTGGTGAACACTTCCTTGTTTATTCATCCTTTTTAAGTCCATCTCATCATTTATATATAAGCTATGCACTGGCAGATGAAGAGGGAAAAACCCTTCTGCCATCTTCCTACATTAAGAGGATCAAGGAAATGTTCCCCGAAATGAAGGAAAAGCTCCTGTTTAATGAACCTGCAGAGCTATCTCAAGAGGAGCAACTGATGTTCGTGCATTCACCATCCACCACGCTTTCTAACTTAGCGGTCCAACTACAAGCATGGATGAAAAAATATCCCATGGAACCTATATGGTGGGATGTTTACAATGCACTACTTGATAGTGAGGAATGGCAGGACAAGACAGAGCAGGTATTACGAAGTTTATTTTATAAAAACGAAGCAAAGAAGCTGGAGCGAAAAGTTAGCCGTGAATTATATGGGAACCATATGGAAACAAGTGTCTCCCGAATGGAGAAATTTAGTGCGTGCGCCTTCTCCCATTTTGCTTCACATGGCTTGAAGCTCAAGGACAGAAAAATATATCGTTTGGAAGCTCCTGATATCGGACAGCTTTTCCATGCTGCACTAAAGCATATATCTGATAAGCTGAGACAAAGCGGAAACGATTGGAAGCATTTGAGCAAGCAGGAATGCGAGGTACTGGCAAAAGAAGCGGTTAATCTCCTCGCTCCTAAGTTGCAAGGGGAAATACTACTAAGCTCTAATCGGTTCCACTATATCAAACGGAAGCTAGAAACAATCATTACGAGAGCATCACAAATCCTTAGTGATCATTCTAAGGCGAGCAAGTTCACGCCGGTTGGCCTTGAGTTAGGATTCGGGAAAAAAGAAGAGCTGCCTCCGATTCAGCTCCATCTACCAAATGGCGTTACAATGGAGCTTATCGGACGTATTGACCGTGTGGATAAAGCGGAAGGAAGCAACGGTTTATTACTTCGGATCATAGATTATAAATCAAGTGGCAAAGCACTTGACCTGACAGAAGTCTACTATGGGTTGGCACTGCAGATGCTGACCTACCTGGATATTGTTATTACCCATTCCCAAGGCTGGCTCGGGAGCGAAGCCACTCCTGCAGGTGTCTTGTACTTCCATGTACACAACCCGATGATCAAGACGAATGGAATGGCACCGGAGAATATCATTGAGGAAGAAATCTTCAAGAGTTTCAAGATGAAAGGCCTTTTACTAGGGGAAGAGGAATCCGTAAAGCTGATGGATCAGACATTAGAATCCGGACACTCTAGAATAGTTTCAGCTGCCCTTAAAAAGAATGGTGGTTTCCAGGCAAATTCTTCGGTTGCAAGCGAGGAAGAGTTTACACAATTAAGAACCTATGTCAGAAAGACATTCGAAGAAATCGGCATGAAAATCTCCGAAGGGGAGACAAGCATTGCTCCTTACAAATTAAAAAATCAAACACCGTGTACGTTCTGTTCTTTTAAATCTTTCTGCCAGTTTGATACTTCACTGGATGAGAATGAATATAGAGTGCTATCTAACATACCAAAAAATGAGGTCATTGCCTCGATGAAAAGAAAGTTGGAAGGAGGAGAGGAAGCATGAGCATGGAACTTCTTCCTAAACCGGCAGAGGCCCAGTGGACAGATGATCAATGGAAAGCGATTGTGGCATCGGGGAGGGATATCCTGGTTGCGGCAGCTGCGGGATCCGGTAAAACAGCAGTCCTTGTAGAAAGAATGATTCATAAAATTGTCGAAGAGCATGTGGATGTGGATAGGCTGCTTGTCGTGACGTTCACCAATGCATCAGCTGCAGAGATGCGCCACAGAATAGGGGAAGCATTAGAGAAGCAGCTGGAGAAAAAGCCCGCCTCTCTCCATTTGCGCAGGCAACTGAGTCTGCTGAACCGTGCCTCCATCTCCACCATCCACTCCTTTTGCCTGGATGTTGTAAGGAAGTACTACTACCTAATTGATATTGATCCGAGTTTTCGGATTGCCGATACAACCGAGATTCAATTGATGCAGGAAGAAGTGCTGGAGAACGTGTTTGAAGAGCAGTATGGAAAAGAGGGGAATGATGCATTTTTTGAACTGGTCGATCGTTATACGAATGACCGTTCAGATAGTGCCCTGCAAAACCTGGTACTGGACCTTCATGAATTTTCACGGGCAAATCCCAACCCAGAGACATGGTTGGATGAAATTGTGGCTTTCTATCAATCTACTAGCAATTTATCCATGGACGAACTTCCTTTTATACAAACGCTAAAAAAAGAGATGCACCTGCAATTTCTTGGGGCTGAGAGCCTATTGAACAAGGCGATGGAAATGACCCTTGAGCCTGGGGGACCTGCTCCTAGAGCTGAAAATATTGAACAGGATCTAGCTCAACTTCGCAGACTTCAAACAGCCCTCGATTCATCCTGGGAAGAACTGTATGCAGTCATGCAGGAACTTGATTTTTCAAGGGCAAAAACATGCCGTGGTGATGAATATGATAAAGGACTAATAGAAAGATGGACAAAGGTAAGGAATAATGCCAAGGCGATGATCCAAGGGATAAAAGAAGAACTCTTTTCAAGGCGTCCGGAATCCTTCCTGAAGGATTTGGAGGAACTCACGCCCGTGATGGGAACCCTAGTAAACCTTGTTAAAAAGTATGGCGATGAGTTTAGCTTGTTGAAGCAGGATAAGGGCTTGGTCGATTTTTCCGACCTAGAGCACCTTTGTTTGGCTGTGCTCACACATAGCAAGGATGGGACCCTCGAACGATCAGAGGCGGCACTCCGTTATCAGTCCACGTTCAAGGAAGTGATGGTGGATGAATACCAGGATACGAATATGGTACAGGAGGCCATCTTAAAGTTTGTGACAAAAGAACGGGAAGAAGAAGGAAATATGTTCATGGTAGGGGACGTGAAGCAGTCCATCTATCGATTCCGGCTTGCTGAACCATTTCTTTTCTTGAGTAAATACAAGCGATTTCATTCAACAGGTGAAGACTCTGGACTCCGAATCGATTTGAATAAGAACTTTCGCTCACGACCTGAAGTGCTGGATGCTACCAACTTTATTTTCAAACAGATAATGGGGGAAACCGTCGGAGAGATTGACTATGACGACGATGCGGAACTGAAATTCGGCGCGGCCTACTATCCGGAGGCGACAGACCGGGAAGCGGAGCTGATGGTGATCGACCGCAGTGATTCCGCGGCAGATGGGCCTGATTTTTCCGACGAGATGGAGGATTCCGTTGATTCCACTGGCTTTGATAAAGTAGAATTGGAAACCGCTCAGGTAGAAGCAAAAATGATTGCACAGAAGATTAGGCATCTCGTTCAATCTGGTTATGAGATCTATGACAAGGATAAAAAAGTGATGCGCCCTGTCATGTATCGGGATTGTGTTATCCTAATGCGTTCGATGCCATGGGCACCGCAGTTTATGGAAGAATTCAAACAGGAGGGGTTGCCTTTATATGCAAATTTAAGCACGGGATATTTTGAGGCAACGGAAGTAGCCATTCTCTTATCCTTGTTGAAAATAATTGATAACCCATACCAGGATGTTCCGCTGGCTTCAGTATTGAGATCTCCTATTGTCGGAATGGACTCCAATGACTTGGCAACCATCCGAATCCAGCAAAAAAGAGGATCCTACTATGAAGCCTTAATCGCATTCATGAAAAAAACACCGGATACAATAGAAGAGGGAAATCTCGTAAAAAGAGTGCAGCTATTCTACGAAATGCTTCAGACCTGGAGAACCTCTGCGCGTGAAGGAGCATTGTCGGAATTGATCTGGCAAATCTATCAGGACACCCATTTCTTCGACTTTGTTGGGGGGATGCCGGGTGGAAAGCAGCGTCAGGCTAATTTAAGAGCCCTTTATGACCGTGCAAGACAATATGAATCCACTTCCTTCCGTGGACTTTTCCGCTTTTTGCGTTTTATCGAAAGGATGCAGGACCGCGGAGAGGATTTGGGAGCAGCAAGAGCGCTCGGGGAGCAGGAGGATGTAATCAGGTTGATGACCATCCACTCCAGTAAGGGACTTGAATTTCCAGTCGTATTTGTTGCCGGCTTGTCGAGGCAGTTCAACATGATGGATCTCAATAGTAGTTATTTGCTGGATAAGGAGCTTGGCTTTGGCTCCAAATATGTAAATTCGAAACTGCGAATCACCTATCCTACCATTTTACAGCTAGCGTTGAAAAGAAAAGCCAAAGCTCAGTTGATTGCAGAGGAAATGCGTGTCCTATATGTAGCATTGACAAGGGCAAAAGAGAAGTTGTATCTGGTCGGAACGGTAAAAGACTTCGAGAAATCGCAGGCCCTATGGAATGAACACTGCAGTCATGAAAGCTGGTTGTTGCCGGATTACGCCAGAGCAGGGGCAAAATCCTACATGGATTGGGTTGGTCCTGCGCTTGTACGCCATAGGGATGCAGAAAGCTTGAGGGAAAATGGGTTGTCAGCTTCTGTATCTGACGACATAACCAATCACCCAACCTCCTGGAAGGTGTCCATAACCAAGGTGCACCAGCTTCTAGAAGAGATGGAAGCGGAAAAGGAAGAAGAAAACCTTCTGTTGGATAAGGTGAGGCATGGTGTACCAGTGGAGATAGAAAGTTCTTATAAAATGAGAGTTAAAGAGCAATTGAATTGGTCGTATCCGTATAAAGAGGCAAGTGCCCATCGATCCAAGCAATCGGTATCAGAAATAAAAAGAATGAGAGAACAACAGGATCCATACGCGGATAACGCGCTCGTTAAGACAGAAAGAAGATATTTCCTTGATCGTCCGGCATTTCTACAGAAAAAACAGCTGTCACCATCCGAAATTGGAACAGCGATGCATGCGGTGATGCAAAATGTAGATTTATCGGTGGAAAATATCGATAGAGAGTACATCCAAGCTCAGGTGCTTATGATGGTACAAAAAGAGCTGATAACCCAGGAACAGGCGGAAGTGATAGACTTTGAGGCAATAGCATCCTTCTTTGCAAACCCTGTTGGCAAACGCATGTTGAACGCGGAGCATATCCACAGGGAGGTTCCTTTTAGCTTTGCTCTAAAAGGAGATGTGCTTGGAGAAACGACGGAATTAAAAGAAGAGACCATTTTAGTACAGGGAGTCATTGATTGCCTTGTGGAAGATGAAGATGGACTTGTTTTAATTGATTATAAAACAGACACCATCAACGGCCGTTTCCCAGGAGGATTTGTAGAGGCCGAACCGATCCTAAGAAACCGATACAAGGAACAGGTGTCCTTGTACGGGATGGCTGTCGAGCAGATCTGGAAGAAGGAACTTAGGGCGAAATATTTATATTTCTTTGATGGAAACCATCTAGTGGAGATGGTTGATTAAAAAGAAAAGGGCTCAGGCAAAAGTCAGAAAATAGGATTTGTTGCTTGAGCCTCTTTTATGGAAGGGAAGAGGAAAATGCGAATACTTCACACTGCAGATTGGCACCTCGGTAAGACATTGGAGGGAAGAAGCCGGTTGCCAGAGCAGGCACAATTTTTGGAAGAACTTTTGCAAATAGTAGAGGACGAAAAGGTAGATGTTATTCTGATGGCTGGAGACGTGTATGATACGGTCAATCCACCTGCTCAAGCGGAAGTACTATTCTATGAATCACTTAAACAGCTTTCAAACAATGGGAAAAGGCCGATGGCGGTCATTGCTGGCAACCATGACAATCCAGACCGTCTTTCGGCATCCAGACCTCTTGCAAGCTCACAGAATATATCCTTGCTTGGTTACCCCACCATGGACGTTCAGAAAATCTACATTCCTACTACAGATGAAACCCTCAAGCTTGCTTCTTTGCCCTATCCATCTGAATCGAGATTAAATGAGGTGCTTTCCGAAGAGTTTGATGAAAAGGTCATCCGCAATCAATATGATGAGCGAATACGTCAATTTTTCGGGAAGATGTGTGAAGAGTTCACGGAAAAGACGGTTAATGTTGCAATGAGCCATCTTTTTGTGGCAGGTGGGAATTCCTCCGATTCGGAACGGCCGATCGAGGTAGGCGGGGCATTCACGGTTGCAGCGGAAAGTCTACCGGCACAGGCGCAGTATGTAGCACTTGGCCATCTCCATCGTCCTCAGACTATTAAACGTGCTAAAACGGCTGCAAGGTATTCCGGCTCTCCCCTCGCCTATAGTTTTTCTGAGGCTGGATATACAAAAAGTGTCACCATCATCGATGCAAAGCCTGGTGCAGAGGTGGAAACAAAAGAAATCTATCTATCAAGTGGTAAGCCCCTTGTAAGATGGAAAGCGGCAGAAGGTGTTCAGCAGGTGTTTGGGTGGCTGGAGGAAAAGAAAGACCATCATGCCTGGGTTGACCTTGAAATTCATGTGACGCATGCGTTATCCATGGAAGAGATTCACCGCATCCGCAAACATCACGATGGAATCCTGCATATTCGTCCTATTTTTCCGGAAATGGTGGAGGAACGAAAAGCTGTGAAAATGGATAGTGTTCCAATTGAAGAGCTATTTGTAAAATTCTATGAAAAACAATCAGGTGGAGCACAGCCTGAGGAGGAATTGGTCCGGTTATTCCTCTCCTTATTACAAGATGAATCGGTGAAGGAGGAACAAGCATGAAACCAATTTCATTAGCGGTCACAGGCTTGCACAGTTTTCGTGAGAAACAGGTGATTGACTTTGAATCGCTCTGTGAAGGGGGCGTTTTCGGTATCTTCGGACCTACTGGAAGCGGAAAATCATCCATTTTAGATGGCATGACACTCGCACTGTACGGGAAAGTGGAGCGTGCCTCGAATAATACACAGGGTATCATGAATCATGCCGAGAATCTGTTGGAGGTATCCTTCCTATTTGAATTGGAAAATGCCAATGGGAAGCAACGATTCAAGGTGGAGCGGACTTTTAAGCGTACGGATGATATCCGCGTCAAATCGGGAATATCCCGATTGACGGAAGTTAAGGACGATAAACATATCGTCATCGCTGATAAGGCAAGTGAAGTCAATCATGCCATCCAAGAAATTTTGGGGCTTACAATTGATGACTTTACCCGGGCGGTTGTCCTGCCACAGGGAAAATTCGCGGAGTTTCTATCACTGAAAGGTGCAGACAGAAGACAGATGCTGCAACGCCTATTTCAGCTAGAGAAATATGGAGATCAGCTCTCTCGAAAAATAAAGGAAGAATTGCAGGAGAAAACAAGGCTCCTTGGTGAGATCCATGCCGAGCAGCTGGGTTTGGGCGAGGCAACAGATGAAGCGGTGAAAGAAGCGGAAAAAGCGTTTAAAGAAGTAGGAGCACTCGTCGATGCGGCAGAAGAAGCACTTCAGGAAATGGAAAATGTTTTTGAAAGTAAAAAGAAACAATGGGAATGGCAGACAGAAAGGGAACAAGTGGAACAGAAGCTTCAGACTTTCTTAGTACAGGAAGCTTCCATCAAGGAACTGGAAGTTTCCTATACCTTGGCAGAGCAAGCGGAGAACTTGAAGCCGTTATTGGAAGATTTGAAAGAAGTCGAGAAAGTTATAGCTCAATGGAGGCAAAAGAGCATTCAAGACCAGGCTGCCAATGCATCTGCGAAAGAAACATTGGAAAAATCGGTGAAAAGCTATGAAGCGGCACGGCAAAAGAAAGAAACGGATTTGCCTGTCTTGCTGTCCAAGAAAGAGAAATTGGTGCGTGCCCTGAAGCTTGAAGAAGGCTTATCTGTATATCAGCCAAAGGTAGTGGAGCTACAACATTCTATAGCATCTAAAAAAGAAAAGCTTTCTAGAATAGAAGCACAGGAAGAGAAAGAAAAAGATATATATGTCAAGGCGATTAAAAAGCAAAAAGTATTAAAGGATGAGCTTGCGTCTACTGCTGAGTCACCTGCCCGTCTGCAATTGTTACAGAAGGCATTTGAGGGCAAACAGGAAATTTTGCATATGGAGAAAAAAGTACTGGAAAATGGTGCTGAGGTTCGAAGCCTGCAAAATAAAATCTCGGCATTTCAAGCGGAGAACCAAAAAGCAGAGGCAAACCTGCAAAAGGGAAAAGAAACGTTACTGGAAATCTTTCAACGTACAGAGAAGCATTATGACCAAGCTTCCATAATGGCACAATGGTTAGATTGGTTGGAGCGACAGACCGAACAATTCTTGCAGGCGGAACAAAAGCTTGCAGAAGACGCCAAAATTCATCAGCTAGCCATGGAACTGGCCAGATCGCTTGAAGAAGGCGAAGCGTGTCCCGTTTGTGGATCCACTAATCATCCTGGAGTAGCTTCTCAGGAAGGACATCGAGAGGTAGCCAGCAGTATAGAGGAAAGTGAAATGGGTAAACTTCCATCTGCAATATCTCTGCAAAAGCAGGAGAATCTGAAAATCAAGCTCAGACTAGAGCAATTGGCTTCCGAGCTTCATCGAGATCTTGAAGGGGAAACGGAACTTCCTCGCCCGAAGGAATCCTTCGAAAAAGTGGACAAGTGGAAAAAGGAAATGGACGAGTCGACAGATGCTGCTGGGCTGCTTGCTGAAACATACCGCAGAATTTTAACGGAGCAAAAATCATTGATCCAGGACCTTATCCAACTGCATGAAAAGAAAGAGCAAGCGGACCATTTCCTTAAATCCTGGTCCGGAACATTTCAAGAAACTGCCAAGCTTTCTTCTAGCTATATAGAGCAACGGGAAGAGTGGAAAAAGCGCGAAGAAAGTTCAAGGCAGGAACTTGAAAATAAAAAGAAGCAGTGGCACAAAGCTTTCGAGAAGGAGAGTTTTGAAGAGATTGATGGGAATTATCAGGCTGCACAAGAGACGGAAAAGCGCAGAGTGGAGTTGCAGGAAAGAATCAATAAAAGCGTTGATTTTATCGAAACAAAAGAGAAACAATTAAAAGAAGTGCAAGAAATGAAAATGGAAATGGAAAAATCCATGTATCAAGAAAGTTTAAACCTGGACCAACTAAACTCACGTATAAAGGAAACCCAAGAAGAGGTAAAATCCATTGTGGGGGAAAATAATATTCAAGATGAGCTGAAACGCGTTGAGCTTAAAGTGAACAGTTTAAATGAGAGGGAAAGGGAAGACTACCAAACATGGACTTCCGCACAGCAGCATGCACAAGAAAGGGAGAAAGCTGCTTCGCAAAGTGAACAGATGGTACGTGAGACCAAGTCCCGGCTCGAGAATATCCAAGAAAAATGGAAACTTGATTTAGAAAAATCCATTTTCACCTCTATGGATGCAGTGGAGGAAGCAGTTGCGTATATAGATTATAAGGATCAATGGAAGAAACAAATTGAACAATATTGGGAAGAAAGAAAAGCTGTTGAAAAGGACCTGTCCAGATTGAATGCACTAATAGGGACAGAGAGACTGGAAGAAACACAATGGCAAGAATTGCAGGAGCAGCTGCAGTTTGCACGGAAAAAATTGCGGGAAGAAATAGAAAGAAAAAGTGCGGTTCAACAGAACCTTACTTCCATAAAAGAACGTAATGAACGTTACCGTTCTCTCGAGGAAAAGAAGGCAAAGTTGACAGAAGAGACGCAGGCTTACCAAAAACTCCAAGCTGTCTTTAAAGGGAACAGTTTTGTAGAATATTTGGCTGAAGAACAACTGCTACAAATAAGCAGGGATGCATCGGAAAGATTGGGTCACCTTACACGACAGAGATATGCATTGGAGATGGACTCCCAAGGAGGATTTATTATCCGTGATGATGCTAATGGCGGGGTACGAAGACCGGTTTCTTCTCTATCGGGTGGAGAAACATTCTTGACCTCTTTAGCCCTCGCGTTGTCATTGTCCGCACAAATCCAATTGCGTGGTGAGTATCCTTTACAATTCTTCTTCCTTGATGAAGGCTTTGGCACATTGGACTCCGAATTGTTGGATGCAGTGGTAACCGCACTAGAAAAGCTTCAATCCAACCACCTTGCCGTAGGAGTGATTTCTCATGTCCAAGAGCTAAGAGCACGCCTGCCAAGACGATTGGTGGTTACACCTGCACAGTCTTCTGGCGTAGGTTCTGTGGTAACATTGGAGAACTTATGATGCTTTGTCTGTATCTGAAGGTATAAGAGGGTGAGGCTTATGATTCTGACTGTTGGAGGTGTAGGGTGTAAATGGCAAAAAAGAAAAAGCGGGACATTGGAACCTGTGAGCTTTGTGAAAGGGAAGAAGTGGAAATAACGGTCCATCATCTGATCCCGAAGGAAATGGGGGGAACCTTTCTTCCAACGGCAAATCTTTGTATTCCATGTCATAAGCAGATACATGCTCTTTACACGAATGAAGAACTTGCCACACGTCTGAATACAGTTCTCCTTTTGAAGGATGACCCGAAGATCACTTCCTTCATTAAATGGATCCAAAAACAGCCGTCCACCAAAATACCACTAACTCGCAAATCAAACGAACGAAAGAAAAGACGCTAAATTCAAAAGCCGTGCCACTTGCGTGGGCACGGCTTTTATTTATTCGCCACAATATCCTGGTCATTGATGTCAGGGTCGATAGTGTTGGTGGCGCTGAGACCGTTGTTGGTGATGACGAAGTTTCCGGTGTTAAGTGCACCGGATCCTGCTGAGGTTTTGGAGGCGGATTTGGGAGAAATATAGAAAGAATCCCCGAAGTTGATGACTCCTCCGCCTACGCTGTTGATGGCGACCGGACCTACGATAGCTGGCATGCAGAACATCCTTTTGTTGTCGGCCGTTTCTGTTATCGCAGTTTTGGACCGCGACACAACGAACCGCCTTGTTTTGATACTTACACTATATGAAATCTAGCCTAAAAGGTGAAGGAGATGTTTATTTATTCCCGCTGACGTTCTGATCCGTCAAGTCAGGATCAATCGTATTGGTAGCATTAAGTCCGCTATTTGTATTAATAATATTTCCGGTGTTGGACCCACCGGAACCTTCGCTGGTCTTTCCGGTACCTTTTGGGCTAATATAAAAGGTGTCCCCGAAATTAATGGTACCCCCACCGATACTAGTCACTTTTACAGGGCCAATAATAGAAGGCATCCGCTATTCCTCCTCATCCCTAATTGCACTTTTTATAGGAATACCCATCGCTTGATGCACTTCAGGACCTAAAAGTTGCCTGATATGTTTGATTCTTACTTCTGCACAAATTGTCTGGGAGGATCCGACCTGCAGGACAGAGGAAGAGGATACACCCTTTACTGTGATATGATTGACGCAAATGTTCGGATTTGGATTTGAAACAGACATATTCACGTTCTCCGTTACCCTTGGCAATGGGTATTCCAAGGTGAAAATGGGGAAATCAGAAAAATCACCTTCATTTCCATAAAATTTTGGGAACTCCCGTTTGACCGCAAGTGCTTGAGATTTGGCGTTAATATAACAAGAATCACCAATGTGAAAATAAGAACTGAATGACAAAGAATGCAGATTGATTTCATTTACTCTGGAAATCCTCATGGCCTATTCCGTAGTAAGTGGAACAAAAGGGCCAATGATTAATGATTCCGGAGGAGTATCAAAATAGGAAGATAGGCAGATATTCTGAGTATCTCCAACTAGAAAGATGGAGGAGGAAGAGACCCCTAGAATATTGATATTATCCACTTGCAGATTGTGATTTGTTACTTGAAAATTCATTGATTAACACCACGCATATTTATTTTTGGTGAGGCAGGCTTTGAATAAAGGCTGCAAAGGCTTTATCCATATCGCCTTGTAGTTGTTGGATGGTGATCTCTTTAATTTTTTCATCGTTATAACCTTTTTGAACAGCTTCTGCCGTGATGGTATTCAACTTGTGATTGACACGGGAAGGGAGCTGTTTATTTACATCTTGGATCATAAAATCATAATAATGATCCTCTAAGGTCCTGCCTTGCTGTTTTGCAATGTGTTTGATTTTCGTTTCCCCGTTTTTCTCCAAATACTCCCGTAAATCTGCTTCTATTCCTTTTGCAAGATTTTGGTTTCTTTGTGAAACCGGGACTTCCAGGTTGTTTTGGGTAACGATGAAGTCTTCGATCTCACCCGATGACCCGGGGGTCAGGCCGATATTTAATGTACCCTCGAGTGTTTCCACTTTAAGCTGATCAAATTTATACTCAATTCTTTCTATGTTCATACTTGGTTTTTCTTTTAATTGGATGATCTCCTTTTGCATAAGCTTTACTAGCTCCTCAAGGGTGGAGATCTGCTTGGTCTGGTTTTCAACTACTTGTTGAAGCTGCTGTATCTGTTGTTGTGATTGATAAAAGTACTGATAGTTATTGTACATGCGACCCACCTCTTTCCTTGGTTTGCTAAGGTCTTGAGAATCATCTCTAATACTTTATGCAACTCTCGAAAATGGGTGAATGCCCAGAAGAAAAAATCACTCTGTACCTGTTAAGGGGACAAAAGGTCCTAAAGTGTCTGTGCTTGAGCCAACTTGCTGTCCTTGGGCTATCTCGGCACTACTTACCGGGGCGGGTTCCACAAATCCTCCTGTGTTATAAAGATTAGATAAGGATTTAATGACCCCGGCACTACCTATCTGGAAAACAGAAGAGTTTGTGATTCCACCAATTTTTAAATGGTGGATGACGATGTTTTGGTTGATAAAAAAATTGGATGACATATAGGCCCCTCCTTAATATATATTGTCTAGCTCTAGGAGCCAGCGTCTATCAAACTTCCCTTCCCTCCTTACGATAAGCTCAACATCGAATCGCTTTCGCTCTTTGTGTCCATACGGATCAGTCCAGTTTGTACGCCGCTGAACAGGCACCCTTTGCATTTGATCTACATATTTAACGCCACTGGTTGATCATTGACGTCCTGGTCATACGTATTTGTCTGGCTGTTGGTGTTGCTTACTGAAATATTGTCTCCTGTATTAAAGCTTCCGGCTCCTGCAAATGTTTTAGCTGAACTGACCGGAGACATCTGGAAAACGTCCCCGATATGAAATATCCCGGAGTTACCGATGCTGTTAACACTTACAGCTCCGACGATTGCTGGCATAAACGTTTACTCCTTTTCTGTGCGCTTATTGTTATATCCTATGACATTAGCCCGGTATTGTGAGTGTATAATTGTAATCGGCAATCAAGTGCATTTGATGATAGGAATATTAAGGAAAAAAAGCTATAATGTTCTGTATGAGATTAAAGAGGCAAGAGGGAGGAATCTGGATGCAAGCGGCACCGATACAAGAAAAAGAGAGAATTGTAGCATTGGATATTATTAGGGGGATCGCGATATTAGGTATTTTCCTAGTGAATATGCCTTCGTTCTTTTCACCAATGCTGTATGTGAACATGAAAACATATTGGTCAGAAACCAGGGACATCGTTGTAATGAATGGCGTGGATATTCTTGCTCAGGCAAGCTTTTACACACTATTTTCGTTTTTGTTTGGGTATGGATTTATTATTTTTGTAAAAAGGGTGGCTGAGAAAAATCTATCTGTACCCAAATATTTTTCTAGGAGACTAATCGTATTGCTGGTGATAGGAGTGATCCATGCATTCTTCATATGGCATGGGGATATTCTTATTACATATGCATTATGCGGATTTCTATTATTAGTGATGAGGAATATGTCATCAAAAGCAATGGTGTGGACGGGGCTTTTGCTCATTGTGATACCAACAATCCTGTTATCGTTATTAATGCTTCTTGTGTCCATGACAATGGGGGACGCAGATCTCTATTCCACATTAAAAGGGAATGTTGGACAATCTTTGGAGGTATATGCGAATGGAACGTTTATGGAGATAACCAAACAGCGTATTTCCGATTGGTCCTTTGTTAATATAGCAAACTTCTTTTTTATCGTGCTTTCCGTATTGCCAATGTTTCTTATTGGGGCAGCAGCAGCTAAATCGAACTGGCTAGAAAAAGTGGAAGAGCATCTATCAGGAATGAAAAAGCTGTGGCTATTAACTCTTGTCCTGGCACTGATCTTTAAGCTGCTTCCGTATTATACGCAACAAAACTATGCTACGGAATATTTACAAGATGGCATAGGTGGTCCGGCAAGTGCAGTGTTCTATTTCCTTACGGTTGTATTGGTTACCAGAACGAGCTTAGGGTTAAAGCTGTTATCTCCGTTCCAATATGTAGGGAAAATGAGCTTGACCAATTATTTGTTCCAATCTGTTGTATGTTCCTTGATTTTTTACAGTTATGGATTAGGGTTATATGGTTCATTCACTCCGTTTCAAGGACTCTGGCTTGTACTAGGAATATATGTCTTCCAAATTATTATCAGTAGAATATGGGTGTATAATTTCTATTATGGACCGATGGAATGGCTATGGAGAGTTGGAACTTACGGCAACAGACCAAAATTTAAAAAGATGTGAGCATATGCCTCACATCTTAATCATTGTGCAAAGGAATATTTATTTTGATTTTCCATTAGACGAAGTTGCTGTTGCGATTGTTTATTCAGCAGTACATCTAATTCCTGACTGCATCTGACAGTTTGTGACGCAGTAAATCCGTATTCTTTTGCGCAATGAATCATTTGCTGTCTTTTTAATTCGATTTTTAATGCCAACATTTTCTTCTACTCCATTACGATAAGATTAAGTAACGCAAGCGGTTGTCCCTATTATGGCACGGTCTATCCAAGAAAAAAAGCACTTCGATAAAACAAGTCATAATATAACAAATTACTACATAAATCATGTGTGACGAGAGAGGAGCATCAATGAAAAATGCATTTTGTAACGATGGAAATACAAGGTGAGATAAGAATTGGATTAACTGATGAGGCTCAACATTATGTACTTGATCTACACAAAGCACAGAAAGAATTAGGTAATGGGACAGTATGGCCATCCACCCTATTGGGAGGAATAGAACAGGGAGGGTCCTTTGTCGAAAGTGTTTCCATGTTAAGAGATCGAGTCTTTATGCAAAGGGACTCTGAATCTTATTTTTATCCGATGAAGGAAGTTCATCTTCATGCTCCTATCCCAAAGCCGCTTAAGAACATCTTCTGTGTTGGAAAAAACTATCGTGACCATGTTCTTGAAATGGGAAGTGAAGGGGATATCCCTGAGCATATCATGATTTTCACAAAGGCTCCTACTTCTGTAATAGGCCCAGGTGCTTCCATTGAAAGCCATGAAAATCTTACAGACCAATTGGATTATGAAGGGGAGCTGGCTATTGTCATCGGTAAATCAGGCAAGGGCATTTCTATGGAGAATGCCATGGATCACGTATTCGGTTACACCATCGTCAATGATATTACTGCAAGGGATATGCAGAAAAAGCATAAACAGTTCTTTTTAGGGAAAAGTCTGGATGGATCTTGTCCGATGGGGCCGGCAATTGTCCATAAATCATTTATTGAAAATCCACATAGCTTGATGTTGGAAACGAAAGTGAATGGGGAGGTCCGCCAACGTGAATCTACTGAACTGATGATTTTCTCGATACCTGAAATCATCGCCACCCTTTCAAAGGGGATGACCTTGGAGCCTGGGGATGTCATAGCAACCGGAACCCCTGCTGGAGTTGGAAAAGGCTTTGAACCTCCTCGCTTTTTGAAAAAGGGAGATATGGTAGAGGTAAGTGTGGAAAAAATGGGAACATTGAAGAATGTTGTGGTTTGACTAGCGTCTGAAATGGAATCAACTATTCAGGATGATCATTTTAAATAAAAGCTGTCCAAAGGTCTCTCAAAACCCTTCGGACAGCTTTTGTATTTTAAACAGATAATACTTGCTTCACTTTACCAATTGCCCAATCCAGATCTTTCTTGGAAATCACTAAAGGCGGCGCAAAACGGATTACCGTTTCATGCGTTTCTTTGCACAATAAACCTTCTTCTTTTAACTTTTCACAATAAGGGCGAGCTGCCTCTGTCAGTTCCACACCGATAAAGAGTCCGCGACCGCGCACTTCTTTAATTATAGGATTATTGATGGTACGTAACTCTTCCATCATATAGTTACCAAGTTCAAAGGAACGCTCAACCAACTCTTCTTCTTCAAGAACTTCCAGTGCCGCCATTGAAACAGCACAAGCCAATGGGTTTCCTCCGAAAGTGGAGCCGTGGGAGCCTGGGTTGAAAACACCAAGGATGTCTTTGTTCGCTGCTACGCAGGAGATCGGGAATACCCCTCCGCCAAGCGCTTTTCCTAATATGTACATATCAGGCTCGACATTTTCCCAGTCACAAGCGAAAAGTTTACCTGAACGTCCAAGGCCAGCCTGGATTTCATCGGCCACGTACAATACGTTGTTGGCTTTACAAACTTCATAAGCTTCAGAAAGGAATCCTTCAGCAGGGATATTAATGCCGGCCTCCCCTTGGATTGGTTCAAAAATGAAAGCGGCAGTGTTAGGTGTGATTGCACCTTTAAGCGCTTCGATGCTACCGTAAGGAATAACCTTGATTCCAGGAAGCATAGGACCGAAACCTTGTTGATACTCTTCACTGGAAGACATGGATACAGCGGTCATCGTACGGCCGTGAAAATTGTCTTCACAAACGATGATTTCTGCTTGGTTGACAGGTACATCTTTTACGTCATAAGCCCAGCGACGAACAGCCTTTACTGCTGTTTCCACAGCTTCTGCACCGGTGTTCATAGGTAGTACCATGTTTTTCTTTGTGAGGTTAGCCATCTTTTCATACCAAGGCCCAAGCTGGTCATTATGAAAAGCCCGGGATGTCAGCGTAATTTTATCTGCCTGGTCTTTTAAGGCTTGTATGATTTTCGGGTGACGATGCCCCTGATTAACGGCGGAATAGGCACTTAACATATCCATGTACTTGTTGCCTTCCGGATCTTCCACCCAAACCCCTTCTGCTTTTGAGATGACGATTGGTAGCGGGTGATAGTTATTGGCACCGAATTTTTCTGTGATACTGATGATGTCATGCGTTTTGGTTGTCATATATGGAATACCTCCATCTAATCAATGTAATGGCTTTCAAAGGTATTATATCATTGTTAGTGACTGTTTTCGAAAAAATTGTTGTTTTTACTAAAAATCATACTATCTGTTATACTTCGTACTGACGTGCTCTTTTCCTGTATTTACAGAAGTATAGCATTGGTTCGTTTAGAGTAGATGAACAGTAAAAAGTCCAAGTGCTGACTTTTTATTAAAGTGTAACAACTATTTAGAAAAAAGAGCTTGGTTAACATACAAATTCTTATATTAGGGGAATTTATTTAGTTTTTTTTCGTCTATATGGTATGATACAAGTAGTTTTGAGTTGAAAGAAGGAGGTTAGAAAATATGACACATGCGCATATTTCCACATGGGCAATCGCACTCATTTTGTTTGTTGTTGTGCTTGTACTGACAAAGGTAGGAAAAGAAAAAGGTGCTAAAATCACATCGATGGTATTGAGATTGTTCTACATATTGATTGTTGTAACGGGATTGCAGCTTGGCTGGGGCTGGATTACAAATGGACAATATGTATTGAAAATGGTATTGGGTATCGTGGTAATCGGTTTGATGGAGATGATCTCTGTCCGTACAAGAAAAGGAAAGTCTACTGTTGTAGTATGGATACTATTCGTGTTGGCTTTAGCTTATATCATCCATTTGGGCTTTAGTTTACCGATGTAATATCATTAAGCTCTTTTCTCAAAGATTGTTGCTACCCTGTAGTAAAAAGTCGGCAATTGAACTTCTTACTGCTTACTTACCCTAGAATGTGGATGTAGTACATTGTCTCTGCAGGGAAAAGAGCACGACAATAAGGAATATAACGGTTGGTTTATAAATACGAAAAAGCAACAAGTTTACGAAAATAGCTTATTACTAACACAAAAAACGTGATTCGCAGTTAACCGGATCACGTTTTTCTATGGAGTTATTCCGCTTTTCTGCGTTCCATATTTGTAAACATATACCGTTTCCCTGTCTGGAGAGTGTATTCAAAGCGGTCTGTCATCGATTTACCCCGAGTAAAATGGTGTTGAACGGAGCAAATAAATGTTTCATTATCGTAGACCAAGAAGTTCACTCCCGATGGTTCTTTCACATGGTCCATAAACTGCATTGTATTGTGACAGTAAATACAGTCATAAAGTGAAATGTTGGACTTATTTAATAATGTGGTGAATTTCGTGAAAGCATCCTCTGAAAGTTCCTCTAACAGTTCCATGTAAGGTTGTGGAAGCTTTTTGCGGACTCGAACTGCATCCCCGTTATTCAATTCATATAGATGTTTCGTATGTAAGATTACTTGCCCGGTTTCCAGAAGCACACCAGGTACCCACTCATTGGAAAGAAGGATCTCAATGCCCTCTTCAGAAATCTCCTCTAGCAAAAATGCTTCATCATCCTCTGCCTCAAAAAAAATCCACTGGTCATTTATATTCTCAATTGTCCCACAAGAAAAAGAGCGTTTTTGCTCGTAGATGATGCTTTTTCGTTTTTGAAGATTCACAATCATTTCCTCCAGTAGTTATGAAGTTGGGTTTTCTGCCATTCTTCCCTACTTTGCCTGCCTTTAAACGGAAAGATGAAAGTTCCGAATCGGAATTAAATCTTCTCAACCCACTGGAAGGAAGACTTACATGGAATCGTTACGTAAACTCTTTCTTAAGTTCATGGTATAAGCACTCCCGGCATAGTATAGAACAGCCGTAGTTTGCTTAAAGCAAAGGAGTGGATGGGACAATATGTGTGGTATTACAGGATGGATTGATTTCAAAAAGGATATTAAAGATCAGAAGGATATAGTGGAAAAAATGGCGGAAACATTATCGTTTCGTGGGCCTGATGATACTAATGTCTGGATGGGCCGTCATGTGGCATTTGGACATAAACGACTGGCTGTTGTCGACTTGGAGGGCGGCAAACAGCCGATGACAAGAACGAAAGCAGAAAAGAAGTTTACCATTTGTTACAATGGCGAACTTTATAATACAGAGGACATCAGAAGGGAGCTTCTCAAGAGGGGATACTCTTTCCGTGGTCATTCTGATACAGAGGTGCTGCTGACTGCCTATATGGAATGGAAGGAAGAATGTGTCCACCATTTGAATGGAATTTTTGCGTTTGCGATCTGGGATGAAGAAAAAGAGCAATTGTTCATCGCGAGGGACCGGCTTGGGGTGAAGCCGTTTTTCTACCATGAATCACAGGGGGTATTCATTTTTGGATCGGAATTAAAAGCGCTGCTCGCCCATCCGGATGTATCAAGCAAAGTCGGATATGATGGATTGGCAGAAATCTTTGGTCTTGGTCCATCCCGTTCTCCTGGCCATGGATTATTCCATGATATAAAGGAACTCCGTCCGGCTCACCTTCTTGTATTATCGAGAAGGGGCGGATTAAAGATAAAGCGCTATTGGAATGTGGAAAGCAAGCCACATACGGACACGCTCGACGAAACCGTGGAAAAGGTCCGCTACTTATTTACCGATGCGGTGACAAGGCAATTGGTATCGGATGTACCGGTATGTACGTTCCTTTCGGGGGGACTTGATTCAAGTGCGATAACCGCGATTGCTGCCAATGCTTTCAAGAGGGAAGGAAAGCCGCCATTAAATACGTATTCCATTGATTACGAGGAAAACGATAAATATTTCAAAGCGAATGAGTTCCAGCCAAACTCCGATGAGAAATGGATTAGAAGGATGACAGAAACCTTTGGGACGGTACATCACCGTTCCGTCATATCACAAACAAATCTCGCGGCCTATTTAAAAGAAGCCGTCCTAGTGCGGGACCAACCGGGAATGGCGGACATTGATTCCTCGCTGTTATGGTTCTGCCGGGAAATAAAACAAAACTATGTAGTTAGCCTTTCAGGGGAATGTGCCGATGAGATTTTTGGTGGATATCCGTGGTTTCATAGACCAGAGGACTTGGCTTCTAGTAATTTCCCCTGGATGCGTTCGACACAGGCAAGGATGGAGCTACTCCGACCGGAATGGAGTAGAAAGTTGAAGCTGGATGAATATATTACATCCAAATTTGAAGAAACCGTGAGGGAAACGCCAAGATTAGAAGGGGAAAGCCTATTGGAATCTCGTAGGCGGGAACTTTTCTATTTGAATATGATATGGTTTATGACAACTCTCCTAGATCGGAAGGATAGGATGAGTATGGGAGCAAGCCTTGAGGTCCGAGTCCCATTTGCAGACCATCGTTTAGTAGAATACGTTTGGAATATCCCTTGGGAAATGAAAATGCATGGCAATAGGGAGAAAGGGATATTGCGGAAGGCTTTGGAAGGAATATTGCCAGAGGAAGTTCTCTATCGCAAGAAGAGTCCCTATCCAAAGACCCACCATCCTGTTTATACAAAACTGGTCAGAAATTGGCTGGAGGAGATTCTACAAGATAATACTAGTCCACTTCTTGAATTTTTCGATAAAAAGAAGCTGCAAGACATTGTATCCTCGGAAGGAAAAGCCTTTCAGGTTCCTTGGTTTGGTCAACTGATGACAGGTCCACAGCTTCTGGCTCACCTTGCACAAATTCATGTATGGTTTACTCATTACGGAGTAACAATAAAGGAATAAATTGCCAATAATAATTAAGTATGTTTACAACAATAAGACACTTTATTAATTAGAGCGATGAACACCTCCTAAACTCCTTTTAAAGGAGTTTCAGACTGTTGACAAACTATAAACTAGTTAGGTTATCTGTTGGAAGAGTTGATCTTCGTTGCAAGAGCTTCGCTTTCCGCGGGCAGTCCGGAAGCCTCCTCGGGCTAAGCCGTGGCCACTGAAAAAAGTAATGAACTTTAATAATCTGGTTAACACCGCTGTTGTTTTCCGCAAACGGCTTCGCTTATCCAGAGGGCGACCTTGAGCCTCCTCAGGCTACGCCCTGCGGGGTCTCAAGATTGTCGCTATCCCCCCGCAGGAGTCTTCGCCTATTGCTCCAATCAACAGCTAGAAACCATAAAAAAAGATAAGTCCTGCGGGAGGAAAGGACATGGAAGACCCTGCAGGGCTTAGCCAATTTGTCTACACACTGAAACTCCTTTTAAAGGAGTTTTTGTTTCCACGATTAATGAGACAAGCTGTTTTTCGTTTTAAAACATCTGTTAAAGGTATCTATATTAATAGCAGAGAGTTACCGATTGTAAGATTAAAAGATATTATGTATAATGTTTGTGTAATATTTGTTTAATCAAGGATCGGTGTTTTTGGAATGAGGAGGCGTACTAAAATGAGCAAGAAAATAATCATGGTTGGCGCAGGTCCAGGCGGTTTGGCAGCTGCAATGTTGCTTTCTGCCAATGGGTATCAGGTAACGGTAATGGAAAAGCAACATTATGTCGGTGGGAGAAACTCTGCCATAAAAATCGGTGAGTTTACGTTCGACATGGGCCCAACCTTCCTTAGTATGCCTCAAATCGCTGAAGAGATTTTTAAAGAGTCAAAGAGGAACATGCATGACTACATGGAAATGAAAGAATTGAAGGATATGTATGAACTTGTTTTTCCGGATAAATCATTTATGGTGACTCGTGATCAAGAGAAAATGAAACAGACCATTGAAAAATACTTTCCGGGAGAGGGAGAAGGCTACGAGCGCTTCATGTCCGAAACGGAAAAACGAATGGACGCTTTGACACCCATTCTCCAAGGAAAGATGGACCGTTTCTATCATTATTTCCAATGGAAGGTTATTAAAGCCCTTCCGCAATTAAGCTTAGGAAGCAGCCTATATGACCAACTGAGCAATTATTTTCGGGAAGAGCAGCTGAAACTTGCGTTCACATTCCAATCTAAATATCTTGGAATGTCTCCTTGGGAATGCCCAGGTGCTTTCTCGATCCTTTCTTGGATGGAGCATGCTTATGGAATCTATCATCCTATCGGCGGAGTCAATCAGCTTTCTAAGAGCATGGCTAAGGTTGTGACAGAACATGGTGGGACGATCAGCCTTGGCACAGGGGTGAAAAAGCTGTGGCTGCAAGGGCGTAAAGTAGTTGGTGTCATACTAGAAGATGGCAGTAAAGTCGAGGCGGATGAGGTAGTGGTCAATGGTGACTTTGCCCACGTCATGACAAACTTGGTGGATGATAAAGTACTAAAAAAATATAACAAGAGAAAATTGGAAAAGAAGAAGTTTTCCTGCTCTACATTCATGATATACCTCGGGTTGGATAAGATGTATGACCTACCTCACCACAACATTATTTTTGCAGAGGATTACAAAAGGAATGTGGAAGAAATCACAAAAAGGAAAAAGCTTTCTAGCGACCCTTCCATCTATGTACAGAATGCTTCGGTTACAGATTCTACATTGGCTCCGAAGGGGAAGTCGGCCCTTTATATTCTAGCTCCGGTTCCTAACAATTTCAGTGAAATAGATTGGCAGGAAAATAAAGGGGAATTCAGAAGTCTGGTGTTTGACACACTGGAAAAGAAAAGTGGATTTAAAGATCTTAGAAACCATATTGAAGTGGAGAAGATCCTTACTCCAGAAGATTGGGAGAAAGAAGTGTTTGTATATAAAGGAGCCACTTTTAACCTTGGACATCAGCTCAGTCAAATGATGGTGCTTCGTCCACATAACAAATTTGAAGAATTGGATAACTGCTGGCTTGTCGGTGGTGGGACCCACCCTGGAAGCGGATTGCCCACTATATTAGAATCAGCACGAATCACTACCGGACTATTACGTAAAAAATATGAAACATAACTTCAACAAAGCTTCCAAGCGAAAAGATTGGAGAAAGCTCAATGAGTAGACATATAGCCGTAGCAGGAGCAGGGATAGGTGGGATGATCACAGCGCTTCTTTTAAAGAAACAGGGATTTACCGTGAGCATCTATGAAAAAGAAAACAAAGCAGGAGGTCGCCTTTCTTTTGTCGATAGAGAAGGTTACCGAATCGACAAGGGCCCAACCATCGTCCTTCTCCCGGAGATGTTAAAGAGCATTTTGAAAGAAGCAGGGGTTCCTGATGATGCTTGGGAGCTCATGGGGCTTGATACCCTTTACTCCATAAACTTCAAAGATGGTAAAAAATACAGGAAATTTAAAGACAGGGAAATACAGTTAATGGAGTTGTCTCAAGAATTTCCTGGTGAAGAAGAGGGCTTTAAACAGTACATGGAAGCAATGAAAGCAAACTTTGAAATAGGGCAGACCTCCTTCCTCGAGAAATCTTTTACAAGAAAACGAGATTTCTGGACTGGAAAGAACCTCGCATCTTTAGTCAGATTAAAAGCTTATCAATCCACCAAAAAATTCTCCGGGTCCTTTTTCAAGGATGAACGACTTCGGGAAGCTTACTCTTTACAAACGTTATATATCGGTGGTCATCCCAAGACATCACCTGCTATGTACAGTCTGATACCTTACAGTGAGCATGAACATGGTATCCATTACATGAAAGGTGGATATGCCTCCCTGGTGAAAGTATTGACAGACACTATAGAGAAAATGGGGATCCCGCTTTATGTGGAAAGCAAGGTAGAAGATATCAAGAAGGTAAACGGCCGCGTGGAGTCAATCCGGGTTAACGGTCGTGCCATTGAGGTAGACGCTCTTGTGTGGAACGGTGACTTTCCTACTGCTGCACATATTCTCCATGACAAGAGAAAGTATGAACCTTCATCTGGATGTCTACTTTTCTATTTCGGATTGGACGGAGTGTATGATGAGTCAGATGTTCACCAATTTTTTATGAGTGGAGATTTTGATCAGCATATGAGGGAAGTGTTTGAGGAGAAGAAAGTACCAACAGATCCATCCTTTTATACTTTTAATCCTTCATTGATAGATTCTTCATTGGCCCCAGACGGAAAAAGTACGCTATATGTATTAGTTCCGGTTCCTTCTGGCAGTCATATAGATTGGAACCAAGAAACAGGGTTTATGGCTAAGATATTAAAGAATATTGAAGAAAGGGCCTTCCCTGGATTAAGCGAGAAGATGGAATGGATGGAAGTAAGGACACCGAATGACGCCGAACAGGATGGTTTATTTCAGGGAGGAAGTTTCGGCATTGCGCCAAGTTTATTCCAGTCCGGTGTATTTAGGCCACAAGCGAAACCGACCAACCTTGAAAATTTGTATGCAACAGGTGCTTCCGTTCACCCAGGGGGTGGCATCCCCATTGTCATGCAAAGTGCAAAACTTGCTGCAAATCAGATAATCCAAGATTTTGCCCATCATTCATCTACAAAGGATGTGAAACTCAATGACCGACTTAACGAAAGCATATCTTCATTGTGAATCCATAATCAAAGAACATTCGAATACCTTTTACAAGGCATTCATGTTTTTGCCTAAAGAAAAGAAACAGGCAGTCTGGGCTGTGTATGCTTTTTGTCGCCATGTGGATGATATTGTGGATGAGGGAAGGGACCCCAAGGAGGAACTTTTTGGATTCAAACAATCTTTTGCCGTTTTTTTGAAAGGTCATTTACCTTCACAAGATCCGATGTGGCTTGCCCTTCAGGATGTATTCCGAAAATATGAGATGGATGTGCAAGCCTTTCACGATATGTTCACAGGGCAGGAAATGGATTTATATAAAAAGATATATTATACAGAAGAAGAGGTGCTTCATTATTCCTACCATGTAGCAAGCACGGTTGGTTTGATGTTACTTCCCATCCTTGCGCCAAAAAATAAGGATGCATTGCGACAAGATGCCATTGCGCTTGGCCAAGCGATGCAAATTACCAACATCCTCCGGGATATCGGTGAAGACCTGGAGCGGGATAGAATATATATTCCCGTTGAAAAGCTTGAGCAGGAAGGCTACTCAGTTGAAGACTTAAAAATGCACACCGTGAACAATAAGTTCATCTCTGTATGGGAAGATATGGCCAATAAGGCGGAAAAGCTTTATGAACAGGCGATGAGCTCCATTGATCTCTATCCGTTCCATTCCAGGACACCGGTAAAGGGAGCGGCGTTTTTGTACCGTGCCATTCTCGGTTCTATCCGTAAAAAAGGTTATTCTGTTTTTAAAATGAAGCACTATGTTAGTAAGGAAGAGAAGCGGGAAATCATTTCGCAAATTTAAAAAATCACCACGGTGGCTGGACACTGTGGTGATTTTTTGTTAAACGCGGTTGATTTCCGTTCCAGGCGCTTTGCTTTCCTGCGGGCGGTCCGTGAGCCTCCGGCGGGGTCTCACCTGTCCCTTCCTCCCACGAGAGCTGCGCGCCTTCCACTCCAAGCAAAAAGGAGTTTTAACCTCGTTCTGAAATGGCTTTTCCTACATTCAAGCCTGATATGGTGACCATGGGGGAGCCTCCGCCGGGGTGAGTGGAGCCGCCTACAAAATAGAGGTTTCCGATATCGGCAGATTTGTTTCGTGGTCGGAAGAAGGCATCCATTTTTCGGTTGGAAGCTATTCCGTACAAAGCGCCTTTAAAGGCACCGAACATCGATTGAATCTCGCCGGGTGAGATAACCTTATCTGTCAAGACATGTTCCTTCAGAGAGAGGCCGTTATCTGCCAAAGAATCGTAAATCAGTTCTTTGTATGTTTCGGGGGCCTTGGAAGATTCCCCTATGGTTGCTGGCGCGTTTGCTAAAATAAATAAATTATCTCCATTAGGACTTTTTTCTTTTTCAGTAAAAGAAGAATTGCTGAGATAGATGGTAGGTTCTTTTGCATATTGCTTTTCATCAAACAAACTCTTAAATTCCTGTTGATAGTCTTTTGAAAAATAAACAGTATGATGTAGCAATTCGGGATGACGCTTGTTCATTTCCGCAAGAATTACATATGCAGAGATTGATGGTTCATAACCAGCGGCTTTTTTATCGGTAAAGTGAGGCCTGTCCACTTCCTTAACAAGCTCAGGGTAAGCAACCAACAAGTCTGCATTCATGACAATAGTATCTGTCATATATCGATCGCCGTCTTCGGTTGAGACGGACACAGCTTTCTTGTTTTTTACTTCTATACTTGTAACCTTACAGTTTGTTTTTATGGATACCCCAATCTTTTTGGCAACCTCTTCAAAGCCTGTAGCGATTTTTGTATTCCCGCCTTTTGTGTAGTAAACGCCCTCCACAAGTTCCAAAAAAGCGATTAAGCCAAAAGTCGCCGGGGAGACGTAGGGGGATGATCCAATATAGGTTGCATAGCGGTCCAATGCCTGAATAACGAAGGGGTTGGTGAAATATTTACGGTGTAAGCCATGTAATGATTGCATAGGACGTACTTTGCTGAAGGAAAAGCCTAACGTTGGTGATAGATAATCAGCGGTGGACGTGAAGGTTCGGCGGAAAAATTGGGCCTCTCCCAGCATGTATAATCTAGTAACCTCTTTTAAAAAAGCGTCGTAATTCTTTGCACCGGCTGGGTCCAAAACTGCAAGTTGTTCCTTCATCTTTTCTCTAACGGAACTAAAGTCCAGAAATGTCCCATCAGGAAAATAATTTCTTGTGTGGCTATGAAGTTTCACGAAACTAAAATAGTCATCTGGATTTTCCCCTGTTTGTGAAATGACCTCCTTAAAAACTTCGGGCATGGTGATGGTATTTGGTCCAAAATCGAAAGATGCCTGTCCTAACTGAACAGGCATCAGTTTCCCGCCTATATGATTATTTTTTTCAAGTAAGGTTACGTCAAAACCGTTAGAAGCAAGCGTAATGGCAGCTGAAAGACCACCAAGGCCACCTCCGATGACAATCACTCTTTTCATTTATAGAAACGCCCCTTCCAGATATAATGTTGATTCTTTAAAGACTTCCACATGGAAGCGTGCATGATGACAAGGAAAGCAAGAGCGCTTAGGGGCATAAACAAAAATAGATAAGAAACTTGACCCGTTTGCAAGTCAATATAAAGCTTGTGCGCCCAAACGAGTAAAAGGGGCACGATAAACCATATCCCGTAGAACGGCGTCATGAAGGCCAAAAAGAGAGGCGAAACATACAACAAACTGTAATAGATGGTTAAAAATGCTACCATGATAGGGGATTTTCCTATTCCGATGTAAATGTTTTTCAAGAAGCCATTCCAAACCTCAGAATTGGTTACGTACATGTGACAGGTAACATAGGGGGTCGCGTTAATCAATTTCACTTTAAAACCGTGCTCCTTCATGACTCTTGCCAAATGAACATCCTCCACGATACTGGATTTTACGGAAAAGTGTCCCTCTACAAAATCATAGGCGCTCCGTTCAAAAAACATGAACGCTCCATGGGCGGCACTTGCGGGCTTGAAGGAACTGTAATTAGCCAAGGCTAATGGAAGGTGAAGCCAGATGACAAAATGCTGCATCGGGACTAACAGTCTGCTTAACCACGTTGTTACCGGAAATCGGGGAAACCCAGTAACAAGACCCACCTTTTCATCTTTAAAAAAAGGTAGCATACTTTCAATGGTGTTCTGCTTTAAACGTGCATCCGCATCAAGGAAAAGTAAGTAGTCTCCGTTTGCAGCATGGGATAGTTGATAGCATGCGTGTACTTTTCCCGCCCACCCTTTTTTCAGAGGGGCACCCTGAATAAGGGAGAAACGGCTATCCTTTTTTGTTAATGCCAGCGCCTTGGAGTAAGTTTCGTCAGAGGAATGGTCATCCAGCAAAACGATCTCTAGATTAGGAAATGTAAGCTGTATTAGATTTTCAATTAGAGGCTGGACGTTGCGCTCTTCGTCACGCATGGGAATGAGAATGGAAACAAGGGGAGGGGGCGAAAGTCTTGATGGCTTTTGGTAGTTTGGGTAGAATAGGCCGTTAATGACAATCCAAAGGAAGGAAATGGATAGGGCAGCAGAAAGCAGATAGATAAATGTTTCCATAACGGTTTCCTCCTTTTTAGATGATTATAAGAAAGTTCTGTAACTAGTGGTATTCTGGTCTATTACGTCCTGCTTTACCCTATCAAGAAGACTGGTGTAATGGTCTTCTAGATAAAAATTCTTCTCTTTGGTTGAAGACCCTTCAAGCTGTGAATAAAAAATAGGATCATCAAGCTTAATAAAAACTTCAGGTTTTCTCTCCCCTGTGAACGTATAATACAGGCAAACGGGAACAATCGGAATATCGGTGTTCTTCACGATGTGTACAGCGCCAGGCAGGAATGCAAGCGGGCGGATTTCAAGGTGGCGTTCATCGCCCTGAGGAAATAGCCATAAAGTGTTTCCGTCTTTCAATCTATCCTTTGCATAGTTCATGGAGCGGACAATATCCTTAGGATTATCCCTATTCACCGAGAATCCCCCTATTTTACGGAAAAAAGGGAATTTCTTGATGCCTCTCTCATGCATCATGACATAGCTTTCTTGTTTGATCACAAGTTGGTTCAAATGAAAAACGACCAACGCATCCCACCATGTACTATGGTTTACTATGTACAGGGCCGGGGAGGGTGGAATGGAAACGCTTGGTTCCGCTGCAATCTTTATCCCCCTGAAATGAAATCGGAGGAAGTGCTTGTTGAATTGATGAAAAAAGAAGTCAAACCGTTTGCTTTTTTTTGCTGGAATCATGCGTGAGCTCCTTTGGATTGAGAGTAGCCCCGTATAATAAAAGGGTAGGGATAATCGTCACGACCAAAGCCAAATAAAGCTTGGCTGTTACAGCTATCATACAAAACATCACAATCATCAGGCCGTATAATAGAAACATATTCTTTTCCCAATAGACATTTTCCTTTGAAGTAACTTCTTTTGAAAAATATAATATGAACAGGTGAAATATTAACGACAATCCAAACCAACTGTAGAAGTTGAACAAGGGAATATCATAGTAGATGCTGGAACCTTCCCATATCCAATACTCTTTTGCAAGAAAAGCTACGGGATCGATAATTAAGTCCAACACAACTGTCGCAAACGCTGCAAGTATTGCTTTAGCAAGAAGGGGAGCATGAGGAATGGCTCTTAGCGCCATCACATGAGACGTCGAAATGACCAATACCCAGGCAAAACCAATCGTGATGGGTACACCAAAAAGCTTTGGTCCAAAATAGGAATTATAGTAATATTCACCAAAAAGGAACCCATACTTCACTCCGAAATGTTCCGCAGCCATGGAAACGGTGAATACAGTCAGTGTAAAAACTGCACCGATGCTACGATAGTTCTTTATAAAATAGATCGCCCCAAGTGTTCCTGCAGTAACAAGGAATACGACATTTGCCCATTCCAGCCATGGGGGTAGAAGGTCAAAGGTTAGCAGGACGACACCGCATATGTACCAAATGATGAAAAATTTAAAAAATGTTTTTTCCCATGTGCTAGTAGTCAAGTTAATCACCTCTAGGAGGAATTATACCATTATAGTTAAATGATTGTATAGGTTTTGTATATGTGAAAAAGCGATCCGATGGGCTCTGCCATGGATCGCTTTTACTAGTTGTTTGTTCAACTCCTTTAGATTTACGTTCCAGGTGTTCGCTTTCCGTGGGGCGGTGTTGGAGCCTCCTCACAACGCTCGGGGGTTTCGATCTACCGCTACCTCCCGCAGGAGTCTCTCACCTTGCACTCCAATCTAAAGGGAAACCATCAATCCAATTTCTACTTATAACTATGATGGTCGAGGGTTGACATTCTTAAACTTAATTGGTTTTGACTTTTTTTGCTGGGGTTCCTAGGTTGTTGAGTCGGTGTACTAGTCCTGTACCGAATTCAGGTGCTGAGCTGTTATCAGAGAATACGGACTCTCTTAATTCATAAGCTGCAGAACCATGCTCTGCGAAATCGAGACCTGAAATTTCTTCTTCCTTTGTTACACGGATGGTGGTGAATCTTGTAACAATATAAAGGAAGAGGCTAACAGATCCAACCGTCCAGGCAGTAACTGCAAGCACGCCGATTGCCTGCACGCCTAATTGAGTGACTCCGCCCCCGTAAAACAATCCAGTGGAGGTGGAAAATAGACCGACAGCAAGTGTTCCCCAAATCCCGCAAACTCCGTGCACAGCTATTGCGCCGACAGGGTCGTCAAGCTTCACTTTTCGATCAATGAATGTAACGGCCTCTACTAGTAGAACCCCTGCAACCAGACCGATAATAATCGCGCCGATCGGAGATACATCACCAGTGCCAGCAGTGATTCCCACCAACCCTGCCAAAGCACCATTAAGCGTTAGTGATGCATCAATTCGTTTGTAACGTAGATTTGTGTAAAAAGCGGATGCCAACACTCCTGCGGAAGCAGATAACAAAGTAGTGGTGATGACATGTGGAATAAGGGATGGATCTGCCGCCAATGTGCTACCACCGTTAAATCCGAACCAACCGAACCATAAAATGAATACCCCTAGGGCGCCAAGTGGAATGTTATGCCCAGAAATAACGTTTACTTTTCCGTTCGTGTATTTTCCGAGACGGGCACCAAGGAATTTGACGGCAACAATGGCGCCGAGTGCTCCAGTAAGGTGGACGACGGTAGATCCTGCGAAATCAGTGAATCCAAGTTCTGCTAACCAGCCGCCTCCCCAGATCCAATGACCAACAATTGGATAGATGACAGCGGTCATGGCAACTGTCAATAAGATATAGCTAGAGAGCTTCATGCGTTCAGCAACTGCGCCGGATATAATAGTGGCACAAGTTGCTGCAAACATTGCCTGGAATACGAAGAAACCAATTTGATCTTCGTGACCTCTTAAGAAAAATCCGTCCAATCCGGTAAAACCTGCAATGGAGCTACCGAACATGAGCGCGTAGCCTAAGGCCAAGTATAGAATGGCCGCAATGGAAATCGTCAAGAAATTTTTCATTAAGATATTCAGAGCGTTTTTAGATCTTGTGAATCCTGATTCCACCATGGCGAAGCCTGCATGCATGAAAAATACTAATAGTGCAGCAACCATAATCCAAACCATATCAAGGGAAACGCTTAAACCTTCGACTGTTGGTGCTTGGGCATGTGCGGTGGAACTTACTAGTAATCCGCCAGTAACAAGTAATCCGATTTTTTTCTTCAATTTTATTCATCCTTCCGTTTTTAATTGGTTAAACAATAGCGAGCTTTCCGTTTTCTCCAGTTCGAATCCTGATGGCATCTTCGATTGGATAGATGAAAATCTTTCCGTCGCCAACTGTGTTGCTTGAACATGTTTCTTGAATGATTTGTACAATCTCATCCACAAACTCAGCTTCCACTACCATTTCCACCTTTACTTTCGGAAGCAATTTAATTTCAAAGGTGTTACCTCTGAAAAGTCCTTGTTGTCCTTTTTGTTGTCCACATCCAGCAACTTCAGATACCGTCAATCCATTGATTCCGACTTCCTCTAGCTTTTCACGAAGAGCACGGAAAGTTTCCGGTCTGATGATGGCTTCCACTTTTTTCATCGATATCTCCCCTTTAATTTGGTGTTATATTTCCTAACATCAATAGTTATGTTTTATATCATATTCTATAAATATGTAGCATGCAATAGGAATTATCAAAAAATTCAGTCGAAAGCGCTTACTAGTTTGTAAGGAAATCTCACATTGTTGTAAAATCTAAATGTAAAACGAAAAAAGAACCCTCCAATTGGAGAGTTCTAAGTTCATTAGGATGCTTCTTGTTTTTGTATAAATGATTTGCTGACCCAAGTACGGGATCTCCAGCGGTAAAGCATGATGATTCCGCGCAACCATTCATCCATTATCATGGCAATCCATACGCCGACTAGCCCGAATCCGAAATGGATGCCAAGAATATAGGAGACAGTCACACTCACACCCCACATCGAGCATATGCCGATGTAAACGGGAAATTTAACATCTCCTGCAGCACGCAAGGCATTGATAACTACCAGGTTGAATGAGCGCCCTGGTTCCAGTATGACTGTAAACAAAATCAAGGTGCCACCAAGTGCGATAATGTCAGGGTTCGTAGTGAAGAATCCCAATAATGTATCAGAGAAAATCGCGATAGGTATTGCAGTGGCGATAGAGATCAATATCGCAAGTCGCAGACTTTTAAGGCAACGTTTATAAGCATCCTCTACTTGGCGGGCTCCAATTTGATGACCAATCATTATCTGTGTCCCTTGACTGATGGCAAGGCTGAAAAGGAAAATGAACATCATCAGACTTTGCGTGTACACTTTCGTAGTGAGGGCTTCTGTACCCATCATAACGATGAAGTAAGTAATGACAATCTGGGAGGTGTTATAGGATAAATGTTCACCAGCAGATGGAATGCCAATTTTCAATAGATTTTTCAGATGTTCAATTGGTAGTTTAAACATTCTCCTGAAAGGAAGTGGCTCTTCTATTCTTTTGAATAGAAGGATTGTAATGACGATCAATCCTAATGTACGGCTTACGACCGTGGAAATGGCCACGCCGTCCACACCAAGAACCGGAATGCCGAAGGGACCGAAAATGAACAAATAGTTGCCGATTACATTGATGATATTCATTCCAATCGTGACGTACATGGCATCCCTGGTGAATCCGTAACTTCTGATTGTAGCGCCTATGGTAATGACCAGCGCCTGGATGAATGAGAATACTCCCACCAGTTTCAAATAGGAATCTGCCTCAGACAGGAGCTCAGGAGGAAGGTCCATCATTAATAGAAGTTTGGAGCTGAACAGAAATACGATGATACTTATGGCGAGACTAAATAGAAGGTTGGCTCCAATGGAGACGACGGTCACTTCTGCAGCAAGCCCCCGATTTTTAGCTCCAAGGTATTGAGCCACAAGAATGGTGGTGCCCGTTGCGATGAAGCCGAACATAACAATCAGCATGAATAGAATTTGATTTGCGACACCAACTGCTGCCACCGAGTCATCTGAGTACTGACTCAGCATCAGAATATCTGCATTCCCCATCAGCATGTGCAAGAGTACTTCTATAAAAATTGGCCAAGTTAAGGCGAAAAGTGTCAATTTTTTGGTATTTGTTTCTTTCATTTTTGCTACTCCTTTTGATGATTCCGACATAAAACCATTTCCCAGTTTAAACGCATTTTATTATAATGGAAAGAGAGGATTTCGATACTTATTGGATTATTCCGACTTGAGGTGTAAAGAATGTCAATGATAGCTATGTCCATACCGCCATTTCCAACCTTCATCAGGGGAGGGGAATATACTTTTTATAAAGGAGAACGTCATTTTTCCAGGGTGTTTACCGTTTTTGATTTGCTTTATGTGAAAAAAGGAACTTTATTCATGCAAGAGGGCAAGAAAAGATTTGAAGTTACCGAAGGCCAATATATTATTTTGGTACCGGGAGAAAGGCATGAGGGATATGCGGATTGTGTGGAACAAACGGATTACTTCTGGCTTCACTTTGTCATTCCGGGTAATGAGTATCAAATGGTGGAAGATAAGGAACTTGATTGGTCTTTTGTTTACATAAAGGAGCCGACGTTTACAGAGGTTGGGCACTATCAGTTTCACTTGCCGCAGTTTGGGGAAGTGAACCGCAGGGAGATTGTGGAGCAACAGTTAGAAACACTGTTAAATATACGTGATGGGGATGCCCATGTCCCTGATGACTATTTACGGCAGCAAATACAGTTTTCTGAGTTCGTCGTTCAGTTGCAAAAAGAAGCCTTTTCCATTCCGAGCGCAACGGAGAAGGTGTGTGAAAGTGCAATGAAATACATACAAGAGAATTATAAAAGGCCGGTTAATATGAGTATATTAAAAGAGGAGCTGAACTATCATCCGGATTATCTGACC
Organism: Sutcliffiella sp. FSL R7-0096; assembly: GCF_038595065.1. NCBI lineage: Bacteria > Bacillati > Bacillota > Bacilli > Caryophanales > Bacillaceae > Sutcliffiella > Sutcliffiella sp. FSL R7-0096. The sequence goes on from NZ_CP152003.1 coordinate 1,466,184, forward strand.
CGCTGCATGCAAAAGACAATAGGAATCAGCCCCATTCAATATTTGACCCACTACCGACTGAACCACGCGAAACGCTTGCTGGCAGAAACGGAATATAAGGTCTCCGCCATTTCACGTGAGGTGGGTATTGAAGATGTTACCTACTTTTCAAAGCTGTTTAAAAAGGTGGAGGGGACGACGCCCATGGAATATAGAAGATTGGTGCATAGGAAGTGACTTTTTGAGCTGGCGCCTAAACAAAGAAATGCCCGCTAATTTACTTAGCGGGCATTCTTCTTAATTCAAAGGACTAAAGGTATTCCGGTAGATCAGTAAGTCAAAATTTGAAACCCATAAGCCGGAAGCTTTGCTTGTAAAGTTTCAGCTTCTGCAGCAAACTCTTCTCCGCTCCACAAATCGCGCAATACCTTGCCTTTCACACCATCCGGTAGCGTTACAACCAAGTCCTTGTCGCTATTATTGATTACAAAAATGATTCTTTCCCCAATGGTACCGGAAACCTTTTCATACACCACATGGTTTGTTTCATCACTTGCTTCGATGAAACGAATATCCCCATGATTACCAAAGGCAGGAATCTTTTTCCGGAGATCGATCAATTTCTTCACAAATTCAAACATGTCACGATCCTGCTTGTCTTCCTCCCAAATCATGCACTTACGGCAACCAGGATCCTGATCACCAGTCATGCTAAATTCATCTCCGTAATAGATGCACGGAGCTCCGATGAAGGAAAGTTGGAATAGAAACAACAATTTCAATTTGTTTTTGTCTTCTTCACAAATAGTTAGAATACGTGGAGTATCATGGCTACCTAATAAATTGAAGGCAACTTCATTCACATTTACAGGGTAGGAGTGCATTACTTTTGAAATCGAATTAGCAAACTCTGAAGCCTTTGTTTTATTCTTAGCCAAATAGTCAAGTGTTGCAGTTGTAAATGGATAGTTCATCACTGCATCGAATTGATCTCCTTGAAGCCATGGCATGGAGTCGTGCCATATTTCACCCAGGATGTAAACATCTTCTTTTTCTTTTTTCACAGCCTGACGGAAATCTCTCCAGAACTGATGGTCGACTTCATTGGCAACATCCAATCTCCAGCCATCGATGTCAAACTCACGTACCCAATAGCGGCCAACTTCTAGTAAATAATCCTTGACCTCGGGATTCTCCGTATTGAGTTTAGGCATATCGGAAACAAAAGCGAATGCATCATAATTCGGTTTTGGCTTTGTCACCACAGGGAAATCCCAGATATGGAACCAATCTTTATATTTTGATTTCTCCCCATTTTTCAAAACATCTTGGAATGGAGCCCAGAAATAGCCGCTATGATTGAAAACAGCATCTAGCATGACTTTGATACCGTGATCATGACATACTTCCACAAGCTTTTTGAATGTTTCTTTTGTGCCGAATTGAGGGTCGATCTCCATATAGTCAATCGTATCGTATTTATGGTTGGAGTGAGCCTTGAATATCGGTGTGAAATAAATACCGGTGATGCCAAGGTCAACTAAATGATCGATATGCTCTATGACGCCTTCAAAGTCACCACCAAAAAAATTAGTGGTAGAAGGTTCCGTGCTTCCCCAAGGAAGTGCGCCTTCCGGATCGTTTTCTTTATTGCCGTTTCCGAAGCGTTCAGGGAAAATTTGATACCAGATTGTATCCTTTGCCCAAGCAGGTGCTTGGAACACATCCGCTTTATTTAGAAAGGGAAAGCAAAAGTAGAGACCGCAATCTTTAGGTTCATCTTCATAAAATCCTTTTTCATTATAAATCAATTCTTCTTCGCCTGATGTTAAGGCAAACCCATAACGTAGTCGTCTGAATTCAGGTGAAACTTCTGCAATCCAGTAATCATAGAATTCATCCGATCCGGATTTATCCATGACTTTCCTTTCTGAAACCCATTCGCCTTTCTCCCAAACATATGGATCGCCGTGTATCAATTCTACAGCTTCCACATCATTTTTCTTTGTTTGCAAACGGATATGTAGAGTCGTTTCATTATACGCGTACGCAAAGTTATTCTTGGGACGATGGAATATTGCTTCCTTAAGCATATAGTATTCAACCTCTCCTTCATGCAATCGATTGCATTTTTTATGAGAAAAAAATGGTTGAAAAGGTTTCATTGCCATTTTATTCAACATAAGGGTATGCCAAAACGAAAGCGTTGTCAATGAAAACAGACCCAGTCCAAGCAATCGAGTTAGGGCGGAAAAATATTCTGAATCAATAGTCCTGTATCTAGTTTGACAAACTCATATATAGCAAGGCTTTTAGCGAAGTTTGTTAATAGACTGTCCATAATATCTATCACTATATTAAATTTTTTGAAAAAAACAGGTTGTCAATTGGGCGAATACATGTATAATAAAAAGTGAAAGTTGTGCAATCGTTTTCACGAAAAATGTAAGCGTTATATGGTTTCGCTTACATTTTATGCAATCGTTTGTGCATCTTAGTAGAAAGATTATTCAAATGACGGAGGGGTCAAAATGAAAAAATTCCTAGCAATGTTAATGGTTGCCGTTTTAACTTTAGGCGTCCTGGCTGCATGTGGTCCACAACGTGAGACAGGCAATGAAGGTGGCAACACTGGTGCTGAAGGCGAAGGTACTACAACTGAGGGTGTAGATAAGCCAGAAAGCCTTACAGTATGGGTAAATGATGATGAGAAACAAAGAGCGGCACTAGATGAAATCTTTGCAGCTTATACAGAAGAAACTGGTATTGAAGTTAAAGCGACTGGTATCTCCATGTTGGATCAAGTAGAAGCTCTTGCTCTTGATGGCCCTGCTGGAAAAGGTCCAGATGTATTCTTCGGTCCACATGACCGACTTGGTGATATCGTACTTCGTGGTCTTGCAGATCCAATCGACTTAGGGGAAGATGCTTCTCTTTACAGCGAAACAGCAATCAATGCAGTAACAATTGATGGTGAAGCATATGGAGTACCACAAGTTATCGAAACTTACGGTATGTTCTACAATAAAGATCTTGTATCTGCTGAAGAAATTGCAACTATGGAAGGTCTTATGACAGTTGCTGAAGAGCAAACAGATGCTAGTCAAGATAAATATGGATTCTTGATGGAAGCTACTAACTTCTATTTCATCTATCCTTTCTTTGCTGGTAATGGCGGATATGTTTTCAATAACGATGGTTCTGGTTTTGATGCTTCTGACATCGGTCTTGCTAACGAAGGCGCTGTTGAAGGTGGAGAACTTGTACAATCTTGGTTCGACAATGGATACATCCCTAAAGAAATCAATGGCGATATCATGAGTGGATTATTCACTGATGGCAAAGTTGCAACTGTTCTTACAGGTCCTTGGAACATCGCTACTTACAGAGATGCTTTGGGTGACAAATTGGGTACAGCTACACTTCCGAAACTGGATAATGGAGACGTTCCTAAGTCTTTCGTTGGGGTAAAAGCTTGGATGTTAAGCTCATACTCTGAGAATCAGGAGTGGGCAATCGACTTAATGAAATTCATTACAAACTATGACAATGCTATGAAATACTATCAAGCTGCTGGTGAAATGCCTGCACTTCAAGAAGCATTAGATAGCGAAGAAATTGCTAACGATGAAATCATCGGTGCATTCGCTGAGCAAACTCAATATGGTGAGCCAATGCCAAACATTCCACAAATGCAACAAGTTTGGGATCCTATGGGTAGCGCTCTTCAATTCATCGCTAACGGAGACGATGTTGGTGAAGTATTAGAAGAAGCGGTTCAAACAATCGAAGATAATATTGCAGCAAGTGGAGCTCAATAATTACTAACGATTAAACCTGGTGGATAGACTAAGCTGAGACGCTAGTCTATCCACCATATTTCTTTAAAAGGAGGATCTGCTATGTCCGGCACAGCAACTGAAAAAATGCGCTCACATAATCCAACCTTAGCAATGGTCCTTTCCATTATTTTTGCAGGGTTAGGTCAACTCTATAACCGCAGATATGCGAAAGGGATATCATTCATCATCATTGAAGCCGCATTTTTGATTACTTTTTTCGAGTTTCTTAACATTGGTTATTGGGGACTATTCACACTTGGAGAAATTCCTCGAGTAGACCACTCCATCTTTTTATTAATACAAGGATTGATTTCTGTTATTATCACTGTATTTGCAGTGGCCTTATACTATCTGAACGTAGTGGATGCAAGAAACAATGCAATCGACTTGAAGTTGGGAAAAGAAAAGCCAACTGTAAAAGAAGCATTCAAGAACTTTTATGACACTGGCTTCCCTTACTTAATGGTAATCCCAGGATTGATTTTACTATTATTCGTAGTAGTTCTACCACTAATGTTTATGGTTTCCTTGGCTTTTACAGATTACAACCTATATAACACGCCTCCAAGAGCGTTATTAAATTGGGTTGGCTTTGAGAACTTTACCAGTCTGGTATCGATTCCACTTTGGAAAACGACATTCATAAGTGTTTTTGCTTGGACGATTGTTTGGACCGTCTGCGCAACTACAGGACAAATTGCGCTAGGATTATTCCTGGCATTGCTAGTAAATGACCCCCGTATAAAATATAAACGCTTTATTCGTACGATTTTAATTTTACCTTGGGCAGTACCAGCGTTCGTCACAATCTTGATCTTTGCTGCGATGTTCAATGACCGATTCGGTGCGATCAACCGTGACATCTTAAGTACCATTGGTGTAGCACTACCATGGTTGACTGATCCGTTTTATACAAAGATAGCAATAATCATGATTCAAACTTGGCTCGGCTTCCCGTTCGTTTTCGCACTATTTACAGGGGTACTTCAGAGTATCTCCAAGGATTGGTATGAAGCAGCGGATGTGGATGGCGGAACTCGTTTCCAAAAATTCCGTTTCATTACGATGCCACATCTTTTATATGCAACAGCTCCACTATTGATCATGCAGTATGCAGGAAACTTTAATAACTTTAACATCATCTATCTGTTCAACCAAGGTGGTCCTGCAGTTCGTGGACAGAACGCAGGTGGTTCGGACATTCTGATTTCATGGGTTTATAAATTGACGTTCGATACGAGTAACTACAACATGGCAGCAGCAATATCCATCATACTCGGACTTATTGTAGCAGGATTTGCCTTCTTCCAATTCCGTCGTACTCGTTCGTTTAAAGAGGAGGGTAATATATAATGAACCTTAAAACAAAATCTAAGATCGAAGTATCATTGATCTATTTATTCCTAGGCTTCATGTTCATCATTATTGCCTACCCGCTTTTATGGACTATCGGCTTATCCCTTAACCCGGGAACAAGTCTTTACTCTGCATCGATGATTCCTGAAAACTGGTCGCTTGTACATTATAAATGGCTATTTACAGATCCACAGAGTGATTACTTGACATGGTATAAAAACAGTATCATGGTCGCGGTTGCGAATTCATTCTTTTCAGTATTGATCACCGCGTTTGTAGCATATGCGTTCTCTCGCTACCGTTTTGTAGGAAGAACGTATGGATTATATGCATTCCTTCTATTACAAATGTTCCCTGCTTTGATGGCGATGGTTGCAATCTACATCATGCTGAACATGGTCGGTTTATTGGATTCACTTGTAGGATTGACATTGGTTTACATCGGTGGACAAATACCATTTAATGCATGGCTTGTAAAAGGGTATTTCGATACCATCCCTAAAGAGTTGGATGAAGCGGCACGCATGGACGGAGCTGGACACTTTGGCGTATTCTTCAAAATCATGCTCCCTCTTGCCAAACCTATTCTTGCAGTGGTAGCACTATTTAACTTCATGGCACCATTTACAGACTTTATCCTGCCTCGGATTGTGTTGAGGAACCCGGAGAATTTCACGTTAGCCTTGGGATTATTCAACTTTATCAATGATCAGTTCGCTAACAACTTCACTCGTTTTGCGGCAGGTTCCATCCTGATTGCCATTCCGATTGCGTTGATGTTCTTGTTCTTGCAACGATATTTGATTGCCGGACTAACTGCAGGTGGAACAAAAGGATAAGAATAGTATATAATCGTTTATGGAAAGTAAGGGTCTTTGACCGAATACTATAATACTAAAACGATTTTAAGGGAGGGAAGCGGAATTGATGAAAAGAGTGATGGGGCTCATTCTCGTTCCGTTTCTTCTTTTTTCTGCATGGTTTGTTCCACCCGTTCAACCTGTAAACGCCGAAAAAGAAGAACACGCATGGCAAGATGAGATTATTTATTTTATTATGATTGACCGCTTTAACAATGGGGACACATCCAATGACTTTGACGTGGACCGGGACGACCCGAAGGCCTACCACGGTGGGGATTTTCGTGGGATCACAGAAAAACTGGATTACTTAAAGGATATGGGATTCACCGCACTATGGCTGACCCCTATTGTTCAAAATGAGGAAAAAGGGTACCATGGCTACTGGACAGAAGACTTCTATAAAACAGAAGAGCACTTTGGTACACTAGAGGAATTCAAGGAATTAGTTCAAGAAGCACACAAAAGAGATATTAAAATTATCGTTGATTTGGTAGTCAACCATACGGGTTACCAGCATGCTTGGCTGAATGAAGAGGACAAACAAGATTGGTTCCACCCAAATGAACCTATTCGAAATTGGGATGACCAAGAGCAAGTAGAAAATGGCTGGATCTATGGATTGCCGGATTTAAATCAGGATAACCCTGAGGTCAGGGAATATCTTTTGGATATGGCCAAATGGTGGATTGAAGAAACGGATATTGATGGATATAGACTTGATACTGTGAAGCATGTCCCAAAGGATTTTTGGAAAGAGTTTGCCAATGAGGTTAAATCGGTAAAGGAAGACTTTTTCTTAATCGGAGAGGTTTGGCATGATGATCCTAATTATGTGGCAGGATACCAAGAAACGGGCATTGACTCCTTTGTAGATTTTCCGACATACAACGAACTGACACGTGTATTTTCACAAGCGGACGAATCTTTAAGCCGATTGGACACACTTTTTTACCACAATCAAAACCTTTATGATAATCCTTATATATTGGGGACTTTTCTAGATAATCATGATGTGGAGCGTTTCACAAGAGCCGCCATCAAAAAGAAGCACCATCCTCCGACACGATTGAAACTTGCTCTCGCTTACATGTATACAGCACCTGGAATTCCAATTGTGTATTACGGAACAGAGATAGCTTTAGATGGTGGGGAAGATCCTGACAACCGCAGAGATATGAACTTCAGAGCAGACAAAGAGATAATAGATTATATCACTAAATTAGCTGAATTGCGCAAACAGATGCCAAGTCTGACACACGGCACCTATGAGATGGTTTATGATAATGGCGCAATGGCTGTCATCAAACGTGAATATGAAGGGGAAGTCAGTTTTGTTGCTATCAACAACTCCAGTGAAACACAGGCAGCACCTATTGATGCAGAGCTTGTAGGAGAAAGTATGGAACTGCGTGGTACCCTAGGGGACGAACTAGTACGTAATTCCAACGGTACTTATACCATCGGACTAGACCGTGAAACAGCTGAGGTCTATACAGTAAAAGAAGACTCCGGCATCAATGTAGGCTTCGTCGGTGCCATGGCATTAATCTATGGAGGGTTTGTGGCATTTATCGTTGCTGCTGTCATTAGAAGAAAGAAAAAGAATAAAGAATAAAGAACAAGTGCCTACGTCCTTCCCAAGTGGAGGATAGGCTCCGTTATATTTGAATGCGTTTCCAATTTAAAGATACGAATAAGCAACAACGTTTTCGAAAACAGCCATTAAAAAGGGGAGGGGATAGGTGCATGGCAGTAACAATTAAAGATGTAGCGAAAATGGCCAATGTTGCACCTTCCACAGTTTCTCGCGTCATCGCGAACAACCCGCGCATAAGTGAAAAGACAAAAAAACGCGTGAGAGAAGCAATGGAAGAGCTTGGATATCATCCAAACTTTATCGCACGAAGCCTGGCAAACCAATCTACACAAGTAATAGGACTTGTCATGCCGGCATCTGCAGATAAAACATTTCAAAACCCATTTTTCCCGGAAGTATTAAGGGGAATAAGCACGGCCGCCCATGAAAAACAATATGCACTCCATATGTCCACAGGGGTAACAGGCAATGAAATATTGGAAGGGGTCATGCAAATGGTCCAGGGCCGTCGGGTAGACGGTATCATCCTTTTGTATTCAGCAGTGGAGGACAAAATCATCAAATACCTTCAAAAAGAGTGCTTCCCATTTGTCGTCATAGGAAAGCCATTTGAGCAGGTGGAAGAAATCACTCATGTCGACAATGATAACTACAGGGCTGCAAAAGAAGCTACCCAGCATCTGATTACACTTGGGCATGAAAGAGTGGCATTTGTAGGAGGAAGCATCCAATTGGTGGTGACCATCGATCGGTTGCTTGGTTACGAGAAAGCGATCCGAGATGCAGGAATTCAATACAGGGATGAATACATCATTCATGAAGAGTTCCTGAAAGAGGGTGGCCAAGAGGCGATTTCCGAATTACTCTCTTTAGAAGAGCCGCCAACGGCGCTTGTCGTTTCCGATGACCTGATGTCGCTTGGAATCCTTAATACATTGCATGACATGGGAATCTCCGTTCCGGATCAAATGTCCATTGTGAGCTTTAATAATGTGTTGCTTGCAGAAGTGGCTCGTCCGCCATTGACATCGGTGGACATCAACATCTTCCAACTGGGCTTTCAGGCTGCGAAGACTTTGATCCAAAAGGTGAAGGATCCGTCTGAACCGACCAAACGGATTATCATCCCACACACGATGGTAAAGCGTCATACTTGTAAGGAAATGATGAAACAAAAATGAGATTGAAACATTGATTGAGAGATTGAAGCCGGCCTCAGATGATGGGGTTGGTTTTTTTATAATTTGGTGTTTTTCTTCAAATTTTAAAGGGGATTAAAGTAGGTTCGGACATATTACTTTTGAAAATCTTCGGACAGAAATCTAAAAACTTCGGACATTTCACCGCAATCACATCCCGAGTGTAATAAAAACAGACTAAAAAAGCGCCCCTTTAAATTCAAAGAGCGCTAAGTAACAATCATCCCAATACAACTACCTACCCATTCACAATCTTCCCGCCATTCACATGCAACATCTGGCCGCTCATGTAAGAAGCATCTTCACTTGCCAAAAAAACATAGCTCGGTGCTACCTCCTCGGGCTGACCGGGACGTTTCATTGGCGTATTCGCTCCGAAACTTGCCACCTTTTGACTAGAAAAAGTCGAAGGAATCAAAGGTGTCCAAATCGGTCCAGGAGCGACTCCATTTACACGTATCCCTTTTCCAACCAGTTGCAGGGCCAGGGATCGAGTAAATGCGACAATGGCCCCTTTGGTTGCCGAGTAATCCACAAGCAGCTCATTCCCCGCATAAGCTGTCACGGAAGCAGTATTAATAATGCTGCTCCCATTTCCCAGAAATGGAAGAGCCGCCTTTGTTAAATAAAAAAAAGAAAAAATATTCGTCCTGAAAGTCTTCTCAAGTTGTTCTGCTGTTATATCCTCAATGCTCTCTTGTGGATGCTGCTCTGCCGCATTGTTGACAAGGATGTCTATTTTGTTAAAGTTGGCCATGGTTTCATCCACAATTTGCTTGCAAAATGCCTCCTCGCCAATATCCCCGGAAAGCAGGTGACACTTCCGCCCTTCTTGCTCCACCTGCTTTTGTGTCTCCTTTGCATCCTCATGTTCATTTAAATAGACAACAACAACGTCTGCCCCTTCTTTTGCGTAATAAATGGCAACGGCTCTCCCGATGCCACTATCACCGCCAGTGATGATCGCGACCTTATCTTTTAATTTTTCATTTCCCATATAGGTCGGGTCCTCTGACTTCGGCTTTGGTGTCATCTCGGACTCTAATCCCGGTTGCTGATTTTGATGCTGTGGTGGGAGTGTCTGTTTCTGCTGATCTGTCATAATAAGCACCTCCAATAATCTTTTCTATTATTTGAAAAACACCTATAATTTATCCAATGGGAGAAAAAAGGGGAGAGTAAATATGAAGATTAGAGAAGCAAGAATAGAAGATGCAGAAGCACTCCTGACACATGCTAGAAAAGTATATGGAGAAGGGCGCAATCTATTAACGGCACCAGAAGAATTCAATGTCACCATCGAGCAGGAAGTACAGTGGTTACAAGAAAGTATGGATAAAGGACATTTGACCCTTATAGCAGAAGAAGGATCAAAAATAGTGGGAATGCTAAACGCCACAAAGGGATCCAGAAAAAGAGTTAGGCATATCTGCATGTTTGGTATCAGCATTCAAGAAGAATATTGTAACAATGGATTAGGAAGCAAAATGATTTTTCAACTGCTTGACTGGGCAAAAAGAGATTCCCATATTGAAAAGGTCTGCCTAGAAGTATTTGCCCATAACGAACGAGCGATACACGTTTACGAAAAGTTGGGATTTAGTATAGAAGGTAGAAAAGAACGTCATGTAAAGTTTGAGGATGGGACTTATTCTGATGAATTGCTTATGGGGCAGTTTGTAAAATAAGAGGCTATTAGCGTAAACTTTGTTGCTTATGAGCATTCTTACACTTACCGTTACACTTCTTACTGTCGTGCTCTTTTCCCTGCAATACTAAATATGCTACATGCAAATCTTAAGTAAGTACGAATTAAAAAGTCCAATTGCCGACTTTTTACTAGTGAATAGCAATAATCTTTGAGAAAAGAGCCAAATAAAATGTGCCCACGTCACTATAGAACGGGGCACCGCTGTTACATTACCTTATCGGTAGTTCACAAACTGCAGGTCGATATCCAAGTCAGCCTCACGAAGGGCAGCAATCACCTGTTGAAGATCATCACGATTCTTCCCTGTTACGCGTACCTGATCGTCCTGAATTTGTGTTTTCACTTTTAAACCGGAGTTTTTGATGATGGTGTTTATTTTCTTCGTATTGTCCTTATCGATACCTTGAACAAGCTTTCCGCGTTGACGAACTGCGCCCTTGGAAGCATCTTCAATTTTACCGTATTGAATGTTTTTGGTTGGAACATTACGTTTGATCATTTTACTGACCATTACATCTTTCAGTTGATCCAGTTTGAACTCGCTATCAGAAAGAAGTACGATTTCTTCTTTTTCAAGTTTGATGTCACTGACAGATCCTTTGAAGTCAAATCGATTTTGAATTTCTTTTAACGCAATATTGATGGCGTTCGTCACTTCAGACAGATCGACTTTAGAGACGATATCGAAAGAACTCTCTTTTGCCATGGAAATCCCTCCAGCATAGGTTAAAATTTTACCAAATGGTAATGGTAAGAAAAACATCGCTTTCTGTTCTTAATTATAGTAGAATAAAGCGGTTTGGACAACTTAATCAAAGTCAGGTACAATTTATATAATACGTATTAATAAACAACGCTATTGATTTCCGCACTAGGCTTCGCTTTCGCCTATTGCTCCAATCAACAGCTAGGTTGCTGCAATAATCAACAGTATTCTTTAACTGAACCATATAATCATGCGTAAAAAGGAAGGTACATAATAATGATGGAAACAGGTACGGTATTGGAATTGACGGTCGATCGCGAGACACCGCTTGGATATATGTTAACTGATGGGGAAGAGACCATTCTTCTTCACAAAAATGAAGCGACACGGGAATTAGGGGAAGATGAAACGGTAGAGGTATTCTTATATGCGGACCAAAAAAGCCGCATCACTGCAACGATGACTATTCCAAAGGGGCTTAATGGCCCTGAGTGGATGGAAGTGGTGGAAGTGTTGCCAGGGCTTGGTGCATTCATCAATATTGGCATCGCAAAGGATGCCCTCATTCCCGCAGATGATCTCCCAGTATTTGAGAAAATATGGCCCCAAGTTGGCGACCACCTCCTTTGCCGTGTGAAAACGGATCGCCGTGGCAAGCTGATAGGAAAGCTTGCTACACAGGATGTAATGCTCGACCGATCTATCAAAGCACCATCCAATATCCTGAACCAAAACATTCAAGGGACCATCTACCGTCTTTTAAAGGTCGGTAGCTACATGATTTCGAATGAGGGTTATGTAGGCTTCATCCATAACTCCGAACGTAAGGAAGAGCCTAGATTGGGTCAGGTGGTAGAAGGAAGAGTCATTGATTTGAAGGACGACGGGACGATCAATGTATCATTGTTGCCACGCAAACAGGAAGCCATGGGTGATGATGCACAAGTGATCATGGATTACTTGGAGCTTAGAGGCGGAGCGATGCCCTACAGCGATAAAAGTACACCTGAAGATATCAAGGACCAATTCAATATTAGCAAAGCGGCATTTAAACGTGCGATAGGTAAGCTGTTGAAACAGGGCTTGATTAGGCAGTCAGAGGGCTGGACATATAAGAAGGAAGAAGAGAATTAAATTTGTTGACATGAGAGCAGTTCACTTAGTGGGCTGCTTTCTTGATACAAAAAAAGCCGCTCCCTAAAAGAAGCGACTCCCAAACCTATGTCCCTACAAATGATCCGTCTTCTTAGAATACTGGCGTTCACCCTTTTGCTCATTCTTCTCACGTTGCATGTTTTTTTCATGTCGTTTAGCATTGTTGTCTTTTGCTTTTTTGTCGTTATCGCTTGTGTGTGGCATAGAAAAACCTACCCCTTTCTTAGATGGATAGGAATAGGTTGTCCTTTCAATATGATGTTATGAGTTACGCTTTTTTCCCGTTTAGGAAGAATAAGGCGATGGTTCCTGGGCCAGCATGTGCACCAACTGCAGAACCGATAGAGGTGATGGTGAAGTCTTTACAATCACAAGCCTCAACAATCATTTCCTTCAATGCCTGCGCGGTTGCCAGGTCGTCTCCATGGCTTATTCCAATCCGTTGCCCTGCACTATTAAAACCGTTACGGTCCCGCATGACTTCTACCATCCTGCGCAAGACTTTCTTTCGGCCCCGGATTTTCTCCAAAGGAATTAATTTTCCATCTTCCATATGCAGTAAAGGTTTGATATTCAATAATCCCCCTACAAATGCAGAGGCTTTGCTTACCCGGCCGCCGCGGGCCAAGTAATCCAGGTTGTCCACAGTGAACACATGCTCCATATGGGTGATGTCGTATTCAATGGAAGCCAATAGATCTTCCTTTGAGCTCCCGCCATTAGCCAGCTCAGCAGCTTTTTTGACGACAAGACCATACCCAAGCGATGCACACTTGGAATCGATGATAGTCAAGTCAAGTTCCGGGTACTCCTCCATAACTTCCTTTTGCATGAGAACCGCTGTTTGATATGTACCTGATAATTCGGAAGAAAAAGCTACGTAAACGGCGGTTTCCTGTTTCACTGCCACTTCAGTGAAAAGCTCTTTCATAAACACTGGCGAGGCTTGAGATGTCTTGACCACTTGTCCCTCGCGCATGGCATTATACACTTTGGATGAATCAATGGTGACCATATCCTCATATTCGGTCTCACCGAACAGGACTTTCAGAGGGATAAGGTCCACCTTTTCGTTAGTGAAAAACTCTTTCGGTAAGTCGCTGGCACTATCTGCAAAAATTCTTATTGTCATAAGGTCACCTTCTTTATTATACTAACAAGCATGGGTTAAGCTGTACGTGAAAAACTGACGATCCTTCCATTAGAGGAATAATGCTCCTTTTTTCAAGTTTACCTATTAATGAACCACTCTTCAAGAAAAGAAAACAAGTTTATCGTTTCAGAAGGGTAAAAAGAGGAAAAATACATAAAATAAGGCAATAGGCTGTTAGGAGGTTTTGGCCAAATGGATGTACTACAACATATAAAAAAGGTGCTTATTGTATTAGTGGGAGCATTTTTAAATGCGATTGCAATGAATTTCTTTTTGATTCCGGCGGATGTTTACGCTAGCGGGTTCACTGGTGTTTCCCAGCTGATTTTCCGTATTTCTGAGGATTTTCTGCCTTTTACGATATCCACGGGTATTACATTATTGCTTTTGAATATTCCCGTTACGATTTTAGCATGGAAGAAGGTAGGGCGGTCTTTTACCATTTATAGTTTCTTAAGTGTATTCCTTATGTCGTTCTTCTTGGAAGTTGTACCGATTTATTCATTCAATAATGATATTTTGCTTAACGCCGTATTCGGTGGTGTCATTGCAGCTGTTGGTGTCGGACTGACGCTTAAGTGGGGGGCATCCACAGGTGGATTGGATATCATCGCCATGATTTTATCAAGAATGAAGGACAAGCCTGTAGGAACATACTTCTTTGCCTTAAATGCAGTGATCATTGTGACAGCAGGACTTGTATTTGGTTGGGAAAAAGCGTTGTATACCCTTGTGACCCTTTACGCATCCACTCGTGTCATTGACGCGATCCATACTCGTCATGAAAAGCTGACTGCGATGATTGTGACGAAAGAGGGGCAAGCGGTGAAGGAAGCCATTCATGCGAAAATGGTACGTGGTATTACATCAGTTCCGGCACGGGGGGCATTTACTGGGGAAGATAAGGAGATGCTGATGATTGTTATCACCCGTTATGAAATGTATGATCTGGAGCGGATTTTAAAGGAAGCGGATCCGAATGCGTTTACTAATATTGTGCAGACGGCCGGTATTTTTGGCTTTTTCCGGAAGGATTAATTTGTTCTCTTTACTCCTGTTCGATTACGTTCCGGTGGTTTGCTTTCCGCGGGGCGGAGCTTGAGCATCCTCACAACGCTTTAGGGGGCTACCTCCCGCCGGAGTCAAACGACCTGCACTACAAGGAACAAGGGATTAACGATGCTAGTAGAACCATCTATATGTACAAAAACAGCGCATAGCCTAATGGCCGTGCGCTGTTTGCGTGTTACTTATCTTGCTGACTGTTGAAAAGTTCTTCCTGCAATTCCCTAAGCTGAACTTTTTCGGCTTCAGTGGAGTTTGCATAAGCGGAGGATAATGCGTTTTTGGCAACACTCATCGAATTCGAATCGACTTCCGATGAATAATCATGTGTGTTGTTATGTTCAGGTGCAGAATCATGCTTGCCCTTTACCGCATTTTTGACGGCTTCACGAGCGGATTGGAATAATTGGTTTCCCATGATTATATCCCTCCAAGAGAATTGAGTTCTGCTTGATGTGCTTTGCGCTCTTCTGCTTGTTCCATCGTCAAGTGATAAGGGATTTGTTGGTCATGAAGCTGTACAGAATTTTTACCCTGCTGAACAAAACGTTTTGATTTGCTGCTTCTACCCATTATGAAAGCCCCCCTTTTCAAATCGGACAATCACTTGCCCACTATGTAGTCTAAGTAAAAAAGGTTCTTTCTATAAGGGCAAATATTGGTCTAAAGGTTCAGCTTTTTCTCTAGGAACACGGCAATTCCATCTTCTTCATTGCTTAGCGTGATTTCATTGGCTTTGCCTTTCAGCCCATCGATGGCATTGCCCATGGCAACACCAGTTCCTGCATACTCAATCATTTCATAATCGTTATCCTCGTCACCAAAAGCGATGATATTTTCCTTTGGAATATTATAATGCGCGGCGACCCTTTTTAATCCAACGGCTTTGTTCATTCCTGTGCGAACAAGCTCAATGACATGCCAAGGTGCAGCCCAACGTCTGTGATCGATCACTTCGGCATGTACGTCAGATAAGTACTTCCTGATTTTTGGCACTTCTTCTTCGCTTGCATGGATAAGGATACATGTTGGATCCCTTTTTAACACTTGTCTAAGATCACCTGTTTCAATCTTTGGGTTGCCAAAGCCGAAGATATCCAATAGCTTTTCATCATGAAAATGAAAATAAACATCATCCATCACTTCGGCCAGGATATTATGTATTTTGTATTTTTCGCTTACTTCGATGATTTCTTTTACTGTATCAATGGAAAGGGGCTCATGATAAACTCCCCAATCATCATTGCCAGGATAATGCACAAATGCACCGTTAAAGTTCACGATGGGAGAAGTAAGGTTCATTTCTTCATAATACATGATGCTCGCACGGTAAGGTCTTCCGGTCGCTATTACTACCTCATGTCCTTGATCCATCGCTTTTTGAATAGCCAATTTGTTGCGTTTGGAGATTCTTTTGTCATCAGTTAGCAAAGTCCCGTCTAAGTCTACGGCAATCAGATGTTTTTCCACCATATCATAACTCCTTTTTTCCTACATAAAAAATATTCCTATTTCAAGTGTAACCTTTTTTAATTTTGCTTGTCTACATGATAAACTAGACAGGACTAGATTGAATAGGAAAAATGAGGTAAAAATAGGTCAGGGGGAAGTACAATGATTAATGTTGTCAAACAGAAAGCGGGAGCGGTTTCTTATCTTCATGTCTGTGATGCACAATCCTTTTCAAAAGCGAAACCTACTGTTATCTTTATACATGGGTTTCAAAGTGTGAAGGAGAATAATCTGCACTATGCCTACCTTTTAGCAGAAAAGGGATTTCGGGTAATCCTTCCAGACTGTATTCATCATGGAGATCGGGACAGCGGGCTGAAGAATCACGAAATGATGCAGGCGTTCTGGGAAATTGTCATCCAAACTGTCCATGAAATAGATATTCTAAAAGGATATCTGGTTGAAGCAGGTTTAACGAAGGAGACGGATATCGGTATTGCAGGTACTTCCATGGGTGGAATTGTGACTTTCGGTGCATTGAAAAGATATCCGTGGATAAAAGCGGCAGTCAGTTTGATGGGATGTCCAAATTATCGTGACTTTGCACGTTATAAAGTTGATAAATTCCTTGAAGCTGGATTTGTGTTACCTTTTGATGAAATGCAGTTAGAATCATACTTTGCAAAACTAGATCCATATGATTTAGCCAACGATCCAGCCACCCTAAATGAAAGACCTTTGTTATGTTGGCACGGAAAACAGGACAAAGAGGTTCCGATTGATCCGCTACTGACGTTTGTAAAAGCGAATAAGGGTTATTATAAAAGTAAACCGAATAATATTAAGGTACTCATAGATGAGCATTCTGATCATAAGGTAAGCAGGGAAGGTGTATTGGCCACCGTGGATTGGTTTGCAGAGTATCTTCTAGAAAGTGAAAAGGAGAGATATCATGCAGGAAGCACTAAAAGATAAAGTGATGGAAATATTAGAGGAAGTGGAGGATCCGGAGCTTGGTGTCGATATAGTAAACCTTGGTCTGGTATATGATGTGGAAATTGATGCATCCAACAATGTGGATATTACCATGACATTGACCTCCATTGGCTGTCCGCTTGCAGGGGAAATTGTCGAGGACGTCAAAAAAAAGCTTGCACCAATGGAAGAAATCAATGATGTGGACGTTAACATCACGTTCAACCCGCCATGGAGCAAAGACCGAATGTCCCGCCTTGCAAAAATTGCATTGAACGTTACAGATTAAAAAATACATAAAAGAGTGAGAGGGGAGAAAGAAGCATGAAAAACAAAGTGATTCTTGTCAGTTCCAATCGGCTAGGTAAAGGGGATGAAGCCTTAGGGGAAAGTGTCCTGGAAACATTTTTCACTATTCTGAAGCAACGTGAAGAAAAGCCAGCTGCAATTTTTCTTATGAATACAGGAGTCTACACATTGACAGAGGATTCACTTGTTTCCGTGCACCTGAAAGAGATTCATGAATCAGGTGTCCATGTCTATGCATGCAAGACATGCGTAGACCACTATGAAGTCGAACAGAGGCTTATTGGCGGCGAAATTAGCGGGATGAAACACTTCATTGATCTTGCAACAAAGCATGAAGTCCTGACAATTGCTTAATAATGGATTCCCCACCGAACCTTAGATACGGTCATGAAAACCCCATATTTGGGAATGATAGTAGTGAGATATAAAGATCTCAATGCACATACTGTCTGCCTAAATGGTATATCATGATCTGTATAGGAGGGAATCGTATGGGCCAGAATCAACAATTCAGACCGGGACAAAAAGCGCCTAATAACGGCATCTATTTGGAAATCGGGGAGACTGGCAGTGGTGTTAAGAATCCTCAGAAGGTCAACCTGAAAGCTGGGGACACATTTCCCGAAACCTCCAATCATAACCGACTTTGGGCAAAGAAACGCCGTCCGTAATTGATAAGGTCATCCTCTTACTGGAGGGTGGCTTTTTTGGATAGACTTGATGGAAACTTTTTTTAGAGTTGATTCGTAAAGAGATATGAAGAAAAAATTAACCAGGAATGTGTATGATCCCCAAGCTCAAGATTTGGGCTAACCAAAGAATCGTTCTAAAATAAACTCACCTACCAAAAGGAGTGATACTAAATGAACATCAACCAAATGACTACCAAGTTACAAGAAGCAATCGTAATGGCAAAGAGTCTTGCGGAAGAAATGAATCATCAGCAAATAGAGCATGAACACCTTCTTCAAGCATTGCTTCAGCAACATGAAGGACTTGCCGAAAGAGTGTTGCAAAAGCTGAAGGTAGATCATCAATCACTTCAAAATGACTTAAAGCATCTACTTAGAGCAAAGCCTGAAGTAAGCGGCGCAACAAGTGATGCATATATAAGCAATCAACTGAACCAAACTTTCAAAAAAGCTGATGAATGGAAAAATGAATGGGAGGATGATTTTCTCTCCGTCGAACATATTCTTCTTGCTCTTTTCCATCAAAACAGCACGAGCCATCAATTAAAAAAGTTAAGTAATACATACAATCTCAATGAAGCATATTTACAGCAAGCCATACAGGAAATAAGGGGGAACCAGAAAGTGACTTCTAAAGAACCGGAATCTACATACGAAGCGTTAAAGAAATATGGAAGGGACTTGATTGAAGAGGTGAAAAGCGGCAAGCTTGATCCGGTTATCGGTAGAGATCAGGAAATCCGCAGGGTAATCAGAATCCTCTCCAGAAAGACAAAGAACAACCCTGTCCTTATCGGTGAACCAGGTGTTGGAAAAACGGCTATAGTGGAAGGATTGGCGCAGCGTATCGTGAGGAAGGATGTTCCAGATGGACTTAAGGACAAAACAATATTCTCCCTTGATCTTAGCTCGCTGGTGGCAGGCGCCAAATACAGGGGGGAGTTTGAAGAAAGATTGAAAGCCGTTCTGCAGGAAATCAAAAAAAGTGAAGGGCAGATCCTGCTTTTCATTGATGAACTTCACACAATTGTGGGTGCCGGTAAGACGGAAGGTTCAATGGATGCAGGGAATATGCTCAAACCGATGCTTGCCCGTGGGGAACTGCACTGCATTGGGGCCACTACCTTAAATGAGCACAGACAATATATCGAAAAAGATCCGGCTTTGGAGCGCCGTTTCCAACAGGTTCTTGTCCAAGAACCGACGGTAGAGGACACCATTTCCATTTTAAGAGGCCTTAAAGACCGCTTTGAGATCCATCATGGTGTGAACATACATGACCGTGCCATCGTATCTGCCGCAGTTTTATCCAACCGGTACATTTCAGAACGTTTTTTACCGGATAAGGCAATTGACCTTGTGGACGAAGCATGTGCCATGATCCGAACGGAAATAGATTCAATGCCATCTGAATTGGATGAAGTGACGAGAAGGGTGATGCAGCTGGAAATTGAAGAAGCTGCCATGAAGAAAGAGAAGGATCAAGCAAGCAAAGAAAGACTCATTCAGCTCCAAAAAGAATTGGCCAATCTCAAAGAACAGGCTGCCGCTATGAAGGCTCAATGGCAGCTGGAGAAAGATGATATTCAATTAGTCAGAGTGAAACGGGAGGAGTTGGAGAAGTCCAAGCGTGATTTGGAAACGGCGGAAAACAATTATGATTTAAACAAAGCCGCAGAACTTAGGCATGGAAAAATACCAAGCCTTGAAAAAGAGCTATCACAATTGGAGGAAAAGGCTAAGCAGAAAAAAGAAACAAACCAGCTCCTACGCGAAGAGGTAACAGAAGAAGAAATTGCTGGCATTGTGGCAAAGTGGACAGGCATACCTGTTACAAAGCTTGTGGAAGGAGAAAGAGAAAAGCTATTGAAGCTGGAGGAAATCCTGCATGAAAGAGTTGTAGGGCAGGAAGAAGCAGTACAGCTTGTTTCCGAGGCGGTCATCCGTGCAAGAGCAGGTATCAAGGATCCAAATCGTCCGATCGGTTCCTTCATCTTTCTTGGACCTACAGGTGTCGGGAAAACAGAGCTTGCCAGAGCGCTTGCTCAATCCCTTTTTGATAGTGAGGAGCAGATTATCCGGATTGACATGTCCGAGTATATGGAGAAACACGCGGTATCAAGGCTGATCGGAGCGCCCCCAGGGTATGTTGGCTACGAAGAAGGGGGGCAGCTTACAGAAGCGGTAAGAAGGAAGCCATATTCCGTCGTCTTGTTGGATGAAGTGGAAAAAGCCCATCCGGAAGTATTTAATATCCTGCTACAAATGTTGGATGATGGCAGAATAACGGACGCACAAGGAAAGACGGTCGATTTTAAAAATACTGTTATCATCATGACCTCCAACATCGGTTCACCCATCTTACTGGAAAATACGGAGGATGTCATTTCGGAGGAAGCTAAAGAAAAAGTGCTTCAACAGTTACGAAATCATTTCAGACCTGAATTATTAAACCGGATTGATGATACTGTTATCTTTTCACCATTATCCAAAAATCAGATCGGTCTTATTGTGGAAAAGTTAATCAAGGATTTACAGAAACGATTAGAAGACAAGCACCTAACATTACATCTTACAGAAGATGCGAAGATCTTTATTGCTGACAATGCCTATGATCCTGTTTATGGAGCCAGACCGTTGAAGAGGTTCATTCAAAAACACATGGAAACCCTTATTGCAAAGGAAATAATAAAAGGTACCATCCAAGATTTTCAAGAAATAATTATCAAGGTGAAAGAAGGAAAACTCGTGATCGGTGACTAATAAATATAAAGACAAAAAAAAGAACTTGTCCCTGGGGAGCAAGTTCTTTTTTCAGATATTAGTGCTTTTCAACGGGTTCGTTTGGTAACGCTTCCCCGATCAGCATGACTAATACAGCAAAAACGACCGCAATGATAGAAGCTAATACGTAGTTATATGTATCACCCTGCATGTTAGCAACAACATAAGCAACCATGTTTATAAGAAGAAGTGACCAGAAAATAGTCCAGAATGCGCGCATTGTGACTCCCCCTCCATTTAATTATTTCGAAACTCATTCAGAGGATATTTTACCACAACTAGCACATATAATAAATGTAAATATGTTTAACTTAGTCGAAAAAGGGGTTGTTAAATGATGAATAGTAATGAAAAGCTTCTTGAACTGAAAATGCTACTTGATCAAGAGGTAAGTAATTTGACGGAACTAGGGCAACGGACTTTGGAGATGTTAAGGGAAGAGCTTCAATACGATGAAGTGGGAAGGGATTAAATTTGCACCTTCCTTTTTCTTATTACATTAAACTTCCCGTAGTCTTCCGTTTCAGGTGTTCTGCTTTCCGCGGGGCGAGTGGTTGAGCCTCCTCACAACGCTTCAGGGGTCTCAACCTACCGCCGGAGTCTCACACCTTGCATTCAGACCACAGGGGGATTGGATCTTCAAATTTCATACTAATTTTTTATTGTCGCATTTGGTAATTTGTCTTTGGCATCACAATGCCTATCTACATAGCATAGAGTATAGAGTTCGTGAATTGGAGGGTATGGTGAATCGGATGAGCATAAATCAACGCTTTTTTCAAATGGGCGGTCAATGGAATGCTGTACATGTACCGGAAAAGCCTAATGGTTTTGGCTGTCTTATCATCGGGGATACTAACCATTTCGTTGATGAACAGAATAGTCTGTGGTTACAGCATATTGGTCGGAACAGAATTGTGGAAGAAATATTGAAATGTGGGTATACACTTTTTTATTCCAATCTTTACGGGGCGCATTGGGGGAGCAGTAAATCGGTACTGCATGCCAAGCAGCTTTATCATATCATGATGAAACAGGAAATATTGAACGATAAAATTCATATTATTGCAGAAGGTATGGGGGCGCTGACAGCACTGCAATTGATGGAGGAACTAGGGGAACAAATTCGTTCGGTCGCCCTCATCAATCCTTGTATGGACTTGAAAGCCCAACTGGCTCAAGAAAAAGATAGGAAATTTTTCTATAAAAAAGTCAGGAATGAGATAGCGAAGGCTTACAATGTACCTATTAATGAATTTGAGGAGTATGAAGGTTTTCCCGAACTCCATCGGTTCCAGCATAATTCGTTGCCGGTGAAAATATGGCAAACCACAACCAATTTCTCCTTTGACCCAAATCTTCATTGCAAAAGGTATGAAGAGCTTCGCCAACAAAATAAATCCCCAATTGCGGTTACCTATCACCTTGTGGAGAAAAGGTATTCATACGGTCCATCTATATGTCAGTTCTTTAAAAAATATGAACAGAAATTATGAAAAGTCCCATTTCATCTCTCATGGAATAGGGACTATTATTATGCTTCCATGCATAAGGATACAATATCAATGATGATGGATGGAGTGGAAAGTGATGAAAAATGCTGTGGTTGTCGGTGCTACAACACAAGTTGGTTTTGCACTTTGTCAAGAGCTCATGAATCATGAAGTGGAAGTAACAGGGTTCGAATGGTCAGAAAAGATGGACGAAAGAGCAGATGAAATGTTGATGGGAATCGGACGAAACGCTTTTTTTCATCTTCAACTGGATCAGCCTTTAGAGAACAATGCCGATATTGCATTTTACTTTATTGATAGAATAGAGCGATTGGACCAGACCAATGAAGAGGCATATTTTTCTATTGCAGAGAAAGCTAAGAAGCTTGTAATTATCTCTTCCTATCATAACTACAGAAAGAACATCGACTTTACGAATAAGTTAAAAAAGAAACAGAAGGATGAAGCTAATTGCTTGTCCATCTATTTACCGATGGTAGTCGGACCGTGGCAAGGAAAAGAGGAAGCGGTCCATAGAAGGCTTCAAGCAGAGATGGATGAAAAAGAACGTCAACCTATAGCCATCCAAGATACGGATGTATTATATGTTGAGGACGTTGTAAAAGCTATTTACGAACTCTCAAATACGGAAGGCCAAGAAAAAGTAGTCCGCTTAAAAAACGAAAATCCAGAAGCGCTTAAGGAATTAATGGATGTACTCCACTTTACTTTACTAGCAGATGCAAATCCTGACGGTGAATGGGATAAGGTGACAGTTTACAAGGTGCGGCAAAGTTTGACGATGAAAGAAAGTCTTCAAGCACAGAGAAAACAAATGAGGCAAAAACTGAGACTGGATTAAAAGACAACAGAGAATCCCTCTCGTGTCCAAATGGTTTTTACAGAATATTAACTTTTCCTTTGTATTCAAAGCATGTACAATATAAGATGTAGGATAGGAAATATGAGGGATTCCTTTGGGGCACTAGGGGGTGGTACATACATGAAAAAAACAATAATGGCAATAATTCTATTAATACTTCTTTTATCTGCATGTGGACAAACTACTCCTGATAGTGGAGATCAAAAGGTCGGATTACTAGTTCCGGATACAGTGAGTGATCAAGTATGGGGAACCAAGGGATATAAGGGCCTTTTGCGCATACAGACCGAATACGACCTTGATGTGTATTACAAAGAAGGAATACATACAGATTCATCTATTAAAAAAGCGGTGGAAGATTTTCATAAGGATGGGGTTACCTTAATTTTTGGACATGGAAGTGAATATGCCCAGACATTCAACTCTATCTCATCAGATTATCCAAATATCCATTTTGTATGTTTCAATTCAGAAGCTCAAGGAGAAAATGTAACAAGCTTAAACTTTGAAGCCAACGCAATGGGGTTCTTTGGGGGAATGGTCGCAGGTCATATGAGTAAAACCAATAACATAGGGATCATTGCAGCCTTTGAATGGCAGCCGGAAGTGGATGGCTTCTTTGAAGGTGTGCTACATGAAAACCCGGATGCGAGGGTGTTGATAGACTACACCCAGGATTGGGATGACCCGGATAAGGCCTTGGCCATACTGGACAATATGATTGAGCAGGAAGTGGATGTTGTATACCCTGCTGGCGACGGCTTTAATGTTCCAATTATTAATAGTTTGAAGGAAAAAGGGCTTTATGCCGTGGGGTTTGTCTCCGATCAGTCCGACCTTGGGGAGAACACAGTTATTACAAGTACGGTCCAACATGTCCCTGCTTTATATGAACTAGTGGCAAGGCGTCATTTTACAGGCGAACTGGATTCAGGAAATTTATATTTTGACTTCAAAGATGATGTGATATCTCTTGGTAAATTCAGTCCATTGGTAAGCAAAGAGTACCAAGAAAACATCCATAACCAAATTGAGGAATACAAAAATTCCGGTTTATTACCGAATGAAAAATAGAAAGTAGGTTATCAAATGGAACAAGATAGAACCATGCAATATATGGCAATAGCTATGAAATACTTACCAGAAGCAAAACAGATGCTTGATGAAACAGGGTTAGAGCTAGAGCCGCAACATATTCAGCCATTGGTCTCTCTATTGACCAAAGTGATGGACGAAGCATACGAACTGGGAAAACAAAATGCATTAGATATAGATTAATGAAAAAAGAGGACTGTTCAGAATGTCAATACCATTCTGGACAGCCTCTTTATTCATCGTAATGATTGCAGTAACTTAGCTGATGATTGGAGCGAAAGGAAAGACTGCAGCGAAAGGTAGCGGCAGGTTGAGACCCCCGAGCGTTGTGAGGAGGCTCAAGCACCGCCCCGCGGAAAGCAAAGTCTGACGAAGAAATCAACAGCGGTGCTACATTAAGTTAAGTTCCTATTTCTTAAAATAATCCAATAGCGGAGAGAATTCCTTTAACATTGGCTTTAATTTATTTACTGAATCCATAATGGAGTCCACCTGTTCCATAAGCGCATAATAGTCCCCTTGGGTTTTTTCGGGGCTGTTCGCTGGATTTTCTTCTATATTTTCTCTTCTAGGCGGACCTCCAAACATCATTCTTGTGAACGGATCCACTTCCCGTTCTTCCTTTATCGCTTCTTGTTGTTCTTCACTCATATAGATATCACCTCTCCAAGTCAACATTTATCCCCTCTTGAGACTATCATATGCTGGC
The DNA here is from genome assembly GCF_038595065.1 of Sutcliffiella sp. FSL R7-0096. Classification (NCBI taxonomy): domain Bacteria; kingdom Bacillati; phylum Bacillota; class Bacilli; order Caryophanales; family Bacillaceae; genus Sutcliffiella; species Sutcliffiella sp. FSL R7-0096. The sequence goes on from NZ_CP152003.1 coordinate 1,491,202, forward strand.
TGTAAAAAATGGGATGGGCTTTGGTCTAAAAGTGGAGCTTCCTTATAAAATAGGCATTTATATATTGTCAAGATGATAAGAATACGTTAAAATTAGTACCAAGTCATAATAATTGATAATAAAATTAGATAAGTGGATTGAAGCGGAAGGCACTCGACTCCGGCGGGAGGTAAGAGGGAATCGGGAGACCCCGCAGGCTTGCCGAGGAGGCTCCCGGCCCTCCCCGAGGAAAGCGAGTGCATGTAGCGGAAAGAAACGGCCAAACTATAAAGCTAAAACCACTTTAGATAATCTTTTAAAAAAGTCCAAAAGAGAGATAGGTGTTATATCTATGAATGCAGGGATTCTAGGAATTGGAAGATATGTACCTGAAAAAGTATTAACCAATGCAGACCTTGAAAAAATGGTCGACACGACAGATGAATGGATAAAAACAAGAACCGGTATAGAAGAAAGAAGAATTGCAACAGATGAAGTGGATACTTCGCATATGGCATTTTTTGCAGCAGAAAAGGCTATGAAGGATGCTGGTATTACGGCAGAAGAACTAGATATGATTATTGTCGCTACAGTAACCCCGGATAACCCCTTTCCTAGTGTTGCCTGCATGATCCAGGAACGCCTTGGGGCTAAAAAGGCATGTGCTTTTGATATGAGCGCTGCCTGCGCTGGGTTCATGTATGGAATTATTACAGCGAAGCAATTTGTGGAAGCTGGGACTTATAAACATGTACTTGTGGTAGGAGTAGAGAAGCTTTCCAAGATTACAGACTGGGAAGATCGCAACACGGCTGTTTTGTTCGGTGACGGAGCTGGCGCAACCATTATCGGTCCGGTATCAGAGGGAAGAGGTATATTATCTTTTGAACTCGGTGCAGACGGAACAGGGGCAAAACATTTATATCAAGATGAAACCATTGTGATGAATGGTCGGGAAGTGTTCAAGTTTGCAGTCCGCCAAATGGGTGAGTCGGCAGTAAATGTACTCGAGAAGGCCGGCCTAACAAAAGAGGATGTGGACTTCCTTATCCCTCATCAAGCTAATATTCGAATCATGGAAGCTGCAAGGGAAAGGCTTGGCCTCCCTCTAGAGAAAATGTCCATGACCGTACAGAAATATGGAAACACATCCGCAGCATCCATACCGATATCCATTGTGGAGGAATTGGAAAATGGAAAAATACATGACGATGATTTAGTAGTTATGGTAGGATTTGGTGGAGGATTAACATGGGGAGCAATTGCCATCAGATGGGGAAGATAATAAATATTAATTCGGATACAACGGTGGAAGGAGCAGGACAATTATGCAAATGCCTAAAAGAAGAGTAGTAGTAACAGGGCTTGGAGCAGTGACTCCAATTGGATTGAATGTAAATGAGGCATGGGAGAACGCCATAAAAGGAGTTTCGGGAGTTGGCCCACTGACAAGGGTTGATATCGAAAAATTCCCTGCGAAAGTAGCTGCCGAAATTACGAACTTCAATGCCGAAGACTTTATGGATAAAAAAGAAGCGAGAAGAATGGATCGCTTTACACAATATGCCATCGCAGCTTCGTTCATGGCTGTAAAAGATGCCAACTTAGAAATTACAGATGAAATCGCCCCTAGAGTGGGAGTTTGGGTAGGTTCTGGGATAGGTGGAATGGAAACCTTTGAACAACAATATAAAACATTTTTAGAAAAAGGTGCACGCCGTGTAAGCCCGTTTTTCGTACCGATGATGATTCCTGATATGGCAACAGGTCAAATCAGTATCGCCTTAGGTGCGAAAGGGGTGAACTCCTGTACTGTTACAGCTTGTGCCACGGGAACGAACTCTATAGGAGATGCTTTCAAAGTTATTCAACGCGGAGATGCCGATGTCATGGTCTCTGGAGGAACGGAAGCCCCACTTACGGAAATGTCTTTTGCGGGATTCAGCTCGGCAAAAGCATTATCTTTAAATCCTGATCCAAAAACAGCAAGCAGACCTTTCGATGCTAACCGTGATGGTTTTGTCATGGGGGAAGGCGCCGGGATTATCGTTTTAGAAGACCTGGAACACGCATTAGCACGTGGTGCTCGCATCTACGCAGAGATCGTCGGATATGGCGCTACAGGGGATGCTCATCATATTACGGCACCTGCTCCAGGTGGAGAAGGCGGAGTGCGTGCGATGAAAATGGCCATTGAAGATGCGGACCTTGAACCAGGCGATATCGATTATATAAATGCACACGGTACAAGCACCGAGTATAACGACAAGTTTGAAACACTTGCAATTAAAGAAGTGCTTGGTTCCCATGCGAATAATGTAGCCATTAGTTCCACAAAATCGATGACAGGACATTTGCTTGGAGCCGCAGGTGGTGTGGAGGCGATCTTTACCATTAAGGCTATTGAGAATGGAATCATTCCTCCAACGATCAATCTGGATACACCAGATCCTGAGTGCGATCTTGATTACGTACCGAACGAAGCCCGCCATAAAGAGGTCAGAGCTGCGATGAGCAACTCACTCGGCTTTGGCGGCCATAATGCAACGATTGTGTTTAAAAAATACGAGTAAGCGTATCAAGCAGTAGGGAATGATTAACATCCCTGCTGCTTTTTGTGTTTTGGAATATGAAAGTGAGTTTTTTAGAGTAAGCAAACCAATTTTGAAGATCTATCGTTTGTATAAAGACAATCTTCGGTGAAAAATCGAAATGAGATTGTCATTATAAGGTGCATAAAGACAATCTTGGGTGAAAAATCGAAATGAGATTGTCATTATAAGGTGCATAAAGACAATCTTGGGTGAAAAATCGGAATGAGATTGTCATTATAAGGTGCATAAAGACAATCTTGGGTGAAAAATCAGAATGAGATTGTCATTATAAGGTGCGTAAAGACAATCTTCGATGAAAAATCGGAATGAGATTGTCATTATAAGGGACATAAAGACAATCTTGGGTGAAAAATCAGAATGAGATCGTCATTATAAGGTGCATAAAGACAATCTTGAGTGAAAAATCGGAATGAGATTGTCATTATAAGGGACATAAAGACAATCTTGGGTGAAAAATCAAATTGAGAATGTAACCATCCATCAATCAAAAATTTAAAGAAAAGGTACTTAGTACTTTATCAACTACCAAGCATAAAATCTTACCGAAATTCTCAACCCCCGTATTCCTCCTCAACCCAATAACCATTTACCCACCTCACCAATCCGCCCTCCTCATCATACAATGACATCAAAAAGCAAAGAAAAGGGCTGTAGAACATGAGTATTATTCATACAGATCGATGGTTGGAGGAGGACTATCATCAGCCATTGAATATTTCAAAGAGATTGCTGAAGTACTTTGAGGACGTCACTGCAGCGGAACTTTATGATTATCTCATCATGCATGGAATGTACCGGCCAGTAAGGGATGGAAAAGGGACAGTGGAAAAGTTAAAAGAGTTGGATTGTTGGAATATTGTTTTGGCAGAATCAAAGCGTTTGAAGAAACTTTGGAATGGACCAGACATCCCAATCTTCATCTTCCCTTCGGATAAATACAACAACCAAATTAAAAGGGACTTTAAAGGAAAAGCGGGAGTGGCTTTCAAAGATAAATTGTTCATGTTCCTCCCAGAAGATATTGATATCAATGAAATGAAAGCATTATTGACTCACGAATATAACCATATATGTGTATTGTCCAAATATAAAAGAAAAGATGACCAATATACGCTCCTTGATTCCGTCATCATAGAGGGGTTAGCGGAGAGTGCCGTAAAAGAACTTCTTGGAGTAGAATATACCTCTACATGGACTTCCTACTATACAGATAAAGAGCTTGAAATCTTTTTTAAAAAATTCATCATACCTAATAAAGATGTGAAGAAAAATGAAAGAGATCACATGAAGCTCCTTTACGGAAAAGGTTTTTATCCCAAGATGCTTGGATATTGTGTAGGTTACTATCTCATTCAAAAAATATTAAAAACGAAAAAAGTAAGTTATGCAGTATTGATGTCAAAAAGTCTGACAGAGATAACAAAACTATTAGCCGAATAATTCTTTGAGGAATAGGAGAAAAATAACAAAAAACAAAAAATCTAGCAAAAAAAGCTAGTTTTTTTGTTTTTTTTTGTATATAATCAGTTTTTGTAGAAGATTGTTGCAAGTTCCAATAAAAAAAATATTTAGTTTATTTTCAAAATAAGCTTGAACTTGTAACGGAATTGTAATAATATACAAGCAGATGATAATTATTTTCCGATAATTTAGTTTTTACAGTAAATTTCGGGTAAATGGACAGAAAATTTCGTAATAATTAGCATGGAAAATCTATAAATGCAAGATTTAAATAGATTAATAGCTAGTAGTTATATAAATTTGTAATATAAAGGTTAAGATTAAGTTAAATTTTCACAATCTTTAAATTACATTTTTAGACATCATACAGACCATGCATCGAAAGAAAAAAGGATGGTGAAGGCTAAATGTCAGCTTTATTGGAAGTGAGAAACCTAAAAACTCACTTTTTTAGAAAAAAGCAAGCTATTCCAGCAGTAGATGGTGTAGATATCTCCATTAAAAAAGGGGAAACTGTAGCACTTGTTGGAGAATCAGGATCTGGTAAATCCATTACTTCCCTATCGATCATGGGGCTTGTACCTAGCCCAGGTGGGAAGATCGTTGATGGGGAAATCCTATTTGACGGTCAGGATCTTGTGAAACTGACAGAAAACCAATTATGTAAAGTTCGTGGAAATGATATATCAATGATCTTCCAAGAGCCGATGACATCATTGAACCCGGTACTGACAATAGGTGAACAGATTACGGAAGTACTGATCCTTCACCAAAAAATGACCAAGACAGCAGCCATAAAAAAAGCAATTGAAATGTTGGAGGTTGTAGGGTTTTCAAGAGCAGCGGAAATCGTAAATGACTACCCGCACCGTCTATCAGGCGGGATGAGACAAAGGGTAATGATTGCGATGGCGATGAGCTGTAATCCGAAGTTATTGATTGCGGATGAGCCGACCACTGCACTGGATGTTACCATCCAAGCGCAAATATTAGATCTGATGAAAGATTTAAGTCATAAATTTGACACTTCCATACTATTAATTACTCATGATTTAGGGGTTGTATCAGAAGTAGCAGATAGAGTAGTAGTTATGTATTGTGGCCAGGTAGTGGAAGAGGCATCGGTAGACGATTTGTTTGAAGAACCGATGCATCCATATACTTTAGGATTGATGGGGTCCATCCCTGACATAGATGGAGATATTGGCCGTCTTCAATCCATTGAAGGAAATGTACCACCACCGACAAACTTGCCTCAGGGCTGCAGATTTGCCCCGCGTTGTCCGAAAGCATTCGACCGTTGCCATAGCGAGATTCCAGAGTTAATCAGCCAAGGTGGAAACCGCTCCGTTCGATGCTTCTTATACGAAGGCGAGGAGGCGAAATAATGACAGCAACTGAGATCAAGACAGAAAAATTAAAAATAGAAACGAATCCAGATAATATCCTCGAGGTACGTGGATTAAAAAAGTATTTCCCTATCAAAGCCGGATTGCTTCAAAGGCATGTAGGTAATGTAAAAGCGGTAGATGACCTGAACTTCTATATAAAAAAAGGGGAAACCCTAGGACTTGTAGGAGAGTCAGGTTGTGGTAAATCGACCACAGGACGTACGATTATCCGATTATATGAGCCAACTGAAGGTAACATCATCTTTAAGGGCAGGGACATTGCCACGATGGGCGAAGGAGAACTTAGAAAGACCGTCCGTAAAGACATACAGATGGTATTCCAAGACCCTTTCGCTACATTGAACCCAAGAAAAACATTAAGGTCCATCCTGAAGGAGCCATATAACACTCATAACATGTTCACCAAAAGAGAACGTGAGGAAAAGGTACAGGAGCTACTAGCAAAAGTTGGATTGGATCCGAGTTTCATTAATCGCTACCCACATGAATTTTCGGGTGGTCAGCGACAGCGTATCGGAATTGCAAGGGCTTTGGCGCTTAATCCTGAAATGATCATTGCCGATGAAGCTGTATCAGCCTTGGACGTTTCGATACAAGCTCAAATTATCAACTTAATGCAAGACCTACAACGTGAAATGGGACTATCTTATATCTTTATTTCACATGATTTAAGCGTTGTACGTCATATTAGTGACAGAGTTGGCGTAATGTATCTTGGACGCATGATGGAGCTGGCTACCAAGCATGACCTATATGACGAGCCACTTCATCCATATACACAGGCATTACTGTCTGCTGTACCATCCACTCGCCGCAAAGGGCAAGTGAAGAGAGAGCGTATCGTTTTGAAAGGTGAATTGCCAAGTCCGGCAAACCCGCCAACAGGATGCGTGTTCCATACTAGATGTCCTGCAGCAATGGATGTCTGTAAGCAGATTGTTCCACAATTCAAAGAGGTTAAACCAGATCATTTTGTTGCTTGTCACCTATATGAATAGGTGGCAAGTACATAAAATATATACCCTTTGAAAGGGGGAGATAATCCAAAAGTCAACTTTCTTTACCTTTCATTTTCAGAACATTAAAAATTTTTTTAGGGGGAGTAAACGTGAAGCAAAAATCATTACTACTTATCGTGCTGACGTTGGTATTGTCTTTGTTCTTAGCTGCTTGTAGCGGATCCAATACAAGTACAACACCAAACAACAGCAACAACGAAACAAACGGAGAAAACACTGGTAACAACGGTGAAGAAACAGACGAAGAAGATGCTACAACTGGTGAGCCAGTTCAAGGTGGAGACCTAGTATTAGGTTCTACTGGTAGCCCAACAATGTTCAACCCGCTTTACTCTGCAGATACTGCAAGTTCTGCAATCGAAGGTTTCATTTTTGACGGATTATTAACAAGCGACACTTCTTTCGAAACACAATTAAACATGGCTGAGAGCTGGGATATCTCTGACGATGACCTAGTTCACACATTGAAAATCAAAGAAGGAATCAAGTTCCACGATGGTGAAACTTTAGATGCTGATGACGTTGTCTTCACACTAAGCATTCCTTTAAGCGATGACTATGATGGTCCTCGTGCTGGTTACTTCGAGAAAATCGAAAAAGTTGAAAAAATCGATGATTTAACTGTACAAGTTACACTTAATGCTGTAGACCCAAAAATCCATATCGCATTAGGTTACCCTATCCTTCCTGAGCACATCTTAGGTGAGGTTGCGATTGCTGACCTTGGTGAGTACACTGAGTTCAACACGAAAAACCCAATTGGAGCTGGTCCTTTCAAGTTTGACAAATGGGAAGATGGTCAATACGTACGCGTAGTTGCAAACGACGACTATTGGGATGGCCGTCCATACTTAGATTCTTTAACTTACCGCATTATTCCTGATGCAGATGCTCTAATGACTGCATTAGCTGCTGGAGATGTACACTACTACACTGTTCCTGCTTCTGATATTGCAACTGCAAAAGAGTGGGAAGCTAATGGTCAATTGAAAATCGAATCTGGTTTAGCATTATCTTACTCTTACCTAGGGTACAACCTACGTAACCCATTATTTGAAGACAAATCAGTACGTCAAGCATTAACTCACGCTCTTGATCGTGAACTTATCGTTGAGTCTGTAATGGATGGAGACGGTGAAGTTGCAGATGTTCCAGAATCTCCACTAAGCTGGGCTTATGACGAAGATGTTCCACGTTTTGAGTACGATGTAGAAAAAGCTAAAGCAATGCTTGAAGAGGCTGGATGGACTCCAGGTGCTGACGGTACGCTTGAAAAAGACGGACAAAAATTCGAATTTACTTTAAAAACGAACCAAGGAAACAAAGTTCGTGAAGATATCGCTGTAGTAGTTCAAGAGCAGTTCGCTGAGCTTGGAATCAAAGTAACTCCAGAAATCATGGAATGGTCCGCATTCTTGGCTGACGTTGATCCTCCAGCATGGAACTTCGACGCTATCATCCTAGGATGGGCATTATCTACAGATCCAGATCCAAGTGGAATCTTCCACACTAAAGAAATCGCAGAAGGTTTGAACTTTGTTGGTTGGTCTAATGCTGAAGCTGATAAGCTAATGGACGAAGCTAACCTGACAATGGATCAAGACGAGCGTGCTGAGAAGATCCAAGCAATCAACAGAATCATTGCTGAAGAGCAACCATATACTTTCTTGTACTATCCAAATGCACACCGTGCAATGCCTACTAACCTAGAAGGCTTTGAGTTCCACGCACGCCAGGAGCACTATAACATCCACAAATGGTGGTTAGACGAGAATAACTAATTTAACCCCCGTTAAAAGGTAAAAGAAGAGGGGAGGGGACATTCCCCTTCCTTCTTTTTTACTGACATGAAAAACCCTAGACACTTTTTCATTGGTACAGAAAGAATGCATTTGTGTTGGACGAGCCATTCTTTCGCTAAACTTGACCACATTACTGTGTGACGTCGCGAAAATGCACAGTATTAAAATAAACCATTCACGTTTACTTATTACCTTCCTAAAGTAAAGACAGAAAAGGAGAATCAGCTATGATCTCATATATCATCCGCCGTTGCTTAATGGCGATTCCCCTATTATTCGGTATTACAGTATTATCATTCGCCATCATACAGATGGCACCAGGTGGTCCTACTTCCCTAATGATGGATCCGAATATTAGTAAAGAAGCAATGAAGAAATTTGAAGAGCGTTATGGGTTAAACGACCCTGTCCATGTACAGTATTATAAATGGGTAAGCAATATGGCTAAAGGGGACTTTGGAGAATCCTTGATCCGCCGTGGCGTACCGGTAAGTGAAATGATCATGAACCGATTACCTAATACATTGTTATTGATGATAGTATCAACCATATTGGCAGTCATTGTCGCAATACCTTTTGGGGTCATATCGGCCCGGAAGCAGTACAGTTTGACAGATTATACGGTTACCGTCACATCCTTTTTGGGGCTCGCAACACCTAACTTCTGGATTGGTCTTGTATTAATCATGGTTTTTGCTGTACAGCTACAATGGTTCCCTACAGGTGGAGTCTCGACTTTGAATGCAGACTTCAGTATTCTTGATCGGATCCATCATCTAGTATTACCGGCATTTGTATTGGCAACAGCCGATATGGCTGGACTGACAAGATATACCCGCTCCAGTATGCTTGAGGTGTTAAAACAAGACTACATGCGTACTGCGAGAGCAAAGGGATTAAAAGAAAGAAAAGTAACGTATAAACATGGTTTAAGAAATGGATTAATTCCTGTAATCACTATTTTTGGATTAATGCTACCCGGTTTCATTGGGGGATCGGTCATTGTTGAAAGAATATTTGCTTGGCCTGGTATAGGATTATTATTCTTTGAGTCTGCATTCCAGCGCGACTATCCAGTTATCATGGCACTAACAGTAATCTCAGCGGTCTTTGTAGTTATCGGAAACTTGGTTGCCGATATACTTTATGCAATCTTTGACCCGAGAATTGAGTACTAAAAGGGGGATCATCGATGCAAACTCAACCATCAACTCAACCAAACAATCAATCGTTAAACCCCAATGTCAAGAAAAACCCTGATACATTAACGAAAATTACGATTAACAAATTCATGAAGAACAAATTAGCTGTAATAGGGGCTGTAATGCTTTTTATCATTATCACACTAGCTTTACTGGCTCCATGGATTACTCAATTCGAACCACAAAAACAAAGTTTGTTGAATAAGTTACAATCTCCAGGTGGCGAACATTGGCTTGGAACTGACCGTTTTGGTCGAGATGTATTTTCCCGTATTCTCTTTGGAGCAAGGATTTCCCTTCTTGTAGGATTCGCTTCTGTAGCAGGTTCCATTACAATTGGTACAGTTATCGGAGCTATCGCTGGATATTTTGGAGGGAAAATTGATGCAATTTTGATGCGTATCGTAGATGTCATCATTTCCATTCCGACTATCTTCTTGCTTATCACGTTGGTAACCATCTTCCAACCAGGTGTGGACAAGCTGATCTTGATTTTCGCTTTAACTGGGTGGACCTTTACAGCCCGTCTTGTACGTGGTGAATTCTTATCTCTTCGTTCCCGTGAATTCGTTCTTGCTTCTAAGACGATTGGAACAAGAAGCCATACGATTATTTTCTCTCACATTCTCCCGAATGCAATGGGACCGATCATCGTATCTGCTACATTAGGGGTGGGTGGGGTTATCCTCGCTGAATCCGCCTTGAGTTATCTTGGATTAGGGATTCAACCTCCTACACCAAGTTGGGGGAATATGCTGCAAGATGCTCAGAACTTTACCATCATGTTAAAGCACTGGTGGTATCCGTTATTTCCTGGATTAATGATTTTAATAACAGTGTTGAGTTTCAACTTTGTTGGAGACGGATTACGTGATGCACTTGATCCAAAGACACTAGATTAGAAAAGCTGAGAGCCGATCTCGGCTTTTCTTTTTGCCTATTTATCATAGAACTTGTCATTTTTTTAGAGACGAGTCATAAAGTAATAGTAATAGAATGGACAAGGGGATAATAGTATGTGCATAATCAGGATTTATTTTGTGAGTGATGGCTGATGATAAGGGGATTTCTTTTTTTGACAGGCTTTGGGCTTTCAGTTGCTGGGGGTATAAGTACGATTGCCTATTTGAATCTTTTTGCAACAGGATTGAGTATGATAGAGGTTATGACATTTCTAGTTTCAAGACCTGAATGTTACCTTTTACCAATTGGAGTATTGCTTATTGCCGGTAGTATCTATTTATCTGGGAACCAGGAACCGACTTTTCGCGACGAAGAATAGTCATAAGGAAAAATTATTGGTTTTAATGGAATATTTTTGCACTTCACTGTTCATACTGTTGGATAAATAAAAGAGTAGATGTGAAGTGAGGGGTATGATATGTTGTATCTTCATGACGTATGGGTAAATTGGTTTGAAGGAGAAGAAAACGGTTATAATGTTTGTCATTTTCATGAGTGGAGAAAAGATGATAGCGTAGAGCTGTTGGATCAAGTACCGCTATTGAAAGTGGATTCTGTCCTGTTCAACTATATAGAAAACGACCTCCAAGAGCTGCCTCCATCTTTGCTGGAAGACATTTTTCAAAAAAGCTACATTCGAAAAAACCATGAAAGAATTCAATTGGATTACTGTTTTGTCGTAACGGATGGACAAGGTATCCTTGCGGTGGACACTATTGGATACAATATTCCAATCCGAAAAAGCAGGCTCATTCCAAGGCAAGAACAGTTAGTGTATGATATGGTAGAAAATCACGACGCTGAAAAGTATTCTTTCTCACCAACCAGCAAATCACAAAAAGACTACCATATATTATCCCCATCACCAGAGATCATGCACGGTTTGACGAGAAAAGAAAGACAATTGAAACAGCTTCTTTTCATGGCAATGGATCAACTAAGATCAACATGCAATGTTGCCCAAATTAGATATTGGTACACGGAATGGAATCCGATCCATTACAGAGAAATTCAGTCAATGAGTTTTGAAGAAGTATGGTCTCAATTGATCGAGGAAATAAGAGATGGCTGGTCGGAGAAGCATCAGGACTTCTGTGAACATTTAGTGAAAGGTCAACCGTTTTTTGAAAAGCTCTGGGAATTGGAGCAACATCCTAAAGTCAATTAGAATATTTCCTAGGGAAATAATGAAAAGCTGTCAGATTTTATCAGTCTGACAGCTTTTTTCAATGGTTACCGGCGTTTACGACCTAGTCCCATGGCGTTTTCGATTTTTTTCAACGTTTTCGTGGCCACACGATTAGCACGTTCAGCACCTTCGTCTAATATGGCATCGAGTTTATCTGATTCAATTAAATCATGATATTTGGTTTGGATTGGTTCTAGGGCTTCCACAACTACTTGAGCAAGGTCGCCTTTGAAATCTCCATAACCTTTTCCTTCGTACTGATTTTCCAATTCTTGTATTGTATTGTTTGCTAAGATGGAATAGATGGTTAGAAGATTAGAAACTCCAGGTTTGTTTTCCTTATCAAACTTAACAATCCCCTCAGAGTCAGTAACCGCACTTTTAATTTTCTTTTCCAATTGTTTTGGTGTATCCAACAAGGAGATAAAGGACTTCTGGTTTGGATCAGACTTGCTCATTTTCTTTGTTGGTTCACTTAATGACATAATTCTTGCGCCGACTTTAGCAATTTTCACTTCCGGTACAGTCAGGATGTCGCGGTATTTCTTGTTGAAACGTTCAGCAAGGTCCCTTGTCAATTCCAAATGTTGCTTTTGGTCTTCACCCACAGGAACAACATCGGTATTATATAGGAGGATATCCGCTGCCATCAGTGGAGGGTATGTCAATAAACCCGCAGTTACGCCTTCCTTCCCTGTGGATTTATCTTTGAATTGTGTCATTCTCTCCAATTCCCCGATGTATGCCACACATTGCATCATCCATCCTAGTTGCGCATGTGCCGGTACTTCTGATTGGATAAAAAGGGTAGCCTTTTCCGGGTCAAGACCGATTGCTAGGTATAAAGCTGCAAGCTTTCGGATGTTTTTACGAAGTTCCTGTGGATCCTGCTGAACTGTGATTGCGTGTTGGTCTACAATACAGAAGTAACTGTTGTAGTCATTTTGCAACTCGACAAATTGCTTCATTGCCCCGATGTAATTTCCAAGTGTGACATTACCGCTTGGTTGAATTCCTGAAAATATTGTTTTCATTTTTTGTTCTCCTTTTTCCTTAAATCTTGGCTTATACAAAGATGGTTTTTTAAATAGCAAAATTAGTTGATTGTAGTGGAAGGCGAGCAGACTCCCGCGGAAGGAAGGGACAGGGTAGACCCCAAAGCGTTGTGAGGAGGCTCCCGGACCGCCCGCAGGAAAGCGAAGCGCCTGGAACGGAAATCAACGACCATACTTACTATAAATCCGATAAAAATATAAAAAGGCCCATTCATCCCTAAAAAAAGGGACGAATGGACCGTGGTACCACCCTTATTATTTCATACAAAATATTGCAGAAATCACTTAACCTTGTAACGTAAGGATACGTCACAGCCTACTGATATACGGTTCAGCCGTGAAGCTCAGAAGTCCATTCCTAAACGATAGTTGTTTGTTCCCACCAACCACAAACTCTCTATAAACTATGCTGTTTAGTACTACTCTTCATCATTGCTTATAAATTAATAAATATTCTCCTATTATAGCCAATTCTTTGGAAAATATCAACTATTGTAATAAATAAAAAGAGATACCAGCATACATAGAAATAACAAAAGAGATGCGAATAGCATTGGCTGGGTAGAAAGTGGCTGGAGTAACTCCGATGGAGGTCTCATCTCGTTTCTAATATCATCTTCCAGTTGTTTATCAGGCTGACTTGAAGCGAAGATTCTACGAAAGCTGTATGTAATACCGTCAAAGAACCCCCTTTTGGTAACTGTTGTCAGCAATGACAGGAATAAAAGGATACTGGAATAAGTAAAAGAAGTGTTAATGAAAGCCAGCAAATTAATGGTTTCATAATAGAAATAGCCCGTTATAAGCGTTATGCCTAATAGTACAAAGAAAAATATAATGGAAACTTTAAAAGAATTTTTCATAGTTCCTCCTATAAAAGAAAAGACTCTAAAATGTATTGTAATGAAATGAATAGAATAAGACAAATTTAAAGAAACTATAAAGGTCATTACTTGCAAAAATACTATGTAAAATTATTGTAATGTTTGTAAATGAATTGTAATGAATGGGTAAAAATCTATAATTATTTTATAGGTATTTAGAACTATTTTTGTAATGAAAATTCTTGGAATAACAGTATTTTGTAAAATTGACGTTAAAATTATGAATGCACAATGTTTAGAAAACTTGTATAATAAAATTCGTTACCTCGAAAACAAACAATTTTCGACATAATTTTCTAGGGGGTTAAGCAAATGAAAAAGTCAAAATATTTACTTCTTTTAGCGCTTACACTTGTACTTAGTGCATTTCTAGCTGCATGTGGCGGTGGAAATCAAGGAGCGCAAAACGATAGCGGACAAGGGGATGAACTTCCTGCAGGTGAGGGAGAACCAACAGGTCCACAAGTACTTAATGTAGTTGATTCTGCTGAAATTCCAACGATGGATTCCGTCCAAGGTACAGATGCAGTAGCGTTTAACGTTATGAACAACGTTTTTGAAGGTCTTTACAGACTTGGAGAAAATGACGAAGTAGTAGAGGGAGTCGCGAAAAGTCATGAAGTATCTGAAGACGGTCTAACGTATACGTTTACATTACGTGAAGATTCCGTTTGGTCCAATGGTGATTCTGTAACGGCAAACGATTTCGTATTTGCTTGGCAGCGTGCTGTAGATCCAAATTCCGGTTCTGAGTATGGCCCTTATATGATGAATGGCAAAATTAAAAATGCTACACAAGTTTCTGCTGGTGAATTACCACTTGAAGAACTTGGTGTAAAAGCACTTGATGATTATACTCTTGAGGTAACACTTGAGCAACCAGTTGCTTATTTCGAATCATTAATGACATTCCCTACGTTCTTCCCGCAAAACCAAAAGTTTTATGAAGAACAAGGTGACAAATATGCTCTTGAAGCAGACACTTTAATCTACAATGGTCCGTTCACATTAGACAGCTGGGAGCATGAAGTAGGCTGGACGATGAAGAAGAATGAAGATTATTGGGATGCTGAAACTGTTAAATTAGATGAAGTCAATGTAAAAGTTGTTAAAGAAGTTTCTACTGGGGTTAACTTATACACTGCACAACAAATTGATATTTCTCCTGGTTTGACTTCTGAGTTTGTAACTCAATACCAAGAAGATCCAGATTTGATTTCTTACCTGGAGCCAACTATTTTCTGGTTTAAATTTAACCAAACAAAGAATGAAGCATTAGCAAATGTTAATATCCGTAGAGCGATTTCCATGGGCTTCAATAAGCAAGACATGGCTGATTATGTACTGAACAACGGTTCTATTCCGGCAAACTATTCTGTACCAGTTGAATTTGTTCAACACTCTGAAACGGGAGAAGACTTCCGTGAGAAAAACGGCGATTTCAATGAATTCGATGCTGGAAAAGCAAAAGAGCATTGGGAAAAAGGTCTAGAAGAATTAGGTACGGACGCTGTTACAATTGAAATACTTGGTGGAGACACTGAAACAGCTAAAACTATGCAAGAATATCTTCAAAACCAGTTGCAAGAGAACCTTCCTGGTTTAACAATCAAGTTGAAAGAAGTACCATTTGCTCAACGTTTAGACTTAGATTCTGCAATGGACTATGACATGCAACTTGCTGGATGGGGTCCTGACTATCTTGATGCGATTTCTTTCTCTAACCTTTGGATTACAGATGGTGGAAACAACAAGATGGGTTATTCTAACGAAGAGTACGATAAGTTATTGAACGACGTAATGACTACGTATGCGAACGATCCTGCAAAACGTTTTGAAGCGATGCAAGAAGCAGAGAGAATCTTACTTGAAGAGGACGCTGCGATTGCACCGATCTACCAACGTGGTACGACAAGACTTTGGAAGCCTTACGTACAAAACGTTTACCGTCATAACTTCGGTCCTGACTTCAGCTACAAATGGGCTTACATCAGCGGTAAATAATATTATATTGATATAAAAATAATTCTTTTAAAAAAGAGAGAAAGAGAGTATATTTGAAGCATATACTCTCTTTTTCCCTGTAATGAAATTGTCGAATTTTAGGGAAAATTTAAAACTATTCGACGCATTATTTTTTAGGAGGTGCAATGATGACAAAGTATTTGTTGCAACGTATCTTTTACATGTTTATCACCTTGTTCTTAATTGCCTCATTTACATTCTTCCTGATGAAAATGATGCCGGGTTCTCCATTTACGATGCAAGATAAACTGTCGGATGCACAGAAAATTATTCTAAATGAAAAGTATGGGCTTAATGATCCTGTACCAGTACAATATGCAAAATATATCGTGAGTCTAGCACAAGGTGATCTTGGGATCTCGTTCCAATATGATAACCGAAGTGTTACAAGCTTGATTATGCAACGTATCGGTCCATCAGCTCAACTTGGATTTCAAGCGATGTTCTTCGGTACAATAATCGGAATATTCTTAGGTGTGATTGCTGCATTAAGGCAGAACACTTGGGTGGACTATGGTTCAACGATCATGGCTGTACTTGGTAAATCCATTCCTTCCTTTGTATTCGCAGGATTATTACAATATTGGATCGGGGTAAAACTAGGCTGGTTCCCTGTTGCTTTCTGGTCAGGCTGGGAATTCACAGTATTGCCAACGATTGCACTAGCAATGTTCCCAATAGCCATCGCTGCACGCTTTATGCGTACGGAGATGATTGAAGTGTTGGGGTCGGATTATATTACTTTGGCACGTGCAAAAGGTGCTTCCAACTATGATATCGCGGTGAAACATGCATTACGAAATGCGTTGATTCCAGTAGTGACGGTTCTTGGGCCGTTGGCTGTAAGTTTGATGACCGGAACACTTGTAGTTGAAAAGATTTTTTCTATCCCAGGCCTTGGAGAACAGTTTGTGCGTTCCATTACTACAAACGACTATCCAGTAATTATGGGAACGACATTGTTCTTTGCGGCTTTATTCATTGTCATTGTTCTTTTAGTTGATATTCTTTATGGAATTATCGACCCGCGTATTCGCTTGGCAGGAGGTAAGAAATAATGAATAACAACAACTTTGATAAACTGCCAAAGGAATTATTTCAACCGGCGGTGCAAGACCCAAATAAAAGTGAGAAAATTGCAAAACCAAGTTTGACTTATTGGCAAACAGCATGGTTGCGCATCAAGAAAAATAAAGCGGCAATCGCAGGTTGCATTGTGTTGATTGTCATTGCATTCTTAGCAATCTTTGGTCCATTCATGAACGACCACGGTTTTAACAACCAAAACGTAGCACAAGGTAATCTCCCTCCTAAAGTTCCTGGAATCGAGAAACTTGGTATCATGGATGGAACTAGGAATGGAGTAGACGTTTACGACCAACGTGGAGTAACAGATTATTATTGGTTCGGTACAGACAGTCTTGGACGTGACTTATGGACACGTGTTTGGACAGGTACACGAATCTCCTTATATATTGCACTACTCGCAGCATTCATTGATATGGTAATCGGTGTTGCCTATGGTGGTATTTCCGGATTTTACGGGGGACGTACCGATAACATCATGCAACGTATTATCGAGGTATTGGTTGGAATCCCTAACTTGGTTATTGTAATATTGATGATTCTTGTGCTTGAACCGGGAATAATTGCCATCACCATTGCCTTGACCATAACTGGATGGGTCGGAATGGCCAGGGTCGTCCGGGGACAGGTTCTCAAGCTCAAAAGCCAGGAATATGTCCTCGCATCCAAGACACTTGGTTCGACCAACAATCGAATTATAACGAAACATTTATTGCCAAACGTGGTCGGCGTCGTCATCATCAATACGATGTTCACGATTCCAAGTGCCATTTTCTTCGAAGCATTCTTAAGCTTCATCGGACTGGGATTGAAGCCTCCGATGGCATCACTAGGTACGTTAATAGATGATGGATTTAAATCCTTGCAGATCTTCCCGCACATCATGGTATTCCCTGCAATTATCATCAGTTTGTTGATGATTGCATTTAACCTTGTAGCGGACGGATTCCGTGATGCATTAGATCCTAAAATGAAAGACTAGTTATAAAGGCAGGTGGATGACAGTGGAAAAAATTCTTGAAGTCAAAAACTTACATGTTTCTTTTGATACATTCGGTGGTGAAGTGAAAGCCATCCGTGGAGTAGACTTTGATTTGAAAAAAGGGGAGACCCTTGCAATCGTAGGAGAGTCCGGTTCTGGTAAGTCTGTTACGACAAAGACGGTGATGCGCTTATTACCGAAAAATAACTCCAACATCAAGCAAGGGGAAATCCTTTTTGATGGAAAAGACCTTACCAAGTTAACGGAAAAGCAAATGCAGGGTATCCGGGGGAAGGATATCGCGATGATATTCCAAGATCCAATGACGTCCTTGAATCCAACCATGACGGTAGGAAAACAAATCATGGAAGGAATCATCAAGCATCAAAAGCTGAGCAAGGGCGCCGCTACAGAAAAGGCCATTGATTTGCTACGTCTTGTGGGAATCCCAATGCCGGAGGAGCGTTTTAAACAATATCCTCACCAATTCTCTGGTGGTATGAGACAAAGGGTGGTAATAGCAATCTCTCTTGCTTGTAACCCGAAGGTATTGATTGCCGATGAGCCAACGACAGCTCTTGACGTTACGATACAGGCGCAAATCCTTGATTTGATGAAGGATCTTCAGAAGAAAATCGACACATCGATTATCTTTATAACACATGACCTTGGTGTTGTAGCAAATGTAGCCGATCGAGTGGCTGTTATGTATGGCGGACAAATAATTGAGACTGGTACGGTGGATGAAATTTTCTATGACCCACGTCATCCATACACATGGGGATTGTTAAGTTCCATGCCAGATCTTGAGCTTGGAGACGAAGTTGAACTATATGCCATTCCTGGTTCTCCGCCGGATTTATCGGATCCTCCAAAAGGGGATGCATTTGCAGCACGTAACGAATTTGCGATGCAAATTGACTTGGAGATGGAACCACCAATGTTCCAAATTTCCAAGACCCACTTTGCCAAGACTTGGTTGTTACATGAAGATGCACCTGCTGTAGAGCCTCCATTGGCAGTACAGAAACGTCGTCGCGAAATGCCGCAAAACTTCGAAAAGCCTGTTATGGTAAAGGAAGGTGAGTAACATGGCAACGAATGAAAAGCTATTGGAAATTCGTAACCTGAAACAATATTTTAACGAAGGAAAGCCGAATATGGTTAAGGCTGTAGATGGTTTGAACTTTGATATCTATCGCGGTGAAACACTTGGTCTGGTTGGAGAGTCCGGATGTGGAAAGTCCACCACAGGGCGCACGATCATCCGGCTTTACGACGCAACTGATGGTGAGGTTCTTTTTGAAGGTGAAAATGTCCATGGCAAGAAGTCAAAAAAAGACCTTTTGAAATTCAACCGTAAGATGCAAATGATCTTCCAAGATCCTTCTGCTTCATTGAATCCACGTATGACTGTTGCCGACTGCATTGCAGAAGGAATCGACATTCATGGACTGGCGAAGTCGAAGAAAGAGCGCCTGGCACGTGTGCACGAATTGCTCGAGACCGTTGGTTTGAATAAAGAGCATGCCAACCGCTATCCGCACGAATTTAGTGGTGGTCAGCGTCAACGTATCGGTATTGCTCGTGCACTAGCTGTGGAACCCGATTTCATCATTGCCGATGAGCCAATCTCAGCATTGGACGTTTCCATTCAGGCACAGGTAGTTAACTTGATGAAAAAACTTCAAAAGGAAAAAGGGCTAACATATTTGTTCATTGCCCATGACCTTTCAATGGTAAAATACATCTCCGACCGGATTGGAGTAATGTATTTCGGGAAAATTGTCGAGCTTGCCGACAGTGACGAGCTTTATAATACTCCGATTCATCCGTATACAAAATCTTTGTTATCCGCTATCCCGCAACCGGATCCAGATACCGAGCGGTCTCGTAAGCGTTTTGCCTACGATCCAGCATCCCATGGTTATGCCAAGGATGAGGAATTGGAATTGCGTGAAGTGAAGCCTGGTCACTTTGTATTGTGTTCAGAAGCGGAGTATAAGAGATACCAAGCAGAATATGCTGGAAAGTAATTGCTTTGGTTTAAGTGGACCGATCCTCATTAGTGTGGGGGTCGGTTTTTTTGCGTAAATTATAGAAAGTCCGCACAGTGAGAGAAGAGGGCTTCAGGAGAGGGGAAAAGACCTCCGTGACGTGTAAAAGGAAAGGGTCTTCATGTAAGATGACAGGACCACACAAACAAGGGATTTTTCAAAATAAATGGACCAAGCGGTTTTCAGCTGGTGAACTCTAGTACTCTAGGATTATTTTGCAGTAATTTGTTGAAAAAGGTAAAATCCTAACGATTTTCCAGTATAATAGAACTAACACTTAAGAGAAGGGATTTTGAAACGCAATGATGAAAAAAATGATCGGTGGTCTGGTTGCAGCAGTCGGAATACTTGCTTTTAGTGGAACGCTTGCACAAGCAGATGAAGAAGTAGTGGAAGCGTCCAAGCATGCTACAAAAAATGTCCAAATGGAAGCACGCGAACTGCCGGTATCCATGGCAAGGTTCGCTTTTGATTCAGGTTATACTTTTGCATATCCTGATGCTGTTAGAGGGATCTATGTTACAGGACACTCTGCTGGAGGGGAAAGGTTTCCGCGTTTACTGGAGCTACTGAACAAAACAGACTTGAACGCAATGGTTATTGATATCAAAGATGATCATGGATACTTGACGTACATACCGGAGGAAGAAGATTCCCCATTCATGGATATCGCACAGCCATATATCAAAGATCCTGCAGGTATGATGGAAACCTTAGAGGAAAACGAAGTATATCCAATTGGTAGAATCGTAGTTTTTAAGGATTCCGTTTTGGCGAAAGCACGACCAGACTTATCGTTTAAGGACAACGGAAAAGTCTGGGTGAACGGGCGTGGAGAGGCATTTGTAAATCCTTTCCTAAAAGAAGTTTGGGATTACAATATTGATATAGCGATTGAAGCGGCAAAAATGGGCTTTCAGGAAATCCAGTTCGACTATGTCCGTTTTCCAGAGGGCTTTGAAAAGAGAGACACTTCTTTAGAGTACGGCTATGGTGAATACAAAGAGATGGACATGGACAATGTTCAGAAGAGAGTTGAATCGGTAACAGATTTTGTGGAATATGCAAGGGAACGACTGGAGCCTTATAATGTCCAAGTTTCGGTTGATATTTTTGGCTACACAGCTACCCTGCCGGAAGCACCGGGTATCGGCCAGAACTTCAGCCGAATATCAGAGCATGTGGATGTCATTTCATCGATGATCTATCCGAGTCACTGGACTTCGTATTTTGGCATAGCAAAACCTGATACAGAACCTTATAAACTAATTGCGGAGTACGCAAAGCTTGAAAATGCCAAGCTGGATGAACTGGAAAACAGACCTGTTTCAAGACCATGGATTCAAGACTTCACGGCTACATGGTTGGGCGCAGGCAATTATATCCCATATGGACCAAAAGAAGTGGAAGATCAGATCCGCGCGTTAAACGAGAATGGAATTGACGAATACCTAATTTGGAATGCAGGTAATTCCTACACAGAAGGACTAGATTTTACACCTTTGAATGACTAACTATAAAAAGCTGCCTTACTCGGCAGCTTTTTTCTTTTATTTATTTTTTCCCCCCGACACTTTTCCAGCCAGCTTGCATACTAGCGGACTTATCAAAGCTTTCAGTTCCTTTTTTCCTTCCAAAAAACTTTTCCCCGATTCCATTTGTCAAAACTCCCATTACCGCGGTAATGCCAATTACTAATATTGCTACGATAGTGAAATCAATAAAATATTCGATCAAACCATACATCCCCTTTTAAGTATGTAATCGCATACAAAGATATTTATGCTTCTATTGTAGGCTATGTTTAAGAGAAAAGGAAGAGGGCATATTAACACTGAGGTGTGTTCAAGTTTGTTATACTTAATATGTACATAGATAAAAAACGAAAGGGGAGTCTTGCAACATAATGAATTGGTATGAGAAATTAAATCAGTATTTTCCTGTGGAAGAAATGAAATCAAGAGAGCATATGGAGCTTCTTTTAAAAGAAAAAGGCGATATTTATCATAAAGATGAGGGGGAGCATCATGTACTGATGTATGTGGAGCTTGATAATTTCATTTTTATCGACTACTTATTTGTTTCGAAAGATGCTAGAGGGATGGGGCTTGGCCATAAGCTACTGGACAAAATGAAAGAAAAAGGGAAGGCGATCATTCTAGAGGTAGAGCCTGTCGATTACGAAGATACGGATACGGAAAAACGCCTTCGTTTCTACAAAAGAGAGGGATTTGAGCATGCTTCTTCCATCGGCTATCGCCGACGTTCTCTTGCAACAAATGAAGTGAATCCAATGGAGATTCTCTACTGGTCACCTACTGATGCAGGGGAGGAAGCCATCTACGAAGGAATGAAAGCTACATACGAGCAAATACATACATATAAAGATAAAGAATTATATGGTGAGTCTTATGATAAAGTGGATAAGGTATTAACATATGATGAAGATGATAACAACGAGGATATATTATCGAAATTGTAAAAAGTGATCTATAAGATTTATAAGAACCATTAACCTCGGTTAATGGTTCTTTTGAAAAAATATACTTGCATAAACAAGTAATTTTAGATAAAATAAAATCGCTGAGAGGAGTTGAGAAAGTGAAAAGTGAAGATAACTATAGGTTAGATAATTCGATAGGTTATAAACTTTTCCATGCATCTAGACTAATCAATAATCGCATAAACAAATATTTTAAAGAGAATAATTTTCCAGTAACCTATGAACAATGGCAAATATTAAGTAGGTTGTATGAGAAAGACGGGCTTACGCAAAATCAAATTGCAGAACTGAATGAGAAAGATCAGCCAAGTGTATCTCGTTTAATTGTGAACATGGTAAACAGAGGATTGGTTATAAGGTCACCACATCCTTCAGATGCGAGAATTAATATTATTAATCTCACAGAACATGCAAAAGAGTCTGAGCATGCTCTTAAGAGCCTTGCTAATCAAACAATACAGGACGCAACGAGAGAGATAGATTCCGAAGATGTGGCACAATGTCTTAGAATGCTGGACCAGATAAGAGAGAATCTAAAATAAAAGTGTTTGTTTAAGCAAGTAATAAAGTGAAGGTTATTAGTTGTTTAAACAAGTATTTTTTCAAATATTTCTATGAAGTTAAAAATATAGTTTGGCCTATTTTTTTTGATCTTAATTGAGAATGATTATCTATTTCAAATACAATGTTAGGAAGGAACACATAATGAAGAAAAGGTATCTGTTTATCATACTAATTACATTATCATTTATCTCTTTATTTGTTGGGGTAACCGAAATAAAGGCATGGAAATTGTGGCAGGGAATAAGTGAACAGCAACTACAAATTCTTTTGCTGAGCAGAATCCCAAGACTGCTTAGTATTATTATCGCTGGTATTGGAATGAGTGTTTGTGGACTGATTATGCAGCAGCTCACTAGGAACAAATTTGTCTCACCAACTACTGCTGGAACAATGGATTCTGCAAGACTCGGAGTGTTAGTGTCCCTCCTGCTTTTTTCCTCTGCTGGAATGTTACTTAAAGCTTCCATTGCCTTTTTCTTCGCTTTGGCAGGGACATTCATTTTCATGAAGATTTTAGACAGGATAAAGTTCAAGGACGTAATTTTCATCCCTCTTGTGGGGCTGATGTTTGGTAGTATTGTAGGGTCAATCACTACATTTTTTGCCTATAAATACGATCTTATTCAGAACATGTCATCATGGTTGCAGGGTAATTTCTCGCTAATCATTAAAGGAAGATATGAGTTACTTTACATAAGTGTTCCTTTGCTTATAATAACATATCTTTATGCAAACAGATTTACCGTTGCCGGGATGGGAGAAGAGTTCTCCATCAACCTGGGGCTGAAATATAAACAAGTAGTCAATATTGGCCTTGTCATTGTGGCAGCTGTAACATCTATCGTCATTTTGACTGTTGGAATGATTCCATTCCTAGGCCTGATCGTCCCTAATATTGTGAGTATCTTTCGAGGAGATCACTTGAAAGATAACCTGCCATATACAGCGATGATTGGAGCAATCTTTGTCCTTGCTTGCGATATTCTAGGAAGAATTATCATTTATCCATACGAAATACCAATTGGTCTGACTGTCGGGGTAATAGGTAGTGCGTTATTTCTTTATCTTTTATTTAGGAGAAGTACATATGAAGCTAAATCATAAGATTTATCTATTAATAAGTATACTAGTAATCTCGGTTTCTCTTTTTTTATTCTACGACCTTGGTTCAAATTGGGATTACGCACTCCCAAGAAGGGCAATGAAAGTACTTGCTATCATACTGACTGGTGGCTCCATTGCTTTTTCCACCGTGATCTTTCAAACGATTACTAGTAATAGAATATTGACGCCAAGCATTATCGGACTCGATTCTCTTTATCTGCTTGTCCAGACGTTTATTATATTCGTTTTTGGTTCAGCAAGTTTTATAGTAGCTAACAAGGAAGTTAATTTCCTCCTTTCCGTGTCTTGCATGGTATTGTTCGCGCTTCTCCTTTATAAGTTCCTATTCAAAGGAGAGGGGCGAAATATTTATTTCTTGCTTCTGGTGGGCATAGTCTTTGGAACTTTATTCGGCAGTCTATCTACGTTTATGCAGGTCCTGATTGATCCCAATGAATTCATGCTTGTCCAGGACAGGATGTTTGCAAGTTTTAATAACGTCAACACGGAACTTTTATTTGTTTCCATTGTTCTTTTAATAGGGATAGGGTTTTATGTATCTCGTTATTTGAAGTATTTAGATGTACTGGCGCTTGGAAGGGAACAGGCCATCAACCTTGGAGTGCCCTACAATTTCATAGTTCAAAGGTTTTTGATCATTATTGCCATACTTGTTTCCATAGCGACTGCCTTAGTTGGTCCAATAACATTTTTAGGGCTGCTTGTTGCAAATATTACGTATCAATTTATGAAAACTTATCGTCATATATACCTATTGACTGCCTCCATTCTTATAAGCGTCGTAGCGCTTGTTGGGGGGCAACTGATTGTGGAAAGAGTATTTACATTCTCCACTACGCTAAGTGTCATCATCAATTTTACTGGCGGTGTCTATTTTATTTATCTTTTATTAAAGGAGAGTAAATCATGGTCGAAGTAAAGAATCTTACGAAAAGCTATGGAAACAAAAAAGTGGTGGATCAGGTTAGCACTACAGTGAAGAAGGGGCGCATCACTTCCTTTATTGGACCAAACGGGGCAGGTAAAAGCACCTTGTTGTCCATGATGAGCAGATTAATAGAAATGGACTCCGGTGAAGTGTACTTAGATGGAGAAGATATTGTTAAGCAAAAAAGCAATATCTTGGCGAAGAAGTTATCCATTTTGAAACAGTCTAACCATATGCCAATTCGTTTGACCATAAGGGAGCTTGTCAGTTTCGGAAGGTTTCCCCATTCACAAGGGAACCTCACGGCAGAAGATTGGAGAGAGGTAGATGGAGCAATTGCTTACATGCAACTGGAAAAAATGCAGCATAAGTTTTTGGACCAGTTAAGTGGAGGGCAAAAGCAAAGGGCGTTCATTGCCATGGTGATTGCGCAGAACACAGAATATATCCTATTGGATGAGCCGTTGAATAATCTGGATATGAAGCATTCGGTTCAGATAATGAAAGTACTGAGAAAGCTCGTTGATGAAACGGGAAAGACCGTTATCATCGTTATCCATGATATTAACTTCGCATCTGTTTATTCCGACTATATTGTGGCTTTGAAAAATGGAAAATTAGTAAAGCAAGGTAAAACAGAGGATATCATCAAAGAAGACGTTTTAAAGGAAATCTATGATATTGATATTATAGTGAAAGAAATAGACGGAAAAAATATCTGTATCTATTTTTCATAAGGAGGAGAGACGATGCTAACCTACAGGAATGCTATCCCTTGATGAATTTTTCCAGAACTGGCGCCACCTTTTTGTGGAAGGAGAAGAACGGAAGCAAAAGGGAGTTCAAGAGAAAAGTAATCAGTATTAGCGTTATCCAACTATATCATGAGGTGAGGAAAATGAAGAAAAACCTATCCATATTATTTTTAGCTTTCTTATTGTCTTTAGTTGCTGCTGCATGCGGTGCAAATAATAATGCAACAAGTGGATCCGAAAATGCTTCAGCAGAAGCGAAAACTACTGGGAATACAGAAAAAATGACTATCGAACATCAATTAGGAAAGACAGATATTACGAAATCCCCTGAAAACGTCATTGTGTTTGATTTCGGAATATTGGATTCCTTGGACAAATTGGGAGTGAATGTTTTAGGAGTGCCTCAAGCGAACATACCTCCTTACTTATCAAAATATGAAGACGCAACGTATGAGAATGTGGGAAGTTTGAAAGAGCCTGATTTTGAGAAAATACATTCACTTGACCCAGAGTTAATCATAATTTCCGGTAGACAAGCGGATTCGTATGAGGAGCTCTCAAAAATAGCTCCAACTATCTTCATGGGAGTAGATACAAATAACTATCTTCCATCGTACAAGGAAAATATGGCATTGCTTGGTGAGATTTTCAATAAAGAGTCCGAAGTTGCTGGAGAGTTGGCGAAAGTAGAAAAATCCATTGAAGATCTAAAATCCAAAGCAAGTGCCTCCGGGAAGAAGGCATTGATTGTTCTTGCCAATGAAGGGAATATAAGTGCATATGGTCCCGGTTCCCGTTTTGGAATCATCCATGATGAGTTTGGATTAACCCCAGTGGATGACGGGATAGAAGTGTCAACGCATGGCCAAAATGTTTCCTTCGAATACATTCTTGAAAAGAACCCTGATTACTTATTTGTCATTGACAGGGGAGCTGCAGTAGAAGGGGAATCGAGTGCAAAAGCGTTATTGGATAATGATATTATCAATCAGATTAATGCAAGTAAAGAGGATAACATTGTGTATCTAGATCCTAACTATTGGTACTTATCAGGTGGAGGGCTCATTTCTGTTTCGGAAATGGTCAAAGAAATCGAGTCCAGCTTGGAATAATTGTGACAAAACCATACAGTATCTAGATGATAGAGAAAAAGAAACTCCACCGGCTAGCAACTACTAGTAAGGGTGGAGTTTCTTCTATTCTTGGTTATTATCGTAAGCTTTTTTCATCAACTGTGTAATCTCGGTATAGCCTCTATCATTCGGATGGATGTCATCTGTTGAGATATGTGTCCACTCCAATGCATTCCCCGTGAACGTATCATAGGGATCAATTACCAGTGTTTTTTCTTCCTCTGCATATTCCTCGATAAAGCCATTAAACAATGGTGCGTACTTTGCTCCAAGATCCGTCAGTTCATGTCCATCAGGATAGGGATTGTAAAGTCCTAGTAAGATGATGGTTGCATCAGGGTTCAATTCCCGTAGCAGCTTGTATGTTTCTTGATAGGTTCTTTTCAGTATTTCCATTCGAAGGTTGAGTGCTGACTCATCTTCCCCCTCCGGTACAGAGCGGATGGTCTGCAGAAAATCATTGCCACCTATGGAAACAGATATGACTCCAGCTGTTTTTAATCGGTTTTGCAATGCTTCATCCGCAGTAAGCAGTGTAAGTAATCCGGGGGAAGAAAGGCCTGGTATTCCATAATTCTCAACAGTGACATTGTGGTCTTCACGCAAATATTTCGTGAACTGAGGTACAAATCCGTG
The DNA here is from genome assembly GCF_038595065.1 of Sutcliffiella sp. FSL R7-0096. NCBI lineage: Bacteria > Bacillati > Bacillota > Bacilli > Caryophanales > Bacillaceae > Sutcliffiella > Sutcliffiella sp. FSL R7-0096. The sequence continues at coordinate 1,518,577 of NZ_CP152003.1, forward strand.
CATGCGTAAATGATTCTCCTCAGAAGACCCAAGCCCTGCAGTCAATGAATCCCCTATGGCGATGTAAATGATTTGCTTAGGGGATTCCGCTATCGCGGGAGGGTAGATAAGAAAGCTTGAAACGAGCAGTAATATAGTTAAACTCCATTTTTTCAGCATGTTCTTCATCCTCTCCCTGGTTTGTTACACATCAAGCTTTTCCAACTTCTTCTGCCTTCTTTTTTCCTTAAACGAATCAAATAAATAATAAACGACCGGTATCAATATCAACGTGATGATGGTTGCAAAACTTAATCCGAATACAATAACGATTGCCATCGGCTGCTGGATCTCCATCCCTTCCCCGAAACCAAGGGTTAACGGAATGAGGCCGAGTATGGTTGTCAGGGCGGTCATGAAAATTGGTCGCAAACGAGTTGGACCTGCGATAAGTATAGCTTCCCAAGTTGATTTGCCGTCCCTTTTCATCATATTCACATAGTCAACGAATACGATGGCATTATTGACGACTATCCCTGTAAGTATGAGCATCCCCACGAGTGAGCCGACACCGAGTGGCTGGGAGGTGACAAGCAGGCCAAAGATGATTCCAATAATGGTTAACGGTACTGCAAACATGATGATGAATGGATAGAAATACGACTCGAACTGGCCGGCCATCACCATATATACAAGTACGACGGCCAGTGCCAATGCGCCTCCAAGCTTGAAGAAAGCGTCATTCATCTGTTCATCTTGTCCACCGATCGTGATTTTATATTGGTTGTTTGGGATATAAATGTTTTCTTTCAAGGTTTTTTCTACATCATCAATGACACTTCCAAGGTCACGATTGACGATGTCGGCATTGACTGTAATTTCACGGTTCCGGTTCGTTCTGGATATCTGGCTTGGACCTTGACCTCTTTCTACCGTCGCAACAGCTTGAAGGGGAATGTTTTCTCCTGTCGGTGTATTGATCAACAGCTTTTCCAGGTCCTCAATCGAAGCCGTATAAGTGTCTTCGATGGTCAAGCGTATATCTAATTCTGCTCCATCTCGGGCCATTCTCGTTGCAACCAAACCTTTCGTGGCGCTAGAGACGGCTGAGGCGATCTGTCCGCTACCAATACCAAACTGGCTGGCTTTCACCCGGTCAATATCCACGACTATTTCGGGGTTGCCCTCCGTATAATTTGACGTTGGCTCACGGATTCCTTCTATTTCAGATAAAAGATTGACCGTATCGTCTGCTAAAGACTTAAGAGTGGTCAAATCCGGACCGGTTATACTTAAGGATACAGGGTTTTGGGAGAAACCCGAGTCACCGGAGGAAAGGCGAATTTCTGCTCCCGGAATATTTTCAAGCTTTTTCCTAATTTCATCCCCTATGATTTTATCCGAACGACTACGCTCTGTTACCGGTGTTAAAAGAATACTGTAATTAGCTCGGTTTGTCTGTGTCCCTGCTGAAACGGAGAAGTTGTCTGTTCCACCGACCGTGACAAAAGCAAGGTCAATTTCAGAGATCTCTTCCAATCTTTCATCAATTTCTTCCATGACATCATAGGTGGCATCAAGGGAACTACCATCCGGTAATCGTACGGTCATGGAAATGAAGCTCTGATCCTGTTGTGGCAAGAATTCTTTACCGATGAATGGAATGCCCGCCAAGGAAATCAGGAAAAGGATAATGATAGAGGTTACTGTTTTCTTCGGATTTCTTAATGTTTTTTCCAAAATAGAACGATACCAATTGGTAAAGCCTGAAAACCGTTCTTCAAATCGGGATGTACTTGTGTTCACTTTTAATAAAAGTGAAGAGAACAAAGGTACAATAATCAATGCTGTAAACAAGGACGCAAGCAAAGAGAACGAAACCACTAAGGCCAATGGCTTGAACAGCTGAGCGGCCAAACCATCCACAAATACGATAGGAAGGAACACGATAACCGTAGTCAGAGTCGAAGCAATGATGGCAGGCCCGACCTCACTTGTCCCTTCAATGGCTGCATCCTTCATGGTATAGCCTTTTTGCCGCAGTCGATAAATATTTTCGAGAATGACGATGGCGTTATCCACCATCATACCAATTCCAAGTGCAAGTCCACCCAGAGTTAATAAATTTAAAGTTTGACCACTGAAGTACATGAAAATAAACGTAGCGACAATGGAAACAGGAATCGAAAATAAAATGATCAAGGTACTGCGGATATTTCTTAAAAAGAAGAATAGAACCAAAGCTGCAAGCAAACTACCAACAATCATATTGGTTGCTACTGCACGAATGGATTTCTCGATAAATTCACTTTGATCAAATATTGGTTTGATATCCACCCCTGGAGGAAGTGTCTTCCTGATTTCATCAAGTTTCTTCTCAATATTGTTTGCAACTGTCACTGTGTTACTTCCCGACTGCTTCAGGATGGACATCCCTACAGCCGGTTCCCCGTTCAAATAACTGAGCTGGGAGGTCGGCTGCAACGTTTCCTTCACTTCCCCGAGCTGATCGAGCTGGATGACTCCTTTGGAAGTAGGGATGGGAAGTGTTTGAATATCAAGGATGGATTGATATTCACCAGTAATCCTGATCGGCAGGTTCTGATTCTGATCTGTCAGAGATCCGCCAGGCAGGTTTAAGTTTTCGGAAGCGATGATTTGCTGTAACTGATCTATGGTAATGTCAAAGGAAGACAAGGCATTGGGGTCCAAGGTGATCCTTACCTCATTTTCAGCGCCACCTTCCACAGAAATGGAGGCAATGCCATCCACGCTGCTCAATTGAGGTTCTATATCCTGTTCTGCCAATTGCTTTGCCTTTGTCATTTCCCCGGAAGGATCGGTTATGGCAAGCTGCACGATTGGAAGGTCGCTTGGATTAAAGCGAAGGACCCTTGGGAGATTCGCACCAGGAGGCAGAAAGTCCCTGACTGAATCAATGCGCTCACGCATATCTAACGATGCAAAATCCATGTCCGTCCCCCAGGTGAAGGAGACGAGTACAAGCGAACCTCCTGTACGGGAAATGGATGTGACAGATTCCACATTAGGGAGAGTGCTCATGGCGTCCTCCAGTGGAGAGGAAATCAGATTTTCTATTTCCTCGGGCCCAGCCCCCTCATAGGTGGTGGTGACCGCTACGATCGGAAACGTCAGTTCCGGAAACAAATCGACCGGCATCCCGCGCATGCTGACCGCGCCGAGAATTAACATAAGTATAATCACCATTGACATGGCAATGGGACGTAATACGGAAAGCCTCGCTATTTTCATTTATTAGGTTCACTCACTTTGTTCTGATATTTCAGCACCGTCTTTTAAGCGTTCTTTTCCATTAACTGCTACTGTCTGACCTTTTTTCAGACCTTCAATAATTTGCATATATTCATTGTCTCTAAAGCCTGTGGTTACATCTTGTCTTACTGCTTTGCCTTCTTCAATGATATAAACATATGAATTGGTTTCTTCATATAAAATGGCATCCATCGGGACGACCGTCTGTGCTTCAAGATTATCCACCGCGACAAATGCTGTTGCCCTCATGCCGCCTTTAATGGCTGACTCGGTATTGCTGATCGGTACTGTAACAGAAAACATATTGGTCTGTTGGTTTACTGTAGGCGAGACCGTTTCGATTTTTGATTCAAACGTCTCTGCAAGCCCTTCAAAAGAAATCGTTGCATCCTGACCAGCCTTCAACTTGCTTACTTGGTAGCTGTTCACTTGGAAGGTTGCTGCAATGGTGTCTAATTGAATAATCGTACCAATTGGCACATTAGGGGAAGCAATACCATCAGCGACGACATTCAGTTCTGAGACAATACCATCTATCGGACTAGTGATGGAGGTGGCATCCGCCATCTGCTGCGCCTGTTTCAAACCTTGTCGGGCCTGGTTCAATTGTGCTTCCATTTCCATAGTATTAAACGTAGGTATTTGTTGGACCTGGCTTGCTGCATTCGCAAGCTGAGCCTGTTTCACCATTACATCAACTGTACTTTGCACCAGATCAAGTGAAGTGACGGCGCCTGTATCCACACCATCCAGAAGCGCTTGAGATTTTTCTAAACTTTGGTTTAATTCTTCTTGTAACTTGGGTATATCAGAAAGAGAGGCCTGATTCTCAGCTGCCTGCTGTACTTCTTTCATTTTAGAAAGGGCATTTTCTAATTCTGTCACTGCACTCTGAGCTTGATTCACCTGCTCGGTTGCGGCTTCAGAATCCAATGAAACAATCAAATCGCCCTTTTTTACTATATCACCAATTTTTACATGAACAGATTCAACGGTAAGGGGGGAGGTAGTTAGGAGTGGTACTTGTGTTTCCGGTACAGCCAGTCCCACCAACTCAATGGTATTGCTGATGTTCTTTTCCGTCACTTCAGCAACTGTAACCGGGATTTTATTGGTCTCTGTATTCTGGCTTGTAATCTCTTTCTGACTGCAAGCGGTTGAAAATAAGAGCACGAACATAGCTGGAAGCAGCCAATACTTTTTCAACATATATCACCTCATACTTATCTTGTCTAAATATAAAACTAACATGTATTACAAACCCTTACAATTACTAACTATCGGACGGTATTCGAAAGCGTTCAATTGTTACTACTTTGTGAACATACAAAAAAAGAATGAGGACTGACTTCATTTTTATGAAACTTTCAAGGACAACCAAACGTCTGTATATATGTAAGGCAAGCAGTAAGTAAAATTAGTAAAATATTTAAATGGTCTATAAGAATTCCCCTTTAGATTGTAGTGCAAGGTGTGAGACTCCTGAGGGAGATAGCGGTAGCTTGAGACCCCCGAGCGAAGTGAGGAGGCTCAAGCACCGCCCCTAGGAAAGCGAACACCTGGAACGGAAATCTAAAGGGAGTAAAAGTAGAAAAATTTGAACATGTTGTGACAACTCGTCCGACTTTAAAAATACTATACCTTTTTAGTCGGAAATCGTGTATAATAAACAATAGATATTACTTCTTTAGAGTAATTTCAAATTGAGAGCGATTCACAATTAGAAACGTTCAGCATGTTCTTTTCGAATAATACTAGATAAAAAGGAGAGGAAAGTTCATGGTAACCCTATATACATCTCCAAGTTGTACTTCTTGTCGTAAAGCGAAAAATTGGTTAGAAGAACATAACATTCCATATACAGAAAGAAACATTTTCTCTGAGTCCTTATCCATCGATGAGATTAAAGAGATTTTGCGAATGACGGAGGACGGAACTGATGAGATCATCTCAACTAGATCTAAAATCTTCCAAAAACTGAATATAAATGTGGAAGCAATGCCACTTCAAGAATTATATTCTGTCATCAAAGAACACCCAGGTCTTTTGAGAAGACCAATCATTATAGACGAAAAACGACTGCAAGTAGGGTACAACGAAGATGAAATCCGCCGCTTCTTACCAAGAAAAGTAAGAACGTTCCAATTAAGAGAAGCACAGCGCTTAGTGAATAGCTAATATAAACAAAAAACTTCTACATGCATGCCATGTAGAAGTTTTTTTATCCCTATAGTTTCCTTATTGAGGAGGTTTAAGTACCGCTCACTGGATAAGCGAACACCTGAAACGTCAGAGTTGAACCAGCAATGCCAATCAGCGAATCTTTAAAAGCTGTTTCTTAAGCACTCCGGTATAAACTAACACGCCTGCTATTAGTAAAAAGGGAAAAACCATTTGCCAGTCGCCAGCTGGAAGCATCACAGAAACCCGTGGCTCATTAATAATCATCTTACCGGCCGTGTAGCATAGAATGCTTGCTCCAAAATAAATAATTATAGGATATTTCTCCATTGCCACTAATATAATCTTACTCCCCCATATAATGATTGGAATGGAAAATACCAATCCAATGATTACCAAATAAAAATTACCGTGTGCAGCACCGGCAACTGCCATAAAATTATCGATTCCCATGACTATATCGGCAACCACAATGGTCTTAATGGCGACTCCAAGTGAGCTGCTACCCTTTACAAGCGTCTCTTCTCCTTGGTCCATGATTAGTTGTACAGCTATATAAATCAACAATATCCCACCAACAAACTGGAGGAATGGGATCGCTAAAAGGTATACTGCTCCAACAGTCAGTATGATCCTGCAAAGGATAGCAAGCAGTGTTCCAATGACAATCGCTTTATTCCGATAACGTTCTGGGAGATTTCTGCATGCTAGTGCTATGACGATGGCGTTATCTCCGCCTAGTACAATATCAATACCTATTATAATAAGAATGGAAGTAATCAGTTCTAGCTCCACTATATCGCCCCTTCTTGTCCCAGTCCTATATAAATATAGTGGTTTAGAAAGGATAATATGACTGATTATTTAATCGCGTTGGGCATTTTAACGATTTTTGAATTTATGAGCATTTTTGTTTCCATTCTTCCTTTTTTTATCATAAAATAACAGTACAAGTATAAAACTTTATAGTACAATGTGCTTTATATATGTTGCGGTCATGGTACAGCTTAGAAGGCTGGGTACTTGAGGTCACAAATCGTCTCTAACCGGGATGCATACTATCTATGTTTTTTGCCTAATGGACCGGAACCAACCGCATACGCTTTTCTTTTTGCATAGAATGTAGGTTTACTCACTATGCTAAATGGATAAATTGAAACAATAAGGTATGAGAAAATTGTGGAGGGTCCCTTCCAAGGAAAGACGGAGGAAAATGAGGAGCGGACAATAAGAGACTGACATATCTCATGGAAAGCATTTATCAATATGAGGTTTGTTCGAAAAAGAGCACGCTAATCATTTACCTATTCAGAAGGGAGTTGTAAAGAATGGAAATTGAACGTATCAATGATCATACAGTAAAATTTTACATTTCATATGGTGATATAGAGGAGCGCGGATTTGACCGTGAGGAAATCTGGTATAACCGTGAACGCAGTGAAGAACTGTTCTGGGAAATGATGGATGAGGCGCACGATGAAGAGGATTTTATGGTGGAAGGACCACTATGGATCCAGGTTCAGGCCCTTGATAAAGGGTTGGAAGTCATCGTGACCCGAGCCCAACTATCAAAGGATGGAAAAAACTTTGAAGTCCCAGTTTCAGATGATAAGAGAATTGACATACCAGTCGATGAAAGAATAGAGGCACTTCTGGACCAACATTTCAATTCCGCCGCAAAAGCAGATGAATCAAAGGACGAAAAGTTGGATGAGGAAAAAGATCTTCTTCAGTTCATGATCCGATTCAAAGATTTGGAGTATATCATTTCTGCTAGTCATCGTCTGCAACACTTAGAGAATCTAAGCAACGATTTATACTTCTATGAGAAGAACTATTATCTCTATGTCGATTTTTCAAGTGAACACTATACCGATGAGGCAATCGATAATGTGTTAAGTGTATTACTCGAATTTGGAGAAGAGTCGGCCATCTCCATTCACCGTCTGCAAGAGTATGGATCGGAAGTTGCCAGGGATGATGCAATGAAGGAAATGACCAAACATTTTCCTCTAAAATAATGGGAGACCGATTTCACGATGTTGAAATCGGTTTTTTTCAAATTCAGGATAGTTTAATTGATCAGAGCACTTTTGCTTTTGGATGAGGAGATGAGATTCATTTGAAAAACACCATTCGGGTTATTGTATTTATTTTAGTCATCGGGGCGATTTTATTCGCCACTCAAGGTCTTTGGGAAGGATGGCTACTCGGATCCATTTCCGTATTTTTTACGATATCCGTCGTTTTTATCGCTTTCTTAATTTCACTGGAAAACCGACACCCTACCAGGACGTTGACATGGCTTGTCGTTCTTGGAAGTTTTCCTGTACTTGGTTTCTTTTTTTACTTGATTTTTGGAAGGAATGTAAGGAAGCGAAGACTATTCCAAAGAAAAGCATTACTAGATAAAGAAGTGCTGGAAGAAGTGGAAGGATCCAGGGAGTACTCAGAAGAAGATATGCGACTTCTTGATGAAAGCAAGAAAGGTATGTTCCAATTGTCTCAAAACATTGGTAGAAGTCCCATTTCCTTTGAAACAGAGACCGTGGTACTGACAAATGGAAATCAGACCTTCACAAGAATATTGGAGGAAATCAGCAAGGCAAAACATCACATTCATTTTGAATATTATATTGTTAGAGACGATGAGATCGGTACGCAGATTAAGGAGTTACTCATCGAAAAAGCTAAAAGCGGCGTGCAGGTAAGGTTTCTATTCGACGCAGTGGGCAGCTTTCAATTAGGAAGTAGATACATAAAGGAACTTCGTGCGGCAGGAGTGGAGATCATTTCTTTTTCTCCAGTCAGGATACCAGTATTCAATAACAAAATTAACTTCCGTAATCACCGCAAAATAATTGTAGTGGATGGGGATGTAGGATTTGTGGGTGGATTGAATATAGGGGATGAATACCTCGGACGGGATGATTACTTTGGCTTTTGGAGGGACACGCACCTTTATGTGAGAGGGGAAGCGGTAAGGACCCTTCAGCTCATTTTTTTGCAGGATTGGTATTATGCAACCGACGAATCCCTCCTCACTCCAACCTATCTGACCCCAACACCTGCCGATGAGAAAAAATATGGTGGCGTTCAGATGATAGCGGGGGGACCGGACCAGGAATGGGAAGTAATTAAAAGCTTATATTTTTCCATGATTACTTCTGCGAGAAAGTCCATTTGGATTGCATCTCCTTATTTTGTACCTGATGATGATATTTTTACCGCTCTCAAGGTGGCAGCTTTAAGTGGATTGGATGTAAGGTTGCTTGTACCGAAAAGGCCGGACAAGCGAATAGTCTATTATGCCTCCAGATCATACTTTCCTGAAATGATGGAGGCAGGTGTGAAAATCTTTCAATATGAAAAAGGATTTCTTCATAGCAAGGTCGTGATTGTAGATGACCAAGTTGCTTCCATCGGGACTGCCAATATGGACATGCGCAGCTTCCATTTGAACTTCGAGGTAAATGCTTTCCTTTACAATACGGATAGTGTGGAGACACTGGTGGAGGATTATGAACAGGATCTTCATGATGCAAAACCGATTGCAAAAGAGGTATTCGCAAACCGTCCATTTTATCAGAAGGTGTTTGAATCGTTGTCTCGATTGGCGTCTCCGCTACTATAGGTGTTAAGCTACATGCAAATAATAAAATGCTGGATTTCCCGGCATTTTATTTTTTTGAAGATTTTTGCAGGAATTTGACTTATCGTGACGAAAAGGAACAGAGGAAAGAAAATATGAATAGGAAAGGTGTGTTTGAATGTTTGTTGCCAAAAAAAAAGATGGTTCCTACTTTTCCCTTTTGGACTGGAAAAGAAGAGAGGAGTTGGAATGTATGACTAAAGAGGAGACCTTTTACTGCCCGGCCTGCAACAGCGCGCTTTTACTTAAGCAAGGTCAGGTCCGCCGAATCCACTTTGCCCATCAATTTAACTCCTGCACAGCATCCTCTGATCCCGAAAGCCCTTATCATCTTGAGGGAAAAGTTAAGTTATATGAAAGTCTCCTTCCATACAACCAACCAATTCTAGAACATTACATTCCTAACTCCAATCAACGCGCAGATGTATACGTGGAAACAGACTATGGCAGATATGCTTTTGAGTTTCAATGTTCAAACCTTTCTGCAGCAGATTTCAATAGGCGCACAAAACTCTATGAAAAAGAAGGAATTCTCCCTATCTGGATCATCGGACACCAAAAGCTGGGGCCGCATGACAGGAACGTTTCCCCGCTCAAATTATCACCATTTCAATGGCGGTTTCTGCAAAGACCTTCTCCCCAAAGTCCACCATTCATCTTGAGTTTCTGCCCACAACGCTCTTTATTTTCCTATCACCAACCCACTTTCTCCATTAATAGTTCCACCACGTATTTGAACTCCCAACCAAGTGAACATTGGTTAGAAAAGCCTACCCTTATAAAACCACATGCACCTTTATGGAAAGAGCACTACCTTCACTATAAAAAGAAATGGAGATATCAATATTCGTTTTATAAACCTCACCAGAAACTTAGAAGTTACTGCTATGGGAAGATGACAATTCCCTTGTCCCTTTTCCCTTCAGAAATTGGTCTCCCGGTATCATCCTTTTATCATATACACACTTCCCTTATTGAATGGCAGGCATGGTTATATTTTGATTCTATCTACCATACCGCTACTTTTTCATTGATCCACTTACCTTCTGTGTTAAAAAACTTCCGTCTCCGTTTAAAGACTTCCGATATTACTTTAAGAAATTTACCACTTGTGAAAGTAGGTTCCTATGAGGATGCGGTTGTGGAGTATCTGAATGCTTTAGTGGGATTAGGGATGTTAAAAAGGGAAACACCCACCATCTACCGCGTGCTCCAAAAGAGTTTGTCCCTATCATCATTGGAGCAAGCACATATACAGGACCGGTTAGTTCTGGAAACCTTGTTAAGAACAAAACAATCTACCGGTTATTAAAAGAAAAAAGGGAATAATAAGGTTGCGTCGAATAATTAATATGGATGCATTTTTTATTTTCGAAGGGGGTTTAACAATGGCGGAACAGACTGCTGTTAAGAAATTACAAGAGCGAAAAGACATTTCTGTGGAAGATACATGGAGATTAGAAGATATTTTCTCAAGTGATGAGGCTTGGGAAAAAGAGTTTCAAGAAGTAAAGGGTATGATTGCAAAGATCAAGGATTATGAAGGAAAGCTATCCGAATCCGCAGATACATTATACGAAGCATTGCAATATCAAGATTCTATTTCCAGCCGATTAGGAAAGCTATATACATATGCTCATATGCGTTATGACCAAGATACGACCAATTCTTTTTACCAGGGATTGAATGATCGAGCGACAAACTTGTACACACAAGTGGCAAGTGCCCTATCATTCGTCGTACCTGAAATCCTTACGATGAAGGAAGAGGAAATCGCAAAGTTCCTTCAAGAAAAGAAAGAGCTAGCTCTATATGAGCATACCTTGGACGAAATCAACCGTCAGCGCCCACACGTGTTATCTGCAAAGGAAGAAGCGCTTCTTGCTGAAGCATCCGAAGTATTATCTGCTTCCTCCAATACATTCGGCATGCTTAATAATGCCGATATCACATTTCCGTCAGTAAAAGACGAGAGTGGGGAAGAAGTAGAAATCACCCACGGCCGTTATATCCGCTTCCTTGAAAGCGAAGACCAAGAAGTGCGCAAAAATGCATTCAAAGCTGTCTATGAAACATATGGACAGTATCGAAATACGTTCTCGAGCACACTTGGTGGGGCTGTGAAAAAAGACAACTTCCAAGCGAAGGTCAGAAACTATGATTCTGCCCGTCAGGCTGCATTAAGCAACAATAATATCCCGGAAACGGTCTACGACAACCTGGTGAATACAATCAACAAAAATCTTCACCTGTTGCACCGCTATGTGGACCTACGTAAAAAAGTCCTTGGCGTAGAAGAGTTGCATATGTATGACCTTTACACGCCACTTGTCAAAGAGGCGAACATGAATGTGTCCTATGAAGAGGCGAAGGATTATTTATTGAAAGGCCTTGCACCACTTGGACAAGAATACCTTGATATTGTTAAAGAAGGCTTTGATAACAGATGGGTGGACGTTCAAGAAAACAAAGGCAAGCGATCTGGTGCATACTCTTCCGGAACATATGGTACAAATCCATATATCCTGATGAACTGGCAGGACAATGTGAATAACCTATTCACACTTGCCCATGAGTTCGGACATTCCGTACACAGTTATTACACAAGGAAAACACAACCATACCCGTATGGAAACTACTCTATCTTCGTAGCGGAAGTTGCTTCCACTTGTAACGAAGCATTGTTAAATGATTATCTGTTAAAGACAATTGATGACGATAAAAAGCGTCTGTACTTATTGAACCATTACCTAGAAGGGTTCCGTGGAACGGTATTCCGTCAAACGATGTTTGCTGAATTTGAGCACAAGATTCATGAGCTTGCTCAAAATGGCGAAGCATTGACTGCCGACCTGTTAACAGAAACTTACTATGAATTGAACAAGAAATACTTTGGTGAGAACATCACGATTGATGAAGAAATCGGATTAGAGTGGGCGAGAATCCCTCACTTCTACTACAATTATTATGTGTACCAATATGCAACAGGGTACAGTGCAGCAACGGCGCTAAGCAAGCAGATCCTTGAAGAAGGACAGCCGGCCGTTGATCGTTATCTGGAATTCCTAAAAGCGGGAAGCTCCGATTATCCAATTGAAGTGCTGAAAAAGGCTGGAGTGGACATGACTGATTCTAATCCAATCGAAGAGGCGTGCAAAGTATTCGAAGAGAAGTTGAAAGAGATGGAAGAGTTGCTTTCCTAAAAATATATATGGGGGCCACCATGTGCAGGAATTTTCTGTGCGAGGTGGTTTTTTCTTTTAAAGTGGAAGAGAAGGAGCTATTTAAACCCTTTAAAACGTCGCTGATTGTTCAATAGTGCAATAAGTAAAAACAAAGAAAAAAATAACAAAGGGGAAGTCAAATAGATGGGGTACAGCTTCATGAGTCCCAGGACATTCATAAAGAGGCTGAACAGAATAAATGCTATACAAAGGATGAAGGGCATTTTGGACATAGGGATAGCTCCTTTTTAATATACTTGTACATCTACTAGTTATTTGTACGTTAAAGCTTTACGTTTCATTACGAAAAATTCTAAAAAAACTATTTAATTGGTTTGTGACAATGTTGTGAATTAGAAGTCTAACCACTTGTCAAAAGTCGACAACATCTGATATATTTATAACTGTGAAACGATTCACAAACAAACATATACCCCTTTGTTTGACCGTGAAAAATTTCTCCCATCCCCTTTGTTGTCTTTAATGACAATAGATTAGCCCTGGTCCCGTTGACCAGGGCTTTTCCTATGTTTAAACCTTCACCAAAACTAAAATGAAGACTTCTTGAACATGAAAAAAGACAAGCAGAAGTCTTCATTGACAGCATCTCAAGACCTCACTATCATGAAAAAGAGCTAACAGGTGTCTTCATAGACAGTATGAAGACCTCTCTAGCATAAAAAAAAGGCCAACAGAGGTCTTCATAGACAGCATGAAGACCTCTCTAACATAAAAAAGGGCCAACAGAGGTCTTCATCGACCCAATGAAGACCTACCAGACATAAAAAATCCCTAGTAGAGGTCTTCATCAAATGTCTTAAATCAGAAATACAAAAAAGCGAAGTGGAATAAAATCCTCTCCGCTCTCTGCATTACTATCAATTAGCAATATATCTCCAAAACGTCCCGTACTTTACTGGGACTTTTTCCACACGCTGCGCAAGTTGAAGCTTCTTTAACTCATGTTCCACTTCCACAATCGGAAGGTTATATACAACAGAGATTTCCTTTGTTGCTACAAACGAGAACTGAGATAGGAAATCCTCTAAAGGAGGCAATATTTTTGGAAATGGCTGTTCCCCGAGCATGTCCTGTAGAATATGAACATACACCTCATAAGAATGGTAGCCGGAAACCTTAATGCCTTCTTCTTCAATATTTTCGTTAAAGAAGACAAGTGTAGGGATCTCAGAAACTTCCATTTCATTTGTGATTTTGAAATCACAGTTTAACGCCTTGGATGCACAATCCCCGTTCATATCCTTTGTGAACTCCTCCATGTCAAGTCCAACCGACTCGGCACACTCCATTAAAACAGGCAATTCGGATATGTTCTGTTTCTCGAGGAATAGAACCTCTTGCAGCTTTCGCAAGAATTTAATTCCTGCCCTGCGTCCTTGAAGCTCGGCGGCTTTGATAGCAACAGATGCAACATAAGGGGACTCTATCGGATTCTCAAGCCATAAGGACCCATCACAGGACATGCCCGAACGGGTTGCGGTGCGTTCCCAAACTTGCGCCATTGAAGCAGCATAATGCTTTTTCGCCAGGTTAAGGGAAGTGAGCTGGCCGGTCACGATATGTTTGATCGTAAAATATTGTCCATATTGGACATACAACTTCTTTAGCATCGGTTCTAAAGCCCAGCACTCCGGGCAGAGTGGATCGATGAAGAAGTAAATTTCTATCGGTTTATTAGTAGTATGCTGAATGTTCTTTAAATAAAATGATTTCTTATCTTTACAGGTCACATGAATCTTCCTTTTCTTCAGGTTTGTCTGGGGTATTAATCATATGTTGAGCCGTTAAAACTAAACGCTGAAAAAATTCCTTTCGATATGAACCCTCAAGTCCAATTTCATCCATCGCCTCTTCCATACATGCCAACCATGCTTTCGCACGCTTGGGTGTAATCTCAAAAGGCATATGACGTGCACGTAACATCGGGTGTCCGTGTTCACTTGTATATAGCGGTGGGCCGCCTAAATACTGGGTCAGAAATTGCTTTTGCTTTCTTGCCGTTTCCGTTAAATCATTCGGAAAAATCGGAGCTAAACTGGGATGGCGACCAACACGATCGTAAAATGCATCTACAAGTTCATCAATAACTTGTTCTCCGCCAACAGCTTCAAAAGGTGATTGTATGTTATCCATCATTTTAACTCCTATCAATTTCAAAGTAACGATTGTATGTATATTTTAGCAATGTGGTTATTATATCTCAAACAATTCGATTCCACCCTTGCAAAAAACAGGGAAATAAGGGAGTTGTGTGGGAGGGAAAGGTCTTTGGTTAACCACCGCTTTTGTTTTCCAAATGGCTTCGCTTTCCGCGCGACGACAATCTTGAGCCTCCTCACAACGCTTGCGGGTCTCAAGATTGTCGCTACTCCCCGCTGGAGTCTACGCCTTTTGCTCCACCCAGCAGCTAGAGACCATAAAAAACTATATCCGCTTCACCTACAAAATAAAAAACCACTGGTGCTATTAAGCACCAGTGGTTACAGACTGTTGACAAACTATAAACTAGTTAGGTTATCTGTTGGAAGAGTTGATCTTCGTTGCAGGAGCTACGCTTTCCGCGGGCAGTCCGGAAGCCTCCTCGGGCTACGCCCTGCGGGGTCTTCCATGTCCTTTCCTCCCGCAGGAGTCTTCGCTCCTTCCACTGCGATCAACTAGAGTATTTCATTATTTTAAGCTTTGTCTACACACTGAAACCACTGGTGCTATTAAGCACCAGTGGTTAGAGATTCACTTTAGGCATGAAAACTGTCGGTTACTTTTCGGATGTAATTCATCGTTTCCTTGAAAGGTGGTACTCCTTTATGCTTATCCACATTTCCAGGCCCGGCATTATATGCAGCAAGGGCGAGTGTGACATTGCCGTTGTATTTGTCCAGCATCTGACGGATGTATTTGGTGCCACCCATTATATTTTGCCTTGGGTCCATGGAGTTGGTTACCCCCAATCCTTTAGCTGTCAGAGGCATAAGTTGCATCAAGCCTGTTGCCCCTGCATGACTTACAGCAGCAGGGTTGAAATTGGACTCGTGCCGGATAATGGATTTGATCAGTTTCGGATCAACACCGTATTTTTCAGAGGCTTCCTTGATAATTTCGTCATAGTCAGAGCGTTTAGCTGGACTAATGTTCACACTTGGAACGGAAGCTTCTTCCAAGCTAACCGTGGCAACGGCCTGCAAATAGCTGGAATGTGCGTGATGGAGCGCCGCGTTATTTAGCGGATGTGTAAAGGGAAGGGGAGCGGGTTGACTAGAACTTTGTCCAGGCAAACCGGAGTTGCCATTACCATTCTCCAGAAAGCTTTCCAAAATAGATGCGAAGGGATGTTTAGATCCGGCGTTATTCAACGTTCCGTTTCCTTGAAAACTTTGCATTGCCTGCAGCTGCATCATAGACCTGAGCTGTTCTACGTTCATTTTGATTCCCCTTTCGCTGTCAACGTACACGCTTTTGCTTCATAAAACCGGACAATTTTGTTTTTAGTCTCACGAAGTGGAATGCCGTAAGAGGTCAGTAGTTCTTGAAACAGTTTTTCCCCTTCCGCATAATTTTTCACTTCAAACTCTACTTCAAAATCGCTAGTTTCCATGTAGTTGCTTTCATCAAGCACTAGAAGTCCATCCTTATAAGGAAGTTCCACCCGGTTTGTTTTTAGCGATCCGAAATAGAGCACTTCAGTAGGATCAACTTTTAGCTCGTCCTTTAAAATGGTCGAAATGGGTCCCTCAATTAACCCATCTGTTTCTTCCTTCATGGATAGAAATTCTTTTTCAGAAACTGTCTGGTGTGTTTCCAATAAACCCTCTGTGGCTGGTTGTTTCAGTGTAAGGGTGAAGTTGTCCCCTTTTTTGCGAACACGCAGCGCGCATCCTTTTTCTTTTAATGAAAAAGAGGGAGTATCAAAGTAGTGGTTCTCTTGAGAAAAAAAGTCTTCGGAATTCACTTTGAATGCCGAACAGAGAGATGTGAATTCATCAAAGGTCAGTAGATTTTTAAATTCTATTTCGATTTCCTGGTGGCTCATAATTTTACCTCTCCTGTTTTGTTATACTTCTATTATTACTTTGTTTTCCAGTGAAGGCAACGTTTAAGTACATTCCTTTAGGAATTCCAGTTTCCCCAGTTGATTGGAGTACAAGGTGTGAGACTCCACGAAATTGCTAACACATTTTCTTCTTGCGATGAATCGCTGCAGTAGCCTCCCTTGTCCTGAGGGAGATAGCGGTAGCTTGAAGACACCGCAACGAAGCAAGGAGGATAGGAAAGCGAACACTTGGAACGCAAGGAAGGAGGGAGTTAAGTTAAAATTGGGAAAAAGTGAGGTTTCCATTTCGTTGCAACATGGGAAATATGATAATATATGAATAGGATTTAGGTTTGGAAGGAGATTATTATGCAAAAAAGAATTGAAATCAAGAACACATCATGGAATGAACATCAACTTTTGCTGGAGGCCGATACGGTTTCTTTTCCGCTAGAGCAAGTGACCGCAAGCAATCAGATGCTGGTGGATTCAGATAACCTTGCATTCATTTACAAATTGGAAACAGCTACAGAATTTATTTATGTCAGTATCAATGACGATTTCTGGATGGACTTAAAGCAAGCATTGGAAGATAAAAAGGCTATTGTCCTTCTGGTGGATAAATTGGCGTTATTGCTGACAAATATAGAAGAAGAGCTTGGATATTTAATCGAAAATATTCGTGACAACGCCAATTACGGTGAAGAGATGGAGAGAAGAGTAAACGAGATTTTTTAAGGGGTTTGGCCAATTATGATACAACACTGGGATTTGTTTTTAGCGCCTTATAAACAGGCAATAGATGAGATGAAAGTAAAATTAAAGGGGATGCGCGGGCAGTTTATGATGCAATCGGAGCATTCGCCGATTGAATTTGTGACAGGACGGGTCAAACCTATAGCGAGTATTTTGGACAAGGCAACGCGCAAGGGGATATCCCTCGAAAAACTGGAAGATGAAATGCAAGACATCGCTGGCGTTCGTATGATGTGCCAGTTTGTGGATGATATACATAGAGTAGTGGAGATTCTGCGGAAGCGCAATGATTTTGAAATTGTCGAGGAGCGGGATTATATTTCTTCCAGAAAGAACAGTGGCTATCGATCCTATCATGTAGTGGTACGCTATCCGGTCCAGACAATTGATGGGGAGAAGAAGATATTGGTGGAAATTCAGATCAGGACCCTAGCCATGAATTTTTGGGCAACCATTGAGCATTCCCTTAATTATAAGTATAGCGGGCAATTCCCGCAGGATATAAAAGAAAGGCTTGTCCGTGCAGCGGAAGCGGCATACCTTCTTGATGCAGAGATGTCACAGATTCGCGGCGAAATCCAAGAAGCACAAGCTATCTTTTCACGAAAAAAAGAACTGGATTCGGAATAACGGAATAGGAATAGGGGTGGGAGTATGAAATTTGCCATAACCTCCAAAGGGGACTCGGTTTCAAATACATTGATGCACAAAATGCGAACATACTTGCAGGATTTTGATTTGACCTATGATGAAGACCAACCGGATTTGGTAGTCTCTGTTGGAGGAGACGGAACACTTCTCTATGCGTTCCATCGCTATCGCAGCCGCTTGGACAAGACTGCCTTTATCGGGGTGCATACCGGTCACCTCGGGTTCTATGCGGATTGGGTTCCAGAGGAGATTGAAAAACTCGTGATTGCCATCGCCAAAACTCCATATCAAACGGTGGAATACCCATTGCTAGAGGTCATCATACGATACATAGACGGGGGCCGTGAAGCTCGCTATTTGGCCTTAAATGAATGCACTGTCAAAAGTGTCGAGGGAACATTGGTAATGGATGTAGAAATCAAAGGCCAGCTTTTTGAAACCTTTCGTGGCGACGGGCTTTGCATCTCCACACCTTCTGGTAGTACGGCCTATAACAAGGCACTTGGTGGAGCCATTCTGCATCCATCCCTACCAGCCATACAGCTTGCAGAAATGGCTTCCATCAACAATCGGGTATTCCGTACCATCGGATCGCCACTTGTGTTGCCTCAGCACCACACCTGTCTATTAAAGCCGGTGAACGATGTCGACTATCAAATCACCATCGATCACCTGACTCTGCTGCATAAAGATGTGAAATCCATTCAGTGCAGGGTGGCAAAAGAGAAAATACGTTTTGCACGCTTCCGCCCATTTCCGTTCTGGAAGCGAGTCAGCGATTCATTCATCACGGACAAGTAAGAGGACGGTTTTCATGGAGAGATTTTGTTTAGTCTTTAAAGCAGGAGAGCGAGACGAAGGTAAACTACTTCGGGAATTTCTAAAAGAAAGGCAGATTTCAAAAGCTGCCTTGATCGATATAAAATTCAACGGAGGGGCGCTGCTTGTGAATGGCAGCGCCGTTACGGTGCGCTACATATTGCATGAAGAGGATACAGTAGAGGTGTTTTTTCCAAAAGAGGAACCAAGTGAAGATTTATTGCCTGAGAAGATGCCTCTTGATATCGTGTATGAGGATGAGTATGTACTGGTGATCAATAAGCCTGCAGGGATAGCATCCATCCCATCTCGTGAGCACCGCTTCGGCACGCTCGCCAATGGTGTATTAGGTTATTATCAGTCTGAAGGGATTTACGCTACCATTCATATTGTGACAAGGCTGGACCTTGATACGTCCGGATTGATGCTAATTGCCAAGCACCGTCATGCTCATCACCTCTTTTCCTTGCAACAGCGGGATTTCGGGGTGAAGAGGAGGTATGAGGCGTTGGTGCATGGGTTAATGGATCAGCGGCAGGGGACGATTGATGCTCCTATTGGTCGGAAGGATACAAGCATCATTGAGCGGGAAGTACGGGAGGACGGACAGCATGCTGTTACCCACTATGAGGTGCTTTGTGTTGGAGAAGGTTGGAGTCATGTTTCGTTGCAATTGGATACAGGGCGCACTCATCAAATCCGCGTACATATGGCCCATATCGGACATCCATTGCTTGGCGACAGCCTCTATGGAGGAGCTGAAATGAAGGGTATGCTGCGCCAGGCGTTGCATAGCTGTGAATTAAGCTTCTTTCATCCGGTGAAAGAGCGAGAGGTGATATTCCAGTGCGGTTTGCCTTTGGATATGAAAAAGGTATTGGGGAAGAGCTGACGTTCCAGGGGAATGTCAGCTTTCTTTTTTAGGGTGATGGCCCGTGGTCTGTCGGAAAATGGGGATCGCCCGATTCAACAAATGACTAGTTGGAGGGAGAGCCTCCGCCCTTTTCAATCCCCTCCTCCAGCTAAGCTAATCCCACAACTCTCGAAATTTCTCCTTCACAAACGGCATCCCGGAATCCACAGAAATCGTATCCATCTCAGGATAGCGCAGGGCGGAAAGCTTACCACCAAAAACCGCACCGGTGTCAATGTTTGCCGTCTTGTTTACCATTCTCACCTCACGGACCGGCGTATGGCCGTAGACGATCCAAGCATCTCCGTCATATTCCTGTGCCCAATCACGGCGGACAGGCATCCCGTTCTCATGGAATTCCCCGGTGATATCGCCATATAGGACAAAAGTTTTCACTTTTTTACCCTGCTTACCTATGTATTCCTTCTTGATGCCGGCATGCGCCACGATTAGTTTGCCATCGTCCAACACCTGATAGAGCGGGGCGTCATCATATAGTTTAATGAACACCTGCCGGAAGCGTTCCTGTTCCGCACCGGAAAGTGCCTCAAATTCAGCCACAGTCGTCTCGAGTCCATGAGTATGCTGCACTTTGTTTCCTAGAAGAAAACGATAGAGCTTGTTGCAGTGGTTGCCTGGTACATAATAGCCAAGTCCTGCTTCCACCAAAGCGTTAACGATTTTCACCACGCTGATTGAGTCAGGACCTCTATCAGTAAGGTCCCCGACAAAGGCAAGTTTCCTTTCTTCAGGATGTTTATACAAACCATTGCCTTCTGAATAGCCCAATTTCATTAGCAAGGCTTTAAACTCCTCTATACACCCATGTATATCACCGATAACATCAATTTTCATAAAGCAAGAACACTCCTTTTATACACATATCTATCCCAGTTTCCCCATACAAATGAGTGAGGAAAAAGGAAAAAGTTCATACTACTGTTAATATCTTCATTCTAACATTAATGTAAATTTTTCATGAAAAATTTATCTGATTACTGTTTTAGCGTAATAAAAACATGATATAATCTTTGCTTATTACATACAAAAATAGAACTGATTGGGGAAGATAGAATGTTTGAACTACCAATCAAGGAACCGGTATTAGTTTTTACAATAGCGATGATGATCTTTTTCATTTTTCCCTATTTCATGAAATTATTGCGGATACCGGGATTGATCGGACCTATTTTAGCCGGAGTCATCATTGGACCAAATGGGTTGGCAGTTTTAGAGAGAAGCTCGACGATTGAACTTTTAGGAACAGTTGGGTTGCTTTTCATCATGTTCATTGCCGGACTTGAGATGGACTTGGATGGCTTCAAAAAATATCGAAACCGAAGTATTGTCTATGGAATGCTTTCGTTTTGGATCCCACTTGCTGTGGGGACAGCTATTAGCTTATTGCTTGGTTATAGTGTGGCGGCAGCCATCCTAATCGGATCCATACTTGGGTCCCATACCTTGCTTGGCTATCCGATTGCCAGTCGTCTTGGAATTGGCAAAAGCAAGGCAATCACCACGGCAGTTGGTGGAAGCATCCTAACCGACACTTTTGCTTTATTGGTGCTTGCGGTTATTACAGGTGCGGCAGCAGGGCAACTAGATATCTATTTTGGGGTAAAATTGACTTTTTCCTTGATTGTTTTTGTGGCCATCATCTTTTTGGGAACACCGTTTTTATCGAGATGGTTTTTCCGTAACGTGGCGACAGAAGGAACAGGGGAGTTCATTTATGTCATGGTCATGCTATTCACAGCTGGATCATTGGCACTTATCGCAGGGCTGCAGCCAATCATCGGGGCGTTTTTGGTGGGTCTTGCCCTTAACCGCTTCATATTCGACCAAGGGCCGCTGATGAACCGAATCCGCTTTACAGCCAATAGCATTTTCATTCCGTTTTTCCTATTGTCGGTTGGTATGCTGATGGACTTAAGCGTTCTGATTGGCAACCCAAAAGCATGGGTCTTGACGATAGCGATAGTGGTTGGTCTATTGTTTAGTAAGTATATTGCGGCATTATTAACAAGTAAGTTCTACAAGTATACCAAGGATGAGCGCATGGTCATATTCGGTCTCACCACGCCGCAAGCAGCAGCAACACTTGCAGCAACACTTGTAGGGTTCAACGTGGGACTGTTAGATCAAGCAACCGTAAACGGGGTCATTATCATGATCCTCATTACTTGTATCTTTGGTCCGTATATGGTCGAAAAGTATGGACGTAAGCTTGCCCTTGAGGAAGAAATGAAGCCTGTCCAGAAAGGCGATGCACCGGAGCGAATCTTGATTCCAATCGCCAATCCGAAAACAATGGAATCCCTTATGGATCTGGCTTTTGTGATCCGCCAATCCAACTCTGTGGAGCATCCACTCTATGCACTAAGTGTGGTGCAACGTGACATGTGGGGAGCAGATGGCGATGTTGCCAAAGCAGAGAAGATGCTTGGGCAGGCCGTTTCCTATTCGAGTGGAGCAGATGTGCCGATTCGAGTCACCACAAGGGTGGACCGGAACATTGCCATCGGAATCAACCGTGCAATAGCGGAAGAGCGGATTACAACCCTTGTAGCTGGCTGGAACGGGGAGCGTACAGCACCACAGAAAATTTTTGGCGGTGTCATCGATCAGGTGCTAGATCAAACGAACGTATCTGTGCTGATCTCCAAGCTTGGTCATCCATTGAATACGACGAAGAGGATTGTGCTCATTTTACCAAAAGGAATCGACCATAAACCTGGCTATTGGGATGCCCTTGCCACCATTAAGTTGATTGCCAGCAATCTTGGAGCAACGATACATTGCTATGTCATCAAGGGTTTCCCTGATGTGTACAAAGCGCATATGCGCGAAATCAAGCCGAACCCTCCGACCGTCGTGGAATGGTTGGAGGGCTGGACGGCTTTATATGAAAATAAACTACCGACCTTACATCCGGATGACCTTGTCGTCGTACTTAGTGCCAGAAAAGGAACAACCGGCTGGCATCCGCAGCTTGAAAAGATTCCAGGTAAGCTTGCAAAAATAAATCCCGAAAGCTTCATCGTCTTTTACCCACGTGAGGAAAAAGAGGACCTTCGCGGTACACGTGGGACGGAGATACCAAAAGAGGTATTGCTTGGAAGGGATTACGATTAAAAAGTAAGAGAGTATGACAGAAATTATCTGCATACTCTCTTTTTTCATTAATTGTCACAACATATACAAAACGTTTTTTGTATAAAGACAGCTAACCTGCCAGGGACTATATCATCGGGATTACTTACTGATAAGCTTTCAAAATCTTCTACCTGAAAGGCGCGGGTTCCTCCTATGTCAGGGCCACCTGGAACAATGGCTGTAATAGGAAATCTGCTTCCCCGTGTTTGAATGGTTACCTCGAGGTCTACTGGACTTAGTTGATTCCCTCCTGGAACGGAAGTTAATTGCAGAAATGTTTTGTTATGATTACAGGTGTAGTCTTCAAAAACGACAATTCCATCTGACCCAGGTGGAACTTGTACCAAGTAAGGGATGTTTCCCGTTAAATTTGCTCCGGAACCAGCTACGGTATGCGTTTCCACTTTGCAGTCAGCCTTTGAATCATTGTGGTGCTTTCTTGTCATCACTTTACCTCCTTACTTTTTTCATTTTATTTGCAGGAACAACGTGTTTTGTTACTTTTGCAGCAAACGCAGAACGTCTTTTGAATAAAGACAGACACCGCAGCCTCACGTTGCCCTACTTCATCATTAAAACGGACGGACAGACTTTCAAAATCTTCTACCTGAAAAGCTCTCATACTCTCAATGGTTTGGCTCCCAGGGATGGTCGCTACAATCGGGATTCGGGATCCTCGTGTACGAATCGTTACCTCTAGTGGAAATGCTGGAAAAGCACCGCTCGGTTCAGATCTTAGTTGTATAAGCGTCTTATTGTGGTTACAAGTAAAATCTTCGAAAATAGTCTCTGTCACATTTGGTCTGAGTGAAACAAGGATGGGAACATTACCAGCTTGATTTACCCCAAATCCAGCCATCGTATGAGATTCGGTGAAACATTCTTGGTTAAGGTCCTTTTCGTATTTGTGAAATTTCTTACTAGAATTAAAAGAAGATTGATCAGATTTATAATGGTAGTAATGTAACGCTTTTTCTTTCTTGCTTTTTACATGAAAATCTTTAGACATATATATCCCTCCTATCAAAATTTACTAGTATTCCTATCAATACATTCTATGAAAACTATTAGAAAATGGTAGGGCTATAGAGGATAAAAATAAAAATGGACGAAGTGGATGGAAGATAAAGTTCGCATTTCCACAACTATATGCTATAATTATGACTAGGTACTAATAACTTATATAAATAGGAGGATATATATCCAATGAACTTATCCTTAGATGGTCGTACATATGTAGTAATGGGTGTAGCAAATAAAAGAAGTATCGCATGGGGTATCGCACGCTCCCTGCATGATGCGGGAGCGCGTCTTGTGTTCACTTACGCTGGTGAGCGCTTAGAAAAGAGCGTAAGAGAGCTTGCGGATTCACTTGAGAGAAACGACTCCATCGTTCTTCCATGTGATGTTACAAAAGACGAAGAAGTGCACACTTGCTTCCAGCAGATCAAAGAGGAAGTTGGCACCATCCATGGTGTCGCACACTGTATCGCGTTCGCCAACAAAGAAGAGCTGCAAGGCGATTACATGAATACAACTAGAGACGGATTTCTGCTTGCGCACAATATCAGCTCCTACTCTCTGACTGCAGTAGCAAAAGAAGCGAAGGAAATTATGACAGAAGGCGGAAGCATCGTAACCTTGACTTACCTTGGTGGTGAGAAAGTGGTTCCTAACTACAACGTCATGGGTGTAGCAAAAGCAAGTCTTGATGCAAGTGTGAAATATCTTGCAAATGACCTTGGAAAAGTGGGAATCCGCGTGAATTCCATTTCCGCAGGTCCGATTCGTACACTTTCTGCAAAAGGTGTAAGTGACTTCAACTCTATCTTAAAAGAAATTGAAGAAACTGCTCCACTTCGTCGTGTGACGACTCAAGAAGAAGTTGGAGATACTGCGTTATTCTTGTTCAGTAACTTGTCTCGTGGGATTACTGGTGAGAACATTCATGTGGATTCTGGGTACCATATTTTATAAATATTATTTCTTGCCCCCGTCTAAGACAGTATCTTGGGCGGGGTTTCTATGTTTATGGTTCGAGGAAATGCAGCAGTATCAAAAGAGTTTGTTGAGGGTGTGAGTGTGATAAATTTGATGCTGTTTGCTTGTTTGAATCTATCACTGTATAAAAAGGACATTTGAGTAAGCTATCGGAAATTAGAAAAAAAGCACTGAACTCTCCAATAATGAAGGCTAGCGCTTACTGATGAATGAACTTGCCATTGATATATCAATGAACTGATAAGCCTTACGCCCTATCACCTCAGTAAATATTGAAGTTTTCAATCTTTAGAGCGGAATAGATTTATTTTATCAATTGATTTAATGCACCAGACTTTATTCGCTCGTATTCGAATGCCTCAGCCAATTCTGTTTCCAAAAGAGGCGATTTCCTTACATATCTTTCGCGGATAACGTCGTAAAGCTCATATGGAAATAACATATCGATAAACATGATTTCCTTTTGCTTCTCAGTTAAAGGGGAGACAGATTCATATGCGTTGATCATGATATTAAATTGCTCTTCGTTCCAAACTCCCGTTGTATCCAATAGAGGAATAATCATTTTACGCAAGTCACGGATAGGCAGATCAAATGATACAGTATCAAGGTCAATTACCCAAATTTGACCGTCATCTCCCAGAAGCGAGTTCCCTGTTCCATAGTCTTGATGACAGAGGTTCGGCATTGCTTTTACCGTCCCCACCCAATCCAGATATTCCGATTCCACTAATCTTTTTAACGTATCCCGTCCTTCTTTTATGAAAAAATCTGCTTCCGCTAAGTAGAGTTTGGAAAACGGATCGTCCGGCAATGACTTCGCTAATATCTTCCAAGTCTCCATCTGCTGACAACGTTTAATGTAGTGATTTGGCCACCTACCAAGCTTTGTGAAAATAGGGACGCCTTCCGGAGGACGATACCCGACAGAGGCAGTATGAAATTCAGCCAATCCTTTCATGATAAATTCAAGATCTTCTTGAACGGTCAATTCAAATGGCCGTCCTTCTATCCACTCATATACGACAAATAGGAAAGGACCGTGCTTTGTGTAAAGAATCCCATTCTTGTTAGGGATGATACCTGGAACCCTCATTCCTTTTAATGCCAAGTAATTTTGTGCATTGATGGAAAACAGGGCTTTTTTCTCTGGTCTGTGTATCCTTTTTAAGCATATAGGGCCCTCGGTAGTATGGATTTTCCATACTATCGCCATTTGTCCTCCTTGTATCACTTCTACTGAATTTACGGTTACCTCCCAGTTCTTGATGATGGTTTCTGCAAGCGAGATAAGCTTTTGTTCTTCTTCCGGAGTCAGTAGATATTCCGCCGAATTTTCTTCTTGATTATGATTGTTATCTTCCAACAAATGTAACACCTTCCTCTTTAGAAGTCTGCTTATTATTTAGGTAACAGACAGCGTAAGATTGATTTTCCTTCCAATCAGGAAGGGACCTTTTATTTAAGGTATGGTCATAACGGAAGAAATGTTATTGAGAGGTATGTTTTTTTCACAAAATGCGTGCTAATTAAGGGATTCGCCCTTTTTCTCAAAAGAAGGAGAGGAAAAGGTACTTTTAATCCTGCTCATCCATACCATACTTATAAACTACCGTTTTTAGGTAAAAGGAGGTCACAAATGAAAATAGCCTATATTGCTACAGAAAAACTTCCGGTACCGGCAATTCGTGGTGGTGCAATTCAAATATATATTGACTCTGTTGCTGCCATTATTGGGAAAAACCATGATGTTACCATTTTTTCTATTCAGCATGAGGAACTGGAGAAGCAGGAGAAGAGAGGAAATGTACGCTACATTCGTTTTGACGAAAAAAATTATCTGACATCAATCATCAGCCATCTTCAACAAGAAACCTTTGATGTCATCCATTTATGTAATCGTCCTTTATGGGTGAAATCTGTAAAGGAAGCGACACCTAGGTCCAAAATAGTATTAAGTGTCCATAACGAAATGTTTACTTATGAGAAATTAAGTGATCACGAAGGAAAAGAGTGCTTAAATCTTGTGTCAAAAGTAGTTACAGTCAGTGACTTTATTGGAAGAACCATTACAGACCGATTTCCATTCGCAAAATCAAAAGTGAAAACCGTATATTCTGGAGTAGACTTGGACACATTCCAACCGCCATGGACTCCAAAGGGAGGACAGGGAAGAAGTAGTATAAGAAGCGAGTTGGGACTTACAAATAGAAAAGTCATTCTTTTTGTTGGAAGGCTAAGTAAGGTAAAAGGACCTCATATTCTGTTACAAGCTCTTCCGTCTATAAAAAAAGTGCACCCAAATGTCACGATGGTCTTCATTGGATCCAAGTGGTTTGGTGATGACCAGGTGAACAATTACGTGAAACATCTTTATACACTTGGTGCCATGTATCAAGAAAATGTAATGTTCATAAAGTTTGTTAAACCGGTGGACATCCCGAAATTATTTGCCATGTCAGATGTATTTGTATGTTCTTCCCAATGGCAGGAACCACTTGCAAGAGTCCATTATGAAGCGATGGCTGCCGGGTTGCCCATAATTACGAGTAAACGTGGTGGGAATCCAGAGGTCATCAATGAAGGGAAAAACGGATTTGTTGTTGATCAATTCGAAGATCCTGAGAGTTATGCGGCACTAATTAACACCCTATTACATGATGCCAATAAGAGAGAGAGATTAGGAAGGTATGGGCGTGAAAAAGTAGAGAGAGAATTCAGCTGGAAGAATGTAGAGCATAATTTGATGGCGGTGTATAAAGAAGCCACTGTTAATTAAAGAGAGGTGATGACTTTTGGAAGAAAATCAAGAGATGGAAAAAGATCACTTGAAACTAGTACTGGATTTTTATCCTTTTGATATTTCGGATGTCCGGCTTATATCGAGCAGAAGCGGGAGAACTACATGGGAAATTGATACCAATGAAGGGAAAAAGATTCTAAAGCAAGCAAGCATGAAACCGGAAAGAATGTTATTTATTGCGGGAGCTCATCAACATCTACACCAAAAAGGGCTACCCATAACACCGATTCATGAAACAAAAAATGGTGGGATCTGTATTGGTGCAGGATCGGTTAGTTATGTGCTGTTCGATAAAGTAGAAGGCAATGAAGTGATCTATTACAACAAAGAGCAAATGCTAAAGGCCATGGAGTTTGCTGGTAACTTCTATCAAGCTTCAATAGGGTATGTTCCGGCTGAAGAGAGTAAAACACGAGGCAGACTAGGCAAATGGCATAAATTATTTCGGTGGAAACTTCAAGAGCTGGAAGGAAACAAAACGATTGCCCAATCGTATCCAGATGATGCGTTTTCCCGATTATTTTTAGAGCATGTAGATGAAATGATTTCCAGGGCACAATCGGCTTTGGCTGCTCTGGAAGAACCAATATATACGGATATTTCCAGAGAGGTAAGTAGTTTGAAAGGCTTCTGTCAGCAAGATTTCACTTTAGCAAGATTTACAGAAGTGGAAGATGCCTTGTTTATGAAGGAGCTACACTCGGTAACCTATGATTTACCAACTCGTGATATACGAATTATTTTAAACAAAATGATGAAGAAGTTTTCTGTTTGGGATGAGAACCTTGTATTTGATTTATTACGCGCCTATCAAACAGCAAATCCATTGACAGAGGAGTACTACCAAATTCTCTCAATCGATTTGAAATTTCCCCATCTTTTTTGTGCGATTGCCCATAAATATTTCTTAGCCCAAAAAAGGTCATGGTCAGATGAAAAATATATCTGGGCATTGCAGAATATTATTGCACTTGAAGAGTCCAAGGGCACCTTCCTAAATCAGTATCCTTCCATTTTTAAAGAAATCACTTCTACAAACAAGGAGGGAAACTAAAATGGCGGAAAGTCCTAAAATACCAAAATTGGAGCTGGGGAAATTCACCTTCTCGCCTCCAGGTCCAATGGGATGGAATATGGCGGAATATGAGAAAATGTTGCAAAATCCTGATCAACTCGTATTAAACGAGACAACTGTTAATTCTCAGTTGCACTCCCTGCTAAAGCACGAATTAGTAGAGTTGTCGATGAGTGGAGAATTGAAGGATCAGGAACAGGTAGCGATAAAAAAGGAACCTCTTTCTGAAGATCAAGAAGTAATTGACCAGAATATAATTTTGGAAAATGAAGAAGTAGCCGAACCTGATTTTTCTTCAAACAATGATGAGTTAAAAGAAAATGAAGAAATTTTTGAGGAAGAAGAAATCCCGGCTTCCAAAATAAAAGTAACCATAATCGTAGAGGAAAAAGCCCTAAAGCTACCTTGGATTGCCTTTAAGTCAACCTCTAGTCCAAAAAAGCGCGGAAATTAAAAAATGTGTTCATTAAAGGTCTAGGTAATTGCATAAATTGGTAATATATCAATTATTTATGTGAGTAGGAGTGAGAAGAATGTCAAATGAATTACGGAATGCACAACTGAAACTTGATTTTGACAAAGGTTTTAGTTTATCTCCAGATCTTAGTGCAGAAGAAGCTTTAGATACACTTTTGAAAGCTATTAGAGATGGAGAAGTAGCTGAGGTGAAAATCGCCGCAGAGTATAGCGATGGTTTCGAGAAGGATTATCATGATGAAGACGAAGACGAAGACGAAGATGAAGAAGCTGAAGATGTAGTAGAAGC
This sequence comes from Sutcliffiella sp. FSL R7-0096, assembly GCF_038595065.1. Taxonomy (NCBI): domain Bacteria; kingdom Bacillati; phylum Bacillota; class Bacilli; order Caryophanales; family Bacillaceae; genus Sutcliffiella; species Sutcliffiella sp. FSL R7-0096. Next base: position 1,547,898 of record NZ_CP152003.1, read on the forward strand.
TGAGGATAATAACAGCGAAGACGACGAAAATGACGAAGACGAAGAAGACGAAGAAGACGAAGAAGACGAAGAAGACGAAGAAGACGAAGAAGACGAAGAAGACGAAGAAGACGAAGAAGACGAAGAAGACGAAGAAGACGAAGAAGACGAAGAAGACGAAGAAGACGAAGAAGACGAAGAAGATGAAGAAGACGAAGAAGACGAAGAAGACGAAGAAGACGAAGAAGACGAAGAAGACGAAGAAGACGAAGAAGACGAAGAAGACGAAGAAGACGAAGAAGACGAAGAAGACGAAGAAGACGAAGAAGACGAAGAAGACGAAGATGATGAAGAAGACGAAGACGAAGAAGACGAAGAAGACGAAGAAGACGAAGAAGACGAAGAAGACGAAGATGATGAAGAAGACGAAGATGATGAAGAAGACGAAGAAGAGGAATAGAGTAATACAAAATAAGTGCCGGAATCCATTAAAAGGGAATCTGGCACTTTTCTGTATGATCCAAACTAGAGGAAAGCATTCTCATATACAGACATAAGGCGATCGGCTACGTGTTTGAAAGTGAAGTTGACCTCAATGAATTTTCTTCCATTATGGCACATCCATCCACAAATTTCCGGCTCTTTGAGTACATAATTAATGACATTTGCAAAAGCGGAGGGATTGCTGTAATCGTCTATTATAAGCCCATTAAAGTTATGGAGGACCACTTCTGCATTTCCCCCCCGGTTGGTTGTAATCAAAGGGATTCCGGCTGCCATTGCTTCATAGTGCACTCTTGCTAATGGTTCATTCCATTGTGAGCTGCATACAAACACATCTCCTGAGATAAAGGCTTCATGAATCAAATTTGCAGGAATGTATTTTGTGAATATCACTTTATCCTTTAACTTCTGTGCTAATTTGTATAGCGTATGCACATATCGATTCATTCCATCATCACTGAACCATTTCCCTCCAACTACCAGCAGAACAAGATTTTCGTGTTTTTTTTCTAATCTTTGCATAGCCTGGATTAGGAGGTGCGGGCCTTTTGTTTTACTCAAACGTCCAACAAAAAGTATGACTTTTTTATCGTCAAGATTGTACCTCTTACGGAAACTACTCCTCAGCTGATGCCATTCCTTACTTTTTATTAATGGATAGGAAGATAAATCAACACCGGAGTACACCACTCTTATTTTCTCTTCTGCTTCGGGGAACCGTTTGATAATCGTTTGTTTAATATAGTTACTGACCGTCGTAATGGCACTAACGACCTCCACCACTTCTTTCCCTTCAGCTTCAGCAAGTTTTTTTTCCGAAAACATATCATTGTGTAGACTTAAGATAAATTTACTTTCAGGGGCAGATTGTTTATATAAAAGGACATTCTTTGGTCTGTTACATACATGAATCACATCAAATTGATGATGAATCAGTTCGTTGGCCACGTGGAACCGATACTCTTCCCGTGGAAAGCGGATATATTGGACACCATTTTCTTCTTCACGATCTGGAAGTTCTGGATCAGAGACAGAAAAAATGGTCAAGTTATAAGTCTTTGAAAGATAAGGGGTTACCCCATCGATCATCATTTGAATGGCCCCTCCTTTTATCGAGGGGGCCGGAAGCTTCTCTGTACAAATAATGGCTAATTTCATGTCAACACTTCTCCATATAAGTCCTTCAAATAATGGTATTCCCTTTCCAGTCCATCGGTTAAGGAGGTTAAAGGGGAATAATTAAGCAGTTTCTCGGCTTTTCCAATATCGGCCCATGTGTGTTTTGGCTCACCTTTTACCGTATCAGAAAAAGAGAGAGAAGCTTTTTTTCCTGTAATATGTTCTAATAATGCGATGATTTCCAGTACAGTTGCTCTTTCTTTGCCACCAATATTAATAGTTTCACCAATTGCATCATCCGATGTTAATGCCGCTTTCGTTGCTGTCACACAATCATCGATATAGGTAAAATCCCTCGACTGCAACCCATCTCCAAAAACAGTGATTGGCTGGTTCGTCAGTAGTTGTTTGATGAAGCGATGGAAGGCCATGTCAGGTCGCTGTCTAGGTCCATAAACGGTAAAGTAGCGCAATATGACAAGAGGAAGCCCAAAGCTTTTTGAATAAACTCTACATAAGTGCTCCCCGGAAAGCTTTGTTATGCCATAGGGGGACAATGGTTCTGTAAATGCTCTTTCTGAAACCTTCCCAGCTTTTTCTCCATATACCGAGGAGGTGGATATATAGATGAATCGCTTAATGTTGTAATCTTTCGCCGCTTCCAAAAGGCGTTGTGTCATAAGGATGTTATGGTTCACGTAAGGGGTAAATTCTTCTCCCCAGCTCGTTCTCACTCCAGGTATTGCGGCCAGGTGATAAATGACATCCACCCCATTTAACAGTTGATGAAGGTCACAGTGTACTAGATTCAAATCTTGAAAGGTGAAGAAAGGGTGTTTTCTTAAGGCATGAATATTCTTCTTTTTGATGGATGGTGGTGTAGGGCCGATGAAGGTATCCACTCCGATTACTTCGCAGGTTGGCTCCATTAGAAGTTTTTCACATAGATGGGAGCCTATAAAACCTGCAGCTCCCGTAACTAAAACTTTCATCCACGTCCAACCCCTTTATAGTTCAGTCCATATCCCAATACTTCCTCCTTATTCATACAGTTTCTGCCGTCGAGGATTAAATTACCCTTGAGATGTGCTTTCACATGCTTCAGGTCTAGTTGACATATCTCCGGCCAATCTGTGGCTATGATGACCGCTTCTGAATCAATATAGGATGATTTTAGTGATTTATGTTGTGTGGCTAAATGACGCAAATCAGCCGGTAAAAAGGCCTTAGGATCATAGGCATGAACGTCGGCTCCCAGGGAATGCAGCTGTTGAATAAGTGCTATCGCAGGGGAATGCCTTGTATCATCTGTATTCGGTTTAAACGCTATTCCAAGGACAGTCACTTTTTTATCCCGGATAGAAGGAAGGTCTTCCTGTAATTTTTTTATATAGCAATCCAGTTGGCTGGAATTTACTTCATGCACTGCATCCAAAATGGGGGTGCTGACCAATTTGGCAACGGCAATATGCTGTAATGCTTGTAAATCCTTCGGAAAACAAGATCCACCGTATCCTATTCCAGCCTGAAGAAAAAGTGGGCCAATCCTTGGATCCGCTCCCATGCCTTTTGCAACATCCGTGACATCCGCCTCATATAAGTCACAAATTCGGGATATTTCGTTGATGAATGAAATTTTAGTGGCAAGAAAGGCATTAGATGCATATTTGATCATTTCTGCTCCATTCCAGCTTGTAACGATAAATGGGGCGCTTAAAGGTTGATAGATCTCCTTTGCTATCGCTTCGGAGCGTTTATCATCATCTGCTATCCCTACGATCGTTCTATCTGGATGGAACATATCTTTTATTGCAGAGCCCTCCCGCAAAAATTCAGGGTTTGACACGATGTTATACAGGGAAGGGGATACTCCCTTTGCCAGCAGAAAATGGTGCATTTTTTGATTTGTCCCAGGTGGCACGGTACTTTTAATAAAGATAGCTTTATAACTATGAAGATATTGTGCAATGGTTGTGAAGACAGAATAAAGAAAACTTAAATCAGGGCTTCTGTCTATTAAACTAGGAGTTCCGACTGTCACAAAGATGGCGGTACAACTCTGAATGGCATCGGGTAGATTTGTTGAAAAAGTAATTTTTTCGTTATTTTTACAGATTAATTCCTTTAATTGCGGTTCGTAAATGGGGACATTCCCTTCTTGAAGCTTTTGAATTTTATCTGAATTGATATCCACACAATGAACACGATGTCCGAATTCCGCCAGTACGGCAGAGGTGGTGAGCCCTACATAACCGGCTCCTATAATGCATATGTTCAAGGCTTACACTCCTTTTGGGTTTAACCAATATAAAACCAGGCAATTTCTCTTACTATACTATTACAGGACAAAGACGGATTGTGACGAATATACCGCCCAAATAGAATGAGGGAATATGAGTATAACGCCCTTTTTCCATAAGACAACATTCTGGTCTATTAATCATGAATACGATATGAAAAAGACGGGAAATGAGGGGTTTAGTGTGGTTAAAAAAGCGATAATACCAGCAGCAGGCTACGGGACACGGGGCTTACCCATCACTAAGGTACTACCAAAAGAGATGTTTCCGGTAGGTTTAAAGCCTGCTATCCACTATGTGGTGGAGGAAGCTATCGAAGCCGGCATTGAACAAATATTGATGATTGTATCAAAAAAGAAAAACATGATTGTCGATTATTTTGATGAATCATTAGAGCTTGAGGCATTTCTGGAGAGGGAAAATAAACATCATCTTATAGACATCCTTCCAGTTCCCCCAATACCGATTCATTATATCCGCCAACCATATGCTAAAGGGCTGGGAGATGCAATAAGGCTTGGTAAGCATTTCATTGGAGATGAACCATTTGCTGTCCTTTTGCCTGATGATATTATGCTTTCAAATAAGGAGCCAGCGTTAAAACAGCTTGTAAACCAGTACAATAAATTTAATAAATCAATCATTGGGATAAAAGAGGTAGAGGAATCAAAATTGAAGCATTACGGTGTGATAAGTGGTTTGGAAAAGGGAAAAGGATTATTTAAATTGGATGATATAGTAGAAAAACCAAGTAAGAATGCGCCTTCCAATTATGCAGTGATTGGGAGATATGTTTTTTCTCCTGCGATTCTTTCAATATTAGATCAAAAACAACAACCTTCAGCAGGTGGAGAGCTACAGCTAACTGATGCAATCAAAGATTTATTATCACAAGAAGAATGTTTTGGAAAAGTTGTTGACGGTGAGCGGTTTGATATTGGTATTTATGAGGAGTATTTAAACTTAGTCAATACTCTCCAGCAAGTAAAGAAAAAGAAGTAAAGATGTCAGGTCATTTCTGACATTTTGTTCTGAAATAAAATGGGACGGGCTATAGCCCCTCTTATGTGATTACATACTTTGATAGAGTTGCCTCGGGCACAATACTTCTAATTAATCTCTAAAAATAGACTGCGAACTCCCCATTCACCCAATCCCTCCTCCCAAATCTAGCATATTCTATAGCATAAGGAGGGAATAATCAAATGAAATTGATAGTATTAGACCCTGGACATGGTGGACAGGATCCGGGGGCTGTATTTCAGCGGCTCCAAGAAAAAGTAGTAAACTTAGATATTGCCAAACGTGTGAGAGCATATATGGAGAAAGAATATGAAGTGAAGGTGTTGATGACAAGAGAGGGAGATTCCACTGTCAGCTTGGAAGCAAGAACTAATCTCGCTAACTCAGTAAAAGGGGACTTCTTCTGCTCCATACATCATAATGCTGGTGGAGGGACGGGTTTTGAAAGTTATCGGTTCAATGGTACAAATACCTTTTCTAGTAAATCAAAAACTTTTCAAGAAATCATTCATAGGGAAGTCATTAATGTAGTTACTGGGAAATACAATAGAAGAGATAGAGGGATCAAAGCGGCGAACTTTCATGTGTTAAGAGAAACATCCATGCCGTCTGTCCTATTGGAAATCCTGTTTCTGGATACAACCGAGGATCGTGCACTCATCCAGCATGAAAGCTTCAAGGAGGATGTGGCGGCAGCAATCGGGGAAGGAATCGCAAAAGCTTTGGCCCTGCCAAGGAAGGTGACCACCAATTTGTATAAAGTCATTGCAGGTTCTTTTAAGGATAGAAAAAACGCAGAAGCAAGATTGGGATTTTTGCAACAAAAAGGAATCAGTGCTTTTGTTGTAACGACGAAACTGAATGGCGCACCATATTTTCGCGTGCAAGCGGGTGCATTTAAAGAAAGGGAAAATGCGGAAAAACTTGTAGAATCAATCAAGAAGCTTAGAACAGAAGCGTTTATACTTGTCGAAGCTACCATGCCGTCAGCACCTGTGCCAACACCTGAACCGACTCCCGCTCCACCCACTCCCCCTCAACCTGATCCAGAGCCGAATGGTGTATCCATTGAAGGGCAGTCGGTAATGAAAGCAGAAGAACTTGATGCCTTCGTGAAGACCATCAACCCCAATGCCCCATTACTTGGTGATTACTATATTGAACTGGGAAAAGCCTACAATATTCGTGGTGATATAGCGTTCGCCCAAGCCATCCATGAAACAAACTATTTCCGATTTACAGGGGTTGTAAAGCGAGACCAAAACAACTTTGCAGGAATCGGGGCTACAGGGGGGGAAGTGAGAGGAGCAACATTCCCCACTAAGGAAGAGGGTGTACTCGCTCATCTTCAGCATCTTTATGCCTATGCGAACCGTAAGCCTTTGCCTCCGACCTATCCAAAGGTAGACCCGCGCTTTGACCTTGTAACAAGAGGAATTGCTCCCGGCTGGTTTGACCTGAACGGTCGCTGGGCAGTACCTGGTAACCAGTATGGCCAGCTTATTTTGAAAATTTATGAAAGAATGCTAGAAGAGACCATCACCGTTAAGCAAGAGGAATTGGAAAAGATGAGAGACGTGCTGGTGGAAGTAAGAAGCTATCAATAAATCTTTCTGTTACTTTCCAATCTTATAAATCACTCATGAAATGTCTACTTGCATGCATATGTATTTACGAAAGCAAAAAATTCAGGAGCGTGATATATATGTCCAATGAAGTGTCCCATGCGGACTTAAAGGTGAAGTTTAAAAGCGGATTCACCCTTTCCCCGGAACTGAGTTTAGAAGAAGCGTTGAATGAAGTGTTAAAAGCAGTTAAGAGCGGAGAGGCCAAAGAGGTTAATATTGCGGTTGAATACTATGATGATGGTTCCGGTGATTTGATGGAGGGAGAGTAAGAAGATTACCTTGACTCTTTAACAGCTTGCTAATAATAAAATAGAATTAAACCGGGGACTTTGCCCCGGTTTTACTTATTTCATTTATTATTCCACTACATTCCAATTAAGAGGAGGGCTCTTTAACCTGAATGACTGGAATAAGTGGTCCAAGCGCATTTTCCAGGTATGATGCTGTAAGCATTTTTTTTGGCCGGCAAGCGCAATTTTTCTCGCTTCGGCAGGATGTTGGATGTAGTAATCGAGCTTCGTCATAAGATCCTCTTTATCTTTATAGCCTATAATTTCTTTATCGTATTCAAAAAAATTCTCCATCTCCTCGAAATACTCCGTCATAATCAAACGCCCCGTTGCTGCAGCTTCAAAGACCCCAACCTTCACATTTGTATAGCCGGCACCTGTGGTAGGGAAATTAATAATGATGTTTGTAGAAAACATCGCTTTAAACCATTCCTCATCATAAACAGGCCCCTCGGTAGGGATTGGCCAACCACGTCCAAATATTTTTGCATCAAATCTTTTAAGAAGCTCTTCCGCAATTTCTAAGCGATTTGGCCGGTAATGCCCGATGATGGACACATCTGATTTATATTTTTCAACAGGTTTGTGGCTTGTAAAGAAGCGCGAGTCGATGCCAAAAGGCATATAATAAGTGTTATTGAATCCGAGTTTTTTATACTCTACATAAGATAGGGGAGAGTTTGTAGTGTGTATGTCAAATTCTGATGCGAATTTACTAACAGAAGGAAATACATCAGGGTCACTTAGTGTAACCCCGATAACCGTACAGTATTTCTTTAGTTTTTCCATTGTTGATGACTTGAACGTCAGCCCTCCTGCACAGATGAAAATGATATCAGGCTTGAAACCCAGGACTTCATCCCTGATCATTTCCCATTTGATAAATACTGGGCCGAATCCACCGTAATTACGATAAGGGTTGGAGATTATTTTTGGCCTTTTAGAAAGATTAATTTCGTGAATCTTGTGTCCATTTTCTAACAAACCCATATAAATACTCCGGACAATTCCAGTCTGTCCCTCTGTATACCTTCCAATGAAGACAATCTTCAAAGGTCTACTCATCATTTTTCACACCATTCTCTAAAGCCCGCATCAAGACTCGCTTGTTCTCCTCTTCTCTTTTTAAAAGGAGTGCCAACTTATCCTTCAACATGCTTTTATGATAATCCGGTCTCTTGATACAGTCTAATAGTAGTTGATGCAGTTCTCTGAAATTTTCCCCATATAGGCTGAAACAATAATTCTCTAACTCATGCTCTTCATAAAAAAGTGAAACCTTATCATCATAAGATATTCCAATGCTCGGTACCCCTTCATAAATGGCGAATATACTTGCATGTAGCCTCATAGCAACCAAGAGGTCCATTTGCTTGAAATAATACTTATATTCTTTGGGGGAAACCGTGTAAGGGATGATATCGACTTTTCCAGTGAGTTGCATTGCTAGCTGTTTTGCCTTTTCCACTTCTGATGGGAGGTTGTTAAATGGGAAAATATAGTAATGGATGGGGTAGACAGTAGCTAAATTGTTTAATAGCGGTATTAACTGATGTTCGAGTTTTTTTAGCTTCTCTGATGCATAGGACCAGTTTCGTAAATTCAACCCCACTTTTAAACCTGGACTTTTAGCTAGATTTTTTGGTAGCTTTACCTGGACAGACTCCAGCTTAATGACGGGATCTGCTGAAAGTACCTGATGGGTGACACCCAGTTTCTGCAATAGGTTATAAGATTGTTGGTCCCGCACAGTTATCTCGTCCACGTTATCTGCTATCCATTTCATTGCAGTCTGTGATTGGGAGCTTGTCAGTGGTCCGATTCCGACGGCATATAGCATGACTTTTATGTTAAGCATCTTCGCAACAATGATAGGATAGGAGTAATAATTGATGGCACCTTTTTGTCTTAAAAATAGGTTTTCAGGCTCAAAGCTGTTATAATCCTGAAAAAGTCCGCCACCTCCAACAATGACCAGACTGCTTTCTTTTATGATACGCGAGACACCAGCAATGTCTGTTCCTAGTACGTAATCGATCGACTCTTCACCGAAATAGGCCTGTATGTTTTTAGACCTTATACTTACTGCAATATCAATGTTGGGATTGATTTGTTTTAATCGATCGATGATGGAGTGGAGTATGGCATCATCTCCGGCATTCCCCGCCCCATAAAATCCATGAATGAACACTTTCATTATAGAATCTCCTCAGCTTCCTAGTAAAATATCAACGATGGTGGAGCTCACACCAATATTGCCATAAGGGTGGACCCATTTACCAGAGCCACTCAGACTGTTAGCAACTGACTCTATAATAGAATCCTTTTTATAGCCAGCAAGGCGATTCGAGCCGCATTGTAAGGTTTCTGGCCTCTCTGTATTTTCTCTCAAAGTAATGCATGGTTTTCCTAGAATACAGGACTCCTCTTGAAGCCCTCCGCTATCGGTAAGAACAAGTTTGGCTTGTTTTTGAAGGTGAATGGTTTCATAAAAATTAGGTGGTGGGTCTAATAATAGAATGGAAGAGTTGATGGAAAGTGTTTCGTACATATCATTCTGTTGAAGAATTTTCTTTGTCCTAGGGTGCATCGCGATAACGATTTGGTGCGGATACAATTGCGTGAGATCCATAACAGCTGAAAAAATGGATCGTAGTCGGTCTAGATTATCTGTATTCTCCTGACGGTGAACAGTAAGGAAAAAGTAATCTTTTGTGGAAAGTTTGTACTTGCCTAGTACGTCATAAAGGTCGGCTGATAATATAGTTGAGACCGCATCCACGAGGGTTTGCCCGACAAGGTGGACACCATTCGTAATTCCTTCCGCTTGAAGGTTAGTCACAGCTTCCTTTGTCGGACAAAATAGGTGAGAGGAAATATGGTCGACTAGAACCCTATTAATTTCCTCGGGCATGCTCCTATCATAGCTTCTAAGGCCGGCCTCGACGTGCGTGACCTTAATGTTCATTTTCGCAGCGGCAAGGCTTGCTCCTAAAGTGGTGTTAGTATCGCCATGGACAATCACCATCCCTACTTTTTCCTTCAGGAGTATGGCTTCCAGCTGTTGCATGATCGCTGCTGTAAATGAAGCATGTGAACCTGAACCGATTCCCAAATGGTAGTCAGGAGGAGGTAGTTTGAGAGAATCCGTCACCATTCCGTCCATATGGTAATCATAGTGCTGACCTGAATGGATGAAAAGGTGCTGAGAATTACGTTTCTTCAACTCTTTAATGAGTGCACCCATTTTAATTAGTTCGGGCCGTGTTCCAACGATGACTGCAACTTTCATTTTATACCTCCCTTCATAGAAGCGCTATTAGTTTCATAGCTTGGTTTGCCCGATGGCGCCAAGTGTTGGCGAGGGCAAAGTCCACTCTTGCTTGTGGATTCCCTGGGTTTTCCAAACGTTCCTTTACTTTTCGGACAAAATCATTACCTGAATGAGCGATATCAATCAAACCCTGATGCAACATACATTCAGGAAGACCTGTTGAAACAACTGGTTTTCCTGCTGCCAAGTATTCATACATCTTGACAGGATTGGTCGCAAGGGTGACAGGAGTCAATTTGAATGGAATGATACATACATCCAAACTAGTTAGGTGCATTTTTAATTGTTCATGGGGAAGATGCCCCAAGTAACGAATGTTCTCCATATGATAAAGCGAAAATTTCTTATCGAATTCGACTCCGATGATGATAACCTCACATGTTGGAAATGCTCTTGCCAGTTGGGAAACTAATCGTACATTCACCCATGGAGCCCATGCCCCGATGTAGCCTATTTTTTGTCGACCATTGTTAGGAGGGTAATGGGAGGTATGCACCCCCAGTGTTACATCATATGCATTTGGTATGAGAACAAGCTCTTTTTCAGGATAAGTCCTTCTCAATCGATCATAAATTCGATGGGCAGTACAAACAATGGCAGAAGAAATTCGCACCATCTCCTCTTCATATGGAAGGAGGCTAGAAAATTCATCGACACAATCGTAGATAACCCAATCCGGATTCAATGCTGGAAGTTTACTTGCCAGCTTTGCCCAGCTGCACCAGATTCCAATCGATGAAACTGTTTTACTTATCAGGGGTAGGGTGTCTTGTGTAAACCTCTTAAAATCATGCACCAAGAACAGGTTAGCTGCTAATGGTTCTATAGGCTTATTATGCTGTGTCAAATTGCAGTAATAAACGATATACCCCAAATCGGCGAACTGTTTCATCAGTTGCTGGGGCCTTTGTTTCATAAACGTCCAATCAATGGTAGGTGGATAAATGATGATATTCATGTCAAAGCCCCCTCATAAATGCTAAAAAAGACCATAATCTATAGTATGGAAATTATTTGAAGGGGTGTGGACAAAATTTCTGATTCAGTCAAATTTTCTGTAGTGATAAGCACCTTTAATGATGGTCATTATCTTGATCGGGCGATTCAAAGTGTAATCAACCAAACCTATTCGACATGGGAACTTCTGATAATAGACGATGGTTCTAATGATGATACACAATTAAGGGTGGAGAAATATTGCCCTAATCCTTCCATAAAGCTTATAAAAAATGAGAAAAATATCGGAAAAGCTGCTAGTTTAAATCATGCTTTGAAAATAGCAAAAGGTGAATGGGTATTAGAATTGGATTCTGATGATTGGTTAGAGGAGACATGCTTGGAAAAGGTTGGTGAACATGTTAAGCAACACGGAGAAACAGCTCTGATTTACGGTCGTTATGTAGAATGGATAGAAAGAAAGAGAGACAAGCAACTCTTCCGGGGGAAAGTTGTAAAGTTTTCATTACCTAATGAAGCGAGTAAGTATTTAGATAAACCCTTTCCGATTGCCCCGAGAGTATACAAGTTGGAAGTCTTAAAGCAGATGGGAGGCTGGACTTGTTCTGACTCGTCTTATGGTAGGTATTTTGAAGATGTCTATATGATCTGCACGTTCCTCCATAATAAATTAGAAATAACATCAATAAAAGAGCCTCTCTATAATAGACGTTTGCGAAAAGGGAGCATTTCTGATCTTTCACAAGAAAAGTTTCTTGAATGGAGGAAATGGTTCTACGATAAATGGAAAATGTAAAAAGAATAACAGGGTTACCCCTGTAATTCCCGAATTGAATTTAAATAGTAGTTTCGCTTAATACCCTAATTCCTTGGACATTAATAAAAAAGACAGTCACTTCCTGATTAGGTGTAAGGTAGGAACCACTTCTAACTCTTAAAATAAATGAACCAGAATCCACTGAAATCAGTGTACCTTCTAAAAAAACGTCAAAGGAATATACTTCAATCTCTCTGCCAATATATCTTGCTAAGATTTCCGCGAAATCCATCTAAATCCCGCCCCCTTCGCCAACTGCAACAGAAACGATGCTTGTCAATGGAATGGTAAAGATATCATCATTTGGAGCTATGATTACGACAACGTCCGTTCCTATCGTTTCCACTACCCCCACAATCACATCAAAAGTTGCTACTACCGTGACAATTTCACCAACATTATTCGCAAAGAACTCTTCAACTACACCCAATCTACCTTCTTGAGTAGCTAGAAAAATTTGAATTGCTTCAATTATAGGTTCCCATTCTCTTATACGATTCGAATTGGCTAGTATGTTACTTTCTGCTTGTGTCAACCTGCGTAATAGCTCTTGAATTAAACCACGCCTAGGCGTATCTGGATCTGGAATAAGCCTCCCCGGTATTTCCTCTGTTGTTGAACAGGAACATTTTCGAAATGGTCTCTCACAACCGCAACAACTTTCTATATATAATACTCCCATGAATAGCCTCCTTTATTATTAGGTACATTTTAATCTATTCAACTAGTAGGATATTGTCCCTAGAGGAGAGTGCCCTTTTATTTTTTTAACAACTTTCACAGAAGTACAAACCATTTTCGACAAGAGTGAATAAATTAAGTAGTAGACAAGGAGAAAGGAGTGGAAGGCACAATGAAAGTCGTTCGCGTAATGGGTGAGAAAAAGCTTGTCTCAGAAGAACTTATTGCAAAAAGACAAAAGAAGAAAGATAAAAATCAAAAGAAAGTTTGGAAATGTTATTTTTAATAATAAAATTGATTCCTAGTTCACTATAAGAATCAAATAAAAAACGTTCTTAATATGCTTTTCTACTCAGAAAAATATTAGAGCGTTTTTTTTATAGTTTTCCATAAGACAACTTTCTGGGGGGAATATGATGAATACCATAAAATAACAAGATTGTTGGAGGTGTTTACCTTGGTAAGAAAAGCAATTATACCAGCTGCTGGATATGGTACAAGAGGGTTACCAATTACGAAGGTACTTCCAAAAGAAATGTTTCCAATAGGATTAAAGCCAGCTATTCATTACGTGGTGGAGGAAGCAATCGAGTCCGGTATTGAACAAATTTTAATGATTGTATCCAAAAAGAAAAACATGATTGTCAATTATTTTGATGAATCCTTAGAACTTGAGGCATTTCTGGAGAGGGAAAATAAACATCATCTTATAGACATTTTTCCAGTTCCTCCTATACCGATTCATTATATCCGCCAACCATATGCTAAGGGGCTAGGAGATGCAATAAGGCTTGGTAAGTATTTCATTGGGGAAGAACCATTTGCTGTACTTTTGCCTGATGATATTTTGCTTTCAAATAAGGAGCCAGCGTTAAAACAGCTTGTAAACCAGTACAATAAATTTAAAAAATCAATCATTGGGATAAAAGAAGTAGAGGAATCAAAATTGAAGCATTACGGAGTTATAAGTGGTGAGGAAAAGGGAAAAGGATTATTAAATTGGATGATACACAACAACCTTCAGCAAGTGGAGAGCTACAGCTAACAGATGCAATTAAAGAACTATTATCACAAGAAGAATGTTTTGGAAAAGTTGTTGAAGGTGAGAGGTTCGACATAGGTATTTATGAAGAGTATTTAAATTTAATCAATACTATCCAGCAAGCAAAGAATAAGGAGAAATAAAGATGTCAGATTATTTCTGACATTTGTGCGGAAATAAATTGGGAGGGGCTATAGCCCCTCTTATATGATTACATACTTTGATAGAGTTTCCTATAGCTCAATACTTCTAATTATTCTTTAGACTGCGAGCTCCCCATTCACCCAACCCTCCTTCCAAAATCTAGCATATTCTAACTAATCTCGCTAACTCAGTGTCGTCTCTCCAAGTAGAAATCCTGTTTCTGGATACAACCGAGGGTCGTGCACTCACCCAGCATGAAAGCTTCGAAGGGGATGTTCAATTAAATAGCAGTTGGCGAAGGAATTGCAAAAGCTTTGGCTCGCCAAGGAGGTGACCATCTATTTGTTTAAAGTAATTGCAGGCTCTTTTAAAGATAGAAAAAATACGCGACATGCTTGTGAAGGTTGGCAAAAGTGAATAAAAGAAAACCAGGTTCTATACTGGAGCCTGGTTATGAAACATCCATTCCACTGCATAGTATAGAAATATTGTATAAAGGGAATGAGTAATCACATGACACTTGAAGTTCAACACGCAACACTCTACATCACGTTTCATAAAGACTATACCCTTTCACCAGAGCTAACGAAAAGGAAGCATTATATGTCATCCTGCTAGTCATCAAAAACGGGCAGGCAAAAGAATGTTGGAGTAGATTTTCTCGTTGACAAGGTAGATGAAAGCAGCGGTCGAAGAGTAAAAAAATAATATATTGTAAGGAATAAAAAAAGCAGCCGCATATTTGGTTGATTTTTTTCTTAAAAATCTGGATATTCAAACATATTTAGCAAGTACTAACAATAAGAACAAGCAAGAATATACTAACAATAGATATTAGAAAGGAGTGAAGCACTTCATGAAAGCGTACGAATCGTGGGTGAAAGAAAATACTGGAGGAAACCACCTACAACAAAAAACAGGAAGCGAAAGTAAACAAAGATAAGAAAAGATATATGGATCCTAGGCTACAGAATTTAAATGTACGACCTTGGATTTTGAATCAGTTCATAAAGTAGAAAAATGGACGAATCTTGGAGATTCGGCCTTTAAATTTTTTTATAATTCTTCTAGATTGCTATTATGTTACTAAAGTACACAAAATCGATTTTTTTTATAAATACCGAGCACCTTGCATATATAAGTAATGTGTGAAAAATTACTTTAACTCAGAAAAAATAAATCAAGGGAAAAGAGGTTTAAAATTGGCGGAAAAAAAGTATCTATTGATTAAAGCTTGGGGTGCTGGGTTTTGGTCTGATATAGAACATGTTATGGGACAAATGTTATTTTCAGAGATTTCAGGGAGAATCCCAATTGTATATTGGGGTGAAGGGTCCAACTATGCTTCCGACAATCCAATAGAAGAAGATGCATTTTCATTGTTCTTTAAACCATTATCACAATATAAGGTAAACAACATAGAAAATAAAAGTCTCTCCTTCTACCCAAAGAGGTTTAAATTTAACAATCTCAGATCTTTTATGAGACGTGATAAGACAGAAAAAAATATAACTGCAGATTGGCTAAAAAAAACTGAGAACGTAATAGTTAGCAGACATCATTGTTCTCTAAATCAATTAAGAAAAATAATTCCAGAAGGTAATAAGTTATTTCATAAAAGTAATGAGGAAATCTATAGCTATTTATACAAAAAATATTTAAAAATACTTCCAACAATCCAGAAAGATATAGACACTTTTGAAAGTAAGAATTTTAAGAATAAGCATATCTTGGCAGTGCATATAAGGGGAACTGATAAAATAGCTGAAGTTCCAAATTTACTAGAGCTTCATCAACAATTTCCCCAGGCTATAAATGATTATTTCAAAATGCAGCCTACAGCATATTTATTTTTGATGACTGAATCCCAAGAAATACTAAATCAATATAAAAATCTTTATGGAAGTAAATTAATATATACTAAATGTTTACGAATTTCAAATAATGACCAAAACATTTATAAAATAAACTATAGTAAAAATTTGAAGGGGAGAGAAATACTAATAGATACAATTCTTGCTACAAAATGTAATTACTTCATTGGTAGCAACTCGAATGTAACTAATGCGGTTATACGTTTAGGAAATTGGTCAGCTAAAAAGTATAGGTTGATAAAATGAATGGTATATCTAAACTTTAATTGAATAGTATTAATGGGGAATGTAAATGGTAAATGGACACTAAAATTATAGTGAGGTGATTGTCATAATCGATATTGAATACATGAAGCGTAGATTTTTAAATACACACAAATATAATTTAAATCTTGATAATCCAAAATCATTTAATGAGAAGATACAATGGATAAAAATTAATGGGAATTTAGAAAGATTTACAAAGTATACAGATAAATATGAAGTACGTAATTATGTAAAAGAGAAATTAGGTGAGGCATATTTAGTTCCATTGATTGGGATATTTGAAGATGTTTCTGAAATACCTTATAAAGAGCTACCGAATGCATTCGTGATGAAAGCTACACATGGAAGTGGTTGGAATATAGTAATTACTGATAAGGGAAAAGTTGATTGGAAAAATGAGTGTCTTAAAATGAAAAAATGGTTAGCAACAAACTTTTACGTTACAAACAGTCAGAAAAACTACAACTCTATCAAACCTCGGATAATTATTGAAGAATACTTAGAGGACCCTTCAGGTGACTTAAAGGACTATAAGTTTTTTTGTTTTGAAGGGAAGCCACATTTTATACAGATTAATGGAGAAAAATCTAAACAACAACAACGTAATCTATACAATACAGAATGGGTTAAGTTAGATGTGAAGTATAAATTTGATAATTTTGCTAAACAAATAAATAAACCTAAATCATTAAATAAAATGTTGAATATTGCTAGCGTCCTATCCAAGCCGTTTGGGTTTGTAAGGGTAGATTTATATAACCTTGATAATATAATAAAGTTTGGAGAGTTGACTTTTACTCCGATAAATGGTTATGGAAAATTCACTCCAACGGAATTTGATTTTGAATTAGGATCTCTACTGAACCTAAAAAAGTATCTCGATTAATAGTAAACAAAGCACTAAGTTATATACAATTTGCTAAGGGGACAATAAATGAAAAAATCCAAAAAAACAAAAAAAAATGTAGTGACAATGGAATTATTGGGAAAAAAGGGTAGGTTTGGAAATCAAATATTTCAATATGCTTTTTTAAAAATTTATGAAAAGAAATATAATTGTACAATACAAACTCCTAGGTGGATAGGGCAAACTTTATTTGGACATAAAGATAAACCTATAAGAAAAAAACTAAGTAGGATAACCCAACAGTTTAACTATGGCCTAAGTGATCATATTATTAATAAAAACCCTCCGTATATGAATGTAGATTTGGAGGGTTACTTCCAATACCATACATCATATTATTCTCCTTATAAAGAATTTTTCCAATCTTTATTTGTTCCAATCACAGAAATAAAAAAAGAACTAGACATTAATATTAAGGATTTAAAAAAAAGTGGAAATACAATTATAGGTCTCCATATGAGAAGAGGCGATTATGTTAGATATACAAAACTTTTTTCTCAAAAGCCAAATCCCTTTTTTATTACACCAACCAAATGGGTATTAACTTGGCTTGAAAAAAATTGGAAAAATTTAAATAATCCTGTTTTGTATATAGCAAGTGACGATATTGACTCCATTATTGGAGATTTTTCAGATTATAACTACATTTCCAGTGTTGATAGTGTAAAAGGATTTAACCTTTTGTTAAAAGAAGCACCATATTATTTAGATCACTATATACTTAGTCAATGTGACATAATGCTCATATCAAATAGTAGTTTCTCTTTCAGTGCTTCTATGCTTAACAACAATGCAAATCTCTTTTTAAGACCAGATATCAAAAGTCAGAAATTCATTGAATATAACCCCTGGAATAGCGAGGTGCTCTTGAGACCTTAATCTGCTTGTTAGGAGTGAGAAATTGAAAATTTTTGTAACTGGTTCAACTGGAATGGTGGGGAGAAATCTTTTAGAGAAAATGGATTCAGTAAATGAGTTAAAAGCTCTTTCACCAAAAAGGAGCGAAGTAAATTTATTAAACTATGAAGAGGTTGATAATTTTATAAAATTGCATAAACCAGATATGGTTATTCATTTAGCTGGTAGAGTAGGAGGAATACAAGCCAACATTTCTGAGCCAATAAAGTACATGATTGAAAACATGGACATGGGTAAAAATATAATTATGGCTTCAAGAAAAAATGGTATCAAAAAGTTAATTAACTTAGGCAGCTCTTGCATGTATCCAAAAAATATCAAAGGAAAATTAAAAGAAGAATATTTATTAACAGGTGCATTTGAACCTACTAATGAAGGATATGCACTTGCAAAAATCACCACATTAAAATTATGTGAATATGTAAGGCAAGAAAGTTCTGAATACCTTTACAAAACTATCATACCTTGTAATCTATATGGGAAATGGGATAAATTTTCTCAGGATGTTTCTCATATGGTGCCTGCTGTTATAGATAAATTACATCGAGCAAAAATTGCGAATTTGGAAGTGGTTGATATATGGGGGGATGGTAAAGCGAAAAGAGAGTTTTTATATGCAGGGGATTTGGCGGATTGTATACTAAAGGCTATAGAAAAATTTGATCAGCTACCGTATGTGACAAATATCGGTCAAGGATATGATTACACGATTAACGAATATTATGAAACAATTGCTAAAGTAATTGGTTATGAAGGGGGATTTTATTACGACTTATCGAGACCAGTTGGTATGCAAACAAAGTTATTAGATACTACTAAACAAAAAAAATGGGGCTGGAATAGTTCTACTAGTTTAGAAGTGGGTGTAAGAAAAACATATGAGTTTTATTTAAAAGAATTAGTATCTGATTAATAGACTTGGAATTTTAAGAATAAAAATCTAAGGATGCTTTGAATATATTCTAAGCACCCCAAAATGTTTTATTTTCTTATGAAAAATGAGTCTCCCCAAGATTTTTGCTTTCCCATTGCAGTAACAATATGTTTAAAGCTATGATTATCTAAGAAATTTTCAATATCATTAAATAAGGAACATCCTTCATACAGCTCAATAAAATTAACTTCCAAAGCTATACCATCTATATGTTTGAGGGTTTCAATAGCCCCTTCTAATGCCATTAGTTCAGCACCTTGTATGTCCATAACTAAGAAGTTATAATCCGATTTATCAATTTTTAGTGAATATAGAAAATCATCTAACCTTCGGCCGGGTACTTTTATGGTATGGGTTTCGTGGATATGAGGATAAACATTCGCATGATATTTAAGAGGAAGTAAAGAGCTGCTTTGCTGGTGAGAAGTTATATGAAAAATTTGCTCTTCATTATTATTAGTAATAGCAAAATTAAAAACTTCTACATGCGGATGTTTTTCCATATTTTTTTTGCACTTTTGGTAAATGGTTGGATTTGCCTCTATGAAAATTACCTTTTCAACACCTAATTTATTGTACAAGTTTATTTGATTACCTATCCAAGATGGATAATGCCTCTGGGTTTTATTTTGTATTTTTTACAATATGCTTCTAGATCAAACAACATATAGATGCACCTTCTTTGCATATGATTTTTTAAAATTTCGATTAATTTTTATCTTTTCAGTTGCGTTTGCATTTATTTATAGGCTATTACGTTGAGACTCATTAGTCTACCTTTCTGATCCATATGGGGAAGATATGCTCTACTATAATCATCAAATCCTAAAGGGAGAAATTCTCGCCAATCATATCTTTCAATTAGTTTGAAACCTACATCTTCGAGTAAAGATTTAATGGAGTTAAAATCAAATGCAATATAATGAAAATTGTACTCGTAATTCTGTCCTCCATATAGAAGACCTTGTAACTTACTTAAATTATTATTTTGCAAATACTCTTGAACAATGGCTTCAAAATTAGGAACTGCTAATCTCAATATGCCGTTCACTTCTAACACTCTATACCATTCTTTAAGAACATTTTGAATATCTGCTCTCTTAATGTGCTCTAAAACATGACACGCATAAATTTCAGAAACAGTGGAATCATTAAATATACTCAAATTATTAATGTCAGTTTTATAATCAACATGATCAAATGGAAGGATATCTACATGTTTAAAACCATGTAAATATTTTTCTCCACAACCTAAATGTAACTTCATTTCCTCACTCCTCGGTAATTAAGTTATTGTTTTTAATTTGGTTTAAATCTGATTCCACCATCATCTTAACTAACTCATTAAACGATACTTCCGGTTGCCAACCTAATATAGCTTTTGCTTTTTTAGCATCTCCAAGAAGCAAATCTACTTCTGTTGGTCTAAAATATTTTGGATCTATTTCAACTAACACCTTATTATTCTGCACATTTATAGCTTTTTCGTTCAATCCTTCTCCAATCCACCTGATGCTAATACCAACTTCCTTGAATGCTAGTTCTACAAATTCTCTAACTGAGTGAGTTTCACCTGTAGCTATAACAAAGTCTTCGGGTTTTTCTTGTTGCAGCATTAACCACATAGCCTTCACGAAATCTTTTGCATATCCCCAGTCTCGTTTTGCATTTAAATTTCCTAGCAATAATTTATCTTGAAGACCTAACTTTATTCTTGCTACTGCCATTGTAATTTTTCTAGTAACAAACGTTTCTCCCCTGTACGGGGATTCGTGATTGAAAAGTATACCATTACATGCAAATAAGTTATAAGCTTCTCGGTAATTTATAGTAATCCAATATGCGTAAAGCTTGGCAGCTGCATAGGGGCTACGAGGGTAAAAAGGAGTTTCTTCATTTTGAGGGGTATGATGAACTTTCCCATACAATTCACTTGTAGAAGCTTGATAGTACTTTACCTTTTGTTCTAAATTTAGTATTCGTATCGCTTCTAATAATCTTAAAGTTCCAATTGCATCTGAATTAGCAGTATATTCTGGGGTTTCAAATGAGACTTTAACATGACTTTGAGCAGCCAGATTATATAATTCATCTGGTTTTACTTTATTGACTATGCTTAAAATATTTGTTGCATCCGTTAAGTCTCCATAATGCAAATGAAAGAACTCATTTGATATTAAATGATCTATTCTAACAGTATTTATTGATGAGGACCTCCGCTTTATACCATGAACCTCATAACCTTTTTCTAAAAGGAATTCAGCTAAATATGCCCCATCTTGGCCAGTAACACCTGTAATCAGTGCTTTTTTTGTTTGCATATTGTTCACCTTTCTCATAGGGATTTATAAAAATCTTACTCATCTTGACATAATTTCATTGTTTTCTCCCAACACGTTTCAATTCGAACAATATCGTCTTCAGATAGGTCGGTGCCTCTTTGAACTTCAATAAATTCCAGTGATGTAATCCCTTTAATCGCATGCTTAGCTTTTTCAGGTATTTGGAGGTAGTCGCCAGGAATTACTTTGCGTATTTTACCTTCTAATACGAATATGCCTTCTCCAGCTGTAATGATCCAATATTCGCTTCTTTTCAAATGGTATTGATAGCTAATATTGGCCCCTTCGTTTAAGACGATTTTTTTTGTCAGTATACAAGATCCATTATTATATTGCTGAAAATCTAAGACACTATATGTGCCCCAACGTCTTTCTTCATACATTGGGCGGAAATTTAGTCCTTCAACTAATTCTTTCACTTCATTACTCGTTCTTTTTTCTGTAACAAGAATGCCGTCTGGACTTGCAGCTATTACTACATTCGAGAGGCCAGAAACCACAATAGGTATGTTAAGCTCATTAATGATGTGGGAATTCTGAGAATCATCGCTAATTAAGCCTTCTCCAAAAAGTGAATTTCCCAGAGTTTCACTAAATGCATCCCAAGTACCAATGTCTTTCCACAAACCATCGAATCGAAGAACTACAGAATGTTTACACCTTTCTACAATTTGATAATCAAAACTTTTTTTAGGCAAAGTATGATATATTTTATATAATTCTTCATATTCTGTAGGAATTTTCATTTCGTCTAAAAGAGAAATAATATAACCTAATTTAAATACAAATACTCCACAATTCCATAATGCATTTTTTTCTATTAGTTTCTTTGCTTCATCTTTGGAAGGCTTTTCAATAAAATACTTTATTTTGCTGAGAGGGGAATTTAATGAGTTGATTTTATTAGGTATAATGTATCCATATCTTTCAGAAGGAAAAGTGGGTTTAACTCCAATTAAAGCAATATCGAATTGTATATCAGTCAAAGTCTCTTCTAAACAACTTATAACATGATAAAAAGGTTCATCAGCATATGCATCGACAGGTAAAACACATATTAGTTCATTTAAATCGGTTCCCTCCAAAGACTTTAAATAAGTGCTTGCAAGACAAATAGCTGGAAACGTGTCTCTTACATCAGGTTCAATTATAATAGGAGCACGTTCTTGTAGTTGTTTTTTCATGATTTCTGCATGGGCTTTACCTGTTGAAACATACGTATGGTGATTTAATTTGCAGTGTTCCATCATTCTCCAAATTCTCTGGAACATAGATTCATAACCAAGATCACTTTTTAATAGCTTCAAGAATTGTTTTGAACGAGCAGAATTTGATAACGGCCAAAGTCTCTTCCCTGAACCTCCTGATAAAAGAATAACCTTCATTAATCTCAAACCTCCATGATAGTAAACTATTCTGTGATTTAATAAAGTAATGCATACTAACGCTTCTTTTTTTTACCTATTCTTTTTAATCTTTTGCTTTTTTTCTTTTTGGTACAAATGTTGTTTTCTTCTACTTGAACCCTATTAAATATCCTCATTGGGTTTTCTGTTTGAGTAACAAAGGTGCATTTATTCATATAATCAAGAGTATTAACTTTTTGAGTATGTGAATCTATATCTTTTCTTCTAACACATATATAATTTTCCTTGGATGATGAAAAAAGCTTAAAATCATTTTTTAGAGCGTCCTTTAAAAAATATGCATCACTACCAATTCGCTCGTGTTGAAACTTTGTTACTTCCCAAACATTTTTTTTAAAGACCAGCGTTCCACCTTTTAGTAATTTTTTTATCTTTTTCTCATTACCAGGTCTAAATATCATGAGTTTTTTAAATTCTTCAAAATATAAATATGAAGTGCATTTTCCTACAATATCTGCTTTACTAGATAACATAGTTTGATAGGCTTCTGTTAGGTAGTGGTCTGAGTAGTAATCATCATCATCAAACTTTGCAATAATATCATAAGAAGATTTTGTTATCCCAAAATTAAGACATTCACCAAGGGTTTTTTCTTGAGGTAGCTTAAATACATGAATGTTATGATATTCAGCTGTCTCATTTTTCCATTCATTTAAACACAGTGTATCGTTGTTTAAGATAATAATCATTTCTTTTTCAGTAAAGTTTTGCCGGAAAAAATTATCAAAAATGTTCTGCTTAAACTCTGGTCGCATTGTGCATAAAACTACTGAAATCAATTGTTACTCTCCTTTCTAATCTTTTGTAATTCCTTAGTGACTATATCGTTAAAATTATCCGTATGACATACTCTTTTTGATTTTTTTATTAAGAGTTTATTAGACTTTTTAAAAGTATGCTTTTTAGAATTAGCAAATCGAATATAAACGTAGTTGAATCTAGATGTTGTATGAAACCTTAACTTGGCTTTTATACATAACTTAACAAAGCGACTATCCGTTCCAGATCCAACAATGGAAGGGAATTTCACTTTTGGGTATATCTTTTTCCTGAACATTATTGTACCGCCCTTTAACATTTTTTGGCCGCCATCATTTTCTTTCCCAAGAACACGTAGAGCTAATAGTTTTTCTTTTTGAAAATAAATAAATGAAACTCCTTTCCCAATTATGTCAGCATTAGTAGTATTAAAATAATGCAGTGCCTCTGCCAAATAATAAGGCGAGTAATAATCATCATCATCAAACTTGCCTACTATATCGTACTTTGCTTTAGTTGTGCCGAAATTTAAGCAATCGCCTAGAGAAGTACGTTCAGGCAACTGAAATACAAATATGTTATTGTAGTTTTTTGCTTTTTTTTCCCATTGCTTTTTGTTCATGGTATCTTTATTCAGGATGATAATCATTTCTTTTTCTTCAACAGTTTGTCTATTGAAATTATTGAAAACATTATCCATCATTTCGTCTCGTATGGTACATGCAATTAATGAAATTATCTTAAACACCCCATGTCTGTTTAGTTTTAAAATAATTATCTAGAAATGAGACACTCTCAACATTTACTCCAGAAGTTCCAAAGTCTTTAGCTGAAATGGTGTGTTTCATAGTTCCTTTTAGAAGCATGTTATTATCTCCATGCCCGAACCTTCTTAGCACTATTGGATGATTAATGATCGTAATGTCTTTTTTATGCTTTTGAAGTAGTTTTATTGATTTTTGATGATTACCGATCAACTTATAAATGAAGCTATTTCTATCTTCATAGGAAGCTGGGAAGTTATTATACTTAAAGTAATACAGACCGCCACTTCCGCAGCGCATGTAAAAGTTATTTAATAACCATAATTCTTTTTGCTTTTCATTTGACATTATGCCTTTGTTTACAAAATAAGCAGTTGAAATTGGGAGTGTATTCACATATTCAACAAACCTGTAATGCACTAAATCATCTGAATCAAACGGCATGATGTACCCTACCTTTTTCTTCTCTTTTAAATATTGACCAATAATGTTGAGCTTGTAATTTTTATCTTTGTTAAATCCACGCGGGCTCTTAGGAGTGGAAAAATTAACAGGTAACCAGATTACTTTTTTATGATTTAATTCTTCAATAGAAGGTTTTTCATGCCCGGCTACTAATATAGTAAAATTCCTTTTGGTATTGTTTAAAATAGATTGTAAGGTATTCTTTAGATTTTCTTGCACAACCTTCCAGTTTTTTGAGACCTGTTTGCTTTTTAGTGGGATTGCAAAATAAATATGCTCCTCTTTACATTGAGGTTTATTATTTAGTAATGCATCTACTTCACACAGGATTGAAAGTAATGTTTTTTGTTTCATATAATTACTCCTCAATTATGTCTAAAAATAACCCCTTGATATAGACTCTATATCAAGGGGGAATGCTCTAAATTATAGTGGACGGACTCTAACGATAAACTTGCAGCAGATATAGTCTACAACTAATACGTCAGTAATTTCTACTCCTGCACCTGTTACGATTCCTGTGTCCTTGTCAATGCATAGAATTCTACCTTCAACGGAAGTACCGTCTTTTAGGAAAATTTCAACATCTTGACCAAAGAATTTTTTTAGAAATTTACTGCAAAAACACTCTAAATCATCCTTCTTATGGTCCTCTTTCTTGTGGTGATCTTTCTTAATGCTACAACAACCTCTTTGTTCGTAATAAAAACTCATTATATTGCCTCCCTCTAGATTTTAAGTTATTAGGAATTTTAACTTCCTACATTAATGTATTCTAGTTAATCTATTGTGAGAGGGCGTATATCTTAGTACAAGCGCCTTTTTTCTACTGAATCTAGTAACTTTGCCTATAGAAGTTGAATTTTTATTTTATTGATGGCTGGAATAGGGGAGGACTTATTGTTTAAATAAATTAAAGCCTCGACTTTTACTTTTCTTATATTCAAGTCGAAGGGTATAATCAGTTCCATTCCTGTTAAACTTATACTTTCTAATTTTGTCACTTTAATGGGTTTCACCCAATATTCTCCATTTTCAAGAGATGCTTTTTTCCAATCCTCTTTTGCATAGATCCAATCTATGCTCACGGGACTTCCTTCTGTTTTTTTAATTAAATTCGGGTCAGATATTTTCCCTGAAAATGTCACAGCGCCAATGGGATGAACTTTAAAGCAGATAATCAAGTCGTCTAGAGAGACCTTGGATTCATTTATTATATGAAAATCTCCATAAATAGTAAGTGTTTTTTCTTCTTCCATCAAAAGCACGGAGTAATTAAAATAACCATAGGGGTCTCTCATAGCATGGTTCATATTTTGTATGGGGGAAAGTATTGGTTGCTCTTCTTCTTCTACTATCACTTCTAGTTCTATAACTTTATTCTGGAGTTCTTCTAGCCTTCTTCTATACGAATTTTTTTCAACTTGCCACTCTTTCCTCTTTTCTTGAAGAAATTTATTTCTAATGATTTCTTTTTGGGCAGCTCTTTCTAAGTCCAATATCTTTTTGTTATATTTTGCCGATTCCGCTTTATGATAAAGGATTTCTTGTTTTAGGCGTATAAGTTCTGCATGTTGATCCATGAACACACCTCCATTATTTGTTCTTCTATTAAATTATGTAGTGGACTATCTAGCTATGAACACTACAAAACAGCCAAATAGCATCGGATGGTGTTCCGATCCTTCTGGCTGTTCTGGAAAGTGTTTATTTAGTATATGATACTTATCTTGGTCGCTTATGTGCCGGGAAGATTTCTGGGCATTGCTCTGGAAATTGTTTCGGAGGGCAAATAAGGCCTTCGATAATTTCCTCACGTGGGCGGCAGATTCTTGCTTCAACTTCTAGTTTTACGTCAGCTTCCATTTGAATGTCTAAGCAAAGTGTAAGGGTAACGTCTAGTTGAGAGAACTCGTCTGTTGCGATCAAGTTAGAGTCACACTCAAAGAATGTTACATGGCAGTCGAGCTCTGTACCTTCTGGGGCACATAGCAGGAATGTTTGGACTGTTGCGAATGGAAGTGCTTTGGAGCAGCATCTTACGCGCCCTTTTTCGTCAACCAGTTGAACGGTAACAAATCCTTTAATAAGGACTTTAACGCGTTGTAATTCAACTTCTGTGCCATCAGGTAATTCTACGTCAACTGTTGGACGTCCACCAGGTTGCTCGATTTCCTTGCAGATAAAGCCTTTGTGATGGCGGTGGTGATGTGCTGCCATAACATCAACTTTACGACCGTGATCGTCAGATAGGAAACATTCTACTGCTAAAGGTCCAACTTTCGGATCTAGTTCACACAAAATGTCTGCAATGTTTGCATGATCATCATGTTCCCAATCGCATACAAAAATTCCTTCTAAGTCTGAGTTACATATACTTTTAGGGGAAACCTGCACTTGACGAGTTACCCAGTCGTAAACTTTACGAGCCTTGATACAGACTCTTTCAGTTTCTTTATGACTCACTAAAAACTCCTCCTATTCATTTAATACCCATTTGGGTTACGGGACTACTGTATAGTATGAATTTGGTGGGTAAGTGTGCCGGGTTAATGACCCAAATTTAATTTTTGCATGCGGTAGTCATATTTTCCAAGCTTCTGGAATTACTTTTAAAAAGGGAGAGTTTAGGGAGGGATAAGCATGAAAAGCTTCAAAAACGATGATAAAATTATCCTACAACAGAAAATCATACATTTAGGTGCGGAAGTGAAACGACTTACAGCAGTTGTGGAAAGGTTGAACAGTAAGACTTTCTTAAAAAACTTAGAAAAAGAAAAATTGGAACAGGAAGAGAAAATCCAGGTGCTAACCGAACAGCTTGCGAGGATTGTAGAGGAAGGGAACGAAAAGGTCAATCATCTTCAGCGGGAAAATGCGCAATATCAGCTTGAACTTTCAAAGCAAAGGGAAATGCACGTCAGTCGTACTTCAACCTTGCAGGATGAAGTGTTTGAATTGAAAAAAGAGCTCACCAAACAGAAGGATGATCATCAAGGGAAGCTGGTAACCATCAGCAATGAGGTCCATCAACTAAAACAACAATGTGAGCTGGAGCGAACAGGTCATCTAAAGGCACTGAATCTAAATGAGGAACTAACTGCTGAAATGGAGAAATTAAAAAGGGAACTGGATAAACAGAGTGCCATCAATTTTGAGTTGAAAGAAGAGCTCACAAAACAGAAGGAAGACCATCAGGGAAAGCTGGTAACCATCAGCAATGAGGTCCATCAACTGAAACAACAATGTGAGGCGGAGAGAACAGGTCATCTAAAGACACTGAATCTAAATGAGGAACTAACTGCTAAAATGGAGGAATTAAAAAGGGAGTTAGATAAACAGAGTGCCATAAATATGGATCTCGAAAAAGAATATGAGATGGTAAAGGACACTGTTAAAGGCCTTTTAATAAAGATTGAGAGCTCCAATCAGGCTCATGAAGGATATCAAACCATCGCGGATATCAATGAAAAACTGGAGGGAGAGAATCAGTCTTACCGTAAAATGATTGCGGATTTGGAAGAGGAAGTGAAAACCTTATATGATGAGAATTCTCTTTTAACAGAAGACATAAAAAAGCTAAATGAATGCGTAAACGACCTGGAAAAGAAGGGGGATCAGGTGATCCACA
The DNA here is from genome assembly GCF_038595065.1 of Sutcliffiella sp. FSL R7-0096. Taxonomy (NCBI): domain Bacteria; kingdom Bacillati; phylum Bacillota; class Bacilli; order Caryophanales; family Bacillaceae; genus Sutcliffiella; species Sutcliffiella sp. FSL R7-0096. The sequence continues at coordinate 1,576,004 of NZ_CP152003.1, forward strand.
ATTCTACTAAGGTTTCCAGTTTGGAAGGTAAGAAAACAGCTTCTCCAATACAGGAAGGTGATACACGGATTCAATCTTGGTTCTATAATAATGTGAAAAAAAACACATAAATCTATATGAGTAATGATAGATGCGGAAAACCTTTTTGTCGAAAACGCATAAGATAAAGTATCTTATACTACGAACAAATTGGAGGTTGCATATGAACTACTATCATTATTCAGGCCAACCAAAACCTACAGCTGGTCAAGTGAAAATTATTTCTTCAAGTAATAACTCCTCTTCTTCGAACAAGAAAAAGAAATCCTCCGGTTGTGGCTGCGGTAAAAAGGCAAAAGTTATCCGAGAAGATTAATATCAACAATACTAATTCTCCTTTTCATACATATCATCAATATGAAAGGGGGAATTTTTTTGCTTGAAAGCTGGTTTTGGTTTCTTCTGCTTGGACTTGCCAGTTTCCGTTTAACGAGGCTAATAGTACTGGATAAGATAGCGGCTTTCATTCGAAGGCCTTTTATGGAAGAAATCGAGGAGAAGAATGATAAAGGTGAGATAGAGGAGTATATCGTCCTCAAAGGGAAAGGGATCAGGCGTTGGATCGGAGAATTACTTAGCTGTTATTGGTGTACAGGGATATGGGTAACCACTGGTTTATTTCTCTTAATGATGTTTTATCCTCTTGCAGGGAAGCCCGTCCTGTTTATCTTGGCAGCGGCTGGAATAGCAGGAATTATTGAAAGCATATTATCAAAATTAATTGATTGATTCTGGCTCTCCATGTGGAGGGCCCTTTTTAATGGAATTTTTTATACATAATTTCTAGAACAGTAATGAATATTAAGGAATAGATAAATGATGGAAATTGAGGTGATAAAATGAGAGCTGTTTCTTTGTTTTTAGTTTTAACCGTGTCAGTGGTCCTTTTGGCAGCTTGCGGGCAGGGAGAGGTCAAGGAAAGAGTGGAGGATACAGTCATGCGTACCTCCAATGAGCAAAAAGAGAAATCGGATAAAGAACAACGGGCAGAGAAAATTGCCAAAGACTTTAAAGAGGTCAAGGGAGCTGTAGCCTATGACACAGAAGATGAATTGGTTGTTGCATTCCATGTTACACAATATCAAAAGTTCTTCACCGAGCAGATTGAAAAGAAAGTAAAAAAGGCACTGGAAAAGGAATTTCCGGATGAAAATGTGGTTGTTTCCCATGACCTGAAAATGCGTCTGGAAATCGAAAGGCTGAGAAGGGATGTCGAGCAAAAGGACATCTCAGAAAAGGAACTGGAAAAGCGGATTAAAAAGATGAAAACCTTAAGAGAAGAAAAAGCATAGGAGGTGTCAGTGGATGAGCGGGAATGACAAGCAGCTTACCCCGGAACAAAAGGCATATCAGCAGTTTGAACAAACGCGGGAGTTAAAACGACCTGTATGGAAAAACTGCATCATCGCTTTTTTGGTAGGGGGAGTCTTTTGTATAGTTGGTCAGGCGATACAGCTGATGTATATATACTTTTTTAATTTTACGGAAGTGACGGCCGGGAACCCAACGGTTGCAACGATGATTTTCATTGCGATGCTGTTGACGGGCTTTGGGGTGTATGACAGGATCGCACAGTTTGCAGGAGCGGGTAGTGCTGTACCTGTTACAGGTTTTGGAAACGCGGTTATTGCGGCATGTATTGAACATAAGACAGAGGGTTTCGTGCTTGGAGTGGGATCAAATATGTTCAAGCTCGCAGGATCGGTCATTTTGTTCGGGGTATTTTCTGCCTTTGTAGTTGCATTGATTAAAACAATTGTGGTTTCGTTAGGAGGATTCTGATGCTGCAAGGAAAACAATCTTGGATTTTTGCCAATAAGCCTGTCATTACATCAAGTGCTGCAATCGGAGGTCCATTTGAAGCCAATGGTCTACTTGCTAATGATTTTGATATGCTTCATAAAGATTTATGGCTCGAACAAGATAGCTATGAAAAAGCGCACAAGGTCTTGCTAGAGGAGGCATGCGAGACGGCAGTGAAGAAGGCCGCTCTTGACCTTTCCCAAGTGCAGTTTTTATTGGCCGGTGACCTGATCAACCAAATGACACCTTCCAATTTCGCTGCAGAATCACTTGAAATGCCATATATAGGTGTATTTGGTGCCTGCTCGACATCAATGGAGGGATTGGCATTGGCGGGGTTTTTGGTGAACTATGGCGGTGCAAATTATTGTCTGACAGGTGCATCAAGCCATAATGCTGCTGTAGAGAAACAATTCCGCTATCCGACAGAGTATGGCGGTCAGAAGCCTCCGACTGCACAGTGGACCGTGACTGGGGCTGGTGTGGGACTTATAAGCAAAGTTGGGGTGGGGCCACGAGTAACCTCTGCAACCATCGGAAAAGTAATAAATATGGGATTAAAGGATCCTTTTAATATGGGAGGGGCGATGGCGCCTGCCGCAGTGGATACGATACAGGCTCATTTCAAGGATACAGGAAGGGACCCATCTTATTATGATTTGATAGTAACAGGTGATCTCGGGGAGATTGGCAGAGAAATTTCCCTGCAGCTATTGAAGGAAAAAGGCTTGCAGATAGAAGATTCCCAATATCAAGACTGCGGATTGATGATCTATGATAAAAGCCAGCCTGTACTTGCTGGTGGCAGTGGTGCTGGCTGTTCTGCTGTTGTGTTGTATGGCCATTTATTGAATGAGATGAAAAAGGGGAAATACAAAAGGATACTTCTCATTGCTACTGGCGCCTTGCTCTCGCCTCTTTCCTATCAGCAGAAGGAATCCATTCCATGTATTGCCCATGCAGTTTCTATCGAGATGGAGATGGGAGGTGTCAGCTGATGTTGTTATCCTTTTTTTGGGCGTTTGTGGTAGGAGGGCTTATTTGTGTGATTGGCCAGATCATGTTTGATGTATTTAAGCTTACGCCTGCACATACGTTGAGTGCGTTGGTGGTTGCGGGAGCAATACTGGATGGCCTTGGTTTGTATGAGCCCTTGATTGCATTTGCAGGAGCTGGAGCAACCGTTCCGATTACAAGTTTTGGAAATTCATTGGTTCACGGTGCATTGGAAGAGGCGCAAAAGCATGGGTTAGTAGGTGTATTGACAGGGATGTTTGAAGTGACAAGTTCCGGTATTTCAGCAGCCATTGTGTTCGGATTCATTGGGGCTTTGTTGTTTAAACCCAAAGGGTAGAGGAGAGGTATGTAAGTGGATGAGAAACTTATGCTAACCTATAATCGTGCCAGCCTGAAAATGATACGGAATAACCTACACGTCTATGCTATGGAAGCAAGTGACCCGCTAGCGCAAACCACTTACCACGAATCCATGATGAAAATTGATGACATCATCTCTAACATCGACTTAAAACTAAAGGAGATGTGAAGGGCAGGGCAAGAAGAAAGAAAGAGTGAAGGGGGTTGTTCTGTTGTTTTAGTGCTTTAGTGTGGTGAAAGGGGTCTGACCCTCATTGTTCTAAAGCACTAAAGCGTAGTCCTTACCTCTCTTTTTATTGAACGGAGTGATTGTGATGCCACAGTGGGTAGAGATTGCTGTGCGGTCTTTTTCTATAATTATTGGGTTGTTTATCATTACGAAGCTTTTGGGGAAGAAACAGCTGTCGAAGCTGTCTTTTTTTGAGTATATAGTGGGCATCACAGTGGGGGATATTGCCGGTACATTGTCCATGGATAGGGATTTAGATTTGAAGAACGGTGTGACAAGCATTTTAATATGGTCGCTCTTTCCACTTGTGACCTCACGGATATCTTTGAGGAGCAAGCGATTCCGAGATTTCGTAGAGGGTAATGCTACAGTATTCGTGAGAGACGGTAAAATACTGGAGCAGAACCTGAGGAAGGAAAAGTACACAATAGATGAGTTTTTGGAACAACTCCGTAAAAAGGATATATTTTCGATAGAAGATATCGAGTTTGCAACGCTTGAATCGAACGGTGATTTGAGTGTGCTTTTGAAGAAGGAGAAACAGCCTGCAACCTACGGGGACCTGTATTCTGAAGTTCCTCATCTAAAAGAACCTCAGACAATCATCATGGATGGGGATATCCTGGATGAACCACTAGCTCAGCTTGGTTTGAATCGTGCATGGGTGGATGCGCAATTGGAAAAGCTGAATGTCCTGATTGAAAATGTCTTCATAGCTCAGGTTAACCCCTGGGGAGAGATGAGTGTGGATTTATATAATGATCACTTAAAAACTCCCCCTATGAAGGAAAAGCTTATGACATTTGTGACGTTAAATAAATGTTCAACAGATCTCTCCTTCCTTAGTATGATTGCCACCTCGCCTGAACGCAAAGACCTCTATAAAATTGCCGCCGAAAGTTTGTCAGAGCTAAGTGTGAAGCTGCGCCCATTGTTGAAAGGCTAAGCTTCCCGTCTTGCTACACTCTCATATATTAGTTTGAGGTGAGCGTGAATGAGCGAATTTGATTTCGGCGAAGAACATTTGAAGTTTCTTTTCGAGAGGTGGAAGGTGCATGAAGGTCTAACCGAAGCAGATAAACAGGCTAAATTAAATATAAAAAGTGCAGATGAGGGTTTCGCACACATTCAACAGTTGGAAGCGAGGATGAACAAATATATCGGAAATTTGGAGCGGTGGATGGAAGGGAAAGTGAGTACCGCGGCGACAGATATTGATGAAGAGGAAAATGATAAGTGATGGGTGTTGTGTGATGCGAGGGGAAGTGGTTCCTTCGCTTTTTTGTGTTTGGGTTGGAGATAGCGGTTGTATGGGTAGGTGTGGATGGGGATATTTTGTAGTGTTTTTTCCAAGTGGTAGAAGTTTGCCGCCAAACTGTAGAATCACGGCTTCAAAAGGTAGAAGTAGCTCGCTAAAGAGTAGAAGGCTGGCTGGGAAAATAGAGAGAGGCAAAGGGCTAACCAAAAAGGCTGATTGATGCCCAGAGCGTCAAGGAGAAGGTGGTGTTGGGAAATTGAGAATACCCCAAAATGGCAGTAACTTTTTCAGAGATAAAGGGATCACCCTTCCTTCATTCAAAAAAATTCCGCAAAACAACACATTGCCCGTATAAGTGCCCATACCGTTTTTTAAAAGATACATATAGTAATAGGGAATCTTCATTAAGGAGGTGCGAGATTATGGGTTACTATGGAGGCTATCCTTATGGCGTAGGTGGAGCTGGATATGGCGGCTACGGCCATGGAGGCAGCACGTTCGTGTTAATCGTTGTTCTATTCATTCTTTTAATCATCGTCGGTTGTGCGTGTAAAGGTTACTAATATTTAATAAGAAACAGAAGATTACGGTTGATTCCGTGCTTTTCTGTTTCTTTTTTAGGGTACTTATTTGAGCCTGTTTAAAAGTGAAGTGTTTTGTGTCACCATCATAGGCTCACACTCATACAATGTGATATATCCGAGAGGAGGATGTTTGGTGGATAATAATTTATTTAAAGGTATAGAAAAGAAAACCGGCGTAAGTATGAAAGATGTATTTGAACTTGCCAACTCCATGCAGAATGCGAATTTCAAAGATGAGCAGACGGTTCGTAACTTGGTTTCGCGGGTAGCGACGATGGCGAATAAGAAGGTACCTAAAGAGTTGGAAGATAAAATTGTAAATACATTGGTTAATGGGAATAAGCCTGTCGATATGGGAACTATATCGAAAATGTTGAATGAGAAGAAAAAGTAAATAAACATCTGCCCACCACGTTCAAGTGGATAGGGCGGATGTTTTTTTGCTGACTGAAATTAACCCTGCTGAACTTCGTGCCTCCCGCTGGGCGTTGCTTGAGCCTCATCACAACGCTTCAGGGGGTTCAACTCCAATCCTCATTTAGAGAGTTGTTGCAAAACGAAAGGTCCTATCTTACCTACTCAATCGTCCCCAAATCCTGAAGCAATATATCTCTATCGGCGTCTTTATCGATTGCTGTGGATGCTTCTTCTGCAAGCTTCATATATCTTTCCTTTGAAACAGTGTCTCCACAAAGGCTGTAAGCGCGGGCCATGGCTTCGTAGGCAAATGCCAAGTCGAAATCCTTGATGTCGTGCTCCAAGACGATATCTAGGTTTCTTTTTGCATGCACAAGGCATGGTTCTGGCCTGTTCAACACGGCATAGACCCTAGAGATTTGCCATTCTCCGCGGGAGAAATTCACAGGACCGCCTACTTCGCCCCAATGGAAGCGAGAGGCATGTGCTTTATGTATCATTTGAAAATCTTCTTCTGAAGTGCGTTCATTTTTCTCCATAAGGTCCCATACTCCATTGAATAGGTGGATGGCAGTTTTTTTATGGAAATCACTTTGTAGGTTGTTCTCTATTTGAGTCAGGTTGGCCATTTCAAATAAACCTCTTTTCCCTAATAATTATCTATATTCTAAATAATAACATTTTCCATTTTGGAAAGGGAGGTGATATTGTACAAGGGGCCTTTTTTTCGTTTCATCAGCTCGGATTCCAGCAGTTTTATAAAGTAATGATCCAGGTTTTCCGCAATCGCATGGTCGTATGCGAATTGGAGGGATTCGTCAGACAGTTGTTGGATGGAACAGTTATCATGAGTATCTAATGTTCTCATCTATATGTCCCCCTTTCTACACGTCTATAAAGGTACATACCCAGATACAGGTAGAATAAACCTACTTTTTTACTATTCAAATAATAAAGTATCTTAGTCGTTAAAGGTTGAAAAAAAGAAAGAACGCAATTCCAAAAATATAGCAGGAATTGCGTTCTTTCTAAAGAATATCTCTAAGAAATCGACTCATGTAAGCCTTTTTGCCACGGCGGTTCATGGGGACGGAAATTTGTAAAGTTTCTTTTGCTCGTGTCATGGCTACATACAGGAGGCGGCGTTCTTCTTCAAGGGCCATGGGTTCTCCGTTGCGGAAGGATTCCAACGCAAAGTCGTGCGGCAGGCTGCCATCGACGGCGCTTAGTATATAAACATTTGTATACTCCAGTCCTTTAGAGCGGTGGATCGTTGAAAGATGTATGGCATTGCTGTATTGCTTACTTAATCTTTTCATTTCTTCCGTTTTGGCGATCATATCATCCACATGATCAAGGAATTCCGAGCTACGCTTGAATTTACGGGCGACAACCTTTAGATCCCGGATGTCATCGGAGCCTTTTTCAAGGGCATTTCCTTCATTTCCGCGCTTTTTAATATAGTCATCAAAGCCCATGTCCTTTTCAATCATCTCGAGAGCGACAGAAGGAGAAACGTTAGCCAAAGTTTTAAACAAAGGAATGATCCTCTTTATCTTTTTCACTTGGAAAGGCTGGACATTCGTCAGTTTGCTCAATGCCTTAACTAAACTGCAATCTTCTAATATACTAATCGCTTTTGCATCCTGCATGTTCGATTGTTTAAGAAACAAGGCGGGAAGTATGTCCGACAAAGCTTGAACGTCATTTGGATCCTTGCTCAGCCGTAAAAAGCCGAGTATCCCTTTTACAATCCTTCTTTTATAAAAGCTTTCATAATCCTGATCCAGCTTGAACGGTAAACCTGATTGCGACAACCTTTCGAAAATAGCCCTTGCAGCACTATGGGTCCGATATAACACGGCCATGTCAGCTGGGCTTGCACCTTTTTCGATTTGTTCCTTCATATCCTGAACAATGATGGTGGCTTCCTCTTCTTCATCATATGGGAAAAAAAGGACAGGAAAATATTTGTTATCCCTCTGTGCGATCATGCTCTTTATACGACGGCTCTTATTCTTAACAATCACCTGGTTTGCCGCAGCTACGACGGTATGGGTAGATCGATAGTTCGCGGATAGTGTCACGACTTTTGTTGAAGGAAAATCGCGATGGAAGTTTAAAATATAGTCCGGACTGCTGCCTCGGAAGGCATAGATGGACTGATCATCATCTCCAACAGCACATATATTTCCGCTTTCTACCAATAGTTTCATGGTTTCATATTGAACCTTATTAATGTCTTGGAACTCATCAATTAGAAAATAACGAAAACGCTTCTGATATTTTGCTAATAGAGCAGGATTTTCCAAGAGGAGTTCATAACAACCCAGCAGCATATCATCAAAATCAAACACATTCTTTTCTTTTTTCCAGTCCTCATAGTCCTGATACAAAGATTGGAACTGTTCTTCCAGTTTGCTGGTAGCTTTAATCATGTTTGGTGTTTGCATATTGTTCTTCCAATAGCCGATTTGTTGAATCGCTTGGTCAAAAGGGAAGTCTTTTTCATCGAGTCCAAGTTTACGGCCGGCTGTCTTAAGAAATTGTTCCTTCTGCCAATCCCATTTTAACAGGTTGTCACCGTTCCAGCGGGTGGGATGGTGGTGCTGTAGCACTCGGTAGAAAATGCTGTGGAACGTGCCAGAAAGGAGGTTCGCAAAATTGTGGTTACCTGGTGACTCATATAATTGAAGTCGTACCTTCATTTCATTGGCCGCCTTCGCTGTAAAGGTGATCAACATGATGGATTTTGGATCTATCTGTTTCTCCTGTACCATGTAGGCAACCCGCGTTATCAAAACCCTTGTTTTTCCGCTTCCGGCACCTGCCAGTACGAGTAAAGGTCCTTCAACGGTTGAGACGGCTTCTTGTTGAGCCGGGTCAAGAAAAATATTTTTTTCTTGTAAAGTATGGAAAAACCCACTTAAATTCTTATGTCTTTTCGTAAGTTCTTTAATAAAGACAGGTAGTTGGGTAAGTGGCATTGGTGCCTTCCATTGCTCATCGGATGTTTCTTTCTCGGCTACAATGGTCCTAGATTTCGGATAACGAAAACCGTCCCGTTCTATATATTCCTGCTGTTCAGTCATCCGCGTATTTGTTAGCGGCATTTCCTTCTCTTCTTTATGGTCTATTCCTACATCTATGTGATAAAAATGAGGTTCTTTTTGCAAGCCAAGATAAAACTTGACTTTTTCCCCACAGATATTACAGAAGAGTTCGCCTTTCACTCCAGCGTCATGTACCTCCTGATATAGCTCTCTTGCCATGTTATTAATATGTATGTTTCGTTCATACCAGCGTGCAGACTTCATATGTAAAGACTCCTTTATAACAGTCAATCTAATTCATAGTAACACATATTATATAGAGAGAACACGAGTCGATGGAAGTTTGTGTTTTGCAAATAAAGGGAAAAATATAGTAGGTCAGAAAGGGGAGAAACATGATGGGATATGTATTACCAGTACAGATGGATGCCTACACACAATATGCGAACCGAACTGTTTCTGAAAAACAGCGTATCAGGCTTGAGCCGGTAATCAGGCCGACATTCTACAGGATGGACCCTCAGCTTTCCTGGCAAGAAATCCATCGAAATGCTAAGCACCACCATTTAAACCTTAGTAAGGAAAAACAAGCCTCCCGCATTTCCGATAAATTATTGGCTGATATAACAGGAAAAGGGCGACACTTTAACGAATCCATCTAGTAGTTCGCAAATATAAGGAGTGCTTTTAACGTGGAGCTACATTTCATAACTAATAATGTTTATTATTTTCAAGCTTCCGTCAATATCGGGTATGTTCGTTTTTCTGAATCCGAAGGAATGCTTATCGATGCTGGGCTGGAAGATCAAACAATGAAAAAGGTCTTGAAGATACTGGACGAAAAGGGACTCCCGCTCTCCCATTTATTCATTACTCATGCCCATGCGGATCACTATGGTGGTGCTGCCTACCTTCAGAAAAGCAGACAGGTATATACGATGGCACCTTCTTTTGAGTCTGCAATACTCCAAGAACCTTTGCTTGAGCCACTTTATCTTTTTCACGGGACGAATCCGATATCAGAGTGGCGAAATAAATTCCTCGAAGGCAAACCGATTCATGTGGATTTGGTGGTGAAGGAAGAAGGACCGGTGGAACTCGGGGGTGCTATATTTCGTACCGTTGCGCTACCGGGCCATAGCTATCACCAATTTGGAATCATCGTATCCGATATTCTCTTTGCAGCAGACGCTTATTTCGGGAAGGACATCATACATAAGCATGGCATTCCATATATAGTGGATGCAAAAGAAACACTAGAAACCTTGGGGAAAATAAAAAATCTCCCGTGCACAGGAGCAGTTCCTGGACATGGCAGATTTGAAACAGATTTTATTGAAACGATAGAAGAGAATATAAAAGTGCATCACCAAATCGAAGCTATGATATTCTCCTTGATAACCGGGGAAACAACTGGTATTGCCTTCGAACTGTTAGTTACGAAGGCATGTACCGAGAAAGGTATCACCGTCAAGAATGTTCCAAGCTACATGCTTTTCCGAACGGCTGTGACCGCATACCTGACCCAATTAATTCAAGATCAGAAAGTCACCTTTCAAATAAGGAATAATCAATTGGTGGTGGAATCCTCTTTCGAATAAGGCATCACATAGATAGGCTTCCCCTCTTCCCATTCGGCATATATAATGTCCTGTGGTGTGTGGTAGCCTGTCTTTTTTAGTTCATTTAACACCCATTGCTCGGAAAGATTGAATTCGTCCAAATTATCACTCAAAATTTCCCCATCAGAAATAATGGGGGTGGGGAGTGTCACCTTACTGGAAGGAATCTTCATATCCTTATTTATTGGAGTGGCAAATGAGTGCTTTTTAAGGACACTCACCGTTCCGTCAGTTTCAAGTAAGGCATATTCTACCTCTTGGATGGAAAAAGCACCTTTTGAACGCAGCAAGTGACGTAATTGATCAATATCAAGCTTTGATTTTTTTAATTCCTTTTTATTTATTTCCCCTTTATGGATGACTATGGATGGTCGTCCCTCCAATATTCCTCTGGTTTTGCGCCATTTTTGTGTAATGGTTTCCAATAAGAATATAAGAAGCCCCCATAAACCCAGGGCGAAAAGGATTTTCACCACGCCAATCTTGTCATCATACAAAGCGTTTCCGACAAGCTCACCTAAAACAAGTGCGGAAATGAAGTCAAAGGGAGTTATTTGGGTTATTTGAGTCTTACCTAAAAGTTGGGTAATCAAAAACAAGGAAAAAAAACCGATTACCAATTCCACTGCTATACGTCCGTATTCCATCGTCATATGTATTCATCCTTTTTGTATGTCCATGTCGTTAGTATGGATAAAGAAAAGGAAAACTATGAAAAAAAAGGATGGCTCTCCTCAGATTTTCTTATGGAGAGTCATCCTTTTAGATATTTTTAGTCATCGTTACATGTGGTATGCCGGCATCCATGAAAACATCTGACACGGTCTCATAGCCTAGCTTCGCATAAAATGGTTCTGCATGCGTTTGAGCATTCAATTTCAGCACATGCATTTCTTTTGTTTTAGCATACTCTTCGATTGTTTCCATGATAAGGCGTCCAGCCCCTTTGGATGAACGGTATGAAGGAAGCACACAGATGCGCTCAACTTTTCCTATTCCTGAGACAACCCTGAATCGTCCAGCCCCAACCGCCTGGTCCTCATCATAAAGCACGAAATGAGTGGCATCTTCTTCATATTGGTCTATTTCTTCTTCTAGTGGTACATTCTGTTCTTCTACAAATACAATCTTACGAACAGAATAGGCATCCTGCAGTTGTTCTTCGTTATCCACTATTAGTACGTGCAAGTCTCAGCAGTCCTTTCCAAAGCGAAATGTTTCATAAACGGTCCACATGCCATCTTCCAATTGATAAAGAAGGTGGAAGCGATCGACCATTTCTTCGTGTTCAATATTGGTCATTTTCAGTGTCCCTAGTACATCGGAATGCTCGTCATCTGACAGGTTCTGACCGATGGTAATGTGGGGAACATAAGAAAATTCACGATTATCCTGAAAGTATCCTTTACCAGAATGAAGCTTCTCATGCAGGCTCAGTAGTTCATCCGTCGGGTCTACTTTAAGATAAATGACATTGTTTACTGGAGCAAAGGAGCTCACTTTATAGATGTTCAAAGGGATTGGAGCTGTTTCTTTTGCGATAGAAGCAAGCTCGTCTGTCACAGATTTCATATCATTTTCATCAATTTCAAAGGCTGTTTTTAATGTCACATGCGGTGGAATTAGTGCATAGTGCGCATCATAACGTTTTCGAAATGAATTTGCGAGATCTTGTAATTTTTTTGTTGGAAAAATAGCTATTCCATATTTCATCCAATATCCCTCCTGTTTGCTTTTTTGCGATATAGCGTCTTATGTATTTATTTTATCGTAATTTTTTTGAAATGGATAGACAAGTTTCTTTATCATTCTTAAATAACTAATCATATTACTCCCTGTAGCTTTTCGTTCCGGATGTTCGCTTTCCGCGGGGCGATGCTTGAGCCTCCTCACTTCGTTGCGGGGTCTCAACCTATCGCTATCTCCCGCAGGAGTCTCACATCCTGCACTCCAAGCCACAGGGGAAATTCTCAATCCAATCAAAAACTATTGCACATTTGGTTAAGATAGCATTTTTGGCAGGGCTTGTTTCAGGTCTGGTTGCCAGTAGGTCCATGTGTGGGTTCCTTCGAACTCTTCATAGATAACAGAAAAGCCTTTTTCCTTCATTAATTTATGCATGGCGCGATTTGGTTCGATGAAGTTTTTCTTCTCGCCTTTTGTGGTTGGTACCTCCGTTTCTTTTTTACCAATCACATGATATAGAGAAAGGAAAGAAGGCTGTGCAAACTCTTCCACTTTCTTCATCACTTTATCATCTACGTAAGGGGATTGCATGATCACTTTCCCAAATGTATGAGGATAGGAAAGTGCCGTCATCAAGGAAACCGTTGCAGCTAATGAATCTCCGATAAGGGCACGTCCCATTCCCATTTGATACGATGGATATTTTTCATCGATATATGGAGTCAACTCATGTGCAAGAAAGCGTATGTAGGCACTGTTCTTGCTTCCATCTGGATGATATTTATCCCAGCGATCTTTCACATCTTTATATGGAATGCCGACAATTATCGTATTTTGTATGTCATTGGCTGCAAGTAGTTTATCAGCTGTACTCCCGATGCGACCAAGCGTGAAATAATCTTTCCCGTCTTGTGCAATCAGGATATTGTACTTATATAGTGGCGAATAGTTAGCTGGTGTATATACCATTAAAGTCATTTCTTCCTTTAATTCGTTGCTGAACAGGGTGAATTCTTCGATACGCCCAACATTTTTACTCATTGTTCATTCCTCCCATGGTGCCTTGTCTAATCTGGTAAGCGCTTTATCCACTATCATACCATATCTTTCCCCAATATGTTGAATGGTAAGACTTGATGTCGACTAGAACGATTTGTGTTCACGTTCTCTCCCTGTTTCTTTTCGTTCCTCACAACGTCTAAGGGGTCTCAAACTACCGCTACCTCCCGCCGGAGTCTCTCTCCCCTTGCACTCCAGTCAACAGGGGAAAGATATGTCACCAACTTACCCAACAAAAAATCAATTATTTTCTGTCAATATATTGACCTTTCGCACATACGTTATATAATATATTTTATCCCATTAATCCGATTAAACTAATATGGATTATGCGAAAAGTGTAAAGTAGGTGCATAAGTTGTTTTTGCAAATCTCAGATATTACAAAAGTTTATACACAACAAAATATTGATAATATAGTACTTTCATCTATTAATGTTGATATACAAGAAGGAGAATTTGTTTCCATTCTTGGGCCATCTGGCTGTGGAAAGTCCACATTGCTATCCATGGTAGCGGGTTTACTTAAACCATCAGAAGGAGAAATCCGACTGAAGGGATCGGCTATAACAAAGCCTGGAAAAGACAGGGGGATGGTGTTCCAGCAGGCTGCCCTGTTCCCTTGGATGACGGTGGAGGAGAATGTGCTATTTGCGATTCGTGACATGAAAAACAAGGGAGAAAGGGAGGCAAGAGCACTCTACTACTTAAAGATGGTGCAGCTCGGCAGTAATCTGAAGCAATATCCCCATGAATTATCAGGGGGGATGCAACAGAGGGTTTCCATTGCACGTGCATTGGCAATGGATCCGACCGTCTTGCTGATGGATGAACCATTCGGTGCGCTTGACGAACAGACTCGCTTGAGACTGCAGCAGGAACTAGAGAGTATCTGGCTCCAAACGAAGAAAACGGTATTGTTTGTGACTCATAGTATCCATGAATCCATTAAGCTATCAGATAGGATTTTGGTAATGGGAACAAGACCTGGAACCATCATCGCTGACATGAAAGTGGATGTAGAGCGTCCTCGATTACGTACGAATGAAAAGGTTGCTCATTTAGAAGCACAAATTAGTGCCATGCTAGAAAAAGAGATTGATAAAGTCGTACAAGAGGAGCTGAGCCGATGAAACCTGGAGTAAAGCGACTCGTATTTTTTGCTTCACTATTTATAATTTGGGAAGTTGCAGTGCTTTTAATTGGTTGGTCTCCTGCGGTTATGCCAAAGCCTTCCAATGTAGCGATTGCCCTTTATCAGGGGTTCATGGATATGACACTGGTATATGACCTTGCTGCAAGCTTTAAAAGGCTAGGAATAGGATTGTTCTTGGCCTTGATTATAGGAACATTACTTGGGATATGGCTAGCGAAGTCCAAAACTGCGGATGAAACAGTGGGGACCCTTGTTCTAGCGCTACAAAGTGTACCGAGTATCGTATGGTTGCCGCTTGCTATCATATGGTTTGGCTTTAACGAAACGGCCATTATTTTTATTGTGACCCTTGGGGGGACTTTGGTAATGACCATTAATATGAGGATGGGAATCAAAAGTGTCCCTCCGTTATATATAAAGGCAGCTTCCACGATGGGAGCATCCGGAATTGAAATGTTTTGGAAAATCATTTTACCTGCTTCAGTTCCATACGCGGTGACAGGAGCGAGGCTCGCGTGGGCATTCGCATGGAGAGCGCTGATGGCAGCTGAGCTGCTTAGTATGGGACCTGGTTTAGGGTACACGTTGAAATATGCAGCGGATTTCGGTCAGATGAGTCTGGTATTCGGTGTTATCATCATCATTTGTGTAATCGGTTCAGTGGTAGATTTAGTTATCTTCCAGCGCTTTGAGAAAAATGTCATTAAACGCTGGGGCTTGGAATTATAAAAAGCGAGTATGGGAGGAAAAGAGATGAAAAAAGGTTGGTTGTTGGTAAGTGCATTGTTTCTATTATTAATGGGGGCTCTAGCGGGATGTGGATCAAGTACAAGTGGGACCAATGGTAAAGAGAAAGTTATAATCGGTTATTTTCCCAATATAGATCATGTGCCAGCGATGGTTGCCCGTGAGAAGGCTTTGTATGAAGAAGCGTTGGGTGACAAGTATGAAGTGGAATATAAAACATTCCCTGACGGCGGCGCATTCATGACGGCTTTGAAAACAGGTGATATCCAGGCTGGATTGGTTGGTCCTGGACCAGCGATGAACAACTATGTAAGTGGGGCAGATGTAAAGGTTGTGGCTGGTGCATCATCCGGTGGAACGGTAATCATTGCTAGCAAGGAAAGTGGAATCACATCTGTTGAAGGGCTTGATGGGGCAACATTCATCACACCTGGAGTTGGGTGCACACATGATGTGCAGATGGAAACTTTCCTGAAAGACTTTGGATTGACGTCAGCTCGTATTGGTGGAAGCATGAAACATGTAACAGGGAACCCTGCCCAATATGGCGGGATGTTTGAATCCAAAAGCGTCGATGCTGCAGCGGTGCCAGAACCATGGGCTTCTCTTCTATCGATTGAACATGGTGCAAATATTCTGGTTGATAGCGATGAGATCTCTTTCGGTACAACGCTGCCTAACACAATCTTCGTTACAAGTGGAAAGTTGATTGAAGAAAACAACGAACTTGTTAAAAAGTTAGTGGATGCACATCAGGATTCCGTTGATTTTATCTCGGAAAATCCAGAAGAATCCAAAGAGATTGCTATCAAATCAATCAAGGAACTGACTAACCAAGAGCTATCAAGAGAAGTGATTGATTCTGCATGGGAAAGAATCCGCTTTACTCATGAAGTGGACGCGGAAGTGGTGCAAGAATTTGCTAACTCTTCCTTTGATCTTAAATTTCTGAAAGAGAAACCGGATTTCACGGAATTCATTGATACTCAGTTCGTTGACTAGCATTATAAAGGAGTGTCGGGCTATAATGGTCTCGACGCTTTTTTTACGAGTTTGGAGGGATGAATTTGAAGAAGCTTTGGCCATTGGTTGCAATTATATTTTTACTTCTTCTTGCCGGTTGTGCGAGCAATGAAGTGAACTTAGATGAAGAATTTTCAATGAAACTGGAAGTTGGTGAATTGGAAGGTGTTAATCAGGATGGACAGTCTATTTCCATTTCAGAAAAAGACGGGGGATATTGGTTGGCCAATTTCATTTTTACAAATTGTGATACGGTCTGTCCTCCAATGACTGCCAATATGGCAAGGGTCCAGCGTGAAATGCAAGAATCCGGTTTGGTAGTACCGATTGTATCTTTTAGCATCGACCCTGAAAATGATACACCAGATGCATTGAAGGAATATGGTGATTTGTATAAAGCGGATTATTCGGACTGGAATTTTGTAACAGGATATGATCAAGAAACAATCGAGCGCTTTGCAAATGTATCTTTCATGGTTCCAGCTTCTAAAGAGGAAGGCTCAGATCAGTATATGCATAGTACGAGTATTTTTCTTGTAGACAAGGAAGGGTTTGTACGGGAATCTTACAGTGGTTTGGATGTACCATTGGAAGAAATCATGGATGACTTAAAAAAAGTTATAGACTAAAGTAATAGCAAGTAAGGGTTTTCAATAGGGTGTAAAGGAAGAGGTGGCAGCAATCGGCTACCTCTTTGTTGTTAGATGGATTGTTCGTGCGAGTGGGAAGATAGTTGTTGTTTTGGTAGATAGTGATCGACGAGTTGGTCCAGGTAGTTAATTTTTTCAAGCGCTGTGGCTTTATCTACTTGTTTGTAGTGGTGGTTGCCTCCCGTTTCCTCGTCCATTTCATCTGCAAGTTTCACGACCTTTTGCAAGGGGCTCCTCTTTACGTCGATCTCAGGGAGGTAGGAATCGGTGTGCAGAAGAATGGCAACAGAGATCTGTTTGGCTTTTTGTGGGTTTTCTCCTAAACGAATCAATAGCTTGTGTGCACGCTCCGCACCTTTTATCGCGTGAATGTCATTTTCTCTGTATAGCTCATAATCCCATTTTCCTTGCCTGTACCATTCATAATGTCCAATGTCATGAAGTAGAGCAGCTTTTGTAGCCAAGTCGACACTTACATTATATTTAAATGCCAGATGGAAGGCATGGTTGGCCACTTCAAGGGCATGAGCAATCCCGGATCGTTTTAAATACTTTTGTGTAATTGGGTGTGTAAAAATATCTGTTAATGTCACTTCTCTCATGAAAGTCTCCCTCCTGTAAAAATGTGTTTCTTTATAGAATATCATAATTATTAGCAAATGTGCAAGAAATATAAGTAATTAGATGACTTCGTCCACATATTTTTTCTTCATTGGACGAAAGGAAAGCATATTTTGTAGAAGAAAGGTCCTTTTCATTTGACGAAGGTAACAAAAAGCGACGATGGACTGTTCCTTGATCTCTAAGACCATGATGTTCCTTTGCGTGATAGCTCCGTTCTTAGCCATATAAATCATTTCAATGGGGGTTCTGGAAACTTTGTACTGCTCAAGCAATCGATGCATATTATCATCTCCTTTACTCTTATTATATACGAACGTACGTTTTGTATACAAGAAAAAACACGAACGTATATTCTGGTTGTTTTCTGTCGTGTAAGGAATATACTAGAAATATAAAAAGGGGCAGGTGGTATATTGTGAAAGCATCTACAACATTAAAATGGGTGACTGGAGGAATGGAGGCATTTTTGGCAATCCCGTTTCTTGGGGGCTTAACGGTTATGGGATTCGGGTATTCCCCGTTAACGCTTATGCTAATTCTACATATCATCACATTGGTGTTTAGTGTAAAAGAAGGTCAAAAATTTCATGGTAGTATTTGGGGGATTGTCGCATCCTGTTTAGGCTGGGTCTTTTTGCTTGGTTGGTTCCTCCACACCATAACGGCTATAATCCTGATGATTGATGCTTTTGCTTCAGGCAGAATTGAAAAAAGAAGGCAGGTATAACCGTTCCCTATTGGGCGGTTATTTCTTTTTAAAATCTTCTTTACAAACAAGAATGAACTATCTATAATAATATATACAGTCGCATACACGATCTGATAGTTCAGTGGGAGAACACTACCTTGACAGGGTAGGGGTCGGGGGTTCGAATCCCTCTCAGATCATCTTATAAAAAGCTGCAATCCTCCAATAATAAAAGGGATTTCAGCTTTTTGTTCGTTCTATACCATTGCCTACCTGCAACCTAACTATTAACAATTTAATTGGGATAAAATAATTATCCTTGCATCTAGCCACCTTGAAAAAATATAAGTGTCCGTTTTTTTAAGAAAAAAGGTATTGAAGTGGTTGGATTTAGGGTTTTGGGAAACAGCTGTAAGTACCCAAATTTAGATATGGTATGAATTTTTAACCACAGTCTTGAGTAATTAAGGAACTGTGGTTTTTTATAGGGAAATAAAGGATAAAAGTAACGCATTATCGAAATAAGGAATAGGAGAGAAAAGGAGGATGCAGTATGGATGTAAAAAGTACATTTCAGGAGCTACAAATGAAAATGAATGAAGAGCCTGAAGGGATTAAGGATTTAAATGCAATTTTTCAATTTAATTTAAGCGAAGGAAAAGTATATCAATTTTCATTTCATGAAGGGGTGGTGGAGATGTCTGCTGAGGAAGCGCATTCACCAGATTGTATACTACAGTTATCCGACGAAAATGTTTTGAAAATGATGAAAGGTGACTTCAATACGACGATGGCCTATATGACCGGTAAGTTGAAGGTGAAAGGTGACCTTGGATTGGCATTGAAGCTTCAATCAGCATTGGAAAGGTATAAATAGCTCGAAAAATGAAAGACAGGCGGCTTCCTCGCCTGTCTATTTTTTTGGTTTTAATGATACCGTACAGGCAATTTCTAGTGATTTGAATATACTTTTAATAGATTAATAGAGGAGGTGAAAATATTGGGAGTAGTATTTGTTGAATGCAAAAAATGCTGTAAGAAGAAATGTAAATGTCCTCACCACTGCAGACCTTTTCCTCCAGCAAACAACGCTGTGAGGGGAGCAATGGAAAGCCGCCGCCATCATGGTTGTGGATGTAGGGTCGGTGCTTCTCGTTTTTACAAATATGCCGACTAGTAGAAATAAAAAATAGATGAGCGAAAATCGCTTGTCTATTTTTTATTATGCTAGAAAAGTACAAGCAACATCTATCATTTTTCGTACTATCTGCTATGAATAGCTAAATTACTTTTGAACCAAACTAATAGTAATTTTTTATTTCGAAAGGCAGGTCCGCCATCAAATGGAGAATTCTCATGATAATATCCGCCTCACATCAGCAGAAATCGGCCACCTATGGAGTAGTTACTTGTTTGAAACGTCTGTTCACCATATGTTCCGATATTTTTTGATACATGTGGATGATCAGGATATTGCAAAATATATTGAACATTGCCTTGGTGTCTCCAAACGACATGTTCATCATTATATGGATATTTTCAAAAGAGAAGATTTTCCAATCCCAAGGGGGATTACTTCGGAAGATATCAATACGAAAGCGCCGCGATTATTTTCCGATGTATTCTATCTCCATTATATAGACGGGATGGCCAAGTTTGCACTTAATGGCTTTGCGCTTGCGGTTACAGAGGTATCACGCAAAGATATTAGAAAATTATTTCATCTTCATATTGATGCACTTCAACAAGTAACAGAAATGGGAAAGAGGTTATTGCTAGAGAAAGGAATCTACTCAAGACCTCCTTATATCTCCACGCCAGCAAGTATTGAGTTTGTGAAAAACGGTCATTTTTTTGCAGGTTTTACGAATGAAAAACGACCATTGACAGTTTTGGAGATGAACCAGCTTTTTCAGAATGTGCGCTCTAATGCTTTGGGTAAGGCCTTGTTGAAAGGCTTTATGCAGGTGACGCATAATAAAAAGTTGTGTGCGTACTTTGAGAGAGGAAAACTATTGTCCAACAAATATGTGACGATGTTTTCTACCATCCTCTTGAAGGAAGATTGCAATGTTCCTTCCACGTATGGTAGTGAAGTAATGGATGCAACCATTTCCCCTTTTTCGGACCGTTTTATGTTGAATCATGTGACGCACTTGATTACTTACGGAACGGCAAACTACGGTTTATCTTTGTCTTTGAGTCCTAGGAAAGATCTTGCTTTGATGTATGTGAGGTTAATGGGGGAAGTGATGACGTATGCAGGTGATGGTGCAAAGCTATTGGTAAAGCATGGATGGTTGGAGCAGCCTCCGACAAAGGTAGACCACAAGCTTTGTGAGGAATGAAAAAATAGAGGTTCCGCAGACGGGGAAACCTCTATTTTTCAAAATATAGATGATAATGTAGTTGGCAACCTGGATTGAAGCTGGATTGGCACGCTGGACAAATGGAATGGCTGTTCAAATACTCGTGAATCGTCATTTCGGTTTTACAGTTCCCACAGAGAATAGCTTTAGTGTGAAACCCGTCTTTTGGCCATACGCTGATAGAGTGATTTGCGTGTTCTTTGTGACATTGAAAACAAGGGTAATACTCCCCACAACAATGAAACTTGATGGCGATGATATCATTTTCAGAATGATAGTGGGTGCAACGGGTGAAACTGTCCACTATGGAGCCGAGTACTTTAACAGTCATGGTATTCATCTCCTTATCAAATGATTTTATTTTTAATTAGGTTGCCAAACAATTTCACCAGACCTATTTTCTTCATCTATTTCTACTTGGAAATCATGTTTTTCATAGAAATGAACTAGGCGATCTACATGATCCCAATCGCGCTTAGCGATGTCCCCGGTAATACAATGGATATTTTGATTTTTGGCCACATCCTTAAGGTAATTCATGCAGATAGAGCCGTATCCTTTGTTTTCTGGACCCTTTATATCCCCAATGAAAATGGTGTCGTCCTTTTTGTAAGTTGCCTGGATGGAGAAATCCCACTGGCCACGATACGCCGACTCGCAATCGTTAAGCATGATCTTGCAGGAGTTATTGTCGTAATTTGTGTAAACGACCACCCAGTTATCGTCTTTCGTTTGATCAATGCCGATCACTTGCCATTTTTTAGCGATTTCTTTCATGTTTTCTTTCATGCGGAACATTTGGAATTCCAAATCGTCTAGTTCCTGTTTGATTTCTTCTTTATCTCTTGTCTCTTCTTCGGCCATAAATAAGCTTGTGAAAGACATCCAATTCCCCCTTTTATTTATAGGTTTTATTTGATTTCCGCAAATGCCTTCGCTCTCCAGTTAAAAAAGACGCAATCTCATTTTCGAAAATGCGAATCTATAAAAAATCTTCAAAGATGGTTATTTTCCGAGCAAAATTGACAATCAGCATATTATTATACAGGTGCTTTACAAAAGTTTCAATTTACAGAATGAAAAGATAAAAGCAAGTCATCACAAAGGACAACTTGCTTCTATCTTTTTATTCGAATAAAGGCGCTAATAAATGATGTATAGCGCAATTAGTAACTTGCTTCATCACAAGCATTATAAGATGTCCAGCTACATGGACATGATTTATAAATGACATAAAAGTATTATATTCGTTTGCCGCGGTATAATTCCATGGTAGTTTCCCTTACTTAAACAACGTAAGCCCTACCTCTCATACGTCCTTACGGCTCCTAGGCCGTGCCAGATCGATTAAGCCTCTGTGAAAAAACTATATGGAACGCCAGTGCATCCTTGTGACACGTTGGTATTGCTTAAGAATGTCATAACGTTCTTCCTTTCTATATCAAGTTACTAATATGAGTGGGCTTGCACCCAATCTCTTATTATACATCATAGGAATTGAAAGTCAACTGTATAAAATAAAACTCGATTTTTGTAGGAATTTTTTTTGACAGAAAACTTCAGAAATTTGTTAAAATAGAAAAAAGACAGAGAACAAGATGAACAATTTATAGGGAGACTATATATGTTAAGTCAAAACTTAAAAGAGTTAAATCAATCTTCAATTAGTGTAGAAGAGTTCCTGAGAAACAATGAATTGACTGATTTTATCCAGAACACTATATTCGCAGGCATTTTGAAAAAGAAATTAGAACTATGTGAAAGCGAAATGCGGCTTTGGATTGCAGGCTGTTCAACAGGACAAGAAGTTTATTCCCTGGCCATTCTTTTGAAAGAGCATATTGCATCCTTGAATATGGAACAGGAAATGGATTTCAAGATCTATGCCACTGATTTGGATTATGATTCAGTAAAGATTGCTGGTGCGGGAGTGTATCCTGACTACGCGTTTAAAAGTGTATTACCCAACATATTGAATAGGTATTTTGATAAGAAACAGGAATTCTATGTGGTGAAAAAAGAAATAAGAAAGCATATCATTTTTGCACCACACAACATTGCAAAAGATCCAGGGTTCCATCACCTTGATTTTATCAGTTGCAGGAATGTACTGAATTATTTTCAGCCGACACAGCAGCAAAAAATTATTTCATCCTTCCATCACTCTTTGAATGAGGATGGTTATTTGTTTCTTGGACAGTTTGAAACAGTAGGTGAGTTCAAAGAACTTTTTCACTCAGAAAATAAAAGATGGAAAATATATAAGAAACAAATAATCGCTGAACGAAATCGCAGCCAGGATGCAGGCCTCCATGCTATACAAGACAGAAGTGCAGAGGATATGGAAAAACAAGATCTGAAAGATAAGTTAATGGAAGCTAACGAACGTATTTACAACCTCCAAACCAAGTTAGAGCGGATACACATGGATTACGAAGGGAAATACGAATTACTTAAAATCGATTCCTACCATCCTATTCTCTTTATAAAAGGACTATTGCAGATTATCAAAAAGCAGGAGTTATATAAAGAAGAATATGCCGGTGCCATGCTTGTAGAATTGAGAAAACTCGAACACACCATTGATAATTTTATGGTAGATGGGCATTAGAAGTATAAGATTGAAAAAAAAGCTTGGGCATGTGAAATGTCCAAGTTTTCAGACTGTTGACAAACTATAAATTAGTTAGGTTATCGATTGGAAGAGTTGATCTGCGTTGCAGGAGCTTCGCTTTCCGCGGGCAGTCCGGAAGCCTCCTCGGGCTACGCCCTGCGGGGTCTTCCATGTCCTTTCTTCCCGCAGGAGTCTTCGCTCCTTCCACTTCGATCAACTAGAGAATTTTATTATTTTTAGCTTCGTCTACACACTGAAAGCTTGGGCATGCGAAATGTCCAAGCTTTTTTTCTTTGTCATATTTTATTTAAGAACGAAGGATGCCTTTTATATCTTCAAGTTCGGATTGGATCAACTTAATATACTCGAGCTTTCCTGCTTCTGAAAGATCTTCCTCAATTATACCAAGCAAGTCGTTTATAGTGTTGATTTTCCGTTCCGCCTGCTTCCGATTAAAATCTGTCAACTCAGGCTCAAGTTCAGTCGGATTTGGTACCACATCATTCCAATCACGCGTCTGAATTTGCTGACGCCATTGTTGGTACTCCATTTGTACATTATTATAGGAAGAGGTTTCGTCCAAACAAACAAGGTGGATCAACTTTTCCTTCTTTTGATAATTGAAGTACACCGTAAACAGGGAGGTGGGAGAGTCCGTCGTTTTCAGATTCAACTCCATCTTTCCTGGAGAAGGTATACTCAAAATTCGTTTTATTTTTGATTTGCTATCTAAATCTACCAGGTCCAGAAAAGAGGACACTGGATGAAAAAGGTGAGTGACCGGTTTGGATACATTCACAATTTGAAAGTCCTCGGTCAGCTTCAGATAGGGTACGGGAATCCGGTACATTACATTAGCACTCCTTTATCAACGGCTCCGGCTTCTTTCTGATTATCTTCCAGCCATTGGAAAAGGAACGATGTATCCTTAGCAATGAGTGTGTCCGCCATGCAGCATGATTGAAAGGCAGATTCAGCATGCAAGCGGCTGCCAACTATAAAAGTAGTGCCAGGACGTTTTTGCTTTAGTCTTTTGATCGTCTCTTTTAACGTGGGAAGGTGATGTCTGATGGAAATAGAAATACATACAACTTCCGGCTTCCATTTTTCCAAACTATATTCTGCATAGTCCAATGGAAGATTGGACCCTAGGTCGTACACATCCCAACCATACTCTTCAAAAAGAGAGGAGGCCATTTTTAATCCCAAATCATGCTCTTCTCCCTCCACGCAAAAAAACATAGCACGTGGAGCAGGGGGTTTATTTTCTATCAACTTATTACTTAATTTCTCTAAGTGATATTTGGACAATATCAACTCACATGTACCTGTGGCAAGATGCTCATGGGCCACTGTAATTTGATTCTGCTCCCACATCTCGCCAATGCGGTACATGGCATCGCGTAGGATGAAATCGTATATAAAGGAACTATTATATCCTTGATTCATGGATTCTTTAACACTGTTCCAACCTTTCAATAAATCTTTCTCAAGCAAGTATTCGGATAGTTTCTTGGAGATTTCATTCATTAGACTCCTCCTATCAACAATAGTAATTGTAAACAGTATACTATACTTTCTTTAAAATCAAATGCTTCTTCCTTGAAATGCATCTTTTAGAATCTGAAGTGTGAAGATGGTCCTTTTAAAACACCTTGACAACAGGCTATGCAAGACCTGTTTTTTTTATTATGCTAGTAGTAGGTAAATATTAGTAGCAAAGGAAGTGTCCATATGACCTATCAACCAACTGTACAGGAAACTTTTTCGTTAATCAAAGAACTTGTTTCCATACCGAGTCCTTCCGGAAACACGGAAAAAGTAATCGGCTTTGTCGAAAAATATCTTGTAGAATGTGGCGTGGAGACGTCACGAAATAGAAAGGGAGGATTAATTGCATCCTTAAAAGGAAGCAACGATCAAGAGCATCGTATGCTGACAGCACATGTGGATACACTTGGTGCCATGGTCAAAGAGGTGAAATCCAATGGAAGGTTGAAACTTACTACCATTGGCGGGTTTCGCTGGAATTCTGTGGAAGGGGAATATTGCCAAATAGAAACTTCTTCAGGCAAAAACTATTCTGGAACAATCCTGATGCACCAGACCTCCGTCCATGTCTATAAAAATGCCGGGGATGCCCCAAGAAATGATGAGAACATTGAAGTGCGTATCGATGAAAAAGTGTCAAATGCAGAAGAGGTAAGAGCCCTTGGAATTGAAGTAGGGGACTTCGTTTCCTTTGATCCCCGCGTACAAATCACAGACAGTGGCTATATCAAATCTAGGCATCTCGACGACAAAGCGAGCGTCGCAATCCTGCTCAAGCTAATCAAGTACATACAAACGGAAAAAATAACCCTACCATACACCACACATTTCTTGATTTCCAATAATGAAGAGATCGGTTATGGTGGAAATTCCAACATCACCCCTGAAACAGTGGAATATCTAGCAGTTGATATGGGAGCACTGGGAGATGGACAATCCTCGGATGAATACACGGTATCCATCTGCGTGAAAGATTCAAGCGGGCCTTATCATTATGGTTTAAGAAAACATCTGGTCGATCTGGCAAAAAAAAATGGCGTGGATTATAAAGTCGATATATATCCATTTTACGGCTCTGATGCTTCCGCAGCCATCCGTTCAGGACATGATATTATCCATGGTTTGATTGGCCCTGGTATTGAATCTTCCCACGCGTTTGAACGTACACATGAGAGTTCTGTTCAAAATACAGAGAAGTTGATTTATCATTATTTGTTGTCTGAAATGGTGAAGTACTGACGAAATTACGAAAAGCATCCCAATGTAAGGGATGCTTTTTTAGGTTGGTGCTCATGTGAAATACTCAATACGCGCCTGTGGAAAATACGAGTGGATATAGTCAGATAACGTTTCTTTAATTTCGGTTGCTTCATCCTTTGTATAAACATATTTTCCGATGCCATAACGTCCCCATTTATACTGGCGCTTTGCTTCATCAAGCTCCAATTTTGTCATAGGATAGTTCTGTTGAATGACCCTTTTGGCAGGCTTGGTAAATCTGTGCTGTATAAGTTCAAAGGTCAGGTCTTCGGTCGCCTTTGCAGGAAGCTTATCATACAGCTTCTGGAACAACGTCTTATATCCTTCTTCCCATCCTTCATGTAAATAGATTGGTGCTACGATGAAGCCTAGAGGGTAATCCGCACCTGCGACCTTAGCTGCCGCTTCAATTCTAAGGTCAAGCGATGAGGTTCCAGGCTCAAAGTTCTTGATGACGTAATCAGCATTTACGCTGAAACGGAACCTAGTTTTGCCCCGATGATCGGCATCTAATAGGTGGTCAACATGGTGGAACTTTGTGACAAAGCGTAGAAGGCCATGTTCTGATTTACCGAAATATTCGATTGCTTTCTTTAAGGAATGAGTCAGGTGATCAATCCCTACAATATCGGACGTACAGGAGGCCTCAAATCTCGTAATTTCTGGTGCCCGCTCCTGCATATATTTATCTGCCGCCTCAAATATTTCATCCAAATTGACATATGTCCGGATGTACGGCTTGCTCCCCATGGTCGTTTGCAGGTAACAATAGTGGCAATGCCCCATACAGCCTGTGGCAAAAGGAATGGCGTACTCCGCAGATGGTTTAGAGGAATCAAATTTCAATGTTTTTCTTACCCCGACAACAAGCGTCGATTTGGCCGTTCTGTATTTTTGAAAATCATTGTCACCAGGGAGGTTTCTTATTTGGTTATGGGATGTGGTTTCACGGATCTCCAATCCCATGGACTCAAACTTATTTTTGAGTTCCATCCCAAGGGGATAATCAAGGGCGCGTGGCTCAATATATACGAGTTGCGGAACAAACGGCTTCAATTAAATCCCCTCCTTTTATTCATAAGATGGTCCGAAATAATCATTATAGAGAGCTTCCGCTTCTTCCAAAGATGTGAAAAAAACAAACTCGTCCGATAAAGGGTAGTACGTATCATATAAAAAAATGGAAAGTTGACCGTCTTCATACGGATTTGCCACAATATTAGCCTGCTGGACAGTGGCAACATTCTGTGTGTGGGGGTTACGATAAAAGAGATAGATTGTATCGCCCTCCTTCAGGGAGGATGTTTGTCCTTGCTCAAACAAATTCATAATGTTCACCTGCTTTAACTTCTTTAATTTCCCATATTAGTTTTATGTAAAAGGAAAAATTTATCCGTGAGAAAATCTGTAAATGGAAATAGTGCGACTATGATCGTAAATGGTGTAATCTTTTAAATAGTATGAAACTTTCAATCAAAAACTAACGTCTAATTTATGGGTGTACGAAGGGAAGGGAATATAAGGATGAATCATGTGGATCTAAGGCCGAAAAAAAGGTCAGCATTACGAATTTGGTTGGGAACGCAATATTACATATTGAAGCGCTGGTTGGAATGGACTTCAGGAAATAAGACTTATGCGACAGAGTTAACAAGCGAAATGCTTCCATATAAAGCCTTCTCACACAAGACTCCTACATTGAGGAAGCTAAAGGATGTGGATATGTGGTATCAGCATAACAAAGTAATCAATTTGCGCCTGGCTGTAAAAAAGCTGAATGGTCTTGTCATCAGGCAGGGAGAGACCTTTTCCTATTGGAAATTGATTGGGAAACCTACTAGAAAAAAGGGATATGTAGATGGTATGGTTCTATTTTATGGTAGGTTCAAACCTGGGCTTGGAGGAGGATTGTGTCAGCTTTCCAATTTAATTTACTGGATGGCATTGCATACTCCGCTAACCGTTACAGAACGCTATCGTCACAGCTTTGATGTATTTCCCGACAGCAGAAGGACGCAGCCATTTGGAAGTGGAGCCACCTGCTCGTATAATTATTTGGATCTACAGCTTAGAAATGATACCGACCAGGCCTTACAGCTATCTGTGAGGCTGGAAGGGGACAACTTGGTGGGAGAGTGGAGATTGGAAAAGCCGCCACTTCATCAATACAAGGTGTATGAAAAAGAACATAGTATCACTTCAGCCTATTGGGGAGGCTATCTTCGGCACAATATCATCCACCGTAAAGTAATTAATTTGAACGGTAAAGAAGTTGATGACCAATACGTAACGGAAAATCATGCTATTATGATGTATGAGCCACTATTGACGGCATCGGAGCAGGAACAAAGTGGCTAATTCATTCGCATAAAGGTGTGTGTATTAAATGATTTCCATTCCGAAAGAAATGAAAGACCAGATGATTGGCAAGATTCAAGCCTATTTTGAAGAAGAGCGTGACGAGGAGATAGGCGACCTTGGAGCGGACCTGCTGTTGGACGTTTTCATGAAAGAGCTCGGCCCCTACTATTATAATCAAGGAATTGCAGATGCTAAGGCACTGATGGAAGAGCGATGGGGATCGGTGGAAGAGGACATGGAAGCTTTAAAACGCTCTACTGCTGGCAGCAGGTACAGGTAAGTTGTTTGACGAGTTTCTACTATAATAATATGGTTTGCTTTTTGTGAAACAACCTTTTTGGCTTTTGGGGCCGGAGAGGTTGTTTTTTTTGAATTTGGAACTCAGAGTGGGGATTAGATTTTATGTATTGGGCTTTTGCAATTTCATAAGATTTAGCGAATCGCCCGTAAATCCAAAAAGTCGAACGTAAATCATGAAAATCGCCCGAACACTCCTCAAGGTACCTTTCAGCGAGTCCTCTCGAGACGTCGACACTAGTGCCGAAAATCCTGCCGGGGTCTGACCCCAAATTTATAGATTTTTTAAGAGAGTTTCTAAGTTTTGCTTTTGCGGTTTAGTGGAATGAATTGAGTAGAGGTGGTGATGGTGTTGAAGGCGAATGTGTTGGTGATTGGGGGCGGTGTTGGCGGATTGACGGTAGCGCTGAAGCTTGCGAAGTGCGGTGTTGGGGTTACGGTTGTGGAGCAGGTCAAAGGGAGTCCTCATATGTACAAGGGGGAACTGGTGCAGCCGAAGACGTTGCAGATTTTCGAGAAGATTGGAATCCTTGAAAATGTATTGCATCATGGCCATACGATTAACAAAATAGAGCTGATAGAAAAGAACAAGCTCGACAAGAAACCCAACTTACCGATTCAATCCATGAGCTATAACATACTACCGGAGCCATATAACTATGCATTGATGATCCCGCATGAAACCTTGAAAAAAATTCTCTTGGAGGAAGCGGAAAAATACCCTTCCTTCAAATATATACAGCCTGGTCGGTTTATGGGCTTTGAAGGAAAAAAAGCGAAGGTGAGAATTGAAAAGGAAGAAGTGTTGCTTGAAGCAGATTACTACATTAGTGCAGAAGGGCGGAAATCAAAGGTCAGAGAAACGATGGGTGTCCCCAAAAAGGAAAAAAAATATGATCATCATTTTCTGACAGTTACATTTCCACGTCCCGAAACGTTGACAGAGGGAAAAATCATCTCCACAGATGATACGTTCCTGGGGCTTTTTCCTTTGCCTGATAATCTTGTGCGTACAGTGTATTTGATTCCAAAAGGCAGCTATAAAAAAATGATTGAGGAAGGGTTGGAAGCTTTTTATAAAAGATATTTGGATCTTTATCCAGAATTGGATGGGTACGTGCAGCAAATAGATTCATGGAAAAAAATACAGCTCATGATTCCGGTACATTATCATGTTTCCAATTACGTAAAAGGGAATGTGGCATTGCTTGGAGATGCGGCGCACAGCGTTCACCCCATGGCAGGAGAGGGGATGAACCTTGCCATACAGGATGGGGATGTGCTCGGAGAACTTCTATGCTGGATGTACGATAAGGATCAGCATGGGATGGAGGACCTTACTAATTACGAAAAAGTGAGAAAGCCGAGGGTTCAGCATGTGCTGAAATTAAGTCATCTCTCGGCCCTTGCCTATTCCAAGCCGCTAAAATCCTTGGTGACGTGGAGAAGCAAGGTGATGGATCAGCTCACCAATGACCCTGTTCTTCATATCAAGCATATGTTGAATATTTCAGGACTTGGCATCTGGAAGGAATCTCTGATGGACCGGGTGATCCAGACCGGGGTGGCCCCGAAAAGGAAGGAACGCGACATTCATGAGATAGATCGGAGTCACCTATTTACAGAAGAGGAAGATTACCCGTGGAGGGACCATAAGGAGGAAGCATAGGGATGATAAGTGAATATGTAAGACTTTATAAAGCGCGGGGGTATATGAAGAGAAATTTGCCCTTCCTATATAGTTGGCATGCCTATGTTGGGTATGAGTTGGATTTATATGAGGCTTTCAAGAAACCAAAGACCATCATGGAAGTGGCTCAGGAACGAGAGTTGAAGGAAGACCTTTTAAAAAGATGGGTGGAGGTTGGTGGTGTCATTGGTTATTTGAAAAAGAAATCTAAAGAACGCTACCAGACGGTCCAAAAGTTCATGGTGCCATCAAGTAAGCATAACCCCCGGTCAACTGGAGTACTTTTGAAAGAGATGATGGAGCTTCATATACCTACACTCATAAAATATCCAAAAATGATGAAAACCGACAAGAAGGAGCAGTTTAATCAAAAAGAACATGGTATGGTGGTCGCTCAGACATCCTCCCTCTTGGAACAATTGGCGATTCCTCGGGTGATGAAGGTCATGAAGAAAGCCAAACCGAAGAAGGTAGTGGATGTCGGGTGCGGCAGTGGTGGGTACTTGGTGAAGCTCTCGCAAAAGTTTCCGAAAGCGAAGATGCTCGGAATTGAGCTAAATGAAGATGTGGCAGAAGAAGCGAGCAAAAATTGTAAAAACCAAGAGCAGGTGGAGATCGTCTGTAAAGATGTTCATCAGTGGTCACCTGACGAAAAAGTGGATTTTGTCATGTTGAACAATATCCTACATTATATATCTCCGGATGACCGGATTGAATTGTTCAAGAAAATAAGCGAGTGGCTCCCACCAAAAGGGACATTATCAGTGGTCTCACCTATTCACAATTCAAAGCACGGCGGCCAGTTTTCGAGTGTATTTAACAGCTTCTTTACCGCCTTTGATAATTTGTACCCACTTCCTTCTGAGAAGGATCTCAATGATCTGGCAGGTGCCGCGGGGCTGAAAGTGGAAAAATTGCAACCGGTCATCAAAGAAGGTGGCTGGTATCAAATCACCCTTACCAAACAAAAATAATTAATAGAAGAGCTCAACGCTGGAAGGGAAAATCCGGGCTGAGCTCTATTTTTATGGTTCAATAATCCTCTACTAGAATAGTTTTCCTTATCCTTCTAGAATAAGGAAAGCTCGTAATAATCCCTTAATATACCCGTTATGTACGTAACTAAAATGTTATTCTACTGTTCTTTAAAACTATTAAAACCATGTTATGATGGTAACACTGAGTCAAATACATAGGAGGTATTTAGTATGAAAAAGACCATGGTTTCCTTGGTAACAGCAGCGGCCCTTGCAGGCACGTTTAGTTTAGGTGCGAATGCCTCTGCTGCAGAAGTAACGGTAAAAAAAGGCGATACTCTTTGGGACATCGCTAAAGCAAATAACATATCAGTAGAAGAAATCAAAGATTGGAATGGACTTTCCAGTGACGTTATCCATCCGCAAGATCAATTGAAAGTAGCATTATCTGAACGCTACAAAATTGAAAAGGGAGATACGTTATGGGGGATATCTCAAAACTATGAAGGTGTAACTTATCAGAAGCTAGCAGAATGGAATTCCATTGCTAACCCTGATTTAATCTACGCAGGGGACGAACTGGTAATCTATGTGGATGGAAAGCCTGTTCCTGTCGAAGCACCAGTAAAAGAAAAAGCACCAGCTGAAGAGCCTGTTACAGAGACTCCGGCAGAAGAAGCACCGGCTGAAGAGCCTGTTACAGAAGAACCAGCAGAAGAAGCACCAGCTGAAGAACCTGTAACAGAAGAACCAGCAGAAGAAACACCAGCCGAAGAGCCTGTAACGGAAGAACCAGCTGAAGAGCCTGCAGAAGAACCTGCTCAAGAAGAAGAAACAGCGGCTGATCCAGAAGTAGCACAGGAGTTAACAATGACAGCAACTGCTTACACGGCTACTTGTGAAGGTTGCTCTGGTATCACTGCAACTGGAATCAACCTATTGGAAAACCCTGATATGAAAGTGATTTCTGTTGATCCGGACGTCATTCCTTTAGGATCTAAAGTTTGGGTAGAAGGCTATGGCGAAGCAATTGCTGGAGATACTGGTGGAGCAATCAAAGGAAATAAAATTGATATCTTCATCCCAGAATACGAAGATGCTGTGAACTATGGTGTACAAGAAGTTCAAGTAAAAGTTTATAAGTAATAGATAGGAAGGGGCTGCTCGGAGTAATCGGGTAGCCTCTTTTCCTATACAGAAAATCATTTTATTAACTGTAAAAACAAAAAATCACCTTTCCTATTATTATTTTTTTCGTTAAAATATGAGAATATTTCTAACTATCTAACAGGGAGAGGGGATTATTATGATTAGAAGACTGACAGAAGAGGACCACGAAGTATGCTTTACTTTTCTGGGGGATCAACCGGCCGAAAACTTGTTTATCATCGGGGACATCGAGGCTTACGGTTACGAAAAGGATTTTCAGAAGCTATGGGGAGAATTTAATGCATGCGGTCAGCTAATCGCCGTCTTGCTTAAATATGAAGATAATTATATTCCTTATGCTAAAGGAAGCTTTGACGCAGAGGGCTTTGCAAACATCATGCTGAATGATCCTAAATTTAATATGATGTCAGGATTGAAAGGGGTTACGGCTCAGATTGAACCTTTTGTGACACATCTTCTAAAGAGAAAAAGACAGACCTATTATGCGAAATGCACTGCCCTTACAAAGGATTTGCGAGCAACTGTGGATACTTCTCTTGTCCAACAGGCCACTCCACAAGATGCCGAAGGACTTGTCGATTTATTGAATTCCATTCCTGAGTTCAGTGAATCAAAGATCACGGTGGAAAGAAAGAGGCGTGGACTTGAGGATGGTGTTTCCCGCTCCTTTTTTATAGAGGAAGAAGGGAGAATGGCTTCTACTGCTTCAACTACAGCAGAAAATTCACTTTCTGCCATGGTAGTTGGCGTTGCGACCTTGGAAGGATTCAAGAAGAAAGGATATGCGACTCAATGTATGATCAAACTATGTGACCAACTTCTTGGAGAGGGAAAAGAATTGTGTCTTTTCTATGATAATCCAAACGCAGGTGCAATCTATAAGAGAATTGGATTTCAAGATATCGGATTTTGGATGATGTATTCATTTATTGAACAAGGGTAGAAGTTTAAAGTCCCGTACACTAACAGGTGGTCCTATCGCATGCCAACCAAATAGTTTTAGCATGTTGCTAAAGTGGAATAAACTAATAGGCAACTTATAAAATAAAACGGGGCGATAGGATGAATCTAAAAGAGGAAGCACGCTACTGGAAGGAACAGATAGATATCAAAAAGATATGGGGACCGGGGCTGCTTATCCTTGCTGGGGTTGGATTAATGATCACGGCAACGGTTTTGTTCCTTGAACTGGCCGAGGATGTGTGGGAGCAAGAAAAATTCACATTTGACTCTGTCATCATGGACTATTTTCAATCCGTAGAAAGTGTGACATTAACCAATGTATTCAAAATGATCACGGAAACTGGCTCAATCTGGTGGATAACGGTTACTAGCTGTTTTACTGTGTTATTCCTGTGGCTAAAAAAGAGGGATGTGCTTGGTGTCCTCTTTTTCATTTTGGCCGTTGCTGGTGGTGGTATTTTTATCTTTGTATTTAAATACTTCTTTCAGCGGGAGCGCCCCTCCTTGGCTCCGGAATATGATGGGAATGGTTATAGTTTTCCGAGTGGGCATGCGTTGGGTAGTTTTATCTTATACGGGTTTATCATCTATTTGATTGGAAGGGAAAAACGCTATTTCAAAGTGAGGGTGCTAGCAATAGCTTTGTTGTCCCTCCTGATCATTAGTGTAGGCCTTAGTAGGGTCTATCTCCAAGTCCATTTTCCAAGTGACATATTGGCAGGCTATGCGGTCGGGTTGATATGGCTAATATGTTGCATATTCTCGATGGAAATGATGAAAGTATATCGGGACAAGGATAAACGTGGATATCTTTCAGACCTTATTCATCATAGGAAATAAAAAAGAACGGTCCCAAAAGGGGCCGTTCTATCTCATTTTATCCTCAACTTCCTCATGGAATCTATCTCTAACCTCTTCCACATCAGATGTATCGTACTCCTCATGTAATACAAGTTGTAGTTTCTCCATCACCATTGTTTGTTGATATAAATCCCTATCATACTCATGGTTTAATTTCTCTACTGTTAAATTTAGTGCTTCAGCGTACGCTTTTTGCTGAGGGAACTCACTTTGATCTGGTCCTACTTCTATCCATGCATCCAGATCCTCTTCCGAAATGGATATATTGTATTTATTTTCTGCTATCGCCATAAATGTTTCGTAATACTTGAGGTTATACTCTGCTTTTTCCAATGCTTCTTCTTTGGTTAAATCTCTTTTATTCATAAGTCTTTCATCGCCTACTGCACGAATCACCCATTTTTCCAGAAGAGGGTTGTCAATGTTCATATTTTGGACGCGATCTACGATATATTCCATGATAGGTTTGTATTCTTCGTAGGAGAGCTCGGTGCCGGCAAATAATCCATCCAAGGGTCCTGGCTCATTTGTCTCTTTTTGTTCCCCGCAGGCTGTTAAGATTATGCATGAACAGACGATAATAGAGATAACTAGTTGTTTTTTCATGGATTCTCACCTATTGGTTTTTCTTTTATCCTACCAATAAACACGGTGGAGGGCAAAGCTTATAGTAAGAGGGCATGACATATTGGGAGTGAGGACTTTGTTGAAATTTATCTCTGCATGTATGATGGTTTCTATCATTGGGGTCATCGGCTATCATTATTATGATTATATGGATGGGGGATCGTTATTTTCTTCGACCACATTAGCAAGTGTTCAGGAGATTGATCATCAGGAATATGAGGATGATATTATATATCAGGAAAACAGGGAGAAAACTACTTTAGAAGTAATTTCAGCCCATCATAAATATTTGAACAATGTGACAGGATGGGGAGGAGCTGACACGGTCAACCTTCGTAACCTAAAAACGTCTGATGAATGGAAAGAATTGAAGGCGGCAGTCAATTGGCTGAAAGCGGAGGGCTTTGCTCCATCCAAAGTATGGAATGACATGGAAAACGCCAATGGGCTTATTACCCTTGTTGAAAGAAACGATGATAGAACAGCTCTGAAATATCTACACCGCATCTTTCATGATTTGGATGTAACACTCAACGAAATCACCGAAGAACAAGGAGAAACGAACATCTGGGGCGTCACACACGCCTTTGGTAACAACCGTGAAATCCGAAGAGTCAATAACTACCTTAAGCAAAATTTTTAGGGGATAATCTTTTGTGTCAGAGTGTAGCAACATTTCAATCTAGTGCAAAAACCCAGTTGTTCGTAGTGGAAGACGCGCAGACTCCTCGAAAATGCTGCGCATTTCCTTCGTGCGATAAATCGCTGATGTAGCCTTCCTTGTCCAGCGTTAGGAAAGGACAGGAAAACCCCGCGACGAAGGAGGCCACTGAAAAACACAATTGCTTATCTTTTTTATGAATTTCTAGCTGTTGATTGTCGCCCTCTGGATAAGCGAAGCCGTTTGCGAAAATCAACAGCGGTGTTAAACAGAGTATCTGAATTATGTACTGTATCAGTGGCCTTCAACGAAGTGAGGAGGCTCCCGGACCGCCCGCAGGAAAGCCAAGCGCTTGGAACGAAGAACAATGGTTATATTATATTAATAGTTTTTCAACACCCAAAAGCGGAAACGACAACCGCTTTTTCTTTTTGCAAAAAATTCAAATAATTTG
Organism: Sutcliffiella sp. FSL R7-0096; assembly: GCF_038595065.1. Taxonomy (NCBI): domain Bacteria; kingdom Bacillati; phylum Bacillota; class Bacilli; order Caryophanales; family Bacillaceae; genus Sutcliffiella; species Sutcliffiella sp. FSL R7-0096. Next base: position 1,611,873 of record NZ_CP152003.1, read on the forward strand.
TTAAATAAACAAAGGTTTTTGTCCATATCTGTAGAATTAGTAAATGAATGTGAAAGGAGAGAAGGAGGAATCCGTCGTGAAAATCACAGAATTTATGTGCAATAAAGTATGCACACTTATTATGGAATCAGAAGGACATAAAGTGAAAATTGAGTTTATGTATTCCGAAATGCATCCAGAAATTCTTGACTATAGTTTCCGAATCAATGGTAATCCTTCCTTGCAAATTAGAAATAAAATGAATGATCTTGCAGAAAAGAAAATGCAGGACCTGTTTATCCAACTAACTCATAATGTACTTTAAAGGACTCTTTATGGGAGTTCTTTTTTTTTTTGAAAGGCGGTTTTCGTATACTTTGTTGCTTTTTCGTATTTATAAACCAACCGTTATATTCCTTGCTGTCGTGCTCTTTTCCTTGTTAAACAAAATGCATGCATGTCTATTTTAGAGATTCTAAGCTATGAAATGTTCAAGTGCCGACTTTTCTTGTAAAAAATCCAAGTGCCGACTTTTCACTAGTGAATAGCAACAATCTTTGAGAAAACAGCCTTTTTAAGAAAATCCTATGTCAAACTTTATAGAAAAATGAGATAATACGCTTGAAGGCAAAGGGGGAATACATAATGACAATATTAATGGAAGAGATCCAAAAATGGGATGAAGAGGATACCTTAAAGGGATATCGTAGTGAATTTTATATAAAAGAAGGCTCCATCTATATGGACGGAAACTCCCTGGGATTATTATCGAAAAGAGCGGAGGCTTCGTTATTGAGCCTGTTGGATTCGTGGAAGAATCTTGGGATTGATGGTTGGACAAGCGGGGAAGAGCCTTGGTTCTATTTTGCTGAAAAGCTTGGGGAGTTAAGTGCACCATTGGTTGGAGCGAAAAATGGAGAGGTGATGGTGACTGGTTCCACAACCAGTAACCTGCATCAGCTACTGGCAACGTTTTTTCAACCGGAAGGGAAAAGGACGAAAATTGTTGCGGATGAATTGAACTTTCCATCTGATATCTATGCCATCCAGAGTATCCTGAAGTTGAAAGGCCTAGATCCACAAGAACATCTCATAAGAGTGAAAAGTAGAGATGGTCATACCATCGACGAGGAGGATATCATCCAATCCTTGAATGAAGAGGTTGCTGTGCTCGTGTTACCGACAGTGCTATACCGGAGTGGACAGCTTTTCAATATAAAAAAAATTACGAAGGCAGCCCAAGACAAAGGGATTCTCGTCGGTTGGGATGGTTGCCACTCCGTTGGTGCCATACCGCATGAGTTCCACAAATGGGGAGTGGATTTCGCCTATTGGTGCAATTATAAATACCTCAATGCCGGCCCTGGTGGAGTTGGTGCCTTGTTTGTTCATGAAAAGCATTTTGACAGAACTCCGGGTTTAACAGGCTGGTTTGGGTCGGATAAACAGAAGCAGTTTGATATGGAACACACATTTACCGCTGCAGCTACGAGCGGGGCATATCAGATTGGAACACCTCATATTTTCAGCATGGCACCATTGCTCGGGTCATTACAAATGTTTGGAGAGATAGGAATGGAGAAAATCCGTCAAAAATCCCTGCACCAGACAAGAGTTTTGATGGAACTGATTGGTCAGGAGCTACCCGGTTTTGGTTTCCTACTTACTAATCCAAAAGAGGATGCTTGTCGTGGAGGTCATGTCAGCCTCGAGCATCCTGAGGCCGCCCGAATCTGTAAGTCTTTGAAGGAGCTGGGAGTTGTGCCGGATTTCCGTAAACCGAATATTATTCGACTTGCACCCGTGGCACTCTACACAACTTACAAAGATGTCTATGAAACGGTCCAAATAATAAAGCAGATCATGCAAGATAAGCATTATGAAAAGCACTCGAATGAACGGGAAGTAGTGGCATAAGGGGGATGGAAAGCAATGAAAGTATTTGATATATCAAGACCACTTGGTGAGAGCACCCCTACATGGCCAGGAGATACTCCCTTCAGCTACAATGTTAACTGGTCAAAGCAACACACAGGCTCTGTTAATGTCGGAAGTGTCAAGATGAGTGTCCATACGGCAACACATGTGGATGCTCCCTTTCATTTTGATGATAACGGAAAAAGGATGGATGAGTTGGATCTATCCATCTTCATGGGTCAAGCCATTGTAGTGGATGTAAGTCAATACGAGACAGTGGAGTTTAGCCATGTAGTGGAGGTCATATCACAACATCCGGCAAAGCGGATCCTATTCAAAACCAATGCATGGGTAAAGAAAGAGGAGTTTCCCACTGAAATACCAACTCTATCTGTCGAGGTGGTAAAGTTACTGGAAAAAATGCAAATACCTCTCATTGGTGTCGATCTCCCAAGTGTTGATATTCTCGAAAGCAAAGAATTGCCGATTCATCACGCCTTGCATCAAGCAAACATTTGCATTCTTGAAGGGTTAGATTTGACAGAAGTGGAAGAAGGGGAATACGAACTGATTGCGCTACCATTAAAGCTCACAGGCACAGATGGCAGCCCCGTAAGAGCGATACTAAAAAAGAATTAGTTGCTAAATAGATATTGTTATTAAAGGAGGCTTCTAGCTGTTGATTGTAGCAAATTGCGTAGATTCCTCAGGTAAAGCCGAAAAGGCTCCGCAAGCGCCCTGTGGAGTTCGAAGCCTGTTGCGGAAATCTACAGCGGTGTTTAACAGGTGCCTAATGAACCAACAACTACCAAAATTTGCTTTCCCCTGCATGTTTTCATACAATAGACCTAATCTATTTAGGTGAGGGTCAAACATGAAAAAATGGCAAAAAAACACATTGGTTACCTTAGGTATCATTGTTAGTGTAGTAGCGGCAGCCTGTATATACCTGCTTGCTACACCTTATAAATTAGTCGATCAAGAAAGTATGGAGTCCACAGAAAAAGTGGTGGTGAAGGAAGATAGTGGTTGGATCAGTTTTTTTCCGACAAAAGAGAATGATGAAATAGGGGTCATTTTTTACCCTGGAGGTAGAGTGGAGGCGGCAGCATATGCACCAATTGCCAAAATGGCCGCTGAAGAAGGTGTACCATTTATTATTGCTAAAATGCCTCTTCATCTCGCAGTGTTAAATCCTAATAAAGCTGATAAAGTAATAAAGAGATTTGGTGACAGAGAATGGGTTATTGCTGGTCATTCCCTTGGTGGCGCAATGGCAGCGAGATATGTAAAAAATAATCCTGATAAGGTGACGGGCCTTATTCTGATGGCTGCCTACCCTTCTGAAGCAGATGACCTATCTTCCTTTAAGGGAGACGTTATCACGATGGAAGGTCAGCTCGATGGTGTGATTGATGAGATCGCCTTGACAGAAGGGGATGCACGATTGCCATCACAAACCTATACCATTATCATACAGGGGGGCAATCATTCACAGTTTGGTGATTATGGATTGCAAACAGGGGATAATGAGGCGGAAATTCCGAAAGAGGAACAATGGAAGCGAGTGGTCCAAGGGGTTGTAAGGAGCTTTTGATACTCGTTTTATGTTCCATGCATTTAAAAAAGAGTTGGAAAGGGGAAAACCTGTTCCAACTCTTCTTTTTTAGTTGTTGGCCAATTTTCAGTATGTCACTGTTTGTTTCTTGCAATGTCTTTATTACTACTTTTGCGCATGTATGTTGTACTTCTTTTGTTATACTTAAGAACAATAGATATTAACCGGGAGTTTTTGATGATGAAGAAATTATCCGTTTCAGTTAGAAAGCTTGTAGAGTTTGTAATGATGGGTGGAAGCATAGACAATAGATTTGCAGGGGCTAATGTCATGCAGGAAGGGACGAAAACCCACCAACGTTTGCAGGGGAGTAGAGGGGGAAACTATCAAAAGGAAGTTTTCCTTTCCATTGAAATCCCAGTTGGTGAATACGAGTTGCAAATCGAAGGTAGATGTGACGGAATATACCGGGATACCGAACAAGTGACCATAGAAGAAATTAAGACAACTGCAAGGGATTTGAATGCTCTTACTGAACAGGATTTTCCTACCTATTGGGCCCAACTGAAGGTGTACGCGTATATTTATTGTCTGCAGCACGAATTTACAACCATTACTGTGCATATGGTATATGCCAAAAGAACAAGCACCGAGGAAAGGACCTTTCAAAAGACATATGACATGATGGAGCTGACTTCCTTTATGCAGGAAGTGACGGTAGGATACATGGAGTTTCATAAGAGTTTACTGTCACTTAAGGAAGCGAGAAGGGATAGTATCAAAAATCTTACATTCCCATATGCTTCTTATCGGACTGGACAGAGGGACCTTGCCAAAGCGGTATATAAAACGATTAAGGAAGAAAAACGCCTTTTTGCAATGGCGGCTACAGGGATAGGAAAAACGATCGCAACTGTTTTTCCTTCTGTTATGTCCCTTCAAGAGGGAAAGCAGGAGAGAATCATGTATTTGACTGCCAAAACCATCACAAGGCAGGTAGCGGAAGAAGCATTTAGACTGTTAACTGAAAAAGGACTAGCCATAAAAGTGGTGACAATTACGGCAAAGGAAAAAACCTGTTTTCAAGAGGAAACGTTATGTCAAAAAGAATTCTGTCCTTTTGCAAATGGTCATTATGATAGATTGAAGAATGGTCTTAGTGATATTTTGCAGCATGAAAACTTGATGAATCGGGGGACGATAGAATCATATGCAAAAAAACATATGCTTTGCCCGTTTGAGTTTGCATTAGATCTGGCTATGTATGCGGACGTTGTCATCTGTGACTACAATTACTTTTTTGATCCGAAAGTTAAATTGCAGAGATGGGGGGACTTTCATAAGGAAACCATCCTTCTTATTGATGAGGCGCATAATCTCGTGGACCGCTCAAGAGAGATGCTTTCTGCAACGTTGACAAAATCACTCTTCCTTCAGGCGAGCAGAGAAGTGAAAGAAGTAGATAGAGAGCTCTATGTGAAGCTTAAAGGGGTAAATGATACCCTACTCAAGTGGAAAAAAGAAATGATAGCCTTAAATGAGTTTGTGTTTGAAGAAAAGCCGGGTGAGGTTATCGAGGTTCTCCAGCAGGCGGTGGAAGCTTGTGAGAAGTGGCTGATGAACAATCCATCTGGTATGGCTCATCAGGAAGTACTCACAGCTTATTTTGAGGGACAGGACTTTTTGCGGATTGCTAAAGAATTTGATGCGAGATACAAAACCATCGTCACCGTATTTAAGAGTGAAGTGCTGGTAAAGCTTGCATGCTTGGATTCATCTGCGGCAATTAGAAGAATGACGGGCAGAACTGTATCGACCATTTTCTTTTCAGCCACTTTACATCCACTGGGATACTTCCAAACTGTACTTGGAGGGGAGGAAAAAGATTATCATCTTTCCATCCCTACACCATTTAAGCAGGAGCAAACCGAAGTCTTTGCTAGGAAAATATCGACAAAATATAAGGATAGAGAATCGTCCATCGCCCCGATCATTCACGCTATACAAGAAACGTTTCATTCCAAGCAAGGGAATTTTCTCATATTCTTCCCTTCCTATGAATATCTGTCACAGGTCTTTGAAATGTATAAGGACTATACCACGAAGGACACCATTGAAACAGCCGTACAGTCGCCTGTTATGACGGAAGAGGAAAGGGAGCGGTTTTTGCTGAAGTTTTCCTCTGACAGGAAAGGGACCTTTATAGCTTTTGCTGTGCTAGGAGGGATTTTTTCTGAGGGAATTGATTTAAAGGGAGACCGTTTAAATGGGGTGGGAATCGTCGGGGTTGGATTGCCCAAAATCACACATGAAAGGAACGTCATGAAGGATTACTTTCAAAAACAGGGTCAAAATGGCTTTGATTTTGCGTATGTTTACCCGGGGATGAACAAAGTGCAACAAGCAGGGGGAAGGCTGATCCGAAGCGAGGAAGATACTGGCTTTATTCTGTTATTGGATGACCGTTATTTTCAACAAAAATATAGAAACCTGCTACCGCCTGAATGGCAACACTTCCATCAAGTGTGACTGTTAATTTAATAAACATTTACAGTGGCTTCATCCTATTTCAATATTTGTTGGGTAAAATGCTTAATAAGTATTGAATTTGGGGAGTGGATGTTATGAGCAAGAAGCTTCAAAAGGCTCTAGAGCAACAACGAGAGTATTATATTAACAAGCTTCTTTTAATAGGTGTGTATGATTCACTAGTTCTCGATGGAATGACTACAACAGAATTAAAGACAGAATATAATTATTTCTTTTGTGACGTCCCGAGCAAAAAAGTGAAGCCAGTAAAAAAGGCATGACCCAGGTGCCACCGGGTTATGCCTTTTCGCCTCTCATGCTATATTCTTTTACTGCTTTCTCTTCCTGAGTGCCTTTTTCAAAATGTAAAGTTCTCGTTGGGAAGGCAACTACTACATCTTCTTCCTCAAGGATTTCCATGATTTTAAAGTTGATATCCTCTTTTACCTGAAGATATTCTCCCCACATGACGGACTTGGTGAAGAAGTAGGTGAAAATGTCCAAGCTGCTTGCACCAAAGCTATCAAAGCGGACCAGAATCGTCTCTTGATCAATGTCCTCATGATGGCGGAGCATGTTCTCAATTCGACGGACCACTCTTTCCAGACTAGTTCTGGAGGTATCGTATTGAACCCCCAATTTGAAGGTGATTTGTCGTTTCCCCATTTTTGACCAGTTTGTAATGGGTTCATTCGATAAGGTAGCATTCGGGACGGTAACCACCGCTTGTGCGAATGTTCTGATCTGCGTACTGCGGAAGGAGATATCCTCGACCACACCTTCCACGCTTGGAGTCTTGATCCAATCCCCCATTGTAAAAGGCTTTTCGGTTACGATGATGAATCCGCCTAAAAGGTTTTTCAGGGATTCTTGTGCTGCCAATGCAAAAGCAAGGCCACCGAGTCCAAGACCTGCCACAATTCCGCCAACATCATATCCCCAAACATCGAGGACAATGCTGAATGTCAAAGCAAGTAGAATGAAACGCAATACCTTAGTGACAAAAGGCATGACAATTTTATCAACCTCAAATTCTAGTCGATGAGTGAGATTGGTGAAAAGATTGGATGAATAAGGGATGAAGTTGAAAATCCCCCAAGAAAATAATCCGATAACCGACGAACGCATCAGCTTGGAAAGGGTATCTGGTTCCATCACAGTAAATGGAGCTGTTTTCAATGCGAAAAATATCCCTAAGATGACGAAAAACATCCTGACAGGCTTATCAAAGGCCAAGACTATATAAGTAAATAGGTCGGTCGGTGTTTTTCTGGAGACAGCAAGGATCCCTTTAAAGAAATACTTCGTAAACAGCTTGCGCCATAAAAGGAACAGTAACAGGATGGCAAGGGAAACCCCTACATCCAACCAAAAATCAAGGTCTGTCCAATACTCTGCCGTAATGACATTGGAAAACCAATCAATTGTCTTGTTCAAAATATAAAGCCTCCTTGGGTGATGCTTAATGATTTATTTGTAATGTCCATATAATTCATGTGCTATAAACTCATATTTCCACTATCATAAATCACTATATTACTACGAAGTTTAATAGATTTCAACGAGTAGCCTTTAATAGAAAAGGGTTGTAATTTAATAAATAGAATGGAAGTTTCATACAATATTCTTTTGTATTCCGAAAGTTCTTCTCGACAGTCTTTTCTATATTCTTTAAAATAGGAGAAGTGTTTACTTGGAATAGTTAGGGGTTAAGAGGATGAAAAGTGCAATTATGTGGCTTCCGGGGATTATTCTGGTACTGAGTATTGCGAGTATAGCGAAAATTTTTGGCCACTTTTTCCCTTCGATAGGTGGAGTGCTATTCGCTTTGTTGATTGGAATTATCATAAGAAACAGTTTGAATATAGATGAAAAATTCACTGAAGGAATAGACCTTGTTGTAAAAAAATGGCTGAAGGTTGCGATCATTTTGCTTGGAGCAACGTTGAGCTTCAGGAGTATCTTGGATATTGGAGCGCAATCCATTCTAGTCATTATATTTGTGGTGACAGGAGGTATCTTGGTCACTTTATTGGTGGGAAAAATCTTAAAGATTGATCACACTTTATCCTTACTGATAGGTGCGGGAACCAGTATCTGTGGTGCGACCGCCATCTCAGTCCTAAAAGGTGTCTTGCATGCAAGGGAGTCTGTGGTGGCCTATGCAATTTCTACCATCTTCTTCTTTAATATTTTAGCAACCTTTTTATATCCTGTTCTTGGACAGTGGTTGCACCTCTCAGCGCTACAAATGGGAATCTGGGCAGGTGTTTCCATTCACGATACATCATCTGTTGTAGCTGTCGGCTATCTTCTTGGAGATGACGTCGGAGAGGTTGCCACAACAGTCAAGCTGGTGAGAACATTGTTTATCTTACCGCTAGTACTGGCCATCTCATTTATTGCCGTCCGTAGGAGTGAGGGAACAACGAGCATCAAAGCGGCTTTTCCATTATTTATCATTGGCTTTTTGATAATGAGTGGTGCCTATTCTATCGGGGTGATTCCAGAACATATAAGTGGTTATCTGGGTGCTACAGCCAAATTCCTGATAGTGATGGTCATGGCAGGAGTGGGATTACAGGTGCAATGGAAGAACATCAGAGGATTGGGAATGCAGCCGTTCGTTGCAGGGTTTGTTGCAGCCTTATTTGTTGGTGTCTTTAGTCTATTATTCATTTTATATTTGGTATGAGAAACATAAAAGGGTTCTAATCGAAACAGGTTCTTCGATTAGGACCCTTTTATATACTTTTCATCAAGAAATTGCATCTTTTTTATCCCTAATATCTACTGTCTGTTCAAGTAGCCTTGTTCGCAATGAAGCCAGATAGAACGAGGAAATCATGGAAGTGATATCCTGCCAGCTTTCAAGCTTTGGGCGATAGACGATCAGCTTTATTGCTTGAAGTGTCTGCTTCTCTAAAAACAAGCGGTACCGGCGACTATCCTCGGGTTCGGTTTCATCAAGAAATTCAATGATAAGGGTATCTTCCAATTCAACAATCGGATGGACAACGGCAAAGGCTTGCAACATATTCACCTTTTCCTTTTTTAATCCCCATTTTCGCCATCAGCTTGTCATGTTATACATTTTATTTATTCTTTTGCTTTATTAATGGCCTCTGTTGAATTCCGCAATAGGCTTCGCTTATCCAGAGGGTGACCTTGAGCCTTCTCGCAACACTTGAGGGGTCTCAAGATTGTCGCTACTCTCCCGCAGGAGTCTACGCCTTTTGCTCCAATCAACAGCAGGAAACCTGTTCATTATCAACAGGCAACTTTAACTTGGACTATTCTTTAGAAAAGATAGCACCTTTTCGAATGGTTGTTTCTCCTTACATGCCGAAAACCTTTGAAAAGGATCCTTGTTTCCCTTCAGCCTTTCCACTACCGTAAATAGAGTGAATTCCTCTGGTTTCATGCTCTCCTTGACCTCTTTCCAATGGAGAGGGGTAGCTACTGTCGGAAGGTTGTTGCCCCTCAAAGAATAGGGAGCAATTATCGTTTTTCCTTCTCCGTGCTGAACATAATCAATATACACTTTTTCACCTCTATGTTTTTTTAGGCGTTCCACAGTAAAAAGAGTCGGTTCTTTTGTTACGAGATAGGTAGCGATGAATTCCGTAAACATTCGGGTATCCTCATAGGTGTAACTTGATTCAGGGAGTGGAATGTACACTTGAAGCCCTTTTCGGCCGGAAGTTTTGATGAAAGCCTCTAATTCAAGCTGATCAAATATTTCCTTCATCATTAACGCTCCGATAACAGCACCTGAAAAATGTTCCTTGGATGGAGGGTCAAGGTCAAAAACTATCTCGCTTGGTTGAAAAGTATGGATGGTTTGAAATGGAACATGGAATTCCAGGGCCAATTGATTTCCAAGCCATATCAAAGTTTCCAAATTGTTGCACATCATATAATTGATATCCTGATTTGTGATTGTCTCAACAAAATCAGGGGCATAATCCGGGCAGTTTTTCTGATAGAAACTTTCTCCATACATGCCATGTGGATAACGGATCACCGTGAGCAGCCTGTTTTTAAGAAACGGAAGTACTGTTGGAGCACACTTGGAAAGATAGTCAAGATAATCCTGTTTTGTGACCAGGGGCTCCTCCCAAAGTGGTTTGTCAGGGTGAGTGATGGAAACGGTATTAGGGAGTCGGACGTTGTACAATTGATTCATGGTACATTCCCTCACATCCATATCAAAACGAAATTGCTTGAATTCAGGATGCCGGAGCTGATTTTGGTACAACTCCAAATAATAAATATCGAGGCAAATCCCTGGTTGTACATAAAGGTAGTCTTTATCTTCCTTAAAACTATTTTGCTTAATGACAGCAATAAGGGCTGACTTTTCTTCAGATGAAATACCATGTGTGAACAGACCAAGCTCCATCACTTGCTCGCCATCAAATACTCCAATATGGAAATACCCGTTTTCTTTTTGATAGGAGGTGATAAAACATGTCACCGTTTTAAAATTTTTCACCTTTATCCAATCTGTAGATCTTTTTCCTTTCATGTATGTACTGCTGAGTTTTTTGGCAATAATACCCTCTCCATCTTCTAGCTGAACCTGCGACCATAGTTCATTCATTATGGTAAAAAATGGAACCATCTGAAGTTTGTCCTCTTTTGAATCGTCGGGGGTAAGTGGTAAGTGAAATTGTACGAAAAGTTGATGAAGCATTTCTTTCCGTTCCCTATAGGTTTTATCAGAGAGGTCTTTTCCTTTTAGTGTAAGTAAATCAAATGCCAAAAGAGTTGCAGGGAGATCCTTAGAAAGAAGGTCTACCTTGTCTTTCGACTTTGTTCTGCCTCGCTTCTGGATACCACTAAAGTTTGCCTTGTAAGGAGAGGTGAGGACAGCAAGTTCGCAATCCAATGTCAAAGGAAGCATTTCTTGAAAATCTTTATCTCCCGACCATCCTTTTATATAGGTTATTATATCTGGGAACGACGCGTTAAGTCCTTTTCCATTTCTGCTTTGTAGCATGATAGAGCCCTGTTCCATTATCACAAGACAACGAAAACCGTCGTATTTGACTTCATATACCCATTCCTCCCCAATTGGCGCATCCCGGTGAAGAGTGGGTAACATAGGTTTAATCATTTGGAGCCACCTCTTGTAGTAATTTGTGATAAAATAAAGAGATTTCTAGCTGGTGATTGTAGCGAAAGGCGAAGACTCCGGCGGGAGGTAGCGGTAGACTTGAGACGCCGCAATGAAATGAGGAGGCTCAAGCACCGCCCCGCGGAAAGCGAAGTCTGGCGCGGAAATCAACAGCGGTGAATAACCGGATACCTATTGGAAAGAAGAAAACATCTAACCTATCAGCTAGATGCCTTCTTCTTTCTAGTTGTCCGTTTCTTCGGTTTCGTATCCTTCGCCTTAGTCTCTCCGGATGAAGCTTTTGCATCCGTTTTCTTCTTGACCGGTTTTTCCCCTTGATCCTTTGTCCGTTCGATGCTAGCTTGCAGGGCACTCATCAAGTCCACCACATTGGATTTATCAGTATCTGCTGTTGTGGTGGTTCCTTCCTCTTTATTGATCTTTTCCTGAACGAGGCGGAGTACAGCCTCCCGATAATCATCATGATACTTTTCAGGATCAAATTCTGTCGTTAACTGATCGATCAAAGTGATGGCCGTATCCAGTTCTTTCTTGTCAACAGCTTTTCTCTCTGGTACGCTTGGCACCTCTGAAACGTTCCGTACTTCATCGGGATAATGAACCGTTTCCATTACAAGGCAATCCTTATATACGCGTACGATAGCGAGTTGCTGCTTGGAGCGGATGGTGATTTCTGCAACACCAATCTTTTTCGTATCTGCCAATGCTTCTCGTAATAAGGAATAGGCCTTGCTTCCGTTTTCTCCAGGGCCAAGAAAATAGGACCGGTTGAAGTAAATGGGATCGATATCTTCTAGTTTGACAAAATCAATGATCTTTACACTTTTATCTTCATGCTCTTCTTTTAATTGCTTTAGCTCATCGTCGGATAAAATGACATATTTTCCTTTGACATACTCATATCCTTTTACTAGGTCATTTTGTTCCACTTCTTTTTCGCAGTTTGGACAAACTTTCTCATATTTGATGGGGCTGTGACATTCCTTATGCAAAGTCCTGAGTTTGATGTCTTTATCTTCCGTTGCAGAAAACATTTTGATTGGAATATTGACTAACCCGAAACTGATGGAGCCTTTCCACATTGTGTGCATGCTTTACCACCTTAATGATCTTAAGATTTTGACAAAAGCACTATTCACGTGCTCTGTTGTAGTTTATCCTTATTGTAAAAGATAAGTAATATAAATAATGGAAAGGGATGAAAGCGTTGAGTGGGTATTTTTTCACTGGGTTTCCTGGTTTCATCTGTCAAGAGTTGGTTCGTGAGCTTTTAGCAACAAAAAAAGATATATCAGATGTTTTTCTGTTAGTTCTTCCCACCCAAAAAAGTATGTCGCTTCCAGTCATCCAATCTTATCAACGCATGTATCCACAGACGGCTTTTCACCTTATAGAAGGAGATATCACACAGCCCGATTTAATGATGAAAGATGACGACCAGCAAAGGGTCAGTGAGCGAACACACTATGTTTTTCATTTGGCAGCCATATATGATTTGGCAGTCAAAAAAGAAATAGCTTTTGAAGTGAATGTTAATGGTACGAGAGAAGTGCTGAGATGGCTCAAAAGTGTACCGGGTCTGAAACGCTTTATGTATTTCAGTACTGCCTATGTAGCGGGGAGAAGGGATGGGAAGATCTTGGAGAGAGAACTTGTTCATAAGTTCCCTTTCAAAAATCATTATGAAGAAACAAAATATTTAGCTGAGGTCTTGGTAGAGAAAGAAAAGATAAATCTACCTATTACCATCATTCGTCCCGGGATAGTCAAAGGGCACAGTCAAACAGGTGAAACCAGTAAATTTGATGGTCCCTATATGATGTTGAATTTTCTTTATTCCCTTCGCTTCCTACCTTTAATTCCACATTTGGGGAAGGGCGATGCAGAATTCAATGTGGTGCCAATTGATTATATAGTTAAAAGTACATGTTTCCTTACCCATTCCGGGCGTGCGCTAGGAAGGACGTTCCATCTAACAAATCCTGAGCCCATAACGATAAGAGAGGCTTATAGAGTATTGATGGATAAATTATTAAAAAAGGAACCAAAAGGGTCCATTCCACTTCCTTTCGCAAAAACCTTCCTTCGTGTTCCAACGGCAAGAAAGTGGTTGAAAGTGGAACGTGAAGCATTGGATTACTTTACATGGAAAGGAAGTTTCGACTGCACAGAGGCCAGGACGATCTTAGGAGATGCTGGGATCATTTGTCCTCCATTCCACTTAACTGCAGACACCATGGTGAAGTATTATAACGAGCATAGGAGCGACACAATGAAGCACATTCATATTTCCTAACGAGAAGCCAATTTGGCTTCTTTTTGAGTTTATGGAATATTAAATTACTGAACAAAAGAACTAGATGAGCATTTTTATTAGGTATTTCGAAGTATTATAAAAATATTTTTTGACTCTCCCCCGAAAAGATTGAAACATTCACGTAACATTTAAGTGACTAGGCGGTGATAAATGAGCAAAGAAGCAAAAGAGATAGAAGAAAAAGCTGTTAAACCACTACAATCTTTATATTTAAGGGTAATTTGTAATGCAAAACAATAATCTCTGAATTTATTGCAATGGAATCATATTACTTATTTTCCCTTTATATTACATCGAGAGAGTTCTTAACAGGTTTTTACATTGACATTTTATAGATAAAAGTACACCTTTATATATAGGACAGGTGACTTTTTCTATAAATGAAAAAGCCTCCTTCTTAATACATGCTTATAAATTTTAACTTGAAATAACGACATTTATATAAGCAGGGGGAGAGGTGAAGCCAGTGCTGAGCCTACTTTTTAAAATTGGCAAACGACGCACAAAGACTCTTGAAGATGAAGTGCTGGAAATACAAGCTGGCAACATTCAACTACAAAATAATCTTATTGATAAATATAAACCTTTTATCGCAAAGTCAGTGTCATCCGTGTGCAAAAGGTATATAAGTGAAACGGATGACGAATTTAGTATCGGGTTAATCGCTTTCAATGAAGCTATCGAGAAATATTCAAAAGAAAAAGGGAGCTCTTTGATTTCTTTTGCAGACCTGATCATCAAGAGAAGAGTCATTGACTATATAAGAAAAGAAAGCAAAAATGCTACCGTTACGATGTCTGAGCAGGAAGTGGAACAGGATGACTATGCGTCCAACAAAATAGAAGCGACGCTGTCCGTGGAGGAGTTCAACAAACAGATTGACCAAGAGCATCGAAGAGAAGAGATAAACTATTATCAAACGGTGCTAAAGGAATTCGGCCTGAGTTTTGCCGATCTTCTGGAATGCTCTCCTAAACATGCTGATGCCAGACAGAATGCCATTGAGGTTGCGAAAACACTTGTACAGAATCAGGAACTGAAGGCACATCTATTTGAAAAGAAGATGTTGCCAATGAAACAGTTGGAAGACCTGGTAGATGTGAGCAGAAAAACAATAGAACGCAACCGGAAATACATCATTGCAGTTTCCATTATATTATCGGGGGATTATATATATTTGAAAGATTATTTAAAAGGGGCGATTACGAGTGAAAAAAGGGATTGTGCTCGAAGTTCATGATGAACATGTCACTATTCTGACCCCTGAGGGCGAATTTTTAAAGTCAAGAAAACAAAAGGGGCAAGTAGATTTAGGGGAAGAAATCGTTTTTTTTCCTTTACATAGGGCAGAGAAGGAAAGAAAAGGGAAATTAAGTTCCATTTTTCGTGCGAAATGGGCTGTCATCAGTGTATTGACAGCCATCATTCTGGCATTCTCTCTTTATCCTAAGTATACAAGTAACCAAGTATATGCGTACGTTTCCGTTGACGTAAACCCAAGTGTTGAATTAGGGGTAAACAAGGACATGAAGGTAATCTCCATAGAGGCCTACAATGAGGAAGGCAAGGATATTATCAAGCAACTGGTGGAATGGGAGAATAAGGACCTTACAAAAGTTTCTTCCCAAATGTTTGATATCTTCCGGGAAAAAGGGTATCTTACCGAAAACAGCGAGGTGCTGATCGCATCTGTTTTGACTCATGAAAAGAATGAAGGATGGAATTCATTGATGCAGTCAAAGATTACGTCCATCTCTGAGAAAATTCAACAGGATAAGGTCAGTATCACTACACTGGAAACCACGACACAGGAACGTTCTGATGCTATAAAAGAGGGGTTATCCCCAGGAAAATACATTCAGAAGGAACAAAAAACGGATCTTGTGGATAGTGAGGACACCTCCCAAACGGAAATAGTACCTTCCATACCAATGAACCATAAACCGCACAATATTAAGCAGGTCAATTCGAAAGAAAACTTTGCAGATGAGCTTCAGGTGGAGAAAAATATGAGCAAAGAAGCAAAAGAACTAAAAGAACTAAAAGAAGTGCGTAAAGAAGAGCGAAAAGAACATAAAGAGCACCGAAAGCAAGAGCAAAAGGAAATAAGAGAGCAACAGAAGCAAGAACATAAAGAATTAAAAGAGCATCAGAAACAAGAGAAGAAAGAGCAACACAACCAGCAGAAACAAGAGAAGCAAGACACTGTAAAGCAACAAAGAAATGAGCCCCAAAAAGGCCACCATGCAAAAGATAAGAAGAACGATGCTCGGGGAGATTCAAACGGTAAAAACAAGCGGGATGAAAAGAAAAACGAAAATAAAAGAGGCAACAACTAAAATAAAGCAATTATTTATTCATAACTTCTCAACAAGATCATACATAAGAGGAACCCAGAGTATAGATGCTCTGGGTTCTATCCATTCATATTGAATTATTTTCCGTGTAATTGAGATTGAGCTTGAGCTACTAGACGCTTTGTGATTTCTCCACCAACAGAACCATTGGAGCGTGCAGCAGTATCAGAACCAAGAGATACACCGAACTCTTGTGCAATCTCATATTTGATTTGATCAAGAGCCTGCTCGATTCCAGGTACAAGCAATTTATTGCTACGTGCCATTTCTATCACTCCTTTTCTAGTTCAGCTTTTAAATAAGTTTCTTGAACTTTCTTATGAAAGCTGTATAGTTAGTATGAGATTTTCTTTCTAATCCATACTGGAAAGTATTAGACAAATACTGTAATATAAGTGGGGATTAATAAACCTTAATTTGACGCTTCTTGAGGGGAGCATTAGAAACTTTTTGGACATGTGAAAGGGCAATTATGATAAAATTTAAAAATTCGTTTAGCAAGAAAGTACATAACTTATCACCTGCTCAACTTATCGTCAGCTTTTACTTTATTGCAGTGCTGGTGGCTGTATCCTTATTGAGCCTGCCTGTGGCTAGGTTTGAAGGAGTAGATTGGAGCTTTATCAACGCTCTTTTTACCGCTGTAAGTGCAGTTAGTGTCACAGGACTGACAGTCGTAAATACTGCAGAAACCTTTACTGTTCCGGGGGTTTTCCTCCTCGCTTTTGTGCTCCAATTCGGTGGGGTCGGTGTCATGGCGGTAGGAACCTTCATCTGGCTTCTCCTTGGAAGGAAAATCGGACTCCGTGAGAGAAGACTGATGATGCTTGACCAAAATCAGTCCACCCTCTCAGGGATTGTAAAGCTTATCAAACAGATCCTTGTATTGATCCTTACGATTGAATTGCTTGGCGCACTTATATTAGGCACCTATTTTCTTTCCTTTTATGAAACATGGCAGGAAGCCTTCTTTCATGGTTTTTTTGCTTCTGTCAGTGCGACAACAAATGGAGGCTTTGATATTACAGGTGAATCCCTAATTCCGTTTGCAAACGATTATTTTGTGCAATTCATAGTGATGATATTGATTACAGCAGGAGCGATAGGATTTCCGGTGCTGGTCGAAGTGAAGCAATTTATCGTCCATAAGGGAGGACGTTTCCGTTTTTCTTTATTCACTAAAATTACAAGTATTACGTTTGCCTGCCTCATTACACTTGGCACTGCCGCCATCCTTTTATTGGAGTTTAACTCATATTTTAAAGGAATGACATGGCATGAATCCCTTTTTTATGCGATGTTCCAATCCGTTACAACTAGGAGTGGCGGACTGGCAACAATGGATGTGAGTGAGTTCACGATGCCAACATTACTTGTGATGTGTGGTCTCATGTTCATCGGGGCATCCCCTAGTTCGGTAGGTGGGGGGATTAGAACAACCACATTTGCTTTGAATATTCTTTTCCTCTTCCACTTTGCTAGAGGAAATAAAAACATTAAACTATTTGGCCGGGAAATCCATGAGGAAGACATCATTAAATCACTGGTCGTATTGTTATTGGCCATCCTCATTTGCTTTTCTTCCATTATCATTCTCAGTGTGACCGAGGAATTTGAGTTGATACAGATTATTTTTGAAGTCTGTTCAGCATTTGGAACAACAGGCTTATCAATGGGGATTACACCGGATCTGTCCACTATCGGGAAATTAATAATCATTTGTTTGATGTTTATCGGGCGAGTAGGGCTTTTGACTTTCCTATTTATTCTGGAGAGTAAACAAAAGCCGCCTAAATACCATTATCCTGTTGAGCGGGTTATCATTGGTTAGATAGATCTATATAGGTCATAAGGGAGAGACTCTAAGGTCTCTCTCAGCTTGTAGACAAAGTAATCTGAGTAATATATATTTTCCCTGTTGATCGCAGTGAAAGGAGCGTAGACTCCTGCGGGAGGAAAGGACATGGAAGACCCCGCAGGGCGATAGCCCGAGGAGGCTTCCGGACTGCCCGCGGAAAGCGAAGCTCCTGTAACGAAGATCAACTGTCATATGCAAATCTAAAGTTAATTAGGGTTTGTCAACAGTCTAGGAGAGACTCTAGGGTCTCTCTATTATTTTGAATAAAATTAAAAGAATTTTTAAGAAACATATTGCAATCGCTTCCAAACTCATGTTAATCTTCTTGTAAGAAGTTTTCCGAAACGTTTTGGGAGGATGCCATGACAACGATAAAAGATATAGCAAGGGTGGCTGGTGTTTCTGTCACAACTGTTTCAAGAGCACTAAACGGTTATTCTGATGTTAATCAAAAAACGAAGAAAAGAATTGAAGAAGTAGCAAAGGAATTGAATTACAGTCCCAACACGGTTGCTAGAAGCCTTGTGATGAAAAAGTCCAAAACGATAGGACTCCTTGTTTCTGATATGAACAGGGAAGGCGTTAAAGATAATTTCACTTTCGAGGTTCTATGTGGAATCAATGAAGCTTCAGCGAATTCCGACTATGACCTGGTACTTTTCAGCACTACATCCACAAAGCAGAGTCAAAAGACATACACCCAACTTTGTAGGGAAAGGCGGGTGGATGGGGTTATTTTACAAGGAATCAAGACGAATGATCCTTATTTGCAGGAAGTAGTGGAGAGCGATATCCCTTGTGTCCTTGTAGATATTCCACAGGAGTCCGATACTGTCGGCTATGTTACGACAGATAATGTGAAAGGTGCCAAGAAAGCTGTGGCCCACTTGATAGAACGAGGACATACTAATATTGCCATGATAAACGGACATGAGAAAGCGGATGTAAGCATGAGGCGAATGCAAGGATATCTTGAAGCGATCAATGAGCAGGATCTGCCATTCCGACAGGATTGGGTAAGAAATGGTGATTTCAAAGAAAAAGTGGCTGAGGAAGTGGCAATGGAGCTTTTAGCTGACAATCCAGAAATTACAGCCATATTCTGTGCGAGTGACCTGATGGCATTAGGTGTTCTGCGAGCAGTGAAGGCAATCGGTAGAAAAGTACCAGAAGATATTGCAGTGATAGGATATGATGACATTATGCTGGCATCTTATTCTAATCCAAGTTTGTCGACTATTCGTCAGGATAAATTTAATCTAGGGTATGAAGCGGCGATTCTTCTGATTGATATGTTGGAAGGAAAAGAAAAATCACACGCACGAATTATTGACACCAAACTCATCATAAGAGAGTCAACATAAATAAGGCACTATACGAGTGCTTTTTTACAACCAGAATTTCCGAAACGTTTTGGAAAGTGAAGAACATGCATATCACTTAGTGGGTTCAGAAGTTTAGCGAAAAACCAAAACGTTTCGGATGCATTATAACCTAGGAGGTACAACGATGGATTATAGAGTGATAAAAGAAAATGATTTGTTTCTTCTTACAGATAAGAATGGGGATATCCCCGAAAATCACCCATACGGCTTGGGGTTATATACAAAGGATACCAGGTTCTTAAGCAAACTAGATGTAAAGATCAATGGAGAAGAGCCTATTCTACTGCACTCAGATGCAGCAGATAACTATATGGCGACAATTCTCATGACAAATCCTCATATGGAAAGAAACGGAGAGCTTATTTTATGGAGGGAGTCAGTGGAAATCAAGCGTACCCGCTTCATCTACAATGACGTTTTCTATGAAACGATGACAGTTAAGAATTATTTCCCTAAAAATGTAAGTTTTGATTTAAGTGTACACTTGGATGTGGATTTTGCGGATATGTTTATCGTCCGTGGTTTTCAGAATGGGGAGATAGGGAAAAGAACCGGCCAGACAGCGGAAGAAAAGTCGTTAACGTTCCATTACGAAGGAGCAGATAATCTTTCACGTCGGACGTACATTGAATGGGACAAGGATGAAAAATCAACAGATCCAGAATCAGGTGCTCTTCAATTCCATTTCGAGTTGAAGCACGAAGAAGAGCAGACAATCACGTTAAAGGTACAACCACAACATGGAGAGCAAGTGGAAAATAGTATTCTATCCGCATCTGATGCTTTGGAGAAATTAAAGATGTCCTACAAAGGCTGGAATACAGATATCACAAAGGTGAAAACAGATTGTCTCCCCTTACAACGTTTGGTGGACCGAGGTTTAGGGGACTTACGCGTGTTATTAACCGATCTTGGATACGGAAAGTTCCCGGTGGCAGGATTGCCTTGGTTTGGTGTTCCTTTTGGGAGAGATAGTCTGATTGCTGCTCTTCAGATGTTATCGTTTCAACCGGAAGTGGCCAAAGGAACCCTTTACACTATGGCAAGTAAACAAGGGACAAAAGTAGATCCTTGGCGGGATGAACAGCCAGGTAAGATTATGCACGAGATTCGCTTTGGTGAACTAGCGACTACCGAGCAAATTCCCTTCACACCCTATTACGGAACAATCGATGCCACTCCACTATTCTTAATTCTTTTGACAGAGTATGTTAAATGGACTGGAGACATTCAAGTGGTAAAGGATTTGGAAAAAAATATTGAAGCTGCATTAATCTGGATAGACCAGTATGGTGATAGAGATGGAGATTTATTTGTGGAATACCACCAGGAAGCGAGTAAAGGGATTGCCAATCAAGGGTGGAAGGACTCAGGAGATTCCATCGTCCATCGCAATGGAGATTATGCTACCACCCCAATTGCCCTTTCCGAAGTACAAGGCTATGTTTTCCAAGCAAAAATGGGATTGGCTTCTATCTATGACAAGCTTGGCAAAACAGATAAGGCGGAAGCATTAAGAGAACAAAGTCAAAAGCTTAAGGTTAAATTTGATGAAGAGTTCTGGATGGAAGATGTCAATTACTATGCGATTGCCTTAGACCGTGATAAGCAGCAGGTAGGAACCATAACATCCAATCCCGGACATGTACTATTCTCGGAGATGTTGGATAAGGAGAAAGCGAAAGCGGTCATCGAAACCCTTATCTCCCCTAAAATGTTCTCAGGATTCGGAATCCGTACGATGGGAACTGGGGAAGCGGGCTATAATCCGATGAGTTATCATGACGGAAGTATCTGGCCACATGACAACAGTATGGTATTGCTTGGAATGTCAAAAATCAAGGAGCAGGAATCTGCAAATATCGTCATTGAAGGGCTTATTGAAGCTGCAGCTCACTTCGAGTATGATCGCTTGCCTGAGCTGTTTTGTGGTTACGACCGTTCAGTAGGAAAAGCGGTCAAATATCCCGTTGCATGTTCACCGCAGGCTTGGGCCGCGGGGACACCACTTGTAATGGTTCAAACAATTTTAGGTCTTTTCCCAGATGCATTGGAAGAAAAAATAGTATTGTCCCCGGTATTTCCAAATGGGATGGATTTATTGGAAGTGGAGAAAGTTAAGATCGGGAAAGGCCATTTATCTGTTACTGCTGTAAGAAACTCGAATGGAAATGTGGAGCTTACCATCAAGGAAAACACTACTGGGTATGAAGTGGTGCAAAATTAGTTTTTAAAAATTACTAAAATAAAGCAAGAGGAGAGGGGTATTAAGATGAAAGCAAAAAAATGGTTGGCAGCATTAGGTGTCACGACAATGCTTGTTGGGGGATTATTATCAGGATGTAGCGGTGGAAGCAGCGGTTCTACTGAGGGTTCCGGTGATACTGTGGAAATCACCCTTGCCGGATGGGGGGGGAATCCGTCCGAGACCCGTCTATTAAAAGAAGCCCTGGATGCTTTTGAAGAAAAAAATCCGACTATTAAAGTCAAGCATGAAGTCATTTCTGATCAGTATATGGATGTCATGAAAACCCGTCTTATTGGTGGAGAAGCACCAGATGTCTTCTATTTGGATGCTTTTGAAGCCCCGGCCCTGATTGAAACAGGGGTGCTTGAGCCACTTGATGATTATGTGACAGACGAATTTGATGTTGAAGATTTTGAACAACCGCTTTTGGAAGCTTTCCAAAAGGATGGCGTGACATATGGGTTCCCGAAGGACTATTCCACGCTGGCTTTATTTTACAACAAGAAAATGTTCGAAGAAGCCGGTGTAGAAGTTCCAACTACATGGGATGAAGTCCGAGAAGTTTCCAAGGAGTTGACGAAAGATGGTGTAGTTGGCCTTGGTGTGGCACCCGAACTTGCCAGAATGTACTACATTGCAGAATCATTAGGCGGAGAAGTGGTGAAGGATGATAAAGCAAACTTTGGAGATGACAAAGTTATTGAAGCATTACAGCCGATTATCGACCAACGTAATGAAGATAAAACTGCCGCACAAGCTACCGATGTAGGTGCAAACTGGGGAGGGGAAATGTTCGGTCAAGAAAAAGCGGCAATGGTAATCGAGGGGAACTGGGCAATTCCTTTTCTGGAGGATACATTCCCTAATGTCGATTACGGAACCGCGGAACTTCCAACAATTAATGGGGAACAAAACACCATGGCTTATACAGTTTCCTACGTTATGAATGCAGGATCTGAGAAAAAAGAAGCGTCATGGAAGTTAATTGAGTTCCTTACTGGTCCTGAAGGGATGGAAATATGGACGTCCAAAGGGTTTGCATTGCCTACTAGGAAGTCTGTAGCAGAGAAACTTGGCTTTGACCAAGATGAAAAACGGGCAGCACTTGTTTCTGGTGCGTCCTATGCAACGGTATGGGCTAATGGAGTAAACCTACCGACAATCATGAATAATTTTAACAATCAATTTGTATCTGCCTTCCTTGGACAGCGTCCACTTGATGAGGCGTTAAAAGAAGCTGAGAAGCAAGCAAATAGAGAAATTGGCGAGTAATTCTTGCTTATAGATTTATCGGAATGCTATTGTGCCTGGCTGTCTGCTTAAGTTAAATGGACAGCCTTGCACTTGATTTGTGAAGTCTCTACTGACTTCTTTGTGAAGAGGAAATGATTTGTTTTTCTTCTTTAGAAAGAGTTCATGTAGATAAATAGAACTCTTGGAAGGGAAAAGGAGTGAATAAAATGAAGAAAAAACGTACCTATTCAAAGCGGTCACTACGAGAGGCTACACAGGGCTATTCTTTTATGGCTCCAACCATATTTGTACTTGCATTATTCATTATCGGTCCAATTATTTATGCATTTTTCTTATCTTTCCATAAGGTACAGCTATTAGGTACGGCTACATATCAATTTGTAGGATTGAGCAATTTTACAAATATAACGGATGACGGGCGGGCTTTACGGGCTCTTTGGAATACTTTTAAATATGTCATTATTGTAGTCCCGATCCAGACACTGCTTGCACTCATTCTTGCTGCAACGCTTAACGCGGGCTTGAAAGGGCAAAGTATTTTTCGGATTGTCTACTTCCTTCCGACATTAACATCATCTGCAGTATTAACTTTAATTTTCATGTGGATGTACAATCAGAATGGATTGGTAAATGAAATTCTATCTGCAGTCGGACTCCCTACATATAACTGGATTGGAGATCCAAGTGTAGCGTTAATAGCAATCATGATTATGAATATCTGGGCTACGGCACCGTTCTTTATGGTCATCTACCTTGCTGCCCTCCAAGACATTCCTGAATCTTTGTACGAAGCGGCAGAACTGGATGGAGCCAATGCTTTCAAAAAGTTTATATATATTACAGTACCTAACTTACGTCCGGTGACATCCTTTGTTGTCATCATGGGCTTGATCGGGACGTTCCAGTTGTTTGATCAGTCCTTCATTTTCTCAGGGGGATCTGGCGGACCTGATAACTCTACATTGACAGTTGTATTACTAATCTATCAGTATGCCTTCAAGAGTCTGGGGACAATGGGTTATGCTGCAGCAATTGCTGTTATGCTATCCCTTGTTATTCTGGTCGCAACATTATTGCAACGTAAATTTTCCAAAGAAGAATCTCTATATTGAGGGGGCTGCATCATGAAGAAGAAGCTTAGTATCGGAAAAGCATTTTTATATGGTATTCTCGTTCTGTATGCGGTTATTACCCTTATTCCATTTATATGGGCAGTCTCTTCTTCGTTTAAAACGTTAGAAGAAATCGTTAGTGGGACGATAAATTTCATACCGAGAAATTTCACCTTTGATAACTATAAACAGATTTTCTTAGAACAGGAGCTATTCCCTCGTTGGTTGTTGAACAGCTTGATTATCGGATTGGCTGGTACTTCCTTGAACCTGTTATTCAACTCAATGGCAGGGTATGCCCTCGCTAGACTTAGCTTTCCGGGACGGAAAACGTTGTTCATCATTGTACTTGCAGTCCTAATGATTCCTGCACAAGTAACGATGATCCCTAACTACTTGATTCTTCGTGAATTGGGGTGGCTAAATTCCTATCAAGGCATGATTGTACCCGCAATGATCAATGCTACTTTTATCTTTATGATGAGACAATTCTTCATTAATTTCCCAAAAGAATTGGAAGAGGCCGCAGAAATGGATGGGCTTAGTAGATTCGGTACTTTCTTTAAGATAGTGCTTCCTTTGGCGAAACCAGCCCTTGCTGCGCAGGCTATATTCGTATTTATGGGGTTCTGGAACGACTTTATGCGTCCGTTGATTATACTGTCGGATCCATCGATGTTCACTTTACCACTAGGATTAAACACGTTCAAAGGCCAATACATCAGTTACTGGAACTATATTATGGCCGCATCCATGGTATTCACCCTTCCAGTACTGCTCATCTACGGATTCTTTAACCGTTATTTCATTAAAGGAATCTCCTTTACGGGGGGCAAGTAAAAAAGCAAGCTTACTACCTAACGAAACCCGCCTTTGCAGAGGCGGGTTTCGACGTTAAAGCCGAAAATCCTTTGGGGGTCTGACCCCCAAAGGTATTTTTTTTAATTTTTTTTATTCTTCAATCTCTACCATAGCTCACATCTTTATCAGGATGTGTAAAGGGGACACCTTGAGGTTTTTTTGATTTCTCGACAAGTTCCCGGTTTTCAGATGAATTCCATCCGATATCATTTGTTGGATGGACCCATTGGTCCCCTGCCATGACTGCGGGGTCAATGTCGTCGCTCCAATTATTTAAGGGAGATTCTTCGGAATTGTATTTGCTGTCTCCGATGACAATTCCATGTTCATTGACAAATGGTGGCTGCATTTTCATATTGGAGCCTTTGAAAGAAGGGGAGTTGATTTGGTGTGGCATCGTTTCCTCCAAATAAGGGACTTCCAGTGATGCATCCTTTTCTTTCATACTTTTCACCTCCACGGGATGTATAGTTTTAGCATTTCTTTAAAATAAATAAGTATGTACCAAGAAAAGGAGGAAGGATCAAATGGCGAAGAAATTTGAGATAGCACACCTTTCAGAAGACAAGCTCGAACAGATCACTAAATATGAGCAAAAATTACGGGAGGAAATCGGGGAGGAAATTGTATTAATTGCCTATGAAGAATGTGAAAAATGACATAGGGGCAACCTACTGTCATGGGGGTGATTGAAATGGCAAAGAGAAAAGTTGCCCACGACGCAGCGAAAAACAATAATAAAACACCGAAGGAAAGCTTGCCGGATACGGAGTTTTCTGCTGAATATCAACAAGAGGATATGATACGTGGTGCGAATCGCAATTCCAAACATGGTCGACAAGGGAAGTAAAGGGGGATAAGGAATGGATAAAAATACAAAAAAGAAAAAACAGAAGCAAGCACACAAAGAGGATCATGCGATTTCACATGACAGCTTGAAAGAAGAGTTCGGTCCTGAATTCGGTGACCCTAATGCGGCGAAAGCTTTTGAAAATGCAATTGAATCCAACAACAAGAAGAACAAAAAAGACAAAAAGAAAAACTGCTAGCTGAAATCAGCTGGCAGTTTTTCTTTTTTCTGATGAGATGGGGAAGATTTCTGTTTTGTTTGTAGTCTGATTGAAGTAGACAAGAACAAAATTTTCTTCTTCCTTGATTTGTCCTTTTTCAAGGTAGAGGGACAAGTCAAAGTGGATGGTTTCGACCATAGTATGTTTATATAGTTCTTTTTCATTTAATTGCAGTTTAGTAAACGCTTCACCCATCAAATCGGGGGATTGGACGATTTGTTTATAGATGCCAGTACGTACGTCTTTATCCAGACGATCCTGCCACCATGGTTTACGGGGCTTGAACTTCTGGTGGCGCAAGTAATCATATTTCATCAAACTTTCTACAACCCCAAGAGTTGCCACATCCTCCTCTTGTAAAAAGGCATAAAGGCGTTTGTACAGATCTTCCAATTGATGACCGATTCTGGACCAGCCTTTCTTGTCCCAATAAGAACCGAAATCTTGGAAAAAATCGAATGGCGTTTCAAATACACCTGCAACCAGGTGCTCAACGGTGGCATCCATTCTATGGTCATTCCAATATTTCTCTAGAACGTCCTCCACCTGTTTGATACGGATGATGTCATCAAAACTCAATATGTTGTTGCCGAGTATCTCATATGGGGCATGGTCCATATAAATGTAATCATGCTCTTTAGAGCGGATTCTAAGCCCTGTTCCACGTAGCATTTTCAAAAAGCCAAGTTGAAGTTCTTCAGGACGCAGTGCGAATACATCATTGAATGTTTTCTTGAATGAGTGGTAATCCTCTTCCGGCAATCCTGCAATTAAGTCAAGATGTTGATCAATCTTTCCGCCATCCTTGACCATTGTCACAGTACGGGAGAGTTTCGAGAAGTTCTGCTTACGCATGACAAGTTCATTTGTCGCATCATTGGTTGATTGTACCCCGATCTCGAAGCGGAACAAGCCGGAAGGAGCTTCCTGATTTAAGAACTCGATGACTTCAGGTCGCATGATATCAGCGGTGATCTCAAACTGGAAGACGGTTCCCGGCAGGTGTTCATCAATCAGGAAACGGAACATCTCCATGGCATAACTGCGACTGATGTTGAAGGTGCGGTCCACAAACTTGATGGTCTTTGCTCCGTTGTTCATCAAGAAACGAATATCCTCTTTTACTTTTTCACGGTCAAAATAACGGACGCCTACTTCAATAGAAGATAGGCAGAACTGACAGCTAAACGGACAGCCCCTGCTCGTTTCAAAGTAGGTCACTCGTTTCCCCAGCTGTGCCATGTCTTCTTCAAAGCGGTAAGGAGAAGGGAGTTCCTTCAGATCCACTTTGTTTCGTTGAGGGGAAATCTTTTTCTCAGTGCCCTCACGGTAAGCTAAACCGCTGATGCCAGCGAAATTCCCTTCACCTTCTAGTTCTTGTAAAAGTTGTTTGAACGTAATTTCGCCTTCCCCTAGAACAATGAAATCTACGTCTGTCAGGCGGTCGAGCCACTCTGTCACGTCATAAGTCACTTCAGGGCCACCAAGGACAATCGTTAAATCAGGATTGATTTTCTTCAACATGCTCATAACTTTGATTGTCTCTTCTATGTTCCATATATAACAACTGAATCCTATGACATCAGGTTTTCTTTGGATCAAATCTGATACGATATTCATGACCGGGTCTTTGATGGTATATTCGGCTAAATCTACTTTGTACTCCGGCGCAGCATAAGCTTTCAAATAACGAATAGCAAGGTTGGTATGGATATATTTTGCATTTAAGGTTGACGCAATTATTTTCATGGTAAATCCATCATACTCCTAGTGAAAAATTCTATAACTAATACAGTTTATCATAATTTAAGGCTATTTTCGTAAACTTTGTTGCTTTGGCAAATTTTTAAAGTGACCGTTATATTCCTTACTGTCGTGCTCTTTTCCTTGCAATACTAAATATGCTACGTGCATATCTAGAGTAAGTAAGCAGTAAAAAGTCCAATTTCCGACTTTTTACTAGTGAATAGCTACAATTTTTTAGAAAAGAGCCTAATTAAAATGTGGTAGTCATGGTTTGCAGGATATTTTGTATCTCTAGCAAAACTTTCCTCTCCTTTCCATTATCAACAGGAAAGTAGTAAATATTACAAAATGATTTCTGAAATGACTTTTTTATTGCTTTAAATGTAGAAGAAAGGATTTTAGGTGGGAAACGTAGAATTTAATCCAGAGCAGAAGTGCGTTTTTATCACACTTTACAAAACGCCTTTGAAAAAGGAACCAAAGTGCGGAAATCAACAGCGGCGTTTTTCAGGAAAAAATAATTATTTTATATACGGGATGAAAAAATAAATGATAAGTGGGGGAAGGTTATGATCCAACACATGGTAAGGGAAGAGACCAAAAAGTTGGAGGTAGAGATAGAGACTCTGACAAACAAGCTTCACAAGCTTGAAAAGGAAAACAGATTTCTGCAACTTACATTTGAGCATGCCAACGATGCAATTATATTGTTCAATGAAAATATGGAATTCTTTCAGGTCAATCAGAAGGCTTGTGAGCTTTTTGAATTATCAAGGGAAGATCTATTAAAAAGAAAACTGCATGACTTTCTTGATTTGATGTCCAAAGAAGAAGTGGAGCTTCAAGAAGCACAATTAGATGAATTAGGTGAATTGAAAAATGAATTGATTGTGCGGCTAGACAATGGGACGATAAAATATGTGGAATACTCAGCAGTGCGGAACCCTGATGAGAGCGGATTGGACATATGCATCATCCGTGATATCACCACGAGGAAGAAGCTAGAGAAAGAGTCAAATAAGAGCAAGCAGATGTACCATGATGTAATAAATCGGGCGGTGGATGGCATTGTTGTATTTGATAGGGAGGGGTATTTTATAGATGTTAATCCCGCTTTTTGTTCAAACTTTGCCATGCCGAAATTAGATCTTCTCCAGTCCAAGCTTGATGATTTTGTAGAAGAAGATTTCCAATACAAGATGAAAAAAATCTGGAACCTTCTTGATAATCATGGCAGGGTGAGAGGGGAATTGCCGGTCATTCTTCACACGGGGGAACGGAAAACATTTGAAGTGACAATTACTGCGAACATCTATGATGATTATTACCTTGCCATCATGAGGGATGTGACGGAAAAACGTAATATGGAGCTTCAGCTTCAGAAGAGTGAAGAGAGATTCAGGGAGATGTTCCAGCATGCCTTGGATGCGATTGTACTGGTTGATAACAGTGGAGAAATCATGCGGGCAAACCCAGCTGCAAGCAGGGCATTTGAACTTCCATTGGATGAGCTGATTCATTCCAAGCTTCACTGTTTTGTTCCAAGGCATAATAAGAGAGTGTTTTCCATCATGAAACAGTTTGTAGCCAATGGTGAAATCAGGGAAGAGCTGGAGTTTCATATGCCGAATGGTCAGAAGAAGCTCCTTGAATTTACAGCCAATAAGGGCATCATTGACGGTTTTAATATGATTATTTTCCGTAATGTCAGTGAACGCAGGAAAATGGAAAAGGACCTGAGGGAAAGTGAACAAAAGTTCCGTAAGATATTTGATAACGCGATGGATGGTATCCTTTTGTGGGATAACAGGTGTAACATCATTGATGCAAACCCGAATGCCAGCAAAATACTGAAGCTTCCAAAAGAAGAATTGGTGGCGAACTATCTTCACTACTATTTACAGCAAGAGCAGTTACAGGATCTGCAAAACCACTGGAAGGATTGCCCGGATAGCGAAGAGCTGAGTGGCGAAGTTTGTCTCGAAGATGAGACTGGCATGCAAATTATTGAATACTCCGCTAAGAAAAATGTCATTGAAGGATTACACATGACCATCTTCCGAAATATCACAGAAAAAAGAGAGATGGAAGATCAGCTACGAAAGTCCGACACCCTTACAGTGGTGGGAGAACTTGCTGCAGGTATCGCACATGAGATAAGAAACCCGATGACAGCATTAAAAGGCTTTATTCAACTCCTGCAAAATAGCATGAATGAAGACCAGTATGCGATGTATTTCGATGTAATCACTTCTGAATTAAAAAGGATAGAATCCATCATTACCGAGTTTCTTGTATTGGCCAAACCACAGGCAATTTCCTATCAACGGAAGAGTGTCACGGTTACCATGAAAGAGACACTCGACCTGTTAAGTGCCCAGGCATCGTTGGACAATGTCCAATTCGTCACATCCATTGAAGAAGGGTTACCTGATATTTATTGTGAACCGAATCAATTAAAGCAAGTTTTTATCAATATACTAAAAAATGCAATAGAAGTGATGCCAAAAGGTGGTACAGTTTCTGTGGTGCTCTCCAAAGAGGAAGGGGAACAGGTACTCATATCCATTAGGGATGAAGGAATCGGCATACCCGAAGATAAGCTGAAGAAACTGGGTGAACCTTTCTATACCACGAAGGAC
This sequence comes from Sutcliffiella sp. FSL R7-0096, assembly GCF_038595065.1. Lineage (NCBI taxonomy): Bacteria > Bacillati > Bacillota > Bacilli > Caryophanales > Bacillaceae > Sutcliffiella > Sutcliffiella sp. FSL R7-0096. The sequence goes on from NZ_CP152003.1 coordinate 1,641,849, forward strand.
CGTGGAACAGGGCTTGGGCTTATGGTAAGCTATAAGATAGTAGAAGAGCACAATGGTACCATTGAGGTGAGCAGCGAGCTAGGAAAGGGCACGACCTTTCACATAAGATTGCCTATTGGAACACCTACAGTACATTGATAAATATCTTGAAATCAGCGGGATAAGAGAGGTAACGATTATGTTTTATTATAGTAGCCTGAATACAAAAATCGGGAAAATCTTTATAATTTGCAATGAAGAGCACCTTATAAAGATTGAGTTCGATGAGGATTTTCTGAAACTGGAGTCTATTAGCCAAAGGTATGTGTTGGATTCAGATCATCCCATTTGCAAGCTTGTGACCAACCAGATGGAAGAGTACTTTCAGGGAAGGCGATCTGACTTTGATGTACCGTTCAAAATGAACGGGACGGACTTTCAGCTGGAGGTTTGGCAGGCATTAAGCAACATTTCATATGGAGAAGTGAAATGCTATCAAGACATAGCAAAAGAGATAAATAGGCCGTTGGCAGTGAGGGCTATTGGGCAGGCAAACCGCAGAAACCCTTTACCCATTGTGATTCCATGCCATCGTGTCATTGGGAAGAATAAAGCGTTGGTTGGGTATGCAGGTGATAAAATCGGTATGAAAGAAGAGCTACTAAAGCTAGAAGGTGTATTAGTATAGAAATTTGTACGGTAGATTTAAATCTACCGTATTTTTTTTTGTGTTCATATGGCTAATCTGTATCAACTCTTGTTTCGCTTCATATAATTTACTAAGACAAAAAAAGTTGCTCTAGGGCAAAACAGGAGATGATAAATATGGGGAGAGCGAACAAACTCATTTTTTACACAGAGGTATTAACAAAGTTAAATGTCATCAGTGAACAAGATAAAGAGGCCATTTTAAAAAAAGAGAAGAAAAAGGGTTGAAAAGAATCATCTAATTAGATTACAATCTAATTAGATGCTCATAAAACTAGTCTAAGGGGGTGGAAGTTCTGCAACTGGATAAACTTGTGAATTTCTATAAGGTGATGGGGGATAAGACAAGAATCAAGCTGTTGGTACTATTGGCTTCGGAGGAGGAACCTCTTAGTGGACAAGAGTTAGCAGAGAGGCTAGGTGTAAAACCACCAACTGTTTCCCATCACATATCGAAGCTGAAAGAGATAAGTGCGGTTTACGAAAGAAGAGAGAAAAATACGGTCTATTACTATTTAAATAAGAAGGCTTTGGAGATACACCATGAAGGCTTATTTCTTGTTTTAAGTAGAAGTGGCAAGGGGGAGAAAACAATGGAAGAACAGAAGGAAAGGGAGCAGATCTTGCAAAACTTTCTAACGAAAGATGGTACGTTAAAAACCATCCCAGCACAAAGGAAAAAGAAATTGATTATTTTTGAGCACATTGTGAAAGGTTTGGAGATTGGGAAAAAGTATAGTGAAAAGGAAATAAATGAGCATATCAAACAGTTTCATGGGGATTATGCGACGATTCGAAGGGAATTTATCATTAATCATTATATGTATCGGGAAGCGGGAATTTACGAATTGAATCCTAGGGAAATGTGGGCAAAATAATAAAGGATCCATTGTACACATATGTATAATGGATCCCAGTTTGTAGACAAAGCTTAAAATAATGAAATTCTCTAGTTGATCGCAGTGGAAGGAGCGAAGACTCCTGCGGGAGGAAAGGACATGGAAGACCCCGCAGGGCGTAGCCTGAGGAGGCTTCCGGACTGCCCGCGGAAAGCGAAGCTCCTGCAACGAAGATCAACTCTTCCAACAGATATCCTAACTAGTTTATAGTTTGTCAACAGTCTGAGATCCATTGTACTCATATGTATAATGGATCCTTTTGTTGTGTTAATTTTCGAATAAGGCTGGGATGGCTTCGGTGTAGTTGCCTTTGATGATTCCTTTTTCTGTTATGATGGCGGTAATCAGTTCATTTGGTGTAACATCAAACGCCGGATTGAAGACGGATATACCCTCTGGGGCAATCGATTGATCTCCAAGGTGGGTAATTTCCCTTGGATCTCTTTCTTCAATCTCAATTTCTTCGCCTGTATTTTTCGAGAGATCAAAGGTGGATAATGGAGCTGCCACATAAAAAGGGATACCAAAAGATTTTGCTAGAATCGCAAGGCTGTAGGTCCCGATTTTATTAGCCGTATCGCCGTTAGCTGTAATTCGATCTGCGCCAACAATGATGGCATTGATTCCTTTGGTTTTGATTGTATGGGCAGCCATGTTATCCGTAATTAGAGTGACATCCACACCGGATTGTTGTAGCTCCCATGCAGTTAAGCGAGCTCCTTGGAGAACAGGCCTTGTTTCACTTGCAAATACACTGATCGGGAAACTCTTTACCTTTGCAAGGTGGAAAGGAGCCAATGCAGTACCATACCTTGCTGTTGCAATAGACCCAGCATTGCATATCGTAAGGACCTTATTATTTTTTTGAAAAAGTGAAAGGGCATGTTCCCCGATAAGTCGGCAAGTGGTTTCATCTTCTAATTGAATCTGAATGGCTTCATGAACAAGATTCGTTTTCGCTTCATTTACTGAAGAGGCTTTTAAGGAAACTTCTACCAACCTGTTAATTGCCCAAAATAAATTGACTGCAGTTGGGCGCGAGGAAGCTAGGTAGTCTCGATCCTTTTTCAAAAGTGTGTGAAAATCATCAAGGCTTTCCGTCTCATAAGAATTTGCAGCAAGTGCAAGTCCGTAAGCTGCTGTTATCCCAATGGCCGGTGCACCCCTAACTTTTAAAGTGACAATCGCATCATAAACATCATAAAGGGTCTTCAGGTCAAGGAACACGGTTTCATGTGGCAGTTTCTGTTGATCTAATAAACGGATAGATGTATCCATCCATTCGACAGATAGTGGAAGGCCAGTTGTAACAGTCATAAGTCATTTAATCTCCTTTAAAACATTTTCAAATAAAGATTCTATCTCTTTCGTGTTCTTGAAATTTCCTGCCTCCAAGACTAGTAATCTTCCAAGCTCCAGCGACTTTTGCTTGATTAGAATACGCTTGGCGAAAGGTTGGACGGTGTCGAGGTCTGCTACATGGGCCAATCCGATGGTGCGTCTGATAACTTCACATCCTGCAAAACCGATCGCCTCCGCATAAACTTTTTTTAGTACATAATCCAGATACCCTGGAGTTGTGGTGAACTGCTCCACGCTGGACGTTTTCCACAGGTCGGAGAAAATAGAGGTGAAAGTCTCCCAAACTTGGTGTAGATGAGCCGTAATATCGCCTCTCTCTTCGTCTGTTCTAGTGATGGCTTGCAGTAAAATGTTCGCAAAGAATTGACCAACATCAAAGCCGATAGGTCCAAAATAAGCAAACTCCGGATCAATTACCTTAGTATCGATTTCGTTGGCGAAAATGCTTCCGGTATGAAGGTCTCCATGAAGAAGCGCTTCCCCATTCGTTAGAAATTTGAATTTCAGTTTCGCGACTTCAAGTTTCAGGGTTTCATCCTTCCAAATTTCTTCCACTGCACCTAGAAGTTCCGGCTCATAACTGTTTGTCTCACTATCAAAGAAAGGATCTGTGAACACAAGGTCTTCAGTAATCTTACAAAGTTCCGGGTTGGAAAATTGCTGTTGCAGAGTCTTTTTTTCCTGTTGGTTCAAACCGAAATCTGAAGTATAGAATAACGTTTTAGCCAAGTATTCCCCAATGTGTTTGGAAATGAGGGGATAGTCCTTGCCATGAATAAAACCGTTTCTTGCGATGTCTAGATGCGAAAGGTCTTCCATGATCGTAATGGCCAATGCTTCGTTTGTATAATACACTTTCGGAACAAGGTTAGGGACAAGTGTCGCAGCATTCTTCAAGTAGTTCCCTTCGATTGTGGCACGATGCAAGGTGAGAGGCCAGCTTTCTCCAACAACTTTGGCATAAGGTAGTGCCTGTTTGATAATAATCCCTGTATTGTTTTCATCTCTGATATGAAAAACAAGGTTCAAGTTCCCATCACCTATCTCTTGACAGTGAAGAAGTGCTCCTTCCTTGAAAAATTCAAGGTCCTTTGCCAACGACACGGCTGTAGCTTCAGTTAATGGTTCATAGTTTGTAGTTGCAGTAATCGTCATATTTTTTACCCCCGAGTCATCATTTATCGTAAAATTTAGATCGGGGCGTTTATTTCAAAAATAAAAGCCCCTTTCCATAAGAAAGAGGCTTGAAGCATCAACTTCTCCCCTCTTATCTGCCAGAAGTCACTTCTGCTGGAATTAGCACCGTGCCTTATGAACGATTACGTTCGGCGTCAATTAAATGTAACGCCCTGTCTCACAACAGTATTACGGTCGGTTGCTGGGTTTCATCGGGCCAAATCCCTCCACCTGCTCTTGATAAGAGATCGCAACAATATATATTGCGAATGTATTTAATTGTGTGAAAATTATTGCTTGTTGAAAATAATAACAAGGTGTTTAGATGGATGTCAACCATTTTTTTAAAAAGGCTTTTTCTCAATTTGTTGCTTTTTATTAGCAAAAGTCTGCAAATGGACTTTGTAGCGTTTCTTAATCTGTATATGCATGTAGTATTACAGCAGGGAAAAGAGCACGACAATAAGGAATATTATTGTTGGTTAAAATATACAAAAAGCAACAAAGTTACGAGAAAAGGCTTTAACAAACAGGAATCTGATTATTTTGAAGAATTAAGTTGAATTGTATGAATTGTTTGGTTAAAACCTTGAAAAAATGATGGGCACCTGCTATTATTAAACTATTATTTTTGTTCGTGAATATGGAAAGTCAGAAACAAGTTTTCGTCTTGAAATGTTTGAAAGAGCAAGAATAGTAATATTTACGTGGGTAAACCACAAGGAGGAACAAACATGTTACAAGGTAAAGTAAAATGGTTCAACGCAGAAAAAGGTTTTGGATTCATCGAAGTTGAAGGTCAAGACGACGTATTCGTACACTTCTCCGCAATCCAAGGCGAAGGTTTCAAAACTCTAGAAGAAGGTCAAGAAGTTTCTTTCGAAATCGTTGAAGGTGCTCGTGGACCTCAAGCTGCTAACGTTACAAAATAATGCTAGCCAAATAGAAAAGGACTCCATCCCGGAGTCCTTTTTGTTTTGAAAGAATAAGAGAATTTTATAATACAGATGATTTCCGTTCCAGGCGCTTCGCTTCCCTGCGGGCGGTCCGTGAGCCTCCTCACAACGCTTCAGGGTTCTAACCTGTCCCTTCCTCCCGCGGGCGTCTGCGCGCCTTCCACTCCAATCAACATAATGACTTCATTTACTTAAGGCTGTGTAAAAAAAACTCTAACTGAGCTATTTGAAAAAGTTCTAACATTACGTTTTGTAATTTTCAGCTATGGATTGGAGCTAATGGCGAAGACTCCAGCACCGTCCCGCGGAAAGGAACAGCGGTGTATTATTAAACCGCTAAATTAATAGTATTGTGGTCTTCTATCTTCAAAGATCGGGATTCTTTTCCTTACTTCCTCCACTTTAGCCAAATCAATTTCAGCAGTAATAATCTCTTCTCTTTCTCCTGCTTCTGCCAAAACTTCCCCCCAAGGATCAATAATCATGGAGTGTCCTGCAAAAGCATTCTTCGGATCTGCGCCTGAACGGTTACAAGCGATTACATAACACTGGTTCTCAATGGCCCGGGCGATAAGAAGGGTACGCCAATGGTCAACCCTTGCCAAAGGCCATTCTGCAACAACAAAGATTGCTTTTGCATCTTTTGTAGTATGGGCACGGATCCACTCAGGAAACCGTATATCATAGCAAATGAAGCCAGCACATGTTTCTCCGTCAAGCTCAAACATTCCATCTGTCTTTCCTGGCTGGAGGAAGTGATGCTCGTCCATCAATCGAAAAAGGTGCAATTTGCTATATTCTCCGGCAACTTCTCCATCTTTGTTGACCGTAATCATCGTGTTATAAATCCCTTTGTTTGTTTTTTTGGCGACAGAACCACCCACAATGTGAGCGTTCAGCTCTTTTGCCGCAGATTTAAGGAACTTGGTTGTAACAAAACCGCCAGAATCTGCAATCTTATCAAGGCGTCCGAGATCATAGCCTGTAGACCAAAGTTCAGGTAATACGATGATATCAGGTCGATCATTGCCTGCCACTGTCAACAGTTCACAAGCTTTTTCTATATTTGCTTCGGGATCTCCGAAGGCTATATCAAATTGAATACAAGCTATTTTCCATTTCATAAGTTTATCCCCCCGTTGAAAAAATACTTTACAAGTTGAATCTAACAATATATGATTTGTGACTAGGATTTCAAGAATTTTCTAAGTAGGTGAAAAAGGTGAAACACTTTCAACAATCTGAATTATTAAATACACTGCCTAAACAGTTCTTTGCATCATTGGTTGAAAAAGTGGGGAAAGTGGTCGCACAAGGTCATGATGTGATCAATCTAGGACAAGGAAACCCGGATCAGCCCACACCTGAACATATTGTAAGCTCGTTACAGGATGCAGTTGAAAAACCAGATCATCATAAATATTCCCCATTTCGGGGGCATCAATTTCTCAAAGAAGCTATTGCCACTTTCTATAAAAGGGAATACGATGTGGACATAAATCCAGATACTGAAGTAGCCATACTCTTTGGTGGCAAGGCTGGACTAGTGGAAATTCCCCAGTGTTTATTGAATGAAGGGGATACCGTCCTTGTCCCAGACCCGGGCTATCCAGATTATTGGTCTGGAGTGGCATTGGCCAAAGCTAAAATGGAATATATGCCATTAAAAGAAGTATATCATTTTTTACCAAACTATGAAGATATCAATTCAGAAGTCTTGGAAGCTGCTAAGCTCATGTTCCTCAATTATCCCAATAATCCGACAGGAGCTGTGGCGAATTCAGCATTTTTTAAGGAAACTGTAAAACTTGCAAATGAACACGATATTTGCGTTGTACATGACTTTGCCTATGGTGCCATCGGTTTTGATGGAAAAAAACCACTTAGCTTCATGCAGACCCCAGGTGCGAAGGATGTCGGAATTGAAATCTATACTTTGTCGAAAACTTTTAATATGGCTGGATGGCGTGTAGGGTTTGCAGTGGGGAATGAAAGTGTGATCAAAGCTATCAATCTTTTGCAGGATCATATGTATGTTAGTATTTTTGGCGCGATCCAAGAGGCAGCTGCCACAGCATTGTTAGATAAACAAACATGTGTCCAGGAGCTTGTAGATTTGTATGAGGATAGAAGGAATGTCCTTATTCAAGGGTTGCGGGAAATTGGATGGGAAGTAAAGGCACCGAAAGGATCCTTTTTTGCATGGTTAAAAGTTCCTGAAGGGTATACTTCCAAGGAGTTTGCAGACAAGCTTCTTGAGGAAGCACATGTTGTCGTAGCGCCTGGTATAGGCTTTGGATCCTTTGGCGAAGGCTATGTACGCGTCGGTTTATTAACCAGTACGGAAAGGTTGCAAGAAGCAGTTCAACGAATCAGAGAGTTGAAGATTTTCTGAATAGTCTGTTGACATAAAGGCAGAATGATGGCATAATCTCAACTAGAATTCAGTTAAATTACTAGCTGTTGATTGAGCAAATGGCGAAGACTCCAGTGGGGGAATAGCGACAATGTTGAGACCCCGCAGGCGAAAACGAGGAGGCTCAAGGTCGCCCCACGGAAAGCGAAGCCATATGAGGAAATTAACAGCGGTGAATAATAAATTTATATTATCCAATCTTATCAAGAGCAGGTGGAGGGACTGGCCCGATGAAACCCGGCAACCGACTTAATTTTATTAAGCACGGTGCTAAATCTTGCAGCATGAAGCTGATAGATAAGAGGACGTTAGATAGACGAACCTCTTCTTATCGAAGAGGTTTTTTGTTTTTTTAAGATCGATGGAAAGGGTGTACATAATGTCAGAAATTCTAGCAACCTATCTGGTTCATGATCATAAAGGGAATCTTGAAAAAAAAGCGGAAGGTATCGCACTCGGACTTACAATCGGGTCCTGGACTGACCTCCCACAACTTGAACAGGAGCAGCTGAAAAAGCATAAAGGCAGAGTGGTAAGCGTCAAAAAGCTTTCGTCAAGTGACAGGGTGGATGCTTATTTGGGGAACACCATAACACGCGGCATCATCCAAATTGCGTATCCTAGTTTCAATTACAGCAACGACCTTCCAGCCATTTTAACCACTGTATTCGGCAAGCTTTCGCTTGATGGGGAGATAAAGTTAATCGATCTTGAGTTCAGTAATGACTTGAAGCGGGCATATCCTGGACCGAAATTTGGAATCGAGGGGCTTCGCACCACTACAGGCGTTCATAATAGACCATTCGTCATGAGCATTTTCAAAGGGGTGATCGGCAGGGACCTTGCTTATCTTACTGATCAGTTGAAGGAGCAGGCTCTCGGGGGAGTGGATTTCATCAAGGATGACGAAATATTGTTTGAAAACGAACTTACCCCTTTTGAAAAAAGGATTACCGAAGGCAGAAGAATCTTAGAGGAAGTGAAAGAGGAGACAGGTCATCGTGCAAGATATGCGGTAAACCTGACAGGCCGTTCGTTAGAGCTTAAGGATAAAGCAAAAAGGGCTGTAGAATTAGGTGCTGATTTTCTGCTATTTAATGTTTTTGCTTATGGGCTTGATACACTTCAAAGTTTGGCAGAAGACAAGGAAGTATCCATTCCGATCATGGCACATCCGGCGGTTAGCGGAGCGGTGACCCCGTCAGAATTTTATGGCATTTCCAATGAATTACTGTTAGGTAAACTTTTACGCTATGCAGGAGCTGACTTTTCCTTATTTCCGTCACCTTATGGAAGTGTAGCGTTGCCGAAGGAACAAGCGCTCGGAATCCGGGATGCCCTGACGGTAGCTGACAATCAGTTGAAAACGACTTTGCCTGTACCATCAGCTGGGATACACCCAGGACTCGTACCGCTACTTTATCAGGATTTTGGGAACGATGCGGTCATCAACGCAGGAGGAGGGGTCCACGGACATGAGCTTGGTGGGGCAGCCGGAGCAAAAGCTTTCCGTCAGGCAGTAGATGCGGTGAAGGCTGGGGAATCGCTGACAGTTTACGCCCAAAAGCACCCTGAGCTTGAGGTTGCCATTAAGCAATGGGGAAGTGTGGAGGTTACATCATGACAGTCAATAAGCAGATGATTTTTTGTGACTTTGATGGAACCATCACCAATAGTGACAATATCATTGCCATCATGAAGAAATACGCCCCAGAAGAATGGGACGAAATTAAAAACCAGGTACTATCCCAAGAAATCTCCATCAAGGAAGGGGTTGGGAAGATGTTTGCCCTTCTTCCTTCTGAGAAAAAAGAGGCTATTACGGAATATATATTAGCTTACGCTGAGATACGGGATGGCTTCAAAGAGTTTGTGGCATTTACAAAAGAAGAGGGAATTCCATTCTATATTGTTTCTGGTGGTATTGATTTCTTTGTGAAACCACTTTTAGAAGGGTTGGTAGATGAAACGAACATCTATTGTAATCACTCCGATTTTTCTGGAGAAACAATAAACATCCTCTGGCCGCATTCGTGTGATGAGGACTGTAACAACGAATGTGGGTGCTGCAAGCCCTCCATTATCAGAAAGCTTGCCGAATCCGACACCGAAAAAATAGTGATTGGCGATTCCATTACTGATTTAGAAGCGGCAAAGCTTGCTGACCAAGTAATTGCGAGGGACTTTCTGATTAAAAAGTGTGAGGAGCACTCCATCGACTTTTCACCGTTCGAAACGTTTTATGATGTGATGGACATTCTGAAAAAACGGGAGGTGACTGCATGAGTCAGTTTTTAAAGAAATGGACCGAACTTTCTGAGGTTAAGGAAGAATTGGCTTTGCGTGATTGGTTTTTTGGCACAAGTGGAAACCTTTCCATCAAAGTGTCAGATACACCGCTTCAATTCTTGGTTTCTTCAAGCGGCAAGGACAAGAGAAAGATAACTTCAGAAGATTTCCTGCTTGTGGATGAATTGGGAAAAGCTGTCGAAAGCACTGTGTTGAAGCCTTCAGCAGAGACATTACTACACCTCGAAGTTTACCGGAAGACAAAAGCTGGTTGTTCCTTGCATGTCCATACTGTAGATAATAATGTCATATCTGAGTTATATGGTGATCACGGCGAGATTGTTTTCAAAGGACAAGAAATCATTAAAGCCTTCGGCATCTGGGAGGAAGATGCAGAAGTAAGGATACCAATCATAAGAAACAATGCGGATATCCCAGCATTGGCAAATGAATTTTCTCAATTTATAGATGGAGATGCTGGAGCTGTCCTTATCAGGAATCATGGAATCACCGTTTGGGGGAAAACAGCCTTTGAAGCGAAAAAATACCTAGAGGCCTGGGAGTTTCTATTCTCCTATCATTTGAAATTATTAAGTGTAAAAAATTTGGTCCAACCAAAAATATCTATTTAAATCTTATATAGAAAGTAAGTTCAAAGGTTTCCCTAGCTGTTGATTGGAGGAACGGGCGAAGACTCCGGCGGGAGGTAACGGTAGCTTGAGACCCCACAGCGGAGCGAGGAGGCTCGAGCACACGCCCCGCGGAAAGCGAAGCCCGGTACGGAAATCAACAGCGGAGTTTAATAATGATATAAAATAAGGAGGAATTTAACATGGCAGAAATCAGATTACACGAAACAGATGAAAGAATCAGTGGGAAAGAAAAGGTGGAAAGCTTCCTAAATGATAATGAAGTAATCTACGAAAACTGGGACATTGCGAAACTCCCTCAACACTTGCAGGAAAACTTTTCTTTAACAGATGAAAACAAAGAAGAAATCCTAACAGTTTTCAAAGATGAGATTGCTGCGATTTCCTTAAAAAGAGGGTACAAGGCACAAGATGTTATCTCTTTATCTGATACAACACCTAACTTGGAGCAACTTCTTCAAAACTTCAATAAAGAGCACCATCATACAGATGATGAAGTTCGATTCATTGTCAGTGGCCATGGTATATTCGTTATTCAAGGAAAGGATGGCTCTTTCTTTGATGTAGAATTGGAGCCTGGCGATTTAATCTCTGTCCCGCCAAATGTCCGCCACTACTTCACCTTAATGGAGGATCGTAAAGTAGTCGCAGTTCGAATCTTCGTAACCACAGAAGGTTGGGTACCGATTTATGAAAAAGAAGAAGTGAATAACTAATAAAAAAACAGATGACCTTGCGTTGGCAGCAGGGTCATCTGTTTTTACTTTTCATGACTACTTTATCTGTCTGGAGGGAATATAATGGTATTAAAACAGAGATAGATTAAGGAGGAAGGCACTATGGAACATGTTGTCATAATAGGAGGAATAGCAGGTGGAATGAGCGCCGCCTCCAAACTTAGAAGATTGGATGAAAAGGTGAAAATCAGCGTATTTGAAAAAGATTCACATATATCCTACGGTGCCTGTGGCCTACCTTACTACATATCAGGAATAACAAAATCCCATGAAGACCTGCTGGCAAGGACTGTGGAAGACTTTGAAAAACGCAACATTCAAGTACACATTCACCATGAGGCAATAAGTGTCGATCCTGAACATCAAAGAGTAAATGTGAAGAACCTTATTACAGGAGATGAAACATGGATCGACTACGATAAATTACTCATTGCAACAGGATCAAAACCGATTGTTCCGCCGTTCGTACCAAAAGGGGCAACAAATGTTCACACATTGAAAACCTTAAATGATGGTATCAGGATGAGAGAGTACTTTTGCAATAAGGCTATAAAAAAGGTAGGCATCATAGGTGGAGGTTACATTGGAATGGAGCTCGTGGAGAGCATGTTGGAGCTTGGGAAAGAAGTTGTGGTCATCGAGCTACAGGACCAGATTTTGCCCAATTATGATGCGGAAATGGCCAATATTGTTTCGGATTCGATAAATTCGATACAAGGTGCTTCCATTCGAACTGGAGAAGAAGTGAAGGAACTTAAAGTATCAGGGGATAAAGTGTCACATATAGTGACGGACAAGGCCACAATTGAAGTGGATACAGTAATCGTCAACATCGGAAATAAACCGAACACGGAGTTTGTTGAAAACCTAGGCCTGGAAATGCTGGAAAACGGGGCAATTATCGTAGACACCCAACAAAAGACTAGCCTCCCATCCATTTATGCTGCTGGTGATTGTGCAACAAGTAATCACCTTCTATTGAACAGACCTGTCAATATCGGTCTAGGCACAACGGCGAACAAACATGGAAGAGTGGCTGCAGATAACCTGGCTGGCATACCATCCACTTTTGAAGGGATACTTGGAACAAATGTTGTGAAAGTGATGGAATGGACCGCTGCTATGACTGGGCTGACCGAAAAAGAGGCGAAAAAAGAAGAACTCGACATTGAATGTGTAGTCATTGAAACAAATAACCACGCCTCCTACTACCCGGATGCCGAAACCATTCATATCAAGCTTGTGTATGAAAAGGGCTCACAAAAGCTGCTTGGTGCACAAATGGTTGGTAAGGATATATCGATTGCCAAAAGATTGGATGTCTATGCAACGGCTATAACCTGCGGATTGTCTACCAAGCAAATCGGTATGCTAGATCTCTGTTATGCCCCACCCTATGCTACAGTTTGGGACGCAGTTCAAGTGGCAGCAAATGCAGCAAAATAAGAAACTAGATAAGTTGTTAAAATATTGTGAATTTTCTTTACCACTAAAGTCAAATATGCTAATGTAATAGTAGCTCTATACATATATTTTGACAGAGGAGTGAGAGAGATGAAGGTCCGCTACAATTTCGTGCCAAAGCATGATGTTCAGTATTGTGAACCAACTTATACCATCAAACAGGCATATGAGAAAATAAAGGATACTGGTTATCGGTGCATTCCGATCCTTTCCAATGATGGCCATAACTTTCTTGGCCTTGTCTACAAAGTTCATCTGCTTGATTATCTATATGAAGAAAAGGGTAGTGAAGAAGATTCCATCGAGGTACTGATAAAAAGTCAAGACGCATTCATCTTTGAAGAAGACTCCTTTTTCAAGGCATTCTTCACAATCAAGCGTTTGCCATTCATCGCAGTGCTGAATGAAGACAATGAATTTCTGGGGATATTAACCCACGCGAATGTCATGGATGTGCTTGCCGATTCTTTTGGCATGAAAACGGGGGGATATACTCTCACCATTGCAACAATCGAACATAAAGGGGCCATCAAGGATCTCGTATCAATGTTAAAGGATATCAATATCGACGGCATGCTCACTCTTGATAACGGCGAAAAATACTTAAGACGTATCATAGTGAATCTTCCTGCTGAATTACCAGAGGAAAAACTGAACAAACTGGTCAAAAAGCTTGGAGAAAAAGAATTCAGAGTTACACACGTTGATCAAATTGATGTGCAAAAATAAAAATAAACATCTAAAAGTAACGAGCGGTCTCCACTTTTATGGGACCGCTCATTCTTTAGTGCAATAAAATTTCTTTATCAATTAATATATTGGATAGGGTGACAATTTCGGCTTTATCTTCTAACTTGGGGATGTATTGCTTGAGTACACTTGCGGTCTTCTCGCCCACTACCCCAACATGACCGATTGCAATAATGGAATCATCTACTTCTGTTTTTTTGATCAGCTGAGTAGTCTGCTTCACAATATGATTGGTGGTAAAAACTTCGTCAAAAAACAACTCATTTTCTAAAAATGGCACACCCATCTTAGTGGCCAATTCAGCGACAACACTCTTTTTGGTTGTTTTACTGTCGAGATAGTAAAGGTTTCTCTCTTTGCAGATACCAAGTATCACGCTCATGATACGTTCATCAGCTGTTATTTTGGAACCCATATGATTATTTATTCCGACTGCATAGGGAACGGAATCGATGGCATCATTTACCCTTTTGTATACTTCCTCGTCGGATAGATTGGATGTGATGGCCCCGGGACCTAGCCAACTTCTTTTCCCTTTTAAAGGTTCCATGGGGAGGTGAAGGATCACTTCATGACCCAAACGATGTGCCATTTCAGCATCCTTTTTGGTAGTGGATAGGAATGGCATGACCGCGACTGTCAGGGAGACAGGTAATTGAAGGATCTCCTCTGTTCCTTTCATATTATTCCCAAAGTCATCAATGACAATGGCTACCTTATTGCTTGTATGTTCTTCTGCTGAAGCCTTTTGACTTGAGAGGTTGAAAAGGATGGAAAAGCTCATCATGATCACTAGTAAACGTTTCATATATCCACCTGCTTCGTTTTAGATTCGACAAAAACTGCATACTTGATTTTTGAATTTTATTCTACAAAGCATACTCTCTCTAGATACTTTGTACTATTTTCATCTAAATTAAATAAAAAAATTCAATGAAAAAAATGTCTAACTTTGCGATTCTATTTACAATTATAGAAATTATTGTAATAATTCCTATTGTGGATTATAGAGAGAGAAGGGGCGAATGGACATTGACTTATGAAGGGTATGTAGATCACTTGTTATTATTAATTAAAGAAAAAAGGGACAATATGATTGCCATTGCCAACAAAACCGGTTATATCAGTGAACAGACTGTAAAATGCAGTCAAGATCTGGACAAGTTGATTTACCAATACCAAGAAATGATTTTCGACAAAAAATAAATTTAAATAAAAAAAGAAAAATAGCCGCCCATAAGGAACGGCTAAAAAATTTGGATTAAAAATATCATAAACAATAGACCGATAATAAAAGAATATGTCGAGGAAGTCTCGTGACCATCCCCATGGCTTTCAGGTATTAATTCTTTATAAATGATATACAACATGGCCCCAGCGGCAAAAGCAAGTCCATACGGAACGAGTGCAGATACTACCGAAGTTAAATAGAAACCGAGTATGGCCATCGGTATTTCGACTGTACCAGTTAACGTAGCTACCACAAAAGCTTTCATCCTCGTTATTTTTTGATTCATTAAAAACAATGCCACCAAAAATCCCTCAGGAGCATTTTGTAATCCTATCGCAAATGCAATTAAATTTCCGGTTTCTTCTGCGTCCGAAGCATAACTTACACCTACTGAAAGTCCTTCAGGTATATTGTGCAAGGTAATGGCAGCAACTATCAGCATCGCTTTCTGGTCAAATGCAATTCCTTTTCTATTATGCTCAAGATCGATATGAGGAATCGACTTTTCCAGTAGCGTCAGAATGATGACCCCAAAAAGTAATCCAATTCCTAAAGGAAGAAATCCTCCATATGATAGTGCTTCCGGTATTAAACTTAATGTTGCGGCAGCCATCATGATTCCTGCAGTAAAAGCGAGCAGTGTATCTTTCCACCTGTGCGACAACGTGTTTTTTAAAAATAGGATAGGCAAGGCCCCCAAACCGGTTGACATTGCAGCTAAAATACTTCCCAATAAAGCTTCTTTCATATCTATAATTCCTTTCTGATTCTGAATCCTATTAGAAATAGAATAGTATGATTATTCCTATTCAATAATTCAGTAAACTAAAGTATTAAGGTTATTGTACCAATAATAATGCTAGATACAAATTGATTAATTAAAAGCACTTTTTGAAGGACGTCCCTCATCAATCATCTGACATCTTAGACATTCTTTGGCGGAAAATATTAACTATTTGTTAAGACAGTGTTAAGGAATTGACGAAAAAGCTGATATTTCTGCAATAAAAAAGTAAATATTTTTAACATTTTGTAAAAAAACAGAAAAAAATGTAGCCTAATAGAGAAAAGATTCGTTATAATTTTAATTGTGAAAAAACAACATCATCATTTCTTAGGGGGAAAAAGAAAAATGAAAAAGTTTTTGTCAATCTTTTTGGTTGCGATTCTAGCAATCAGCTTAGCTGCATGCGGCAGTAACAACTCGGGCACTGAGAACACCAACTCCAGCAATGGGGACTCCGGCGAGCAAATCAAACCGGAAAAAATTGTAATGGGATTTGTACCTTCTCAAGATTCTGACTCTATTGCAGACACTGTACAACCATTGGCCGACCGTTTAGGTGAAGAACTGGGAGTGGAAGTGGAAGGTCGTGTAATGACTGACTACACAGCACTGATTGAAGCAATGGGTTCTAACACAGTACATGTTGGATTTATCCCGGCATTCGGTTATGTACTTGCAAATGAGCAATATGGCGCTGAAGTAATCCTTAAATCCATGAGACACGGAAGCGGTACATACAAGGCGCAATACCTTGTAAGAGCTGATTCTGGAATTGAAACGTTAGCTGATTTAGAAGGAACAGTATGGGCATACGGAGATGCAACTTCAACATCCGGATTCCTATTCCCAGCTTCCCAATTGATGGATGAGTTCGATATCGCATCTACACAAGATCTACAAACGAACTTCTTCTCTGACACTATTCAAACTGGCGGTCATGACCAAGCTGCTATCGCAGTATTGGAAGGTGACGCTGATGTAGCAACAACTTTTGATGATGTTCGTACAACACTTACAGAAGAATATGATACGATCATGGAAGATTTAAAGGTTCTTGGCTATACAGAAGAAATTCCAAATGACACGATTTCTGTAACGAAAGAGCTTGATAAAGAATTGGTTCAACAAATCAAAGATGCATTCCTTTCTTTCAATGATGATGAAGAAATGATCCAAATCATGAACGATGTTTACAACTGGGATGCAATCAGTGAAGCTGCAGACGAAGAGTACCAAGTTGTAAAAGATACGTATGAGAAATTCAAGGATTCCATTTCTTTCTAATTTAATATGATTCGCAATCCAGGGGGAGGTTGCTTACTTCCCCCTATTTTATTTGTGTGTAAAGAATTGAGGGGGTTTGCAACATGATACAGTTCAAAGATGTTTCCTTGGTGTACCCGAACGGAACGCAAGGGTTGAAGAATATTAATGTAACAATCAATGAGGGCGAATTCGTTGTTATTGTCGGCCTGTCTGGTGCAGGTAAATCGACATTTATCAGAAGTATCAATCGTTTGGTCACTCCAACCTCAGGAGAACTGAATGTAGATAATGAAAACATTCTAGCATACAGAAACACTGACCTCAGAAAGCTACGAACCAAAGTAGGAATGATTTTTCAGAACTATAATCTGGTAAAAAGATCGAATGTTTTGAAAAACGTACTTGCCGGTCGATTAGGATATACTGGAACATTGCGTTCCATGTTCAATTTTTTCAAGAAAGAAGACCTAGCATTAGCTTACGAAAGTTTAAAGCGTGTAAATATAGAAGAAAAACTTTATAATCGTGCCGATGAACTTAGTGGCGGGCAACAGCAACGTGTCAGCATCGCACGTGTACTGACTCAAAAACCAAAATATATTTTGGCAGACGAGCCTGTTGCATCACTTGATCCACCAACCTCCCATCAGGTAATGACCTACTTGAAGAAAATTAATAAAGAAGACAAAATCACTACAATTGTAAACCTCCACTTCATTGATATGGCAATGGAATATGCTGATCGCATAATCGGGATGAGAGCAGGAGAAGTGGTGTTTGATGGACCTGTTTCAGAGGTATCAGAAAAGACGTTTGAACAAATCTATGGTCGTGCAATTCGGGAAGACGATTTGCGCGGAGGTGTAGAACAGTGAAGTTAGAAGAGAACAAGACAGCACCTTCACTCCTTCCTGCAAAAACGAAATTTAAACTAAGTGTCATTTTCGCATTGATAATTGGTTTTTACATTTTAAGTACGGTGAAGACTAATGCGACAATTGGCGATTTAATCAGTGGAATCCCAAATATGTTTAAGGTGATTGTGAAGTTCTTTCCACCAAACTTGAATGTATTTGTACACATTTTAGAGCCTATGGCCACAACTGTGCAAATGGCCATCATTGCCACAACGGTTGCATCCCTTTTATGTATTCCGTTAAGCTTATTGGCAGCACAAAACGTCACTACCAATAAATTCGTATATACGGCTGTACGAACATTCCTAAATATTCTGCGCACAATTCCGGATCTAGTTCTAGCGGTTATTTTCGTTGGTCTATTTGGAATAGGGGTATTACCTGGTATTCTTGCACTTATTATTTTCTCTTTGGGTATTTTAGCGAAGTTAATCAGTGAAACCATTGAATCTGTAGATATGAATCCAATGGAAGCGATGAGTGCGTCTGGTGCCAATACGCTTCAGAAAATTTCATTTGCACTGATTCCACAGGTGCTGCCGCAATTCGTTTCCTTTGTTCTATATGTATTCGAGATCAATATCCGTGCTTCGGTAGTTTTAGGACTGGTAGGGGCCGGTGGGATTGGGATTATCTTAAGTCAACAACTAAGATTCTATAACTATCCGAATGCAATGTTAATCATCCTGGTTATCTTTGCAATGGTTGTTATCATTGAATATATTTCAACTAAGATCAGGGAGGCGAT
This sequence comes from Sutcliffiella sp. FSL R7-0096, assembly GCF_038595065.1. Classification (NCBI taxonomy): domain Bacteria; kingdom Bacillati; phylum Bacillota; class Bacilli; order Caryophanales; family Bacillaceae; genus Sutcliffiella; species Sutcliffiella sp. FSL R7-0096. The sequence goes on from NZ_CP152003.1 coordinate 1,660,184, forward strand.
TGTATAATGGAACTTGTCTTACCTCCCAAAAAGAAGACGTCCTTGATAAAAAAGGTGAGAAACTGGGGAATCTTTCTCTTCCTCGTATTAATGTATGTTTGGACCTTTGCCACCATTGATATCAACTGGACTCGCGCAGCGGAAAGGATGGTCAACAACTTTCATCGCGTCATTCCAAAGCTTTTCAGTCCAGAATGGTCCGCAATCGGCAAAGTTTGGTCCGCAATGGTCGAAACCTTGTATATCGCATTTGCAGGTTCCCTCATGGCTGCCATTCTTGCGATACCACTAGGTTTCCTTGCTGCACAGAATATGACAAAAAGTAAGGTTCTGACCACGTTTGGGAAATGGATCTTGAGTGGGGTCAGGGCATTCCCGGATCTAATCTTGGCTATACTATTTGTAGTGGCAGTAGGACCGAATCCGTTCGCCGGGGTCTTGGCTATCGCCATCGGATCCACAGGAATGCTTGGTAAACTGTACTCGGAAGTGTTGGAATCCATCGATATGAATATCGTGGAGGCCATGGAAGCAAGTGGCGCAAATAAAATCCAAATTCTATTCCAAGGAGTCATTCCACAGATCATACCAGAATTCCTTTCTTATGCTATCTATCGTTTCGAGATTGACGTTCGTGCGTCGACCATTCTTGGGATTGTCGGAGCCGGCGGTATCGGAACACTGATACAATTCGCACAGATGAATCGTAACTGGGAAGAGATGGGCTTGATTCTATTGGTGATTATCGTAGTAGTCACCATTATAGATTTCCTATCTTCAGCTATTCGTAGAAGAATCGTATAAGTATTTTTTCTATAGGGGTGATCTTCATGATCAGCCCTTTCTTTAATAAAGGCTCTTTTCGTAAACTTTGTTGCTTTTTCGTATGCATACATTAACCAATATTTTCCTTACTGTCATGCTCTTTTCCCTGCCGTACTTAAGAAACTACTTGCACCTTAAAGAGTATGAAAGCAGTAAAAAGTCCAATTGCCGACTTTTTACAAGGGATAGCAACAATCTTTGAGGAAAGAGCCTTAATAAAGTTTGATCGGGAATAGGAGGCTACCAATTGAAGCTGAAATTAACAATACTCGAAACCAGTGATGTACATGGCTCTATCATGCCCTTAAACTATGGAAACAATGAAGCGGCGGCTCTTGGACTTGCAAAAGTATCAACAGTCATAAAAGATGAACGAAAAAAGAAAGAGCATGTTCTATTAATCGATAATGGGGATCTGATACAAGGAACACCCCTAACCTATCATTATGTTAAAAAACAAGCACACCTGGAAAATCCGATGATCACTGTGTTGAATCATCTGAACTATGATGCTGCTGTAGTCGGAAACCATGAATTTAATTACGGTCGTGAGGTATTAAAGAATGCTGTGGAAGCATCAGAGTTCCCATGGTTATCCGCCAATATTCTCGACCAACAAAGCGGAACACCTTTTTTAGGAAGGCCTTATTTGATTAAAACATTCGGTCCTATAAAGGTGGCGGTCTTAGGGGTAACGACACATTACATACCGAATTGGGAAAACCCTGACCATATCGAAAAGCTCTCTTTTATAGACGCTCTGGCCTCCACCGAAAGATGGGTATCCATCATTAAGGAAAACGAAAACCCTGACTTATTAATTGTCAGCTATCATGGTGGTTTCGAGCGTGACCCGTCTACCGGGGAAGCAACAGAAAACCTTACCGGAGAAAATCAAGGCTATGATATCTGTAGCAAAATAAAGGGAATCGATATCCTTCTGACCGGACATCAGCATCGGTCCATCGCAACATCCATCCATGATGTACTTGTCGTACAGCCTGGGGTGAATGGACAAATGGTAGGGAAAGCGGAAGTTACTTTTGAGAACGTAGATAGTAGATGGCAGGTCGTTTCGAAGGAAGCAGACCTAATATCAGTGGTGGATTCAGAACCAGATCATGAGGTGGTTACACTGATTGAGGAATATGAAACGGCAACACAGGAATGGTTAGATTTGCCGATGGGGAAAATCAACGGCGATATGCTAGTGAAAAATGCCAATGAAATACGTACCCAAGATAATGCCCTAATTGAATTTATCAATAACGTTCAAATGAAGGCTACTGGTGCTACCATATCTAATACAGCTCTTTTTCATAATAATTCTCCTGGATTTCCTGCAAATGTCACCATGAGGGATATCGTTTCAAACTATATTTACCCTAACACGTTGAAGGTAATTCGAATTTCAGGTCAAGATATAAAGGATGCATTAGAGCGTTCCGCCTCTTATTTCATTATCGGCAGCAGTGGGGAATTGGAAGTTAATCCTTCTTTCACCACGCCAAAGCCACAGCACTATAATTACGATATGTGGGAAGGAATCGAGTATATTCTGGATATAAGGAAGCCATTCGGTGAAAGAGTGGTGAAGCTAAATAGGAACGGTAATCCGCTAGATATGGAAGTGGAATTTGATGTGGTGATGAACAATTATCGTGCAGGTGGTGGTGGAAACTATCCCATGTACAGAGGTAAGGAGGTCATACAAGACATCCCACTGGACATGTCCGAATTAATCGCGAACTATATAATGGAAAACAAAGTGATCGATGCAACTGTAAATGACAATTGGAAGGTGATTTGGAAATAGGTTATTGCTGTTAATGGATTCTATAGCTGTTGATAGTAGCCCGGTGCGGAGATCAACAGCGGTGTATTATGGATTTTCATGATTGACAATTTCTAGAAAATAGATTGACGAAACCCTTCGATTGCTATACCATTAGTTTTAATTCAAGATATTCTAGAAAAAGGAATGACTACTATGGCAGAAAGACATGAGCTTGATACTTCATTAAAGCTATTTATCGTTCTATCACGAGCTTTTCGCGCAGTAAACGATCAAGCAAACCAATCCATTCAAAGTTTCAACTTAAACCCGACTGAATTTGCAGTACTTGAACTTCTTTATCATAAAGGCGATCAGCCACTTCAGCAAATTGGTGGAAAAATATTATTGGCAAGTGGCAGTATTACCTATGTGGTAGACAAGTTAGAGAGCAAAGGGCTTCTTGCCCGAAAAGCCTGTCCAAAAGACAGAAGGGTAACGTATGCACAAATCACTGAGGATGGTAAAAAGCTGCTCCAGGAAATCTTCCCGAAGCATGAACAGCACATCCACGGCCTGCTCCACGGCTTAACGCAACAAGAAAAAGAACAAGCCATCGAACTAATCAAAAAGCTAGGACTCAACGTAACAGCAACATCAAAAAAATGACCTTCAAAGCTGAAGGTCATTTTTTGTTGAGAGGATAAAAAAAGTTGCGAAGGGGACAGACCCCACAAGGAATTTCACCAATCGTGTCGAATACATATAATTGTGAAGTCTGTTTATAAAGGGGGATAATACATATGAGATTTGAGGATTTTAGTTATACTCGTCCGAATGTGGATGAGGTGGAGCAGAAGTTTATGGCTGCTTTGGATAGGTTTGAGGCGGCAGGTACTGCAGGAGAGCAGGAGAAGGCAATCCAGGAGATCAATGATATTCGAAATCATTTAAGCTCCGACTTTAATTTGGTTTATATTCGCCATTCCATTGATACGAATGATGAGTTTTACAAAGAGGAGCAAGATTTCCTGGATGAGATCGAGCCTCTTACTAAATCTTGGGATACAAAATTCTATAAAGCTCTAGTTAAATCACCGTTTCGCACAGAATTAGAAGCGAAATGGGGGACGCAACTTTTCGCGCTAGCGGAATGTGAATTAAAAACATTTGACGATTCCATTATCGAGGACCTGCAGCTTGAAAATAAGCTCAGTACGAAATACTCCAAACTGGTCGCTTCTGCAAAAATCGTTTTTAACGGGGAAGAGCTGACACTTGCTCAATTAGACCCTTTTACAGAGTCGGAAGACCGTGAAGTCCGTAAACAGGCAAGTGAAGCAAAGTTCGGTTTCTTCCAGGATAACCAGGAAGAATTTGATGAAATCTTTGACCAACTTGTAAAAGTACGTACCAAGATGGCGAAAAAACTTGGCTACGAAAACTTCGTGGAGCTTGGCTATGCACGAATGACACGTACGGATTATAATGCGGAAATGGTGGCGAAATTCCGTGATCAAGTGAAGGAGTCCATTGTGCCTCTTGTAGGAAAACTGGCCGAAAGACAGCAGGAACGTATTGGTGTCGATGCCCTGAAGTATTATGATGAAGGGTTTAAATTTAAATCTGGAAACGCAAAACCTAAAGGGACTCCGGAATGGATCATTGAAAATGGAAAGCAGATGTATGAAGAGCTTTCCGAGGAAACAAAGGAGTTCTTCCAATTTATGATTGATAAGAACCTGATGGACCTTGTTGCGAAGAAAGGGAAAGAGGCCGGTGGATACTGCACGTATATCCCAACCTATAAAACACCTTATATCTTCTCGAACTTTAATGGTACTAGCGGTGATATTGATGTTCTTACTCATGAAGCGGGACATGCTTTCCAAGTGTATATGAGCCGTGAATTTGATGTGCCGGAGTATAACTGGCCAACTTACGAAGCGTGTGAGATTCACTCCATGAGCATGGAATTTTTCACTTGGCCGTGGATGAAATTGTTCTTCAAGGAAGATACCGAGAAGTACAAATTCTCACATTTGAGTGGGGCCATTTCATTTCTTCCGTACGGGGTGGCAGTAGATGAATTCCAGCACTTCGTGTATGAAAATCCTGAAGCGACTCCTGCTGAAAGAAGCAAGGCATGGAGGGAAATAGAGAAGAAATACTTGCCTGGCCGTGATTATGAGGAAAACTCTTATTTGGAATCAGGGAGATTTTGGCAGCGACAAGGCCATATTTACCGTAGTCCTTTCTATTATATCGATTACACACTTGCTCAGATATGTGCATTGCAATATTGGAAGTTGTCTCAAGAAAATGCTGAAGCAGCGTGGAAATCTTATTTGGAACTTTGCAAACAAGGCGGTAGCAAGTCATTTGTAGACTTGGTGAAATTTGCAGGCCTTCGTTCACCATTTGAGGATGGGTGTGTAGAGTCGGTTGTAGGTGAAATCGAGTCTTATTTAAATGATGTAAATGATAAAGCATTATAAAAGACTTTAAGCTGTCGTATTTTTACGACAGCTTTTAAATTGGCTTTTTCTTTCCCTTTTTACGCAAATTTTGTAGAATAGAGGGTACAGTATTTCCTGAATAGATGTAAATCATTCATCAAATATTTTAGCAAAAAGCGGTAAGGTACATAGAGAATTTAATGAAGATACTATAATTAACATTTTTAGTATCAGAAAAGGAAGTGACTATAGTGAAGACGAATGTTTTATTTTCCAATGTTTCAACTCTAAAAGTGTATGGAGAGTATCCTCTTTCCGTTTCTAATATATTTTCTGATTCTAGACAAGTGACTACGGATTCCGTTTTTGTCTGCATTAAAGGCTATACGGTGGACGGACACCGCTACATTGCATCTGCCATTGAAAAAGGTGCCAGTGTCATTGTGGTGCAGGACCTACCAGAACATATGGACGAGCGTGTTTGTTATGTGCATGTAAGGGACACGGAAAGAGCACTGGGCCAACTAGCAAATATGTTCTTTGACTATCCTTCCACTAAACTGCGTATTGTAGGGGTTACCGGGACTAACGGGAAAACGACGGTATCAAGTGTCATCAATAATGTCATGAGAAGAGAAGGATATAAAACCGGCCTGAGCGGTACGATTGAAATTGATATTGATGGGGAAAAATTCGAGAGCAAGAATACGACTAGCGATGTTCTTACCATGCAACGTATGCTAAAAGATATGGTAGAAGCCGGTGTGACGGATGTGGTAATGGAAGTATCCTCACATGGTTTGATCCTAGGACGACTCGCAGGGGTGGAATTCCAGAACGGTGTGTTTACCAACCTTACACAGGATCATCTTGATTTCCATGGTACGATGGAGCATTACAAAAATGCAAAAGGCTTGCTTTTTGCTCAGCTTGGACAAGATCTTCGCAAGGATAAAGCAGCTATTCTAAATGCTGATGATGAGGCAAGCAATGATTATATCACGATGACAAGTGCAAGAATCATCACATATGGTATCAAGAAGGACGCGGATTTCAAAGCAAGGGATATTAAGTTCTTTGAGAACAAAACATCCTTTACCCTTGAAACGAACTTTGGAGAGTTTGAGATGGAAATTCCATTTGTCGGAGAATTCAATGTGTATAATATACTTTCCGTAATTTGTGTTCTTTGGGATAAAGGTATGCCATTTGAAAGGATATTGAACCATCTTAAAGAAACGCCTCCACCAAGTGGTCGCATGCAGACATTGGCTACAGGTGATAAGCGGACTGTCATCATTGATTACGCACATACCGAAGATGCAATCGGCAAGGTATTGGACAGCATTAGGATGTTTTCCAAACATAAGATAATCTCCATTATCGGTACAGGTGGCGGAAGAGACAAAGACAAACGTCCGAAGATGGGTAGAATTGCTACCGAGAAATCTGAATATGTCATTTTTACTACGGACAACCCATTAGACGAACCTGGTGAGGAAATTGTAGAAGGTATGGCGGCAGGAGCCGTTCATGATAAATTCGAATGCATACCAGACCGCGAGCAGGCAATCATCCGTGCAGTGGAGGTTGCAGGAGAAGGGGATGTCATCCTCATTGCAGGTAAGGGGCATGAGAACTATCAATTGATTGGGAAAGAATCTGTCCCGTTTGATGAAAAAGAAATCACACTAAAAGCAGTTAAAGCCTTTCCATTATCTGAAACGATTCCGACAACATAGAGAACAGGAAACGGGCTGACTAGTTGATCGGTTCACTTATTACCTGAGTGGGCCATCAACTAGTCATTTTTTTGGTCAATCATGTTTGGAAGTATCATGTCAAATGGAATAGGGGATGTAAGCAAAATGGGGAAAATGCTAGGAGTATTTTTATTTATTTTTCTGGTTGCATTTGGATGTTCAAGCGATTCTTCAGTCACACCGGAGAAATCTGAAGATAGCAATATAGAGAATCAAAGTGGGGAGAATACCTCAGAAGTGGATGAAGCAGAGAAAGAAGCGGTAAAAGCAGAAGAGGATGAACAAAGACAAGAGATTAATGAGCTAGCCGTAGAAGTAAGTGGAAAAGTATATAGTGATTCGTCGCAATTTTCTGAGTATGTATCCGGCGTGAAAACCAGGATGGATACAGAAGAAAAAGTAATATCGTTGACTTTAGATGCCTGCGGTGGAGAATTTGGGAGTGGGTATGATGAGGAGTTAATTTCTTTCTTGATAGAACATAATATTAAGGCTGATCTTTTCGTTAATGCAAGATGGATTGATGCACAATATGAAGAGTTTGTAGAGTTATCCAAAAACCCTTTATTCAGTATACAGAATCATGGTACCGAGCATAAACCATTGTCAACTTCCCCTAGGATTGCATGGGGAATAGCAAGCACTTCCACACAGGAAGAAATCATCGCTGAAATAATGGATAACCAATTAAAAATTTATGATATAACAGGAACCACCCCTAAATACTTTCGATCAGGAACCGCCTTCTATGATGAGATATCCGTTCAAATTGCGGAGGATTTAGGAGTGCAGGTAGTTAATTTTGATGTGATAGGAGACGGTGGAGCTACATTTACAAAAGATGAAGTAGTTCAGGAAATGCTTAAAGCCCAGCCAGGTTCCATAATTATCCTTCACATGAACCAACCGGAAAGCGAGACTGCTGAAGGGGTAAAAGAGGCAGTTTTCAATTTGATTGAACAAGGCTACAGTTTTGTCCACCTGCATGAATATGAACTAGAGTAAATTACAGTTCTGTAACAAATGAGTGAGTAGCACATAATGAAAAGTTTACGGGTCACGATAAGTATGGGAGGTAAGTTTCGTGGCTTGTATGTTTCATGTATTATTTTCCTTTGTTCTGCTATTCAATGTTTCTGCTTGTCAATCGAAGACAAAAGTGGAGAATGCCAATTCGTTGATGAAGGACCAGATTATCCAACAGAAAAAGCTCGATGTGATCGTTGAGGTAGAAAATGAAGTCGATGAAGTACTGAGGCTAATCAATTTACAGGGCTTAACTAGATATAACTTAATATTCATTGGCAATTCTCAAGACGAAAAAATGAAATTCTATATCCCAGAATTTAAAAGTAGGGGGTTCAGGCTGTATCGACGTGGTATAGGCTTGGATTTAAATAAAGAGCTGGATATTTAACATTCTCCTCAACTAAATGAAGCAAGGGGCTACCTTGCTTCTTTCAGTTTGTAGACAAAGCTTAAAATATTGAAATTTTCTAGTTGATCGCAGTGGAAGGAGTGAAGACTCCTGCGGGAGGAAAGGACATGGAAGACCCAGCGGGGCGTAGCCGAGGCCACTGAAAAACTTATTATTTTTACGAAGTAATCATGCATTTTGAAAAATAAGGCAACTTTTTACCCAATATAGGGATAAATAGTTGCCTTATAACGTTCCGCTTTACTCTAGTTTCATTTATAAGCTTCATTATTCTCTTCATTACAATATCTACATCTGATAAATCGTAGATAGCTTTAAGCAACAGATATTTGAACATACGTATAGGTAGTATTGCCTTGCGGCCATTATCTAGACAATATTTTGTTTTTAATACTACGTAGATAAAGAGAAGTCTACTAGTTCATTTATTTGACGGACAATGTTCAGTTTGGGAACTAGGATATCATATATTGCAGAAAATGGACTAAGATTAAAGGATGCTTGGTTTGAAATCATTCGTTAGTTTAAATGAAATCAACTTTCTTCTGCTTTATAGGATGGAGTATTTCCAGAGTAAATGGTGACTCTAGCTGTAGCTTGGAACAAATGGCGTAGACTCCAGCGGGGGAGTAGCGGCAATCTTGAGACCCCGCAACGAAGTGAGGAGGCTCAAGGTCGCCCCGCGGAAAGCGAAGCCATTTGTGTAAAGCAACAGCGGTGTTTAGCAAATGTATCAAAGTATAAATTCAGGTACTTTTTCAGTGACCTTGGCGTAGCCCGAGGAGGCTTCCGGACTGCCCGCGGAAAGCGAAGCTCCTGCAACGAACAACAACTCTTCCAACAGAAAACCTAACTAGTTTAAAATTGGTCAACAGTATAAAAGAAGCAAGGGGCTACCTTGCTTCTTTTAATATCATAAAGCCTTTACTTCAATCTTATCTTCCAACACATCCACCTGAATGGTTTGTAGTGTCTCGTTCTCTAAAAGAAGGTCTGTAATTGGATCTTCAATATGTTCCTGAATGACCCGACGTAGTGGTCTTGCACCATAAGCAGGGTGATAACCAAGTGCTGAAAGTTTTTCCTTCGCACTATCTGAAACGCTTAAAGAACATTCGCGTTCTTCTTTTAACATACCGCTTAGTTCATCGAGCATGATATCGATAATTTCAATTAAATGATCCTTTTTAAGCTGAGAGAACTCAATGATATTGTCAAAGCGGTTCAGGAATTCCGGTTTAAAGTAATTGGCTAGATTTTCTACTATGGGACTTTCCACAGGAGAGTTTAGTTTTTCAAAGCCTACGGTTATTTTCTTATCGGTGACACCTGCATTACTTGTCATGATAATCACCGTGTCTTTGAAGCTTACGGTTCTGCCTTGACTGTCCGTCAACCTTCCATCTTCCATCACTTGCAGGAATAAGTGCAGCACATCGGGATGTGCTTTTTCCATTTCATCAAGCAAGATGATGCTGTAAGGGTTTCGGCGTACTTTTTCAGTTAGCTGCCCAGCTTCGTCATGTCCGATATATCCCGGAGGGGACCCGATTAGTTTGGAGACTGAATGCTTTTCCATATATTCACTCATATCAAACCGAATATAGGCATCCTTGGTTCCAAAGAGTTCTTCTGCAAGGGATTTAGTAAGTTCCGTCTTTCCAACACCTGTAGGACCGACAAACATGAATGCCCCGATTGGACGCTCTTTTCTCTTCAGGCCGGCCCGGCTTCTTCGAATAGCTTTGGTGATTTTTTTGACAGCCTCCTGTTGGCCAATCACTTTTTTATTTAAATTGATTTCCAGATTTTTCAGCTTCTCTTGTTCATCAAGCTGCAGCTTTCCTATAGGGATCCCAGACATTTCTTCCATGATCTTTTGGATATCTTCCACTGTAACTTGAGCTTTTACCTTAACTTCATGTGTTTCTGAATTTCTTTGTGCTTCCAGCTTTTCCTCTTCGTCTCGCAATTTCGCAGCCGTTTCATAATCTTCCTTGGAAAGAGCTGCTTGTTTTTCTTTTTCAAGTTGAGACAGACGGGCATCAATCTGTTCCAAATCGATATTATCCAATGTTAGATTCTTTCTTGAACCTGCTTCGTCCATCAGGTCAATGGCTTTATCAGGTAAAAAGCGATCTTGGATATAGCGATGTGAAAGCTCCACACATGCTTTAATGGCATCTTCTTCATAAACGACTTGGTGGTAATCCTCATATTTTGACTGAATCCCTTTGATGATTTTCAGTGCTTCGTCAATTGAAGGTTCTTTCACTGTAACAGGTTGGAAACGCCGTTCGAGGGCAGCGTCTTTTTCAATTTGACGATACTCTTTCAAGGTGGTGGCGCCAACCAATTGCAACTCTCCCCTTGCCAATGAGGGCTTCAATATATTCCCGGCATCCATGGAGCCTTCCGCAGAACCAGCACCAACAATCAGGTGCAGCTCATCCACAAACAGTATAACGTTTTTTCTTTGTTGAAGCTCTGCGATGACTTGTTTCAGACGCTCCTCGAATTGACCACGTATCCCTGTATTGGCAACAAGGGATGCCACGTCTAATAGATAGATTTCCTTGTTTTTTAGTTTAGCTGGAACATCGCCTTCAACAATCTTCAATGCCAAACCTTCGACTATCGCGGTTTTACCAACCCCGGGTTCTCCTATCAATACAGGATTATTTTTATTTCGTCTATTTAAAATTTCTATAACTCGTTTGATTTCTTTGTCTCGACCAATAACTGGGTCAATCAACCCGGTTTTGGCAATGTTTGTGATGTTTTTACCTAGTTCATCCAAAATTCCACCATTACTCTTCTTCGCGATCTCTTGATTCTGAAAAGAGTGAGGTTGAGGACTACCTTCTTTAGATATACCATTCATAAATGGAAAGTCAGATAACAATCCACTTGGAGTTGGTGATGTAAGATTCGCTCGTACTTCTTCAAAGCAGGTAGAGCACAAGACTAATTCAGTTTGTTCATTGTTGGATCGAAGTTTGAATTGAATGGTTGCACGGTTCACTTCACATTTTTGACATTTCATCATCATGCTACCTCCTAATTTTATATGAATAAAGTTTGACTTATTTTGACCTTTAAAGGTTGTAAGCTCATTATACTTTGACCTTTTCTGACTTTCAAGCACTTTGCTTTTAGGGGATTGTTGGTAAAATAGTGTGATATAAAATAGATTGAAAATTTCAGAATATTTTATTGACTTCTATCCTTCTCAGTTGCTATAATTGCAAAAAGCAAAACAAAGATCATTAAACTTAATAGCAGTACTTCTTATTTAGAGTGGTGGAGGGACAGACCCTACGAAGCCCGGCAACCTGCAATGTATGTTTGAAAAGGTGCTAATTTCTGCAGATCTTGTATCTGAAAGATAAGAAGAGGACGTATGACGAAAACCTCTTCTTAGGAAGGGGTTTTTTATTTTTCTATGAGTAATCAAGAATTTAGGTCATAATTGGCTAACAGAAGAAATAACGTAGATTAGATGCTGTTTCATGTTAATGTGTTACCCAACTAAATAACTCTTATCCAGAGTGACTGAGGGATCAGGCCCGATGAAGTCCGGCAACCTTCAAGAATCAACATTCTTGAGTTGGTGCTAATTCCTGCAGGCGGAGTAGCCTGACAGATAAGAGGAGGAATTTCAACCTCTTCTTGTGAAGGGGTTTTTATTTTTTGGCTTTGTTAAAGTTAGTTGTTGACTATGACCTGTTTCTAGCTGGTGATTGGAGCAATAGGCGTAGACTCCTGCGGGAGAGTAGCGACAATCTTGAGACCCCGCAGTGAAACGAGGAGGCTCAAGGTCGCCCTCTGGATAAGCGAAGCCTATTGCGGAAATCAACAGCGACGTTTAACAGAGCCTATTTTTTAAAAAATATCTTTATAAATTGGAGGAATGTAAAATGAGCAACCAACATTATGATGTAGAAACCTTATTACTTCACGGAGGGCAAACACCTGATCCAACTACAGGTTCCCGGGCAGTTCCAATCTACCAAACAACTTCCTATGTATTTGACAACACGGACCATGCCCAAAATTTATTTGCGCTTAATGAGTTCGGCAATATTTACACCAGGATCATGAATCCGACAGTGGATGTGCTGGAGCAAAGGCTAGCTCTTTTAGAAGGCGGTGCCGCGGCAGTGGCTACGAGTTCCGGAATGTCGGCTATCGCATTTGCCATTTTAAATATCGCCCATGCCGGAGATGAAATCGTAGCAGCAGAAAACCTGTATGGAGGGACGTATAATCTCTTTGCGGTCACGCTTCCGAAATACGGAATTAAGGTGAAGTTTGTGGATGCAACAGACCCAGAGAATTTCCGGAACGCCATTACACCTAAAACAAAAGCATTGTTCGGGGAAATCATCGGTAATCCAAGTCTTCGGGTGCTTGATGTAGAGGCGGTAGCCAAAGTTGCCCATGATAATTCCATACCACTTATCATTGATAATACATTTGCTTCCCCCTACCTATGCAACCCGATTAAATGGGGAGCGGATATCGTGGTTCACTCTGCAACCAAGTGGATCGGAGGTCATGGAACGACTATCGGGGGAGTGGTAGTAGATGGTGGAAAGTTCAATTGGGATCACCCAAATTTTCCTGGATTTACAGAACCGGATGAGAGCTATAACGGTATTAAATATGCTCAGACCTTCGGAAATCTTGCATTTGCTGTGAAGCTCCGAGTTCAATTATTAAGAGATTTTGGAGCTTGCCTGAGTCCTCAGAATGCATTTTTATTATTGCAAGGACTTGAAACCTTGCATTTGAGAGTGGAAAAACATAATGAAAATGCTTTGGAATTGGCGAAATACCTACAGGATCACCCGGCGGTGGAGTGGGTTTCTTATCCTGGGCTCCATGATCATCCAGCCTATCCACTTGCCAGAAAGTATCTGGGTAAAGGAAATGGTTCCATCGTTAACTTTGGCATAAAAGGGGGAAGGGAAGCCGGGAGAAAAGCCATCGATAGCATTAAACTTTGGTCGCACGTTGCAAACGTAGGGGATGCTAAATCCCTTATTATCCACCCGGCTTCCACAACACATCAGCAGCTAACGGGAGACAATCTGAAAAAATCAGGGGTAACAGAGGATCTTATCCGTCTGTCAGTAGGAATTGAATCTTTGGATGATTTGAAAAAAGATCTTGATCAGGCTTTATTAATCGCTACCGGGAAGTCCAAAAATGCTGCAGTGAGTCAAAATTCATAGAAAAGAGTGGGAAACGTGAGGTGTCAAACAGATCAAATCAATATTAATAAAGTGTCCATAGGTGCACTATTATTAGAAAATGGGGAAGAACTCGGGGATGTGGAGATTGCTTATGAAAGGGTAGGTAATCCGGATGGAGAGGTAGTGGTGGTGTGCCATGCCCTTACTGGCAATCAGGAATCTGTTGGCGAAGAAAAAAGCCCAGGCTGGTGGAGCTCATTTATAGGACCAGATCTTTATATAGATACCAATAGATTTCAAGTGATTACCATGAATGTACTTGGAGGTTGCAACGGAAGTACAGGACCAACCAGCACTAATCCCGAAACAGGGAAGAAATATGGTGCGGCCTTTCCAGCCGTCACGATCAGGGACATGGTACATTCTCAATACCAAGCATTAAAGAAGCTTGGTATCGAAAGTGTGAAGGCTATTATCGGCGGCTCACTCGGAGGCATGCAAGTATTGGAATGGGGGACGCTTTATCCAAAGTATTCAAAGATTTTGATTCCAATGGCTGTCACTCCTTATTTTACGGATTACGCTCTTGCCTTTAACTCTATTGGAAGGCATGCCATACTTTCAGATCCAGCATGGGAGAATGGTAATTATTCGTTTGATGCAACGTTAAAAGGGTTGGAAACTGCCAGAATGGTTGGGTTGGTGACCTATCGTTCCCAATCATTATTCAACGATCGTTTTAACAGGGAGCGTAAGGAAAGTAAAGGCATTGAGTATCAGGTTGATTCCTATTTAAAATATCAAGGTGAGAAATTCTCCCGTCGATTTGATGCCAATAGCTATCTTGTTCTCCTGCAGGCAATGGATCAATTTGATATCGGTCATGAAAGGGGCGGCTGGAAACACGCTTTAGGAAAAGTGGAAGCAAACGTGTGTATGTTCAGCTTTACAGGTGACCTTCTCTACCCACCGCAACTCGCGAAAAGTACAATAAATCATTTGAGAAAAATCAATAAACAGTCAACCTATATAGAAGTGGATACAAAATTTGGGCATGATGGCTTCCTCGTGGAATTTGATAAATGGGGTCAGCATGTTAAAAGCTTACTAGAGAAAAAGGAAGTGACACGATGTCTTGCATAAATGTAGCGTTACTTGGATTTGGAACGGTAGGTAAGGGGGTATATCAATCCATTGCCTCCCATCAATCAAGGCTGGAACTGGTATTAGGGAAAAAGGTAAAGGTTGTCGGGATACTAGTAAAAAATCTAGAAAAACATCTGCAAACTAAAAAGGAAGGAGTATTGCTAACAGATAGATTCGAGTCAATCTTAGCCTTACCAGATTTACACATAGTGGTGGATGCCATTGTAGGCTGCGAACCTGGAAACACTTATTTGGAGAAGGCAATAAAAAAAGGGTGCCATGTGGTGACGGCCAATAAAGAAATGTTTGCAAATCACGGAGAGGAGCTACTCTCTTTGGCAAGAAAGAATGATGTTAGCATTGGGTTTGAAGCCACTGTCGGCGGTGGGATACCTGTCATTCAAACTATCAGGCAGCTGCTGCAGGTGAATCGATTCCAAAAGGTTGAAGCCATTTTAAATGGAACATCTAATTTCATCTTGACCAGTATGAGGAAGGATGGTCATTCGTTTAAGGAGACCTTAAAGAAAGCGCAGGAAAATGGCTATGCAGAAGCAGATCCAACAAATGATATTGAAGGGCATGATGCTTTTTACAAAGGTTTGGTACTTAGCCAGTTGATTTATGGCAAGGCACCTGATGAACAATCAAGCTCCAAAAAAGGAATTACAAGTATTACCGCCAATCATATTCAACGTGCAGGTGAGCTTGGACTACGCTTTAGGCATATTGTCACTCTTTTCAAGAAAAACGGAGAGATTCATTGTCAAGCAGAGCCGGCTCTAGTTTCAAATGAGCATCCGTTTTATCAGGTAGAAGGGGTTCAAAACGGTGTCTCCATTGATACCGACCTTGTTGGAAATATCCAGTTGAATGGACCTGGCGCTGGTATGTTCCCTACGGCAAGTGCCATCCTGGAGGACATCATTCAAATAAATCGTCCGATATCAGCAGTACCAGCCTACGAAGATGTCCGAGAAGAAACACAGGCTTCTTTTAAATGGGGGTTGTTCAGCGATAATGTTGATATAACACTTCCTTATGGCAGCAAGATTTTGGCGCATTTAGACACTAAAACAGTTGTTGTGGAAACGGAAAACATAGAAGAAGTCCTTACTGCTAATCCGTTAATCACATGTTTTCCATTAAAAGGGAAATATCTAAAAACACCTGAAAAAGTGACCATCTAGAAAAACGCTCTTCTTTCTAACCGGCTTGTCTCATATACATGTGACAAGCTGGTTTTTTTTAGAAGAGGGTGGGGAAAATCATGAAACGCAGCTGGATGAGTGCTTGTCAAATAGGGGCAGTCTATGTTGGAACCATTGTGGGAGCAGGGTTTGCTACTGGGAAAGAGATTGTCCAGTTTTTTACCCAATATGGCTGGATCGGCTTTTTTACAATATTAATAAGCGGCTTTCTTTTCATTTGGTTAGGAACAAAGATGATGTTGATTTCAAAACGAATCAAAGCCAATTCCTATAAAGAATTTAATGAATATTTATTTGGTGTCTCCGCAGGGACTGTAGTGAATATTTTTATGTTGATTATCTTAATATGTGTAGGGGCAGTCATGCTTTCAGGGGCAGGAGCAGTGTTTGAGGAACAGCTTGGATGGTCTTTTCAACTCGGCCTGCTGATTACGGTGGTCTTGTCAGTATGTGTGGTCCTGTTTGGTGTAAAAGGTTTGGTGGGGGTCAATGTTATTGTCGTGCCTGTCATGATTATTTTCAGCTTTATCATTGCCGGAAACGCCATATCAGAAAATGGGTTATCTTTTTTGAGCCTAGACCCGGTCCGTACAAGTATAAAGGGGTGGATTGCACCGTTCATGTATGTAGCTTTCAACCTTTCAATGGCTCAACCTGTGCTTGTACCTTTGGCGACAGAGGCAAGGGATGATTGGGTGATCAAGAGGGGAGGATTCATTGGTGGAGCAGGATTATGCTTTATTTTATTGACCTGCCACATTTCCATTTCTTCTCTTCCTGATTTTCAGACCTTTGAAATTCCTATGGCAGAAGTGGTGAAAATGAGCATGCTTTCCTTTTTCGGAATATATGTGTTTGTGATTTACGGGGAAATTTTCACATCTGTAGTAAGTGATATTTTTGGCCTGCAAAGACAATTGGAAAGTATGCTGAAGGTATCGAGGTATGTGATTACTTTCGTTTTAGTCAGCATCATCTACATGATCAGTCAAATCGGCTATGGCAGCTTGATCGAGCATTTATACCCCTTCTTCGGCTATGTGAGTATGGCGTTTCTTTTTCTACTGATTATTCGAAAATAAGAGACCAAAGTAATGAGACTCATGGAATTTTTGGTGTTTACCATTGAGGGGCGTAACAAATTCACTTTAAATCTGATAATGCAATAACCAAGTTGATTTTAGTGGAAGGCGCGCAGACTCCCGCGGGGGGATAGCGACAATCTTGAGACCCCGCAGGGCGTAAGCCCGAGGAGGCTCAAGATTGTCGCCCTTTGGATAAGCGAAGCCGTTTGCGGAAATCAACAGCGGTGTTAACCAGATTATTAAAATTCATTACTTTTCAGTTCCCTAGACGTAGCTCGGGGAGGCTCCCAGACCGCACGCAGGAAGGGAAGCGCCTGGAACGGTAATCAATGGTTAAATGTAACAACGTAACATAAAAAGGGGAAAACAGTTATCGAACAAAGGTCGCAACTACTGCCACTATTGGAATAGCAGTTATCAGGACATTACCCATAAGAAAAAATGTCATCAGTTTCTCTTTAAGATCTGGTGCCTGACTTTCCAATGCGGACTTCTTCATCAGGTTCATGATGAAATTAACAAGTACACTCGCACCTACAATAACTAACGGGATTATTACGCTAACAGTTGAATCCATTAAGTTTATAAAACCAAAAACAATAAGTATGATTGGCAATGCTTCAATAATCGCTACATAAATAAAAAACCTACTTTGTATCTGAGGCAAGGTCCCGGGTTCGAGAACAAGCTTTTCCATGCTGGATCTTAGTGCGATGGAAATACCAAAGCTTGCTATTACTGCAGCTAACACAAATAAATATAAAGCGTCCACGAAATCACCTCCTAAATCAAGTATCATAAGCTTCTATTTTATCTCATAATCACTTAAACGACAGCAATAATTAGAAATTTAATGGAAAAATAACCAAAAGCCATAAATCAAATACAAGATGCGAAATGATGATCAGGGCAAGTGATTTCTTCCAATCGTATAAACCTCCCCAAATGATTCCAGCGGTCAACGCTGCTGCAACGAGCATTGGATTGCCTGTCCATATATGGGCTAGTGCATACATGAATGCTGCGACCAGTACACCTTGAACCCTTCCTAATGCTTTTGTCATCCTTGGCTGTATATATCCTCTCCAAAATAACTCTTCACCAGGAATAATGATAAAAACGAGGGCGACATAATGCCACCAACTAGAAGGCCCAACAATTCTGTATAATTCCTCCACAAAAGGAAGAAGGGGCAAAGGTAGCACTTTCAATATGAGATATGTCAACAAAAATAAACCATATAAAATCGAGCCGGTAATAAAACCATAAATAATATTCTGAGATGTGAGGGGCATCCTTTTATGGGACTCGATCACTCCAGAACGTATACTGATGAGCGTAAGGATAAGTAGGGATATGGGAAACAGAATCCAGAAATGATCAGTAAGCTGAAAGCTTATTCCCAATAAAAGGTTCGCTACTATCCAAATTCCTATTATAATGCGTAATGGTTTCATTTGTTTTCCCCCGTGGTGTTTGTCTGTCCTTATTTTAACAGTTAAGACCAACCAGATAAACGAACATACTAATGAAGAAAGAATAATGATGAAAAATAAGGAGCTGTAATCATGACACAATCTAAAAGCCAGCAAGAAAGGCAGCGCAAAGTAAGAAAGCAGTCTCAGAATGAGCACGGGAAAGTAAAAAGCTTCGAGCAACTTGCAGATGAAGCCGGAAAGAATAAGTGATTGATTAGAGGAGGGGCCATCCAGTCAAAGAGGGATCGGCTCTTTCTCTGTATTGGAAAGTGTATATAGAAAGCTATTAGAAAGCATACTATGGGAAGATATTACAGAAAAAGGGGCATGCATTATGGGAAATCAACATGAAAAGAAAAGGTATGTTGCCATTATAAGCCCCTATACAACAAGTCTTCTACATTATAGAAAGCCATATGTCGTAGCTTGGTGGGGAGCGGCCTTTCCTGGATTCGGTCACTTCATGCTTTCGAAATATTTGACAGCGTTCATTCTCATATCTTGGGAAGTGGTTATCAATTCCTTATCACATTTGAATGAAGCGATCTACCTTTCAATGATTGGCAGGTATGAGGAAGGAATTGCCGTTTTGGACCAGCATTGGATCATCTTGTATGTCTGTATGTACGTCTTTTCCATTTGGGACAGCTACCGGCTGACCATTGAGATGAATAAGCATTATTCTTTGGCCTATCACGAAGACTTTCCATTCCTTGTCAAGAATACCTCCTCCATCGAAGTCAATGTGCTGGACAAAAAAAATCCGCTGCTTGCTGTTATATGGTCCTTTTTGACACCAGGGTTAGGGAATCTATACGTTACAAGGGTTCTGTCCGTTATATTTGTACTGACATGGTGGCTGATCATTACCTATCAAGCAAATGTCTTTCCTGCCATTCATATGACATTAGTCGGGGATTTTCAGGGGGCAAAGAATATATTAGTGCCTCAATGGTTCCTGTTCGTACCGTCCATCTATTGTTTTGCTGCCTATGATTCGTATGTTAGTGCAGTTGAGCTGAATAAATTTATTGATAAATATCTTGCAAGGGAATTGAAGAAAAAGTATCAGGATAGTCAGTTTAAAATGCCGATATAGAAAAGAGCTGGAAGGTAATGTACATTTTCGCGACATTCAAATACAACATGGAAATGGAACTTACTTTACGTGAACTAGAAGAGTTGGGTCTCACCAAAGACCAAATTCTTGTGATACCACTGGACAAGATAAAGTCTCAAACGAAAGTGATGGACTCCATGCACCGCTCTGATGGAAGAAGTTTGATTGATTTAGCGGCTATTTTCGGTATCATCTTCATGCTCTTGGGAGTTATATATGGATATATCTTTTATCTAGGACCCATTCTATGGGGGCTGTTCGGCTTAGTATTTGGTTCTATCCTGGGATTCCTGGTTGATTATTACTTTACTAAAAAAAATGAGCAATCCATTAGTAAACGAGGCTCTGATGCAGATCTTGTCATCATGATCCAATGCCCAAAAGAAAAACAGGAAAAGGTAGAGGATGTGTTGTGGAACAATATGGTGCTGGGGGTTGGGGTGCTTGATAGATAGGTTCTATATAACTTTATTATACATAAAATCTAGTGGTGCCACTCCTACCAATGGAGTGGCACTTGAGTTTGTAGACAAAGCAAATTTCATAACAGTTTCCAAGTTGATCGTAGTGGAAGGCGCGAAGATTCCCGCGGTAGGGAAGGGACAGGGAAGATCCCGCAAAGCGTAGCCAAGGCCACTGATAAACCTAATAACTTATCTTTTTTTTATGGTTTCTAGCTGTTGATTGGAGCAATTGGCGAAGACTCCCGCGGGGGGATTGCGACAATCTTGAGACCCCGCAGGACGTAGCCCGAGGAGGCTTCCGGTAGCACTGTTGATAATCGAAGCGTCTGGAACGAATTTCAACAAGTAAATGCAAATATAAAGATTAATGGGGTTTGTCAACCGTCCGAAGTGCCACTTTTCTTTACTGGATAAACAACTTTTGATATTCCTTTCCGTGACCAAGTGAAAAACAAAGCTCTTTCAGATTTCTATTCAACTTATCCTTTTCCAATTCATAATAGGTTTCTTCTTTTATGGATTCCAACGTATGTTTTGTGTACTTCCAGATCGCTTCTTTACGAAAGGTTAGAGAATGATCAGAAGTTATTTTCAGAACATGGATGATGGATGTTATGACGTCAATGTCCACTTTCCCGTAACGCAGTATCGGAGAAAATGCGATGTCAAGGTAATCAAAGAAGTCTGGTGTTTTGACAATCACACGGAGATTTCTATTTTTATCATTGAAATAGGGTTGAGGACCTTGCATCGATGTAAGCTTTGATAACAGGGTCCCGAGTTGTTCAATACAATGCACAGCAGTACTTGGATCGTTTATTCCTGAGGAGAGAGCCCTTACTCCAATTTCGGTCACTTTTCTTATTCCGAATTCCACGTCTTCCAACGGGGCCCGGGCAATGGAGACCGTGATCAATGAACGGAATGAATCTTTATCTATTTTTGGACCGGACCCCCATACAGAAAGGATTGGCGTATGTTCATTGATGTAATCCCCTTGCTGCCTCTCCACCCGGACAATACAGTCTGATTCATAGGCTTCTTTCACTAATGCTTCTACATCAATATACTGGACATACCCGGGCTCCTTACTCATGATGATAACAGGTTCTTTCGTGGTGATTTCTTGGCTCTCCCAATCATCCCATGGTGCATCGTGTATGGAGGCGTCACTTTCTTCAAATAATTCTTCCATACAATCCATTGTTTCAACTGTAATGTTATGGAGTAAATTGCTGACTTGGATCCAGGTGGTGACATGTTGGATGAAAAAGACGAATACAATTAAGCAAAGGATGGCAATTGCAACTGCAAAGGAAGGGACAAGAAAGAGCTGCTCTTCTGTCGTCTCTTTTAAAAAAAGAAGCAGTATGATGCAATAGATAAATCCTGCCGTAAAAATACCAAGCACTCTTTGAGTGGAGTGGTCGGTAATGAAATTCTGTAATGCCCTTGGTGAAAATTCCGATAGATAAGTGGTCAATACAACAAGAATGGTAGAGAAAGTAATAGTAGTCATGGTTAACAGAGAAGATGCAATCGAGCTGAGAATGGTTTGAGAAAGACTGATGTCGGAAAGGAAAATGGAAGGAATATGATTTTCCGCATCATGGATGGAAAGAATATAGTTATCAAGAAATAATGTACCTATAGCAAATAGAAATGCCAGTCCTCCATAAAATGATGGCAGATACCAAAAACTCGTTCGTAAGCGCAAAAGGGATGCTGATCTTGCCATATATAACACTTCCTTTGGATATTGGGAATTGTAATGGATTGCCTCACAAGAAATAGTAGAATCTTTTAGGTAAATATGTTATAGTAACAAAGTTAAATTGAATAAAGTCTTACGTCCACATGGGGCGTCAGGAGAGGTTCTAGCAAATACCCTCTATAAAAAACTAAGGACAGATACCAAACTATATTCCTTAGGATATAGTTTTTTTATTTTTTCTGATGTTATGCGCTAGCCTCCCTTATTTTTGGTTAGCGTTTTTTGTATGGATGATAGATCCGATATAGGTAAAGGAGTGATGACACGATGAAACAACAGGAGAAAGCAATGGTCGTGTTCAGTGGTGGTCAAGACAGTACCACTTGCCTTATATGGGCAATGAAGGAATTTGATGAAGTGGAGGCTGTCACTTTCCATTATGGTCAGCGGCATGAACTGGAAATTGAATGTGCAAAAAATATTGCAAAAGAACTTGGTGTAAAACACCGCATCCTCGATATGTCTTTATTGGGGCAATTGACTCCAAATGCATTAACAAGAGATGATATTGAGATTGAAGAAAAAGAGGGGGAATTGCCGAGCACGTTTGTAGATGGCAGAAACCTTCTCTTCCTATCTTTTGCAGCGGTTGCTGCTAAACAGATAGGAGCCAGACATATTGTGACGGGTGTATGTGAAACAGACTTCAGTGGCTATCCGGACTGTCGAGATGTATTCATCAAGTCGATGAATGTGACATTGAATCTTTCCATGGACTACCCATTTGTCATTCATACACCATTGATGTGGTTGAACAAGGAGGAAACATGGAAACTGGCCGATGAACTGGATTCCTTGAACTTTGTTAGATCGAAAACATTAACCTGTTATAACGGGGTAATTGCCGATGGATGTGGCGAGTGCCCTGCATGTAAACTCAGAAAACGTGGTTTGGATGATTACCTTGCCGCAAAAAATAAAGGAGTTGTATCCTCATGATGCAACAGATATACCCACAGGTTCAACATGATTATTGTTATGAACTGAATAAAGATATGCACATTGCAGCTGCACATTATGTCCCGACAGATGCTGCTGGTAAATGCAAACAGATTCACGGCCATACCTACTTCGTCAATGTGACGGTTGCGGGGGATGAACTGGATGAAGCAGGTTTTCTAGTCAACTTTCAAGCATTGAAAAAGCTTTTACATGATAAATTCGACCATACCATCCTGAACGACCATAAAGATGTCTTTAATGATCTAGACCCGAATTTTTTCCCAACAACGGAAGTGGTTGCGAGAACGATGTGGGAAACAATCGAAAACCATTTGAAGACGCTACCTTCCCACCCGACTTGCTTGCAGATCTTTGTAAGGGAGACACCAACAAGCTATTGCTTGTACCGTCCAAAGAAGGGGAAGAAATATGAGTAATACCATACCAGTGCTAGAAATATTCGGTCCGACCATTCAAGGGGAAGGAATGGTCATAGGTCAGAAGACGATGTTCGTACGGACAGCAGGTTGTGATTATCGTTGCTCCTGGTGTGATTCAGCCTTTACTTGGGATGGCAGTGCAAAAGATGATATTGTAATGATGTCTCCGGAAGAAGTTTTTAATCGGTTGCGTGAAACTGGTGGAACGGCCTTTAATCATGTAACCATTTCCGGCGGTAATCCAGCTCTTCTGAAGAATATTGGTGAGCTTGTACACATCCTCCATGCCAACGAAATTAAAGTGGCACTAGAAACTCAAGGAAGCAAATGGCAGGACTGCCTTCAGTCTATCGACGACCTGACCATTTCCCCGAAACCTCCAAGCTCAGGCATGAATACCGATTTCAACATGTTAGATAATGTTCTGGAAAGAGTGGATATCCGAAATGTGTCCTTGAAAGTGGTAGTGTTTGATGAGACAGATTTGGCTTATGCCAAAAAGGTCCACCAAAGGTATCCTGAAGTGGCTTTTTACGTACAAGTCGGCAATGAAGATACCACAACAGAAGAAGATGAAAAGCTGGTAAGTATATTATTAAATAAATATGAGTGGTTGATCGACCAGGTGATGATAGATAACGAAATGAATAACGTCCGCGTATTACCACAACTACACACATTGGTTTGGGGCAATAAACGCGGAGTATAGAGAAGGAGAGAATGAACATGTCAGGAAGAAAAGATTCAGAACTGGAAGGTGTAACCCTTCTAGGAAACCAGGGTACAAATTATTTATTCAACTACTCCCCGGATGTATTGGAAACCTTTGAAAACAAACATCCAAACAGAGATTATTTCGTTAAATTCAACTGTCCGGAATTTACAAGTCTTTGTCCGAAAACAAACCAACCAGATTTCGCGACCATTTACATCAGTTATATTCCAGGTGAATTGATGGTGGAGAGCAAATCATTGAAGCTATACCTGTTCAGCTTCCGTAACCACGGCGATTTCCATGAGGATTGCATGAACATCATCATGAACGATCTAATTAAATTAATGGATCCAAAATATATCGAGGTCTGGGGCAAATTCACTCCACGTGGAGGCATCTCGATAGACCCTTACACCAACTATGGAAAACCAGGAACGAAATATGAAGAGATGGCCGCGTATCGACTAATGAATCATGACTTGTATCCAGAAAAAATTGACAATAGATAATAAGGATATTTATTAAAAATGTGACGTGTCACAGTCATATTCGTTTAAATTACAGCATATTTTAGTAAGTTGTGTGACGTGAGTGTGACACCAAGTGTGACATAAAATTAAATTATTTTGCATTGAAATAAGTGTGACTAACTAAACCTTCCTTTTAAAAGGGGAGGTTTTTATTTTGTACAAAAAAAGAGCAGAAACAATAAAGTTTCCACTCAACATCGTCTGAATATACTACTAAACGAACGATTGTTCTCATTATATAAGATGATCAAGGGGATGTAAAGTTGGCGACATCGCCAAGTCTTTAAGACTCTAATTAAAATACATAATTTATTGGATGTTATGTTGGATAGGAGTCATTGTATTGGTTTTTAAAAACCACTTTAACCAGAAAAACATATGACAACAATTACCACAAATGGTAAAGTTAAAATAGATGCTTTTAGGAAGAGGGAATGACCTTCCGAATTTTAAGTGTTGTTTTAAACAAGGGGGAGAAACTAAAAATGGGTAAATCAATAACATACAGAGATTTAATTTATTTTAATGCAGATAAGGTACAATCTATTCTTGCTCAGATAAATAAGGGGTTAATAGAATCAACAATTGAATCGTCAGGATCACAACATGAAGTAGGAATTAAAGCCAAGACAAGTAAAATGCTAGAGTTGTTGGGAATTCCATTATCATTTGAAGGTGGATATCAATATAGTAGGTCAAAGGGACTTCAAGAAGAAAAATCATTGCACGATTTTGCACTTACACAGTTACTAGATACACTTCCTTACAATGATGTTTCTAATTTAGATAGAGATGCATTAAACAAGGAAAGAACTTTTGTAAGAGTTACAGGGAAAATTGGAATTTATGATTATCAGAATTTTGGTGATTTAATAGGAGACATCAATACAATTGATGATTTATTAGGTAGCAACAGGGGACAATCAACAGATGAGTTGGAGCAGTTTTCTCAATTTATATTAACTGGATACAAAGGGTTAACTACTACAGAAATTACAAACAAAAAAGGAATAAATTTTATAGGTGCTATCGAACCTAAATTTTTGAGAGAAACACCACGTAACATGGTATTTAAATATGGGGCTAATCCTAAAGGAGAATGGGAAATGCTTTGTCAAATAACTAAAATACCAAGCAATAATGCTACTTCAATTGAAGATGCATTCCAAAATTTTGGATCTTCAATTAATACAGAGAACCTTGGCAAAGAGAAATCTATGGCCAACTTCGTTAATTCAATGGTTAAGGAATTTTCTACTATTTATGATTTTTTCGCTTCAGTCGCTTATCCAAATATTTCTGTAGAACCTGTTGCGATATATAAAGAAATGGAACTTAAATAAAAGGAAAAATTTAAAGTATAGCAAGATGAGAAGGTGAGATACATCGTCTTCTTTTTTTTATTCTATAAAACTAAAAAAGATCACCCTCAAATTTGAAAGTAAGCAAAAAAAATCCTAATTTATGTATAGACAGACATTACCAATCTATGATAGGATGAAACTACCTATATAAGTAATTATAGCTCTAGCGATATTATCCTATATAATCAATCTTATATTTGTATTATACACGATAGTAAATAGATTACAAGAGAAATATCAATTTTTACAAAAGTTTTTTTAGGAAAAAGAAAATTCGTGAGAATTTTGGCTAAACTCAGCAATCTCTATACAATATGGCATAGACGATTCTGAGAGTCTTGATAATATATAACCGAAATTAATTTTTTGCTACTTGAAGGGAGGTGAGGAGAATGGAGAATTTCGAAAAAGACAGAGTGGTATTCAGTCAAAAGTTAGCCGGATATCTTATGATGAATGGGTGCAAGTTAAAAAATATTTCACTTTCCAAAAAGGATAACACTAAGTTTGTATATTTTTTTAATGACAATAAGCAAGTGAGTACATACATAGATCATTATTCACTTAAGCAATAAACCATTAATCAGCAAATAAAAATCAACGGAGGATCATGAATGAGAGTAAGTGAAAAGATAACATTTGACGAGGTTAGACAGTGGGAAAGTGGAGATATCATAACAATTAAAGCTGGCACTGGTGCAGGGAAAAGTCATTTCATTAAAAATCAGTTGTACGGTACAGCTAAAGAAAACAACAAGAAAATACTTATGCTTATACATAGAGTAAATTGTGTTAATCAGTTCCAAGATGAAATAGTCAAGGCTAAGAAAACTGACTCAATAGATATAAAAACATACCAATACATAGATGCAGTATATAAGAACAATAAAGAATTTGATTTTAGTCCTTATCAATATATAGTTTGCGATGAGTTTCATTACTTTATGTCTGATGCAAGCTTTAATAAAACTACCGACATGTCACTCACTGCAATACTAAAACAGAAAGATAAAATAAGAATATTCATGTCAGCAACTGGGGATTACATGGAAAGATACATAAGCGGATATAAAAAGTTGGAAACAAAAGGTTATGATATACCGATTAAATTCAACTTTATAAAAGATTTAAGATTCTTCAACAAAGATGAAACTGTTGAAGAATTCATTAAGGAAGCTATCAAGCACAAAAGGAAAGCGATATTTTTTATCCAGTCTGCCAAAAAGGCATTTGAGTTATACAGGAAGTATCAAGATTACGCTCTATTCAACTGTAGCAAGAATAATGATGAGTATTATAAATTTGTCGATGAAGTAAAAATTACAGATATGCTAAAAAATGAACGATTTGAAGAACTCGTATTAATTACCACTACAGCGATGGATGCTGGGGTAAATATTCGTGATAAAGAGTTACAACATATAGTCTGTGATGTAAAGGATATTAGGACTCTGATCCAATGTATAGGTAGGAAGAGACTTGAAGACAAGAAAGATGGAATATACCTTCACATTAAGACAATAACGAATCAGCAGCTTGGTGGCATAGAGACTCAACTTAGAAAAAAGATTGAAATGGCACAATACTTACGACAAAATTCCGTTCATGATTACATAAAGAAATATCCAAGAGAGTACGACAGATGGGCCATTGTATATAACGATATTGTGAATGATGATAAAAACATTTCTACTTTGAAGATTAATGATCTAATTTACTTTAAATGTCTAACTGACATGAACGATATTGAAAGCATGAAGAGACTAGGGGAATTTGGTTACTGTAAATTCTTAGCTAGAAGGTTCGGCTTTTATGATGGATTTGACGAATATACATACACGACAGTTGAAGAAAAACAAAAGCAACAGATACTAGAAGATTATTTAGAGAGCATGGTTGGAAAAGTTTTGTTAACTAAATCAGATAGGAAAGAATTAATTAAAACTGTAGATGTTAAGCAAAATGGAAAGTAACTTCAAAGCCTAGACAGTTTAAATTCAGCTCTTAGAGAACAAAACATTGATTATTACATAGTGCAATTTGAAACAAGTCGGATAGTTAATGCTAAAAAAGTAAAATACAAATCTGCTTGGAAAGTTATGAAATTAGTAGATAAATAATATTCGTACCCCCTTAAATGGGTGTGAACCTCTATAAAGAGCTTGTCACCCAAAAAGGGGGGTAAAAATAGAAAAGTAGATTAATATTCTCGCTGGGAGGGGTGTGGGGTGGTGCAGCGACTGAGGCATTTTTTATGAAGTGACGTAGGAACGGAATGGAAAATGACTGGGTAGCACCCCACGGTTTTAATTTATTATAAAACATTCACCCCTAGGACTAACTCACTAACGTTCGTGAGTCCGTCCCCTCAAGGGGAATCGTCTATATCTCTAAAGGTTAATATTAAGTGTGATTATATACTAAAATGTTCGTGTTTCGGTCGTATTTATTGTTTTTGATATTGACAACGTTCGTGTTTTAGTGTTATGATAAAGGTACACCAGTTGGGGAGCTGGTGATCAAATTAAGGAGGATAGAGGTTCACATTTCATAGGAAATTAGAAATTCAAAAGGGAGAGGAAAAACAAATGAACAGGGGATGTATTAATAATGAAATTGTATCAAGAAGGGTTAACAAATATTCAGGCAAAACTTAATGGGCAAAAGGATTTAGAAGTTAGTGAGCGTTTAGAGTTGATTAGTCAGTTGTTAGAATCACCAGTTACAGAAGATGAGCAATCAGATTTAGCAAGCATTAAGGATTTCTTTTCAAGTGAGCAATTTAAGTTTCAAATTAATCCTAAAAGCAAACATAAGCGTACAGAAGAACAGTATCACTCAATTGGGTTATCAAATATAGCTGATTACTTACTGGGTAAATGGGAGAGTTTTGAAGGTAAGAATGAGGAATTAAATGATAATTCAGTGTGGTCAAGGTATGAGATAGCAAGAGGAAGAAAAGACAGAGAAAATAAGAAGATTATTGGATTCAATTCAAGTTTTATTGATGAATTCTCAAACAATGGAACTCCAACAGAAGTAAGAAAAGGATATGCAATACATAGTGATAAAGTGGATCAGTTTAACTCAGAAGAAGTACATAAGGTTAGTGAGAAAGAAAAACTTAAACAACGTAAGCAGCAAGTATTAGACAATTTAGAAACTCATCCAGAACTTAAAGAGAATTTTGATGCTTGGAAAGAGATTGGATTACAATATGGATTTGATATAGAGGAATATACATCACAGGAACGCTTAGAAATACAAAATAAGTGGATAGAACAGTTTGAGCAAGAAGAACATTTATTCACACCTCAGAAACGCTTATATGACATCAGGAAGCATTATAACGATATGGGTTACAGTTTACATACTATATTAAAGAACGTGAAACAGACTGTTAGAGTGAAGAAGACAATTCAACCTCAGTCATGGATAGATTATGATGATGAGATTGGAGCTGAGTTTAACCTAAGTGAAAAGAAGCATGTTGCCGGACTGTTGAAGATTGACTATGACCAGAAGAATAAAGAATACTTACCGATTTATTACATACTACATAATGATTACAAAGATAAGATTGACAGTAGTGTATTTGGAATATTAAATAAGCTGGATGAAGTTTTGGGAGAGATTGAGTTCAGTGAGTTGGAAAAAGATATTCTAGACCTGTTGTTAGATCGACATAATGAATTAACCATCTATAATCAGGCTTGCACAGTCAATCCATATAAAGTTTTAACGAAATACATAAATGAAATACATAACTTGAAGAAGAGTAAAGGTCAGATCATTGATATCATAGAGAATAAGATTTCTGGCTTAATAGCAAGTACATATCATAACAAAACAATTGGCACGATAAAGATTAAATGTAACAAATGTGAGACTGAAAAGTTTGCTTCCTTAGAGAATTTTGGCATAGATACACGTAATAAAACCATGTTCAAATCAACATGTAAAAAGTGTTTAGCTGCTGCGGAACAGAATAGAAAAAAGTTAGCATAAAATTATACTAATATACCATATTTTACACCAATTTGTAAAGAAATAGAATACAAGTCTTTAATAGAAGTGTAGGGGTTAATCCTCTACACTTCTCCCTGTTGAACAGATTAATTTCTGTTCTATTTTTTTATTTAAGGGGAATAGATTATGTGCTATGAAAAATTAGATTTAGTTGAAAAATTGGCTATATATCAGGCTTTAAATAGGTTGAACCAGACTGAACTGGGGAGAAGATTAGATGTGTCTCAACCTGTAATAAGCAGAGTTTTAAAGAAGTCGATAAAGCCATCATTTGAGTTAGAACAAAAGATAAATAAATTAATAAATGGATAGGTTATATAGGGGTATTAAGGCGGTTCTGCGATTATGCGGAATCGTCTTTTTGTTTTATCAAAATAGAGAACAGAGGAGAAGATGGGGAAAATGAAGGTAGATGGGGTATATTTAACACCGATTTATTCGGAGAAAAGAACGTTTAGTAATTATTTGGTTGATACAATTAATGGCCGTGTCTGGTCAAAAAAGAGTGGTCGATTCATGACTACTACACCAAATAGCAATGGATATGTCTATAATCGTATTACTGATGATGATGGAGTATCCAGTGGCTATGGGACGCATAGAATTGTTGCCTGTTCTTATTTCGGATTACCAATTGAACAATTCTGTAGAGGTAAAATAGAAGTTGATCATTATCCTAATGAAGAAGAGAAATGGAATAACGGAATCAATAATCTTTTGATGTCCAGCCGAAAAGGTCAATATCGTGATTCTACTCGTGCGAAAATGGGTAAAGGTGAGCGATTAGATGATGAGGTTGTTTTGGATATCTATGAACAGCTTAAAGAGTGGCAGAAAGATGAAGATAATAAATTAAGTACATTTATCTGGATGATGTGTGATGATCATGATAGAGGATATCGTACTATGTGGAATATTGTTAATGGAATTACATACGGGAAACTTTATGATCAGGTATTTGGAGAGTAATAATATAAAACAACCCTTAAGTGGACAAATATTAATACATAATAAATACGGATGAATCACCCAGGTACAACAACTAATGGGCTTCATCCGTATTTTTCTTTAGAATCTAAGGTCACTTAAGTCTACATTTTCAAGGTGTCCTACTTTATCTTTTAGGGAATCGGACAATAGGCTTTGTAGTTTAACGATATCCGTAGATTCACAATAAGTAGCCAGAGCAAAGTATCTTGCGTAAAGTGTTTCAATATCAGTCACTTTTTTCATTTTCTCTGCTCTAATATGCAAATTCAATAATTCCATTGCAACATCATGCTTATTGCGTTGAATTGGAGTCGGATCAACTTTTACTTTTACTTGTTCTGCCATTTTTATCACCTCACTTTCTATCTTTTTACATTATTCTACAAAATTAGAGGGAATCCTCTTTTAATGGAGAATTTAGTAATTTGAGGAGGTGAGGAATGTGGTATTTGTATTTAAATTTAAGAATATTGAATACGAAATTAACTCAAATCAAGTAAATATTGAAGATGGAAATTTACTAAGATGGTTAGATGAAGGTGTAAAAGAAAATAGAGACTTTGATTTTCATAACCAAAAATTAAAATTTAGTGATATTGAATCTGTAGAAATTTTATTACACAAAACAATAAAATATAGTTAAATTGTCATTGAAGCAGTCCTTTTGGGGGCTGTTTTGTTATGTCGAAAACTTTGTCTATGTAATTTATATCCAAGAACAAATGTTTGTGGTAGGATTGTCTTATAACAAAATGGAGGTTATGAGATTATGAGCGAAGCAAGCGTTCTAGCAAAAATTGCATATAACGTTGTTGATGAAAGAGTTAAACTTACTGCATTGATAAGTATCTTAGAAGAAAAAGGTTTAATTACCAAAGAAGAATTTGAGAAAAAGTACAATGAAATTTCTATAAGTAGTAAAGAAAAATTTTCCGCTGAACTTTTAGGAATAGCAGAAGAACAATTTATTGAATATAACAAATGAGTACAGTCCTTCGGGGCTGTTTTTATTTACATTCTGTTAAAGCTTCCGATATATATTGTCGGGGGTGTATGAATGAAGTTGAAAGAAATTAATAGGCATATTACTCAAAGTTCTGACAAAGATTTATTAGAGTTCATTCGAGTTGAATTCTTACCGTCAAAAGATTCAAGTAATACTAATATAAGAAATAACTATAATACACTTAAGAAAGTTCCAAAAGACGTGGTAACTATAGGTATTGCAAGATTGAAAAATATTGAGGAAAATAATGATGTTCCTAAATCTGCACCACTGATTATACCACTAATATTATTAATTATTGCTTCCTATTCGAATATCTTACCAGAGGGAAGTTACATAGGTAGTGTATTAGTATTGCTTTTATCTTTAGCAATTTTTGTAATGTTAATACCAATTATAGCCAAAGCTAAATTGAATAAATCAAAAGCATTATATTTCAGAGAACTTTTGGAATCTGTTGAGAAGAAGGACAATCATTAATGGTTGTTCTTTTTTTATTTTGAAGGGAGAAGTGGTATCGATGGGAAATTTTAATGATTTAGACGTTAAAGTTACAACATTCTTTGAAAATCTCACATCTGGAAAATACGATAATACAATTGCTTTTTGGAAAGAGTTAGCAGAGCTATTAGTTAGTAAAGGAAAAATGAATAAAGAACAGGCAATGTGGTTTGTACAAAATTCTACAGGTGAAATTGTAGAGATTGTTGCAAGGTTTATTGAACGGGAGATGAAGAGATGAAAACATTTGAAATTATTTTAAACAACGGTACAGAGTTAATGGTAGAGAATGCTTATCTACCCCAAATTGATGAGGATAAGAATAGACTGTCTTTTTACAACGATAATGCCAGATTAGTAGCTATGTTTAATCTTGATGATATACAAGGGTTTTATAAGGTATGGGATGAGGATGAAGAACATCTTAAAGGTATGATTGAGAACAACAACTACCTTGCAGAAAGACTCAATACTATGCTTTATGGGTACAGTAAGGTGTTTGTGGATTAGTGTATGGCTAAGCAATATGCTAAGAAGTTCTATAGAAGTAAACAGTGGTTGAAATGTAGAGAGAGTTATATATCTACTGTGTTTGGTATGTGTGAGCACTGCGGCGAAGCTGGTTATATATGTGACCACATAGAAGAGATAACACCTGATAACATTAATGATCCTAATATCACATTGAATCATGAAAACCTACAGTATCTTTGTACTCCATGTCATAATCGAAAAACATTTGGAAAGTATGAACCAACAAGAGAAGATGTAATGTTCGATGAGAATGGTGAACTGGTGCAAGTAATCCCTCCGGGTCTGATTTTTAAATAGAACTATCTCAGGACCGTAGGGGAAGTTTAATTTTTATGCGTGTAAATGTTGCAGACACCCCTACCCAAAATACATAAAATTCGAGGTGAAATATATGCAGAAATCTGATGGGATATTGAAAGAAGAACGTATTTTAAAAGAGGAACGAAAACTAAAGAAGTTATACAAAGAATTACCAAAAGATAATAAAACATTAATTGACGGTCTTATTCAGAGGGCTGCATATATGCGTATCACCCTTGAAGACTATGAAAAAGATATTGATGAAAATGGCTATATAGAAATGTTCTCTCAATCTGAAAAGACAGAGCCTTATGAACGTGAAAGACCAGTTATCCGATTATATAATACGATGAACAAAAACTATCAAAGCATCATTAAACAACTTAGCGACCTATTACCAAAAGGGAATAAATTAAAAGAAGAAGATGAGCTGTTGAAATTCTTGGCTGGTGGTAAGAAATGATTGAAATTGAAGAGTATTTCACAGGTATATTAGATGGGAAAATTGTAGCCTGTGATAAAATGAAACGAATTTCTGAAATACTTATGAATGATTTTTATAACCCTAAAGAATTTCATTATGACCATGATATAGCGAGTAAACATACTGATTTCATTGAAAAGTTTTGTAAGTTGCCAAGCGGAAAAATTGGAACACCTTTAAAATTAGAACTGTTTCAAAAAGCTAGATTACAAGCGACATTTGGAATGGTTGATGATAATGACCTTCGACAGTACAACGAAGTATTAATCATCGAAGGGAGAAAAAACGGAAAAACTACAGAAATGGCCGCAGTAGAAGTTGATTTACTAATTAACGATAATGAAGGATCACCTCAGATATACAATGTTGCTACGATGCTTGAACAAGCGAAGTTAGGTTTTAATGCAGCGCATAAAATGATACAGCAATCTCCATTATTGAGTAAACATATTCGAAAAAGGTCAAATGATTTGTATTTTCCTTTGAATTTTGGCTTTATTAAAGCTCTAGCTAGTAATACAAATAGTTTAGATGGTTTAGATGTACATGGTGCAACCATTGATGAGCTGGCGGCAATTAAAAATCGTGACATTTATGATTTAGTAAAACAAGCAATGGGAGCTAGACAGCAGCCATTGCTTTTTTCTATTACTACAAATGGATTTGTTCGAGAAGGTATTTTCGATTCACAATATCAGTATGCGTCCGACCTTTTGTATGGAAAACTTTCAGGGACAAACAAGAGGTTTCTACCATTTATCTATGAACTAGATGACCGTGATGAATGGGACAAAGAAGAATCATGGATTAAAGCGAATCCGGGACTTGGCTCTGTGAAAAGCATAGATTATTTAAGACAAATGGTACAAAAAGCTAAAGATGATCCAAGCTTTAAGCCTACTGTCATGGTGAAAGATTTTAATTTAAAAGAAAATAGCTCAAGTGCATGGCTCACATGGAATGAAATAGAAAACAAGACAAAATTCGACTTTAGTAAAATGGGTTTTCGCTATGGAATTGGTGGATTTGATGCTGCTGATTCTGTGGATTTAAACTCGGCCAAAGCTTTATGTATGCGACCGAATGATCCTAACATTTACTTGAAATCAATGTACTGGATGCCAGAAGAAACTTTAAACCAAATGACTCAAGATGGAAACCGAAGGGAACGTGATAACGTTCCTTATTTGTTGTGGGAAAGACAAGGGTTGTTAAGAACTTATCCTGGAAACAAGGTAGACAAGAGAGTGTTTCTTGACTGGTTTAAAGAATTACGTGAGGAAGATGATCTATACATTACTCACATCGGTTATGACCCTTGGCATATAGATGATAGCTTACTTAGAGAGTTTAAATCTGAGTTTGGTAAAGACAGCATGATTCCAATAAGACAAGGGGTAGCTACTATGAGTCAACCATTGAAGGAATTGAAAGCTGATTTAGCAGGTAAAAGAATCATTCATAATGGTCATCCAATTGATATGTGGAATTTGAGTAATGCGGAAACTAAGTCGGATATCAATGGCAACATTCAACTAGTTAAGGGAAATGACAGCCGAAAAAGAATTGATGGTGTTGTCTCTTTAGCGTGTGGATACATAGTACTCAAAGACAAATGGGATGAGTATTCAAGTTTAATTTGAAGGGAGGTGTGATATTGGAGAAACGCAGTATTTTTCAGAAAATGTTTAGTAAAGCAGATAAAGCTATAACTAATAGCTATACACAATTCAAGCTAATGAATGGATACACTCCTGTATTTACTTCTTTTGGTGATAATGCTTATTCGAGTGACATTGTAAGGTCAACTATACATAGTATTGCCAGTAGTGCTGCTAAGCTAAAACCTAAGCATGTGAGAAGAAATAGTGGATCAATCGCCCATCAACAAAGTCACATAGAAAGACTTTTAAGTGTAAGACCAAACGCACACATGAATGCATATGACTTTTACTATAAAATCATAACTCAACTATACACCAAGAATAACTCATTTACTTTGATTCAATCAGATGCTACGGGAAATGTAGTGGGGTTTTATCCTATTAATTTTTCTAATGTTGAATTACTTGAACATAAAGATGAATTGTATGCAAGATTTAGATTCTCAAATGGACAAATGTTAACTGTACATTATGATGAAGTAATTCATTTAAGAAGATTTTATAATGAGAATGATATGTTTGGAGAGTCAAATAATGACGCTTTGTTGCCAACTTTAGAATTGATACATACAACAAATGAAGGAATAATTAATGCGGTTAAGTCATCTGCATTCTTACGGGGTCTACTGAAGTTCACTTCTCAATTGCGTCCAGAGGACATGAAACAACAAAGAGACGATTTTGTTAAAGATTACATGAGTATTAATAATAATGGTGGTATTGCAGCACTTGATCAACGTGCTGACTATATGGATCTCAAGAGTGACCCGAAAATGGTCGATGACAAGCAAATGGCAATCATTGAGAAGAAGGTATATAAATATTTCAATGTGAATGAAAACATTGTCATGTCTCAGTATTCTGAAGAAGAATGGGCTGCATTTTATGAAAGTGTTATTGAGCCTATAGCCATTCAAATGAGTCTTGAATTTACATCTAAGTTGTTTACGGATCGTGAAAAGGGTCATGGGAATGAGATTATTTTTGAAGCTAACAGATTGCAATATGCAAGTAATGAATCCAAAAGAAAAATAGTAGAAACGCTTATGCCACTCGGTATGTTAACTATTAATCAAGGCTTAGAGATATTTAATCTTGCCCCAATTGAAGGTGGAGAAAAGCGTCTTATGTCTTTGAACTATGTTGATGCTGACAAGGCTAATGAGTATCAAGGTGTAGGTAAACAGAAAGGAGTTGATGAGGATGAGTCAAGTCAAGAAGGAACATCGACTGATGGAAGTCAGGGCGATTCAGGAGAATGAAAATGAAGATATGATTGTTGAAGGATATGCTTTAACATTTAATGATCCAACCGTTTTGTATGAATATGACGGTGTTAAGTATTATGAGCAAATTTCAGCTAATGCTTTAGACAATGCTGATTTAAGTGATGTACCTTTTAAATACAATCATTCAGATAATCGACTGGTATTAGCCAGAACACGAAATAAGACTCTTTCTCTGACAATTGATGAGAAAGGTCTTTTTATTAGGGCAAATATTGCTCCAACCCAAGAAGGTAAAGATTTATACACCTTAATTAAGCGTGGAGATATTGACAAAATGTCGTTTGCTTTCACCATCGACTATGAAAACGAAGGTGAGACTTATGACAGAGGAACAAGAATGCGTACCATTACACGCATCAAAAAATTATGGGATGTAGCTGCGGTGGAGATTCCAGCTTATGATACCACTTCAATTTCAGCAAGGAGTTTCTTTGAACTGGAGAGAGAGAAGGAGCAGAAAGCGTTGGAGAATGCTGAATTGCGAAAGAAATTGAAACTAAAATTAAAACTAAACTATTAAAAAGAGGAGCTTATTAATTATGAACTTAAAATCCAGATTACAAGAAATTGAAACTAGAATGTCAGCTATCCAAACAGAAATTGACGCTGAAGGTGCAGATTTAGACGCACTAAACAATGAAATTGATCAACTATCTACTGAGAAAAGAGGAATTCAAATGAAACAAAAGGTAACTGAAGGATTAAATACTGGTGAAATTGAAGCACGTAATATCGCAAAACCTGTAGCAACTGTTGACAAGCAACCGACTGAGCAAGAAGTACGTACAAAACGTGGTGAGCAACTTAAGGAGCAACGTGCAGTTACAGTAGCAAGTGGTGATCTTGTTCTTCCTAAGCATACTGCATCTGATATTAAAGGTACATTCAATCAAGTTTCTACACTAGTTGATCGTGTTAAACACGTTCCTTTAAATGGTGGAGAAAGCTATGAGCGTGCATACGAAAAAGGTCATGGTGAAGGTGGCTATACTGTTGAGGGCGCAGATTACAATGAGTCTGATGTTCAATTTGGTTACGCTACAATTGGTAAAGCTAAAATTACTGCTTACAGTGAAGAGTCTGAAGAAACAGTAAAACTTCCTGCAGCTGACTATGATTCTCTTGTAGTTAATGGAGTTGGTAAAGCACTTCGTAAGAAAATCACTCGTGAAATCTTAGTAGGTACTGGTGGAACAAACCAACTTGTTGGTATTTTCTCTGCAAATGCAACTGCAATTGAACCAGCAACAGATTTAGAAGTATCTGCTGTTAATGCTGACACTCTTGACAATATTATTTTCTCCTTTGGTGGAAATGAAGATGTAGAAGATGCTGCTGTATTAATTCTAAGCAAGTCTGACGTAAAAGCATTTGCTATGTTACGTGATGGCAACGACAAAAAAGTTTATGATGTTAAATCTCAAGGTAATACAGGTACAATTGATGGAGTTCCTTACATCATAAACTCTGCTTGTAAACCACTTGCTCAAGCTGCAGAAGGTGAATTTGCTATGGCTTACGGGCCACTTTCTAACTATGAGTTAGCTACATTCTCTCCTACAGACATTCAACGTTCTACAGACTTTAAATTTAAGCAAGGTATGATTGCTCATAAAGGTTCTGTATTTGTTGGTGGTAACGTAGCTGCACACAATGGTTTCTTGCGTGTGAAGAAAGCTCCTGTAGCATAATAGGAGTTGATTAGAATGCTAAAACTTCAAGTAGTTAGAGCATTTCAAGACAAGTTTACAAGGAAGCATTA
This sequence comes from Sutcliffiella sp. FSL R7-0096, assembly GCF_038595065.1. Taxonomy (NCBI): domain Bacteria; kingdom Bacillati; phylum Bacillota; class Bacilli; order Caryophanales; family Bacillaceae; genus Sutcliffiella; species Sutcliffiella sp. FSL R7-0096. Next base: position 1,698,472 of record NZ_CP152003.1, read on the forward strand.
TTCTATTGGAAACACGTTCGAGTCTCAGGATTTTGAGCGTGTTTCTTATTTAATTGAGAGAGGTTTTCTTGAGGATAAAAACCTTCCAAAAGCGGAAGTTAAAGAGCCAGTACATGTTGGAGCAGGATATTATGTGTTGCCAAATGGTGAAAAGGTAAGAGGTAAAACTAAAGCATTTATGAAGTGGAGTGATTTAAATGCTTAATGATATTAAAACTGCTTTAAGAATAAGTCAATCAAACACTGCTTTTGATACGGAAATTATCGACTTAATAGAAGCAGCAAGGCTTGATCTAATGATTTCAGGTATTTCACAGGAAAAGGCTTCATCAGATAAAGACCCACTAATTAAACGTGCCATTACAATATACTGCAAGGCCAACTACGGCTTCGACAATCCTGATTTTGACAGGCTGCAGAAATCATACGCCATGTTAAAACAACATCTTTCTCTTACAGGTGATTATCGTGTGGAGTGATGTGCTCGAATTAATCACTTATACCAGTAGCAAAAGTAGTACACGTGATGCTATAGATATTCCTGAATATCACCAAGTATATGTTAATAAAAAGTCTATAAGAATGTCTGAACATTATCAGAGTATGGCAACAGGCTTGCGTCCAGAGCTTTCGTTTGAAGTACTAGCGATTGAATACAATGGCGAACAAGAGATCAGATATAACAATAAACATTACAAAGTTATTCGAGTCTTTGAGAAAGACAGAAGGATTACTGAACTAATTTGTCAAGGTTTAGTAAATAAGGGAAGTGGTCAATAGTGCCTTTACCAAACACAAAGATGAAGATTAAGAAAGATGGAGTTATCTTTGAGAGTAATGTAAATGCTGTAGAGTACACTATGCGAGAACTTACTATAGCTGCAAATAGAGATGTGGGGAAGTTTATAAGGAAGCGTGTACTTGAAAAGCTTAAAAAGTTAAGAGGCATGAAAGGAAATAAGCGTTTGTGGAGCACAATGCAGTTTTGGGCTAGAAAGATTGATCTGGATGTACTTGTAGGCCACAAGCATAGTTCTTGGTATTCTTCATTGGGTGATCAGGGTCAGAAAGGGCAACCAAAACGAAATATTCTGCGTGAAACTGTATTTGAAAATATTTCAGAGATTAATAAGATTCAAGCGCAATATTTATCGGCATTAAATGATGAAAATCCAAGGGTAGAAGAAGCTCCTTTTGATGGTTTTAAATCCCCAATTGGTGAGGAGTAGAGATAACACTTGAATAAACTAAGGGAAGTTCTAGGAGATATGCTAGAGGAAATATCCGGACATGGAGTGTCGTATCAGGATGCAGATGATAAAGCCGTTTATCCTTACATAGTGTATAAATTTACAGACATGATAAAACAAGGTCATGTGCAAGTATTTAATTTAGATGTAGATATTTGGGATAACAAGCAGATTACAACTGAATTAGAAAGCTTAACTATGAAAATATGGAAAGCTTTAGACGAGACAAATTACATAGATGAAGATATGTCATTCAGTCTATATGCAAGCAACTGGCTAAATGACAATGATGAGGATACTAGACTAAAAAGAAGAAAATTAATTTTTGAATTACGTTATGTAAGCAGAAAATAGAAAAGGAATTGATAAAATGAAAATGTTTTCGGGGTTTACGAATAAGACGGCTGAAAATTTACTGATGCACGCAGGTGCATTCTTCAAAAACTTCGATGTAGAAAATGATACATTTGATAGTGCTGTTGAAGCTGGAAAACTACTTGGTGCTAGTCGAGGAGGCGGAGAATTTTCAGCGGTTCCTGAGCTTAGATCAATCGAGGTTGATGGAGTTCGAGGTAAGGCGAAAGGGTTGCAAGTTATCGACTCTTGGGAAGTTAAGCTAACGGCTAATATTATGGAAGTTACCACTTCTGTATTAGCAGATGCTTTAGCCGCAAGTGAGACTGATTCTACTACTAATGTAGATTATAACATTGTAAAAGGTAAGAACGTTATTAATCTAACTGATTACATTGATAATATCACATTTGTAGGAACTTTATCAGGAAGCGATAAGCCCGTGATAATTCAAGTATACAACGCTTTAAATAGCAATGGTCTAACGCTTACTACTGAAGATAAAAGTGAGTCAGTTATCACACTTGAATTTGAAGGGCATTTTGATGCTAACAAATTAGACGAACCACCATTTGCTATCTATTATCCAAAAGCAGCTTAATACATAAGAACAATGGAGTGGATTAATTCTACTCCATTTTTATTTTTTCAAATTTAGGAGTGATTAATATAATGGAAAAATTATCATCAACTGAAGTATTTAAAATATTGCCTTCAATCGGGCAAATATGGAAAAAGGCAAAAATAAAACAATATATCAGAGACAACAAATTGACATTAGAAGAAGATGAAGACTTTAGAGTTCTTATGATGACATCCATGTTAGATGTCATGATGCATGTATTGACCTATGCAGACAAAATCGAAAAAGATGTTCATAAAATTGTAAGCATTGTACAGGAAAAACCTTTAGAAGAAGTGGCAACACAAAATTTCTCAGATAATTTAGAAACGGTTATTGATGTGTTAAGCCAGGATAGCGTGGTCGGTTTTTTCAAGAAGTGGATGCAATAGGAATAGAAAAGTCTTTTCAACTATTGCATCAATATTATGATTTTCAATTTGTACTTACGTTTGACCTTGAAGAAATAAAGAATATGCTCATTGAAGCATTTAGAGTAGAACAAGAGAAAAAAGCTTGGGATTTGTACCAAATTAATTACAGCCGTATGGACAAAGATAACTTTGTTCCTTTCGACAAGTTCTATAATCCAGGTGGAACTGAATCTGATAAGACGGAAGATGAAATCCTGACAGAAGTTAGGGATATGCTGGTTAACTTCAACTTTGTGAGGAAGGAGGGTGACAAATGAACATATTTACGTTATCTGGAAAAATCCTCATAGATGACAAAAAAGCTGCTGATAGCTTACATAAGACGGAAGGTAAGGCTGGTAAGCTAGGCAAAGGCTTGCAAAAGATGGGTAAGTTTGCAGTTGGAGCCGGAGCACTCATAGGCGGTGCTGCTGTAGCAGGCGGGGCAGCAATGTTTGCGTTAGGAACTAAAGTTGCTCACAATGCAGACAGATTACTAGATTTGAATTCAGCTACTGGTATGAGTACAGATGAAATTCAAAGATGGGAAAAGGCAACCAGAATCGCAGGAGTTTCACAAGAAGCAGTAACCAATGCGTCTAAGAAATTAAACAAGAGTATGGAAACCTTAACTACAAGTGGTGGTAAAGGTGCAGACGCTATGGCGGCATTGGGAATTTCTGTGGATGACATTGCTAATATGGATGCAGACGAAAGAATGAACGTTTTAACTGAAGCATTATCAGGTGTTGAGGATAAAACGGATAGAGCGAAGCTAGGGGTCGATATTTTTGGAGGCTCATGGGAAGAACTAGCTCCAATTGTCGATCTCGGAGCTGAAGCCATGGAAAATGCCAAAAACTCGGCTAATATCATTAGCGAAGATGATCTGAAAAAGGCAAATGATTTTAGAATAAAAACAGAAGAAATGAAAGATAAATTAGACTTCTTTACTAATACGGTCGGATTAAAGGTAATTCCTGTCCTTAATACATTTATGGACTGGATTATGAAGCACATGCCAACTATTGAGAGTGTTTTTAAAACTGCAATAGATGTAATTGGTACTGTAATCGATTGGCTTATAGATAAATTCAAAAAGTATCTGATTCCTGTTTTTCAATCGCTTGCTGATTGGGTGAAGAAGAATCTTCCACAGATAAAGAAGTTCTTCACGGATAACTTCAAATTGATACAAGAGTTCATTGATGCCTTCGTAAAGTTTGTCATGAAATTATGGGGTATTTTTGGCGATGGTATCATGAAGCACACTCAGACCATTTTCAAAACGATTGTGGATGTTATAAAGGGTGCATTTAAGATATTACAAGGTCTCCTTGATTTCTTTATTGGACTCTTTACAGGCGACTGGAAACGTATGGGACAGGGGCTTGAAAAAATATGGGATGGAATCTGGAAAGTCATTAATTCTATTCTATCGGGTGCTTGGGGTATATTGTCCGGTACTTTCTCAGGACTAGGAAGAAAGATTTCTGATTGGTTTACTGGGTTGAAGAGGGATGCCGTAAACTGGGGTAAAAACTTGATCCAAGGTTTTATCGATGGAATAGCTGCTATGATTGGGAAAGTGAAAGATGCAGCCTCCAATGTGACGAAAGCAGTGAAAGGTTTTCTAGGCTTTAATTCTCCTTCAAAATATGGAGAAGGCCGTAACATAGTCAAATGGGGCAGAAATTTTATTGACGGCTTCCTAGATGGATCAGAAGAAAAGATACCAGAAGCCGAAATGATGATGAATAGGGTTGTGGGAGCAATGAAACCTACAAGTAAACCAGGTGAAGCATATCGGGTGATGGATAAATTAAATGTTAAACACAATGAGCCTACCCCTGTTTATAAACAACCTATAACCATACAAGCAGTCACTACAGACATGAAAGTTTTAGCGGAACATTTAGTTGATGATATTACGGATTTACAGGGATTCAATACATTTCGAATTAATCTTTTTGAAGGGAGGTAGCTTCATGTATACTTTCGCTTTTAATGGTATCAAAAAATCATATTTGTATTGTGAGCCAGGAAAGAGGCGTTCTATTATTGCACCACTTAATAGAGTGCTAGTTAGTTTACCGGGAATGCCTGGTGCTCATCACTCTGATACAGAAGTTGAAGTTAGGATAATCGATCAACCATTTTTTATTAAAGCTAGAGATAAAGAAGAACTTAGAAAGATGGAAGAGAACATGGCAAATTGGCTTGTTACAAAAGAAGCCAAGCCTTTAATATTTGATGATGAACCCGATCGCATCTATTATGCAATGATTCAAGGTGGGATTGACGTTGGTGATGTTGGGAAGGAGTTTGGACGAGGAACAATCACTTTTCTTTGTGCAGATCCTTTTAAATACGGATCCCAATTAACATTCAAAAAAAATGCCTCTACAGAAGATACCAATACTTTGGCCATAGCAAATCCAGGTACGGTGGAAGCTTATCCGGAATTTAAGTTTACGGTTAAGAAGTCTATCACACACCTGGACATCATCAATCGGGATGCCTATATGCGTATAGGAAGACCCGTAACCGTGGAAGATACCATTATTCAACCAAGAGAGACTATTCTGTCAGATGCGATGAACACACTAGTTGGTTGGTCTAATGCATCTCAGGTTGATGGCGGCGTAGTGGCAGGAAGTTTTATGGTTGGTAGTGATGGCTTCCAAGTAAACAGTTTTGGATCCGGAGAAGCTTGGCATGGTCCTTCCTTACAGAAATCCATTTCACAACCGTTACGGAACTTTCAAGTCGAGATGCGTTGTAAATTCTTCTCCATGTCACCTGTAGGTGTAGGAAGAATTGAACTATATTTACTAGATGCAAACGGGAACAAGTTCGCAAAATTAGCATTTAAGGACATTCATCGATATAACTACCTGCAACAAGGTGAAGTAAGGGTTGGCCCGCATGTTGGGGGTACGTTTATTATTGCTGGAACTCCTCCTGATCCGAAACAATGGGATTACTTCACAGGGATTCTAAGATTGTCTCGTATAAACGGGAAATGGGAAGCTTATATCGCAAATATAGACGGTGTCCATATCGGAGTAATGGAAGCAACCTATATTGATGAGAGCGTCAATGCGGATTTAACTGGAATACAAATTCATGCCGGTGTGAGTGGCACAAACAGTCCAGCAACCATGCGTATTCAACAAATAAGGGTGTATAAATTAAATGATGTGTCAGGGTCGGTAGTACCTTACATTGCCCAGCCAGGTGATGAAATCATTATCGATCATAAAAGTGATTCGATCCTCATAAATGGACAGGACATGAAAAAGCTCAAAGGCGATTTTATCTCTTCATACTTTCCTATCAACCCTGGAGATAATGCGCTAGTAATCTCTCCAGGTGATGCAGTGGACATTGAGGCAAAAGTAAGGGGGGCTTACCATTAGTCAGATGCATTTTTTAGATCACCAAACAGACGAAATTCTTTGCACATTGGAAAATAAGGTGAATACCCCTGCTTTTTTCAATGACACACATATTGAAAACATTAAGAATCTAGAAACGTATGACTTTAGTATGCTAGCAACCATACCTGCGGCTGCTAATGCCGCAAAACGTAACCGAGTTATAATTCCTGATGACGAAGGTCATTTACGAGAGTTTATCATCCTAGAGACGGCACAATTGAACAAAAAGAAACATGTGAAAACAGTCGCATCATACATTGAGTTGAAAAAAAGTAGACGTATCTCACCAATTGTTTTAGAAGGTCAAACCGTCAATATGGCAACGGATTGGACGCTAGCGGGTACTGGATGGCAACGTGGTATCACCGAGTACGCAGGAATCCGGAAAGTAACCATTGATGGTTATCAGGATCCTTATCAGACATTAAAACAACTTGCGAGTTTATTTGGTTTGGAACTTCGTTTCCGCATAGTAGTAGAAGGTAGCCGTATTGTAGGTAGATACGTTGATTTGATTAAAAAGCGGGGTGAGGACACCAAGAAAGAAACCAGAATAGGAAAAGACCTCATTGGTGTAGAGCGCATTGAAAACTCTGATATAGTTACTGCACTTCGGGTGCTGGGGCCGGAGCAAGAGGACGGCCAAAGGTTAATCGTAGAAGTAAAAAACGAAGATGCAAGGAAACGGTGGTCTCGAGATGGGAAACATCTTTGGGAAGATTATGAGCCATCTATCAGTGGAGACAATACAAATGCCGAGCGCCTCACAGAGCTTGGAGAGGCGCAGTTAACCAAGCGAATAAACACCACTGTCCAATATACAGCTGAAGCAGTAGCGATGGAAGAAGTTTTTGGCTACACGCATGAAAAGGTACGTCTCGGTGATACAAATCGGATCATTGATACATCCTATGTGCCCCCATTGTATTTAGAAGCAAGGGTTATCGAAATTCAACGTTCTATTGCAGCTGGTAAAATAAATCGGAAATATATCCTTGGCGATTTCATCGAGTACAACGAAGAAGATCTGATGAAAACCTTCTTGCAACTGCAAATCCTATATGGCCAAAAAGTAATCCGCAGAGACACCACTCCACCTAACCCACGTCAGGGAATGGTATGGGTAGATACTAGTGGAGAACTAGATGTTATCTTCACTTGGAACCACTATGCTCAAAAGTGGGAGAAAGCCACTCCTACGTTTGCTGAAGAAGTTGGAGCCTACGACAAAGAAACAGTAGATAACAAGGACAAGAGTGTCTTCGATGATGCAACATGGTACACAGACGTGGTATCCGAAGAGAAAAAGCAAGAGGTTATCGATTATACAAACAAGGAAGTTCAAAAGCGAGAACTTTCTATTCTCCGTCAGGATACGGAACCTTCTGGAACAAACTATACTTTAGACCAACTATGGCTTCGGACTACAGATGACGTGTATTTTAAGTGGACAGGTTCCGATTGGAAACAAATCACGCCTAGTCTCGCTGAAATGGGAGAAAAAGCCGGTCTAGAATACGTGGATGGACAATTGATATCCAAGGCGGAAAAAGCAGAAACCTATACTATGTTAGAAGTGGACAATGCTCTGAATTCGAAGGTTAGTTTGATTTCCTACACGACCGATCAAGAGGGAATCGTTCAACGTTTTACGAACGCTGAAACTCGCATAACGCAAACAGAAGAAGCAATCACGAGTAAAGTCTCCCAGATTTCATTTTATGAAGTGGAAGGAAGAGTCAGTTCAGCTGAGTCTACGATAATACAACACGCTTCCTTAATTGAAAGCAAGGTGAATGAATCCATTTATGAAACGGATCGTAATGGTATTATTTCGAGGTTAAATAATGCAGAATCCTCGATAACTCAAAATGCCAATGAAATAACTCAACGAGTGAGATCCGAGGAATATCTAATTGATCAGAATGCCTTAAAGTCAAGAGTTTCAACAGCAGAATCTACTATCACACAACATGCAAGTGCAATTGCCTTACGGGTAGAGAAGAACGGGGTAGTTGCAGCCATTAATCTAAGTACAGAGGGTACCAGGATACTTTCTTCCAAAATCCATATCGATGGGAATGTAACCTTTGCAAACGGATATGATCCGACAACCATTGAAGTTGGTGGCACTAATATTTTGTTTGCTTCGGACTTACCTTTTACGTGGGCGGTTTCCAATGCAACACGAGTTAATAACACGGATTCAAACGGTATTAATTCTATACGTGCGAACTTTTCAGGCTCTGCAACAAATTTCAATATACAGTCACCTACTATGGCTAGGAAAACAACGTTAAAACAAGGGAAAAAATATACACTATCATTTGAAATTCGTGGAAATATTAACACCATGACTTACAACTATCTGATGCGTACAGAGGGTGCAAATCGAGCTTTCCCTAGCCCACCAAACTTCTCTATTTCCACAACAAATTGGACAAAAATTTCAGTAACACAAGAATGTTTGTGGGATTCTGAAACGGGTTACGTATTAATCGGTACACAAGATACTGCAAGTGGTAAATGGTTTGAAATTCGAAAAGTCCAATTAGAAGAATCGGATAGAGCTTCCACGTGGGCACCTAATCCATTAGAACTGAAAGCTGATATAGATGGATGGAAGTTCGGAAACACCACTGAAATAGACGGTGGGAAGATAAGAACAAACACAATTACTGCTTCACAAATTAATGTAAGCTCTCTTTCTGCGTTAAGTGCGAATCTCGGAACAGTGATAGCTGGAAGTCTGTCTGGTGTAAGTATCTCTACTATTGGTAGTCAAGGCTCCGTTTCGCTATCTGGAGATAGAGTGGAATCCACAAATGCAAGTCGGATCGCACGCCTTTCCAATGGTGAAGGTCTTTTTTCTAGTAATTCTTTAGTAACGATGGTTACAGACAGTAATGGTATTCAATTACGTTCAGAAGAAAACGGATTACCTTGGTCTAGTTTGCAGTTTAGTAGAATAAATGCGAACACGCATGACGCTACTTTATACGCTTCAAGAGATATAGTCCTTTCAGGAGGACGTGATATCAACCTTACTCCTGGTGTCAGCAGAGGCATCAATGTGCAAGGAAATTTAAATATCAATAGATTAAGGGGATTAACTGATCCGGTGAAGTTCTTCCTAGGCATAGGAGATGCTCAAATAGATATGACAGGCGGGGACTTGCGTATTATGAGAGATAACAATAACTATGTCCGAATCAATAATGGCAGTATCCAATTCTATACCAATGGAACACTGAAACACACTATTTAATTAAGGAGGTAATCATGGCACCCATACTGAACTGGAAAAAAGAAGTTACGTATTCTTTTAGATTTCTTGAAACAGAGCATAAGGAATACATTTATGTGAATGGGATTGATGCTAAACGGTATCGTTTAGCCGATGACAACCCTGCTTTCGGGATGAATCCAACCAGCCATCCATCCACCGGAGAGGAACACGAGGTTATAGAAGCAGAATTGGTTGGTGAATATTTAAGGAGAGTGACACCCACACTCAAACGATACGAATTAGTCTACTCCCTTCCGGACATCGACAAATATGTTTTCCTTAACTATGAGGAAGAAATAAGCGATTATCCAGGGGAAAGTGGAAGTAGATTCTACTTCTTATCTGTCCCATTTTAATAAATGATTAAAACAGGCAAGGGATTGTTCCTTTGTCTGTTTTTATTGGAGGAAACCAAGATGAAAATTAAATTGAAATATGCATTTATCGGAGAAATTAGTACCTTCCTTCTCAATCTATCCTTGAAAGGCAAACAAAATAGACATCGTGTTAGATTCATTAATACGCTTCAAGGAAAATTAAAACAGGTTGCTGCAGAAGAAATGGAACTTATTAAAGAGTTTGCTGGTGTGGATGAAGAAGGGAATCCAAAAAGGTCTGAGAAGGGGTTTGACATCCAAGATGTCCAGGGTTTCAAACAGCAACAGAACGAGTTATTTGAGGAAGAATTTGTCCTTGAGGGTGGGGATAATCAAGGAATGTTGAAAACCCTAAAACCAATTGTATTGGATTATGACGGGGAAGTCAGTGGGCGAGAAGCTTTTGTATTTGACCACCTTTGCGAAGCCTTTGAAAATGCAGAACAGGGGAGTGACCAAGCATGATAATTTTAATTAGATCAACCAATGTGCAGTGGACAGATGAAGGAGAAGTAGGATCCGTACAGGTAGGGTTTAGTGGACACACGGCAGAGAGAAATGTCAATATCAATGGGACTATTCCTCTATCGGCAGAGGAATACAGTGGAAACGAGTCCATCTCTGCGTTAACCGGACTGGTAAAACAACACCTTAGAGATCAGATGGAAGCAGAACAGATATTAGCAACACCGCAGGACGCATAAAGTAGGTGAAGAATATGGATCAAGAATGTAACGCACACGTAGCATTAAAGGTGGAAATTGACCACATGAAGGAAGACATAAGCAACATCAAAGAAGATCAAAAAGAAGACCGAAAATTTTATAGAGAAACAATCGATGCGCTTAAAGAAAATGTAATCCAAATAACGGTACTCCAAAGAAAGTCAGATGAGCGTTTGGATAGTCTTAACAATAACAACAAGTGGGCATGGGGGTTTGTAATTGTCTTTGTGTTAGGTGTCTTAGGTGCAGCGATAAAATTATAAGGAGTGGTATAGATGGAAGCGTTAATGACAATTGATTTTACGGCTTATGTGGCAATTGCGGTAATACTTTATGCAATAAGAGAAGCCACTGGACTATCAAATAAATACATTCCAATTGTAGCAGTTGCACTAGGAGTCGCTTTCTCAACATTTGAAGGTGGCTTTTTTAATTTTGACGTGTTAATTGCAGGTCTACAGTATGCCTTGTATGGAGTAGGTTCAGTTGCTGCAATTAAATATTCGTTAGAAAAGAAAGGGGAAGATATATAATGTTTATTCGTCCAACAAAAGTTACTCGTATTACTAGTGGATTTCGTGTTCCAGAACGGAGAGATCATCATGGTGTAGATTACGCTCTTGGCGGTGTTCATGAAATCTATTCAATTGCCGATGGAATTGTATCGAAGTCCTACGTATCCTCATCTTATGGTGAGGTTATTTTTATTTTCCATAATATTGATGGTCAAACATACGAATCAGTGTATGCTCATCTTAGAACAGGATCTCGTAAGCATCGAGTAGGGGCTAGAGTTAAACAAGGTGAAATTATTGGAATCATGGGTAACACAGGTATTTCAACTGGCCAACATCTTCACTTCGAGCTGCATATTGGCAGATGGAATATTAATAAAACCAATGCTGTAAATGGTGAACTGTACGTAAATGGTAGTATGAAACAATATATCAACCTACATAAGCATATGGAAGAGTGGAATCATTACCCTGTTGATAAAGAGCCGATTAAAAAGTTGTATGCTCATGATATCCCATTAAATCCAAAGAAATTTGGTGGATTATCATATGAGGTACTACGTAAAGGTGCTGAACCTGATACTTATATAGTAAGAACTGGTCAATTTGGCGAACGAAAAATCTTTGTTCCTAAGGATAAAGATAGCAGCTTTACAAACGCTCCTTTGTATAAGTAAAAGTGTTGAAAGGAGGACTCGGACTTAAAACTGTGAGTCCCCTAAACATAATAAATTCCTGCTTTTAATTAATGCGAACATGTGTATTATTTTCACACAAATTGTTAACAATATGTTATAATCGAATAATACATAGTTAAAAATTCAGTAATATTATTTTACTTAGTTAGTTACTTTATGCACGCAAATATAAATATTTCATCTAGAAAAGGAGTGATTCTGATGGAAAGAGGACTTTATGATTCATTGAGGGTTGCTGAGTGGTTTGTTGCAAATACAGACAGAGAATCTGGTGCTTCCATTACGCATTTGAAATTACAAAAATTAATGTACTATGCTCAAGCATGGACAAAAGTATTATTAGGTAAAAAGCTTTTTGATTCTAGAATTGAAGCTTGGATGCATGGGCCTGTTGTAACAGAAGTCTATCACAGATACAAATCACATTCTTATCATGAGCTACCTATTCCTGACGAAGCTCCCGATTTAGATACAAACGTTGAATTTGTGCTTTCTGAAATCCTCCGTGTTTATGGAAAGTATGACGCAAAATATTTAGAGGAACTTACTCATCAAGAAGACCCATGGATTGAAGCACGAAACGGGCTCCCTCTTGAAGCTAGATGTGAGAATGAAATTCCATTAGAAAAAATGGAAGAATTTTATCGTAAAATGAATGAAGAAAATAGCTAATAATTATGAAGATTAATGCTAATACCAAAGTAAAAAAGACAAATGAGCAAAGCCACTTGTCATTAACTCATATAGAGTCTAAGTTGTTAGGACTCCAAAATGATAATCAGCAACAAGCATATGTTGCTCTAAAATATTTTGACAATCAACACCAATGTCTTTCTGAATGGAGCAAAGAAGAATTAAAGGCTTTTAGTGACTTCTGTAGAAAAGTAAATCAATTAACGTGGACTGATATTTACAGATCAGGTGGGAAAACAGGTAAAAATGGACTTGGCTACACAGTTCATACCAATAGAGACAAACTACCAGCAGGAAACATATTCAAGCAAATTAGCGAAGACATTACATTTTTCGAATTAAGAGTTTCACAGAAAGCTAGAGTTCATGGATTTAGAGCAAAGTCAACATTCTTCTTAGTGTGGCTGGATAAAGACCATGAAGTTTATAAAATGTGAAAAAGACTCTCTCTTCTTTTAGGCGAGAGTCTTTTTCATTATCTAAATTACTTGCGAATAGAAATAAGACTACCTGTTGAGTTGGGTAGTCTTATTTGTGTTTGTACGAATTAAAATGGGTTTTTTATCGATTGTAAAGACTCTCTACACGTTCCTTACTCAATACTTCCTCACCGTTTATTAACTGCTGTATAGCACCTTCAAGCCATTTCTCACTCAACTCATCGCTACCAGCTTCTATGTGGAATTTCTCTATCATGGTGTGATCAAACTTGCATAAGATTCTATCGTGAGTTAAATCTAATTCTCTGTAGCTAACTAAAGCAGGAATGAATAAATATTTCTTCATTCCATCTTGGGACTCTAAGAGGTAGTGTACTTTTGTCTGGTCATTCGTTAAGCAACAATGTGTGACTGCAGCTACAAACATAACTTCTTGAACGTCAAAACTAAAATTCATGAAAACACCTCCCACTAATATGGTAACAAATACCTAGTGAGAGGGGTAGAGTTATTTGTATATAAGTTCCAAGTAATCTCTAATTTTTTGCTCGATCACTTTTGCATCCGTTTTTCTATCGACATATATTTCAATATCACAATACTTACCTTTAAACGTTTCATAGTACTCACAGTCTTCTAATGATACTGTCATAGAATTTACTCCTTTTCATTAGTTAGATAAAGCTTCTCTAAATAGTTTCGTACTTTTTCCTTAAACTCTTTTTTGTCTACATTGTCATTTACGTATATTTCAACTTCACAGTATTTACCTTGATATGTTTCAATATATCTATATTGATCGGTTGACACCATTTTCATCACCTCCGAAACAAATCATAAGTCAATGAGAAGACCTTTTATACAGGTAAGTAGAGGGTGAGTTTCAACCAATTGGAAAAAGTTTACTGTGTAGTCAACTAATTAGATAAGCATCAAACCACCACTTATTAATACTAATGTAAAACCCAATTCAGCTAACCTTTTACTCATCATTCCAAGTAATGCCCATACACCTAATCCAACTGTTAGCAATATTGGTAAAGTTAGAATGAAATCTGCAATCCAATTATGAATTCCTGAATGAATAAAATCTCCAACCCATTCTTTAATTGAGGGAAAGGAGGGAAAGTGGGTATTCCCCACCGTCCCGTTATGGACAAATTTGTCCAAAAGTGATTGCTTACCTGACAAACTATCCAATTTAGAAACAAGTGGAGTTGGATCAATAAAGTTACCAGCCTGATCTTTAAGTCCAAAATGCAGATGAGCACCTGTTGAGTGACCTGTATTACCACTATATCCTAACGTTTCACCTTCCTTTAGTATCTGACCTACCTTCACTTTAATATCACTCATATGCCCATATATAGCTGTTGTGCCGTCTTCTAATCGAAGGATAACTCCTTTCCCAATATTCTCATTCCCATAATCTCCAACCCTTTCAACAATAGCTTCACCTATGCTTCTTAGCTCTGTATGCTCCGGCATTGCTAAATCTATTCCTGTATGTGGCTTTCCGTTTCTAATCTGCTCTAAAACACCATATTCTGAGGTTAGTTTAAATTTCATAAGACTACCTCCAATAGTAGGTTTTCATTTTCTGACGTTCGTTCCATATGCGAAATAGCAAGCTTACAATTATAATCGTCTTCATTTTAATCCTCCTAGACTGCTGATTTCATTGCCTCAACCAGAATATTTAATATCATAGGGGTGAGGGTAACAAGAACATACCCAAGGCCAGCAGAAGACATCATGCTGAATCCTTTTTCTCTGTTTCCAATCATGATAAATAATGCTCCTCCAAGTACAACAACCATTGCGATAGGGTAGGCTAGGGCTTGAACTAGAGTAATTAGGGGATCAAAAGCATGAAGCATATTGTCATACATTGCATTAGCGACTACGGATGAATTTACAGATACAACTTCGGTTGAGTCTGCAAAAGTTGGAGTTGCTTGTGCTAGTGGTGCTAATGAGAGAGGGAGAAGAGACATACCGAACGACAATCCAGCCGTTTTACCTTTTTGCATAGTGACTAATTCAGCTTCACAGATTTCATTTCTCTTCATGAAGTCTGGAATACTTCCGACAGTGTGAATTTTATTTTTATTGAACATGTGGTCAACCTCCTGATATTCAGATAAAATCTTGAATCGTAAATACCTTTACATCTAATCCCTCGCATAATTTTATAAGTTGTTTCCTTCTCAGCTCTGTTGTTGTAATCCAAATCAACTTTGGTGGTATGTCAAAAACGTTATAACTAAAAAGCTGCATATATCTTTCAATCTTTGACTTATTCTTGATCATCTTCTGTAAATGATCTACTTCTATAAGATGATATTGCTTTTTACGAATAAAATAAGCATCCGCAATTAATTTAACCTTGTTAGGCACTTCAAGTTTCATTTCATTCTTCCAAGATTGAGGGCATCCAGATTGAATGTACAATTCATTTCGCATAATGTAGTGGCGTGATTGAGTTGTTTTCTTGAGCACTCGTTTACTATTTACACGTTCTCTACCTTCTTTGTTAAGGTAGTAAATATTTTCACCATCCTTAAAACTAGATACATAAGGTGAAAGCTGTTGTAATACTCGTTGAGCGTTTCTATCGCTTCCTAAATCATGTAGACGTTGTAGTTGTGAACGATTAAGATAGTTCAGTTTCTTCAATGAGCAAAGTATGGCTTCTTCTCTCTGTTGACGTTCTATTTCCTTCTTCATTAACTTCCTTCCTTTCTCCACGAGCTTTAAAAGTGATATTTGGTTTGATTGTTTCGTCAATAAAGGAATTACTTATAAAAGGTGTCTGGACAATTTGTTTCTCAACTGTTCGGTAAATAGCTCTACCTCTTATTAATGGTAATGATTCAGCACCTTCTTCATCTAATACGGCTCTGCTTGCAGTACCAGTTTGTAATTTAAAGCACAATCGTGCATCACAATTTTGACGGACTTGAGAAGGTAAAACTTCATTCGTTGCGTACTGGGTACAGTAGACTAGCCTAAATCCAGCTCCTCGGCCTCGTCTTGATATGTCTTTTACTATTTCTACTGCATCCTTTTCATCGAACAAATCTGCAGCTTCATCTATAATCGTGAAATGACGTTCTTTTATTCCTGCCTCTTTCACATCTTCATAGCCATGTTGGAGAAGATACTCAATGGTATTATTCATTCTGTCTTGAACATCCCTGAGTGCTTCTAATGCTTCCTTAGGATTCTTAGCAACTGTTTCAACTTGTTCAAGTATTTTGAAGCGATTAAATGACAACCCACCTTTCAAATCCACGAGGCAGAGTTTAACGTCTTTAGTCTTATTAGCTACAAGAGTGGTAATGATGTTCTTTAACATTACAGATTTCCCATATCCCGGAGAACCTGCAACAATTAGATTATAAATCTCATCGAAATCATTAAATATTAGCTCACCAGTCTTAGATAATCCAATTGGTACTTTCCATCCCTTACACAATTTCAGCAATTCTTCATCATACAAAAACTGATCAGTTAAAGGCTTATCATAAATTTTAAACACAAGCATTCCATCAAAACTAATTTCAACTTCTTTCCTAACCTTTCTCGTCTGAATTAATATTACTCTGATTTGATTAAGCACGTTTTTATTCCAATTGATTAGTTTAAAGTCTTTAAGGCTTATATCAGGCATTGATTTCTTAATGTTTAATCCATCTTGGAAGTTATCTAATTTCTGGACAAACTGCTTGGAAGACAAGCCTTGTGGCATTTGGTATACAAACTCAGTATGAGATTGCTTTTTAGTCCGTCTGTAGATTCTAATTTCCTTACCTTCTGCATTTACAAGCCCACAGTTACGAGCTATCTTAACTATTTTCTGATGATCATCTGTTCCACCATTTGCTTTTTTATAATGCGCATAACCAGCAAGAGTTCCTGCAACTAATGATGAAGTTAATTCGAATATCATGGATGCGATCACCACCTTTTCTATACGGAATATAGTCCCTTTTCAAACGAAGTCTTAGTATTCTTGTTAAAGATTGAAGAATTAACATTTCACCTGTCGTTATGAGTTTCACCTCCCGATATGCTTAAAGAATGATGCTAACGAATATTGGTTGCGAAGTGGATTTCGTATTTTCTTTGGTATGTTATAACGATATACAGACTGCTTGATCATGTTTCCACTTTTTTGCCTTAGGTATAAAAAATTGAAAATTGGACGAGAATAGTACAAAAATTAATAAGAGGTGCTATTCATGTTCGGACTAGGGAAGGATAGAACTAAGTTTGGTAAATGGTTGGATCGTCAAGAGGATATAACTCAAAGTGACATTGCGAAGGCAGCTAGGGTTTCAAACGAGACAGTTTCTAAATTATGTAGAGATAAGGAGTACGTACCGAAATTTGAAACAGTAATGAAGATAAAGAAAGGACTAATGAAATTAGATAAAGAAGTACCAGATAGATATTTTGACATGTAAAAACCACCTTGACTTAGTTGTCATGGTGGTTTTCTTCTTTTAATATCTCAATTACATCTCCAATTTCACAATCTAAAACTGTACAAATGCTTTCTAGCGTTTCTGTACTAATTGATTTAACCCTTTTTTCTGGCTCAAGAGTGTTGTTATTAACCCATTGACTAATCGTATTAGGTCGAACTCCTGAAGCCTTAGAGAGGTGGTACATGGTCATTCCTTTTTCTTTAAGCAGTTCCTCTAATTTAAACCGGATCATAATTTTCCCCCGAATGTATTTTTTTAAATTATATCACAAATTAACGCTTGACGTTAATAACTATTTAAGTTAATATTAACTCAAGAAGTTAATAACTCATTAAGTTAATAAAGGGGGCCATTAAATAAGTGAACGACATAATCAAAGTAGATGATGACTTTTACTTAGGATTACTTGTAGATGAGACACATGCCCTATACGTTGAAAATACTGCAGTTTACTTTGTAAGTGTCAAAAGGAATAAGGATATACATGAGTATGATGGAAACTTGTTTGTGATTATGAATGCAGATGTGAAGAAGGAAGATCATGAGGAATATTTACAGAAAACTAAGCGTGACATAAAGGAAATTTCGTTTATGGAATTCCTTACAAAGTATTATAAAGGTGATACGCTGATTGATTTTGGTTATAGGTATCGAGGCGAATAAGGGTTAGGTTCAAGTTAGACCTGAGCTCAAAAGCGAGTTTCATGATGAAACTGGAATTAGCGAAGTTCATCGTGAACCTCACAATATTCAATAAGACGATGGTGCAAGATGAACCTGCGTCTACATAATAAAACAAAGGGAGAGATTTGGATGTATAACGTTAAAGTTAGCGATAAGAAAACAGTTGAGGTAAATGGTACATTGACACTGGATTTCACTTTGCAAGTGGAAAATAAGAAGGATTTAGAAGACAAATTAGCGTTGTTAAGCGGTCTCGGTATAGTTGATGCTTCTGTAATGTTAATGCACGTAGATGGAACTGTAAACACTCCTAGAATCACTAATGCAGAGTGTGAAGTTGCTTATATTGAGGATTATTGGGAGTAGGATACATAGAGACGAGTTTCTACTATATAAAGTGTGACTGAAAGAATATCACTATGATATACTTTCTACAGTCACACTTTTTCCTTTGCTCTTTAAGGAGTATGAAAATGACAACTATAAAAAAAGACCCTAAAACAGGGAAGTATGGATTTGTGTATTCTGGTGGCTTTCATCCTGTTACTAAAGAGAGAATACAAAAGAGAAGACAGGGAATAGCGTCCCTAAAGGAAGCAAAAGAGATTCTTAAACAGGTTATGCTTGAAGTTGAAGAAGAGAAGAAAATGTTTGATGTTTTCAAAGGTACTTTTAAAGATTACATTTTACATTGGTATGAAGCGAAGAAGGTAAGTTTAAGACCTAGCACATTGGTAAATTACAATGAGCAATTGAAATACAACATCTTACCTTACCTTGGAAAATTCAAGATGTCTGAACTAGATGAGACAATTCTCCAAAACTACATCAACCAACTTCATTCTGAAAGAAAACTTGCTCCTAAAACAATAAGAGCTGCTTATGGAATTGTCAGTGAAGTTTTGAAAAAGGCATCTAGGAAAAATGCTTTTGACATCTCAATTTTAACTGAACTAAGCATACCTAAAGAATCGAAAGTGATTAGAGCTTGGGAAAAAGAAGATATAAAGAAATTCTTGAATGCTCCTGATTTAATATTAAATCTAACTAGACATTTCATTGGATTTGAAATACAAATACAGACAGGTATTAGGATGGGTGAAGTGTTGGGCCTTAGGTGGTCTGATATTGACCTAGAAAGACGTATGCTATTAATTAGACAAACGCTTGCTAAAATCAATGAAAATGGGGAATATGGCATTGTAGATGCTGTTAAAACCAATTCCTCATACAGAACGATTGATCTACCAAAGAAGCTATGTCAAAGAATTGAGGAACATCAAAGAAGAGTTAACAAGGAAAAACAAATTCTCGGTGAGAAATACATTGATAATGATTTAGTGGTTTGTACAAAGAATGGTAATTGGGTACATCCTAATAATTTCAGAAGAGCTTTTAATGTTACACGAGATTATTTAAATCTACCTAAAATTAGGGCATATGACCTTAGGCATACTCATTCTACATTCTTAATCGGTGTATTAATGATTAATCCTAAGATAGTTTCAGAAAGATTAGGACATGCTCATATCAAAACTACTTTAGGCACATACAGTTTTGCATTGCCTTCTATGCAACAAGAAGCAGTTGATAAAATGGACAGATTCTTCGAGTAGTGTGATTTTTATGTGACATTTTAGAGTGTTGATTAAAAAAACACTTATCATGACTAGGCTTTTCACACGGCGATTTCCATGAGGATTGCATGAACATCATCATGAACGATCTAATTAAATTAATGGATCCAAAATATATCGAGGTCTGGGGCAAATTCACTCCACGTGGAGGCATCTCGATAGACCCTTACACCAACTATGGAAAACCAGGAACGAAATATGAAGAGATGGCCGCGTATCGACTAATGAATCATGACTTGTATCCAGAAAAAATTGACAATAGATAATAAAGAACACCATTACATTTGTTATAAGACTGTAGACAAACTCGGGAATATAAGAGTCTGCCTATAGTCTTTTTTATTGTTGAGCGGTTGTTCTGTCCAAGCACTTCACTATTCTATAGGAGTACTAAAAATACCTTCTATAAGAAATAATAAGCAAAAACAACATAGGAGGAGAGTGTTAAATGACTAATCATCATACAGAATTCACTTGTGCCGAAACCAGTACATTGTGGACTTTATATTTGAACAACTCCATGTCAGCGTGTGTGCTTAGGTATTTTTTGGAATGTGTAGAAGACAAAGAAATAAGAGAAGTGGTGGCAATGGCATATGATGTAGCATCCACTAATGAAAACGAATTGAAGTCCGTTTTCTGGAAGGAACAGTATCCTTTGCCAATTGGATTTTCGGAAAACGATGTTAACCTTCAGGCACCACGACTATTTTCTGACTCATTTAAGTTATCCTACATTCTTCAAATGGCGAAAATAGGATTGGTGACATATGGGGCAAGCCTTGGTGCTGTATCAAGAAAGGATATAAGAAAGCTTTATTCAACTTTTTTGCAGCGAACGGTTGAACTATTCGACGACTCAACAGAATTATTATTGAAAAGAGGATTATATACTAAAAAACCATATACCATCATTCCTGAAAAGGCAGAAATTGTAGATGATCAGAAATACTTCAGTGGAATAAACCCATTTGTAAATAAAAGGACATTAAACAACATTGAAGTGACCCACCTTAGCCTGAATATAGAGACCAATCAGATCGGCATGATGCTATGTACCGCTTTTTCTCAAACGGCAATACACAAAGAAGTCAGGGAGTTTATGATGACTGGAAAACAGTTGGCACACAGTCATATCAAGAAATTTATTGATATCTTGATGAAGGATGATATCCAAGCACCCATGTCTAGTGACTATTCCATCACGGATTCGAGGATTCCGCCTTTTTCTGATAAGCTGATGATGTTTCACAATAGCATGATGATTGCTGCCGGTATTGGGAATTATGCTACAGCTGCTTCTGCAAGCCAAAGGACAGACATTGCAATAAAATATGAAAAGCTTTCTTCTGAATCCGCGTTGCTTGCCAAAGCTGGCGCAGATATCATGGTGAACCATCGATGGATGGAGAAACCGCCTGCAACTGCAGATCGAAATGAACTCTCCAAAAAGCGGGAATAGTTGTAGAAATCGCCTGGATTTGGTATAAAGGAAGTAACAAAGGCAGAGGAGAACCTACGATGAACCCTAAAAAAAGTGCTTTAATAATTGGAGCAACTGGCCTGATAGGAGCACAATTGAAGGAAGAGATTTTGCAAAATTCAGATTACGAAACACTCAATATCATAGTAAGAAACAAACGCCAAGAGGAACACCAAAAATTGACCGAGGTGAAAGCTGATTTCGACAGGCTTTCCGACTGTAAGCAATATTTTCACGTGGATGATCTCTACATCTGCCTAGGGACAACAAGGAAAAAAGCTGGCTCCAAAGAGAATTTCCGTAAAGTTGATCATGATTATGTAGTAGAGGCCGCCAAACTTGCCAAGGAGTGTGGAGTCCAAAGGATAGCGATAGTTTCAGCTATTGGGGCTGATTCTAATTCTAGGTTCTTTTACAACCAGGTAAAAGGCGAGATGGAAAATGCGGTCGCTAATATTGGAATTTCGTCGACCTACTTTTTCAGGCCTTCCTTACTTCTAGGAAACAGAAAGGAATTCCGATTAGGGGAGAAAGTTGGAGAAGTATTAGGGAGTGCAATGAAGCCTTTTCTAAGAGGGAAGCTGGAGAGGTACAGATCTGTACAAGGGAAGGAAGTTGCCAAGGCTATGATTAAGTTTTTGAAAAATGGCAGAAGCGGTGTCCATGTGGTGGAGTCGGACCTTATTGCAAAAATAGGGAAGCTCTAAACAGACCCTTCAGTTATACACACTAAAACTTTCAGAGGAGTTTTCGTTTTCATTTCAACAAAGCAGGGAATAAGTATAAAAAAAACAGGAGTGTCCTCTATGAGCCAAACGAAAGAGTTTCGAAGAATTCGTAAATCTGGCCATTTAACCATTCCCAAGTCAATTCGCGAACAGCTGCAAATTTCCGATGGCGATGTATTAATGATCATGGAACAACCTTTAGGTTTAGTCATGAAACCAATTAAAGAAGAGCATATTTATAATGAATCAATTGTTTCCAACAACGGGAAGGTTAATATCCCCATTGAAATCAGGCGCAACTTGAACATAAGTGAGGAAACGCATTTTTCCGTCAAGCTGGATAAAGAAAGGGCAGCCGTCATACTGGAAATTTTAGAAGAGGATATCGGCTAGAAACAGAAAAAGGCCTCCCTAGGATATAGCAGCATCCGGGGAGTCCTTTTTAGATTGATTTGATGAGTATTCAAATTAAATCCTAAAATCTCTTACAAACCTTTTACAATCTTATAATTCTTATGGTTTACTACAGTCCGTTGTTCTAGTTCCAGGTCACGATAATTGTTCATATAGGTCAGATCAACGATAACAGAGTTCTCATTTACTTTTTCAACTACCCCTTGAAGACCTTCACGAAATTCTACGATATTACCGACTTCCGCTTTTTTCAACTATATCTCCCCCTAAATAAATGATTTCACCGACAACAGATGAAAGGGTTGTCTGGTTTTTTTATTTTTGTGAAATAGTGGATAAAAAGTATTACATACAGTTTGCATTATTTTCTTCATCTCGTAAATAGTTTCAATGTATTTTATCTAAATTTTCTTTTAATTCCTTTGATTTCGTTACACTTTGTAAGTTGTCACCGAATTGCTGAGGGTAACATATAGATAAGTAGGGCTTTTTAATGCCCCATTCATTTTATTCCTTATCCCCCATGGAATCCCTTCTGTTTATCGGAAGGGGTTTTTTATTGCAGTTTCCAGGATGCGTTTTATGTTCAGTTTGGACGAATGATGGTAAAATGAATGGTGGCAATATTTGAAGTTGGAGTGATGATGATGAATGAGGCGTTAGCTACAGAGATACTGGACAAGCTCAAGAATGGTGAACTACATGAGTATAGGATTCAAAAAGAGGAGTTTATGATATTCAGGAAAGTACTGGTTGCTAGGGAAGATTTCAAATACTACCGAGGAATTGCTAAGCATAAAGGTGAAGTGGTTTATCAATATATGCAGGATGCAAGAAGTTAAACAAGTAGCGGGGGGTGCGTTGAACAACCCTCGCTACCTGTAGTCATGATGTGTGATACTCTTTTCTTAACTTTTTCAAAGCTTCTCCCCGCCATGACTTGACGGCACTTATGGAAACCCCCTCTTGTTTGGCAATTTCCTCTATTCTTTTTCCGTTCCCGATAAATTCAATGAGCCATATTTTCTGCTTTTCGGTAAGTAGCCGTGTATATTTCTCCAATTGCTCCAATTCGCAGTAGGAAGTATCGCATGGCTGTTCTGGTAAATGTTCGACAAAAGTATGGATTTCAACCCATTTCACTTCTTTTTTTAGGTGGTTAAGCAATTTTCCCCTAATTGATGAATAAGCATAAGAGGTAAATGAACCTTTTCTATGATCCGTTGTCTGTAAGGTTTCCCAAAGAATGATAGTAGCTTCATGAAAATAACGATCTTTATCTTTATAGATATTCAATGAGTTAATGATATGGTGTATCATGGGAGTATACTGGTTTAATACTTCTTCAAAAGTTGATTCCATTTATCTTTCCTGACGAAAAGCCAGCTCTTCTTTATTCCCGGTAAGATAAATATAGTCAATGGTTCATAAGTTGACATGTATGAAAACGAGGCATAAACTGTGACATAGAAGTGCCGTACGGAGGATAAACCTATTTGTTATAAAGAGTATGGAGGTTACCTGTAGGGAAATATCGACGATAATGATAAAAAGGGGTAATTGCCATGGAACATAAAAAAGAAGATAAATTAGCGAATCAATCCATGTATCTATGGAAAAATGACGCAGATCGCACGGTTCAGGGGTTCTTATTGTATCCGGAGAATATACCGGATATTCAATATATAAAGAAATTATTGCGCCACATGTATATGGCAAAAGAAGTATTTAAAATGTCCATCTGGTTCGAAGGTGATGTGATCCAGATTACCGGAAGAATTCAATCCTTCCGCTATAAGGCGAATAAGCTTACCATAAAAGATATGGATAAGAATATTTACCATATTCGTATATTTGATGTGGTGGAGATAATAAGACGACCACAAAAGTAAGAGTCCTAATCGGGCTCTTTTTTTTATTTAGGTTTTGTTAAAGTTAGTTGTTGATTATGACCTATTTCTAGCTGGTGATTGGAGCAAAAGGCGTAGACTCAAGCGGGAGAGTAGCGACAATCTTGAGACCCCTCAAGTGAAACGAGAAGGCTCAAGGTAGCCCCGCGGAAAGCCAAGCCTAGTGCGGAAATCAACAGCGATGTTTAACAGATCCATTATTTAAGAAACATTCACATCTAGGAACATTTGGTATATAAACCAACTTTATAGGAAAAATAAGTGAAGGATTTTTATAGAATCATACATGAACAGAGGGGAGGGAAGCATAGTGAAAAACATTTTCAAAAAGCTGTTTACATCAGGTTCTAAATCGACTCCCAACAAAGTAGAAGATATGACGGTTACGGATTTGCTCCTTCAAATGGAGAAGTCTGTGGATTTTCTTCGATTCTCCAATTATACAGATGATGGCAGCAGGAAGGTTTGGATCAATTATTACTATACGTTAGTGGACACCGACTTTTTACATCGTGACATCCTCCATTGCATATCCACACGGCCATGGTCCAACCTGCAGGATTTAAAGAATATCCTCCCTATAGAAGTGATAACAATCAGTTCGGATCCCCAAGATATAAGAGAGAAGCTTTTAACAGGCTTCATTTTTATACAGATTGGGGAGAATGACAAGAAAGGACTCTTGGTCCGTTCCGAATTTGTCCAGACCCGTTCCGTATCCTTGCCGGAAGTGGAATTTAGTGTAATTGGGCCAAAAGAATCGTTTGTTGAGAATATTGATTCCAATATCAACCTGATACGTCGTAGATTAAGCACGCCAATGCTTACAATAGAACAAAAGACTCTTGGTGCAATATCACGGACTAAAGTAGCCGTGATGTACATGGACGGCATAGTCAATGCAGAAAATGTCCAAACCGTCCGGGATAGGCTGGATGACGTCCAATTTGATCATGTAAATGACAGTTCTTACGTCACCCAACTAATATCAGATAATGGGAACACTATCTTCCCCCTTTTACTGGATACGGAAAGGCCAGATCGTATCGTGTCAGCCCTGACTGAAGGAAAGGTAGTCATATTGGTGGATGGGTCCCCCCATGGCCTAATTGGGCCAACCACTTTAGTCGAATTCTTCTCTTCTTTTGAAGATTATTATCTAAGCTATTGGCTCGCATCCTTTTTCCGCCTTATTCGACTTTTTGGGGTTGGATTCTCTATATTGGTAACACCCGTTTATGTCGCAGTACTAAGCTATCATTATGAATTGATTCCTAAAGACTTACTGAGTACCCTGATAGCTTCAAGACGTGAGGTGCCTTTGCCTCCGATTTTGGAAGCGATATTTCTTGAATTGACGATTGAACTGCTAAGGGAAGCAGGAGCAAGGCTCCCGACAAAGGTAGGTCAGACAATCGGTATCGTGGGAGGGATCGTTATCGGGACGGCTTCGGTTGAGGCCGGATTGACCAGTAACGTCCTTTTAATTATTGTGGCCCTGGCTGCACTTGCATCCTTTACAACTCCCGTCTACAAAATGGGTAATACCATCCGTCTATTGAGATTTCCCTTTTTATTGTTTGCAGAATTATGGGGGCTGTTGGGAATAGTTTTCTGTTTCTGTATATTAGCTGCTCATCTTTTGAGATTGACATCCCTTGGAAGGCCATATTTAGAACCGATTTACCCTCCAAGAGTGAAGGACATGAAAGATGCGTTGTTAAGGCTTCCGTTTACCATGCAAGGAGAAAGGCCTGGACAACTTAGAACAAAGAATCCAAATAGAAGAACAAAGGTTAGACCTAAACGAAAAAAAGACATTGATGAATGATGATCATAGAAAGGGGGCAAGACATTGCAAAAGATTCCAAAGCAATTTCAGGTTTCACCATTTTTAGTGTTTTATTTGATACATAGTACACAGTTTGGAGTAGGTGCTTTTGGATTTCAGAGGGTCATTGCAATGTCTGCCGGCTATGACGCCTGGATGGGGATCATCTTATTCGGTTTTTTCACTCATATCGTGGTCTATATGATCTACAAAATTTGTGAAAAAAGTGATGGCGATCTTGCAAGTGCGCACCGAATGGCATTTGGGAAATGGATTGGCAAGCTTTTCACTGTTTTGTTTATCATATATTTTATTTTTACCACTGTAACCGTACTTCGCACCTACATTGAAGTTATACAAGTATGGCTATTTCCAGATCTTAGTACATGGTTTTTCTCCTCTGTTTTTTTATTACTCGTAATTTATATTATTACAGGTGGATTCAGGGTGATTACAGGAGTAGCATTTTTAGGAGTGGTACTCCCCTCCTATCTATTTTTAACGATGATCATTCCATTGGACTACGCCAATTTTAGAAATCTACTTCCAGTTTTCGATCATTCTCTTAAAGATATTTTCCTATCGGGGAAGGATATGACGTTAAGTATGCTGGGTTTTGAAACATTGCTCGTCTTCTATCCATTCTTAAAAAAACCGGGACAATCAAAGAAATGGGCTCATCTAGGAGTTTTTATAACATCATTTATTTACTTGTTCTTTGCACTGGTAACTTTTTCTTACTTTAGTGAAGGAAAGTTGGAAAAAAATATCTGGGCTACCTTATCGATATGGAAAATCATCGAGCTCCCTTTTGTTGAGAGGGTGGAGTATATAGGGATTGCAAACTGGTGCTTGATCATTTTGCCGAATGTTTGCATTTTTCTTTGGTGTGCAAGCAGGTTGGTTAAAAGGATGGCGAAAATTCGCCACAGAACCGCGTTGATGATCATCACAGCTTTAGTATTTATCTTAATGTTGCAGTTTGAAGACCGAAAATTGATTAATGAACTGAATTCATACTTGGGAAATGTCGGCTTTTATATGGGCTATGTTTATATCCCATTCCTTTTTTTGATTATCTCGTTTGTGCATTGGAGAAGGAGGAAGAAAGAAAATGCCGCACCATAAAATAGTTCTTTGTGTCATATTTTCCCTATTGCTTACCGGGTGCTTGGAAAAAGAGATTGTCGATGATATCAATATTGAGACTGTAGAGGGATTTGACCTAATTAAAGAAAGCGAAGAAGAAGTAATGGGTACGTTTTTGGTGCCCATCTACCAAGCAGACAAGACCATTGTGAATGAGACGTTCTCAGCGGTTTCCAATCTGAATAAAGACATACTTCGAAACGCACAAAAGGAATCATCTGCACCTATTGTTAATGGAAGTTTGGAACTTGTGATGTTTAACAAGCCTTTGGCTGAGAAAGGTATAATAAAATTGGTTGATGGACTCCAGCGTGATGCCAGTATCGGGACAGGCCTTTACCTGGCAATCGTGGATGGAGAGGCACATGACATATTAACGAAAGACTTGGGAACTCGTGGTACGGGTGATCATCTATTTAATCTCCTTAAGCATAATATCGAAAGAAGAGATGTCCCGAAAACAAATCTGCATATTTTTATATCCGATTATTTCCAGAAAGGAAAGGATCCTAGTCTCCCTTTATTGAAAAAAACAGAAGACAAAGTGGAGATAACGGGTGTAGTGGTTTTAAAAGGAGATAAATACGAGATGTCGATACCGAACGAAAATTTATTCTATTTTAAGACTTTGGTGGATGAGTATTCTGATGGGAGTATTATTATAGAAGATCCGGAAAAAGGTGAGTATGTATCCGTTAGGAGCATTGAAACTGATAAGGATGTTGAAGTCAGCTGGAACAAAGATATCCCATCTATAAAAGTAAAGATTCGGGTGGATGGTGTGTTAAAAGAGTTTTCTGGACTTAAAGCTTCTCCGAAAAAAGTTGAGGAGATTCAGAAATTATTTGAGGACAAAATCATAAATGTGTCAGAATCCATGATTAAAGAATTCCAAGAAAGAGGAGTGGACCCTATTGGTTTCGGTTTTGAAGTGAAATCCAGGAAACGGGGTTTTGACTTTAAAAAGTGGGAAGAACAAACATATCCGACTGTGAAAATTGATGTGGAAGCAGAAGTAAGAATTATCAGTACTGGAATATCCGAATAGGAAAGTTGGGATAGTTTAGGAATATAATTAACTAATGCCCTATGAAGGAGGAATCCCATGCCTCAAAAGGTCTTATTATATTGTGACCCTGGTATTGATGATTCATTGGCCATCATTTATGCACTGTTGAATCCAGAGATTGAATTGGTCGGAATCGTGACAAGTTACGGTAATGTCGATCAAGAACAAGCAACCCAAAATGTTGCTTATTTGCTTGAACTTGCAGATAGAAAAGATGTGATATTAATTGGAGGAGCGAAAACACCGCTTTCAGGTGAGTTCACCCCATTCTATCCGGAAATTCACGGTGAGCAGGGGCTAGGTCCTATTAAGCCCCCACCGACCATCAAAGGGGAACTTCTAAACTTTGATGCAATTTTTAAGGTGATTGAAGAATATGGGGAAGAATTGATTATTGTGGATGTGGGTCGAGCCACTTCCTTGGCTATTTCTTTTAATCTTGCAGGTGAGGAGACGATGAATACGGTAAAAGGCTTCTATTTAATGGGTGGTGCCTTTCTCACACCAGGAAATGTGACGGCAGGAGCGGAAGCGAATTTTTACGGAGATCCCATTGCAGCTAGTTTAGTGATGGAAAAGGTGAAACAGGGCGTATTATATCCGTTGAATGTCACGAATGAGGCAATCATCACACCAGAGATGATTGATCAAATCATGCAAGGAGAGAATAATCCTTTTCAAGTCCTCATCAAAGAGATTTTTGACTATTATTATGAAGCGTACCAAAAGCTCGTTCCAGGTATAGAAGGAAGTCCCTTGCATGATGTGATGACTCTTTTTGCTGTGACCACCCCTCAAGCATTTAAATATGTGGAAAAGGTGGTGACTGTAGGATTGGACGAGGGGAACCTTCGTGGCGTCAGCATGGCTGATTTTCGACCAATACCAGATGAAGAAGGCAATAAGCTTACCATTGCCTTGGAAGTGGATTATCCCTCTTTTTCGGAAAATTTTGTAAAGGTCATGTCTAATTCTTTATCAAGACAAACATGAATTTGGTAGTGTGGAAATAAGGAAGGACCCAGTTCTAAAGACTCATGATGGTACGTACTATGAAAGTGTATTCTCATGAAGAACCATTGATGATGGCAGGATTGGCTCTGGGGGTGTATGGTAATGATACGTTATTGGTACTCACCATAGTGGGAGCTAATCTAACCACACTGGGTGTTGTGCTTTTTGTTATCAATGTTTGGAAAAATGTAAAGGAGACACCACAAAGCGAATAGACCTGTTGGGACAAATGAATAAGCAATTCTACCCTGTTGACAGAAGTGCAAGGTGAGTGACTCCGGAGGGAGGTAGCGGTAGATTGACCCCTGAAACGTTGTGAGGAGGCTCAAGCATCGCCCTCTGGATAAGAGGACAACTGGAACGAAAGGAAAAGGTGAGTTTAAATGAATAATTCAGGCGCTCAATAAGAGCGGCCTGGATTTTTTTCTATTCCTTTAAGCTTCTATTTGATAGAATTAAATTATAGGAAAATTTGAAACAAAAAGTTTACTGTGGGAAGAGAAAAAAGGGGAATAGCACATGTCATTTCAGCAATGTCCAAACTGCAAAGAGGAAGTAAGATATAAAACAAGGTTGACCTCCGTATTTTTCGGCTATCGTCCCATCAAGTGTGAAGGGTGCAATACGATTTATGAAGTGGATGAAAAATTCCGCTTCATTCTGTCCCTTTACACAGTGCTGATACCAATACTTATCGCTTATATGCTAAGCGCCTTGTTAGGTATCCTCTATACAAGATGGAGCCAAGTACTCATTGTATTGATTTTCGGATCTATAGGAGTGTTCTATGCTGCAACAAAGGTCCGCTATAAAAAGGCAAAACAGCAACCGGTAGAAGAAGAGAAGAAAAAATGAGTTTATTAAAGTGAGGGATTAACATGACATCTTTCTTTTCGGCGGTAGGCTTTATCATCCTTATTTATATTCCAATTTTTTACCGTCTTCATGCAACCAACAGGAAATTGGAAGATCGTATCATAGAGTTGGAAGCAAAATGGGAAACTAGAAATGTGGTCCCCCTTCATAAAAAGAAATAAGTCTTACCACGATATGAAAAAACGAGAAGATCAGCTATGGATCTTCTCTTTTTTTTTGTTTCGGTTTATTTTTAGACTTGATTCAATACCCAGATTAAAAATGCACCAACTATTACTAGTGAAATTGCATGAAGAACAAAAGAACTGATGAAGTCCTTTAACACAATCAAAAAATGAAATTGACTTTTTTTGTTATTACGTACAATTCTTCTCGCTCTCGTATCCATCACTTCACTCCTACACACATGAAGAAATTTGTAAGTATATTATACAAAATATTCTAACAAATTTTAAGTAATTAAGTAGAAATTTGTAAAAAAAACTAAATTTATGTACAACAGTGTCATTTTTCTTTTTATAAGGCTGATTTCGTAAACTTTGTTGCTATTACGTATTTTTATACCATCCGTAATATTACTTACTGTCGTGCTCTTTTCGTTGGAACACTATTTATATTTCATGCATATCGAGAGTATCCAAGCAGTAAAAAGTCCAATTGCCGACTTTTTACTAGTGAATAGCAACAATCTTTGAGAAAAGAGCTTTTTTAAAAAGGCTTATTTGTTTTATCGGAATAATATTTGGAATGTTTAGCACTACCGACTATAAAATAATTGAATTTCCGTATTGACGCATTTGGTTGTCTTAGTGTACTATCTAACTAGAACACTAAGACGGAATGAGGAGTTATTATGGAAAAAAATGCTCTGAATGGTTTGATGAGAAAGGATTGGCTTTTATTAAAAAACAGTTTTATTTTTCTTCTATGTACTATGCTTTTTGTCTGGTTTGTAGGATTGGGTTGGACTGTATTCACCGGTAATGCCACAATACTCTTACTTATTACCATTATGATCATTGCCGCGCATATTCTTTATGTGACATGGATAGTGGGGGCAGGCCTGTACATGGAGGAGAAGTCGCAACTTTGGTTGCATAATCCCCATTCAACTTCCAAACTTTTAGGTAGCAAGCTAGTGACAGCGGTATACCTTCAAGCTGTGAGCATCGTATTTGCCCTTCTATTACTAACACTAACAGTGAATTTTGCGGCAGCAGAAATGATTGGAAAATTTGAATTGGAGTTTATAACCATCAGCTCGGTTGTGTCGATGGTGGTACAAGTAACGGTTAGCGGCTTGGAACTCGGAATGTACTACATGTTTTTTTGGACTATCTACCATGTTATGGGTCAATACCATTACGTATTGAAATTCAGAATGGTTCTGTTTATTTTATTGATTATGTTTTTCTTTATGGCTGCAAATTTTTTAGAAAGTCATGTATTGACGGTATTTGAAACAGTATTACCTGTACCGTTTGAAATGGCGAAATTCATGAATGTTTATATGGAAGAAGATGGGATAGGGTTCAGGTCGAGCGCAGAAACCATGACTCTGGCAGGGGTAATTATTACTTTGTTAAAAATAGTATGGCTGTTCTCGCTATCTAGCTGGCTCTTGAATAAGGTGGTGGAAGTAAGATGACGGCAAAATATGAATCAGATAAACCTATCTATCTGCAAATAATGGACCGAATCAGTAAAGAGATCGTGCGTGGAATCGTGAAACCGGGAAGTAAACTTCCATCGGTACGGGAGATGGCAATCCAATCAGGTGTAAATCCTAACACCATTCAAAGAACGTATAGTGAGATGGAGAGGATGGAAATCGTGGAATCAAGGAGAGGGCAGGGGACATTTGTTACGGAGAATGAGGGGATGCTTATGGATCTGAAAAGAGATCTCGAGAACAAAGTGGTGGAAGGGTTTGTACAGAGTATGAAGGAGATAGGGGCATCAGAGAAAGAAATAGTGGAGAGTGTAGAGAAATTTTTGGCAGGGGGGGGGAAAGAGCATGATTAAGTTTGAGCAGGTCAGTAAAAAATACGGCAGTGATATTGCGGTGAAAGATGCAAATTTAACTTTGGCCAAGGGGAAAATCATTGGACTCCTTGGACCAAATGGGAGCGGTAAATCGACTACGCTAAAAATGATAGCTGGGTTGGTCAGACCCAATCAAGGGAAAGTGACCCTGGACGGGGAATTGGCAACCAGGAAGATTGCGAATAAAGTCGCTTATTTAACGGAGCTTGATTTATTTTATGATACGTTATCCGTTGGAGACATGGTGAAGTTCTATGACTCCCAATTTAAAGATTTCAGCATGCAAAAGGCGGAAGAGCTTTTGCTGTTCATGAAACTCGAAAAGAAAAAAAAGATTAAAGCACTATCCAAAGGAAATCGAGGCAGGCTCAAGCTGGTAATGGCATTATCCAGGGAAGCAGATTATATCCTCTTGGATGAACCTTTTTCCGGACTGGATCCAATGGTGAGAGATTCCATTGTAAAGGGACTGCTGACTTTTCTCGATTTCGGAAAACAGACGTTGATCATTGCCACTCATGAAATTGATGAGATCGAATCTCTCCTGGATGAAGTGATTCTATTGAAAAATGGAAACTTTATCGCGCATCAGGACGTAGAACATCTTAGGGAGTCGGATGGTCTGTCCGTCAAAGACTGGATGATTGCGAATTTACAAGAATAGGAGGGATGAAGAAATGGGCTATTACACGGGGCTTATGGCCAAAGATTGGAAAGTTTCGATGAAGGGGCAACTGCAGAGTTATCTGTTTCTCCTGATTGTCTGGATGTTCGGCGTTGCTGTCTCCTTTCGGTTGAGTGAGCCGTTGGTTGCTACGTCTATCTCCTTAACACTTATAGTCCTTCACATTGCATACATTGCAACAGATATATTTATAAACTTTGGGAGAGAACAAAAACTAAAGCTGTGGTTGCATAACCCGAATCCTTCTTATGGCCTCCTATCTAGTAAACTGGTTATCTCCATTCTCAATTGTCTACTATCACTATCTTTTGCGATAGGCTTATATGCGATTGCCTGTATCCTCTTCGGGGAGTCTTTTTTACAAGGAAAGTCGTTATCGGAAGCACTAGCGTTGGTTTGGTCCGTATTAGGGGTCGGTTTGTATTTGGGAGTCTGGGCTATCTTTATTT
Organism: Sutcliffiella sp. FSL R7-0096; assembly: GCF_038595065.1. Taxonomy (NCBI): domain Bacteria; kingdom Bacillati; phylum Bacillota; class Bacilli; order Caryophanales; family Bacillaceae; genus Sutcliffiella; species Sutcliffiella sp. FSL R7-0096. The sequence goes on from NZ_CP152003.1 coordinate 1,731,762, forward strand.
GGTCCCAATATGCTGCAGCAAAGGGCAAGAGATTTGGATTATTGCGATTCGCCCCTATTGGATTTATCGCTTATTTTATCGTGGAGTTTCATAAAGGATTCATGATGAGCACATTGTATGAACGAATGAAAACAATCGGCAGTTTCCCAGCAGTATCTATAGGAACAAAAATAAAATACGAAACAGAGGAATACCAGGAATTTTCAATGGGGGTCTCCATAACTGAGTTTTCATTTGCATTGGTAATATTGTTTTTACTAGTTTCGCTACTTGTGTTTTTCCTATCTGCCCGTAATGTGAAAAAAATGGAGATCTAAAAAGGAGGAGTATGACAGAATGAATGAAGTTGCAGTACAGCTATCGAATGTTTGTAAGGACATTGGAAGTAAAGAAATTATCAAAAATGTGTCTTTTGAAGTGTATAAGGGGGAGGTATTCGGTTTCCTTGGCCCAAACGGAGCCGGGAAAACGACCACCATCCGAATGATGGTCGGCCTAATGAATATTACATCTGGAGATATCCATATTGACGGAGTAAGTATCAAGACTGACTTTGAAAAAGCGGTCCGTCAAGTTGGGGCAATTGTCGAGAATCCGGAAATGTATAAGTTCCTTACAGGCTATCAAAACCTGAAGCAGTATGCACGGATGGTGCCTGGGGTTACGGAAGAGCGCCTTGATGAAGTAATTGAGCTGGTCGGATTGACCGGACGTATCCGTGAAAAAGTGAAGACTTATTCCTTAGGAATGAGACAGCGCTTAGGCATTGCCCAGGCCTTGCTACATAAACCGAAAGTGCTTATTCTCGACGAACCAACAAACGGATTGGACCCAGCAGGTATCCGTGAAATACGTGACTATTTGCGAAGCCTGGCAAGGGAAGAAGAGATGGCGATTGTGGTCTCTAGTCATCTATTATCCGAAATGGAACTGATGTGTGATCGAGTGGGAATCATACAGAAGGGGGAACTGATAGATATCCAGAGTATCAGGGACTTTATACAGGATGGCGGGAAAACACTTTACCAATTGGATTGCGAGTCAGCGGAAGAAGCGATGAAATTGATGCGTGAAATGGAGATACCTCATACTAAGAATGGTGGCGTGTTGCAAGTAGAGATAGAACGGGAAAGTGTACCTCTTATTATTAAGAAATTGGTAGAACGAGATATTGGTGTTTTTGAAATAAAAGAAGTAATTAAGACGCTGGAAGATAAATTCCTGGAAAAAACATCACAGGAAAGAGGTGCCTGACAATGAAAAATCTGATTCAAAATGAACTGATTAAATGGTTTAGAAGGCCGAGTTTCTATGTGATGAGTGCGATTTTGGTGTTATTGTCCATAGTTGGAATTGTATTTACCATCATGATGGGTTCTATGCTTGATGAGGCAAGAAATCAAGGGGGAGCGCAACAATTGGGCTGGCGTGAAAGCCTGGAACAGGAGAACGAGTACCTTCAAATGACCATTCAGGAAGGATCCGGAGCAACAGAACATCTCGAGCGGCAGCTAGCTATTAATGAGCATCGCTTGGAAAATGATTTAGAGCCCTCAACAGGCAATTCAGTTTGGACATATATGGATGAAAATCTTGGTTTGACAAGTCTTATTACCCTTTTTGTTGTTATTATTGCTGGAGGGATGATTGCCAGCGAATTTACATGGGGAACCATCAAGCTTTTGATGATCCGCCCAATCAGCAGAAGTAAGATCCTAGTGGCAAAATACTTGAGTGTATTGGTGTTTATGGCTATTTTCATGGCGATTCTGTTTGTTACATCGTTTGTGACAGGTGCGATTGCGTTTGGGTTTGATTCCGATCCTTCTTTGCTGTATTTGGGAGGAAAGGTCTATGAGGTTCATCCGATACTTTATGTGTTTCTGAAGCTTTGTCTCCATGGATTGGGAATCATCATGTTTGCTACCATTGCTTTCATGATTTCAAGTGTCTTCCGGAATAACTCCTTGGCAATAGGAATTTCTTTGTTCTTGCTATTTACAGGAACACAAATCACAACGCTTGTGGGTATGAAATTCGAAGCTGCGAAATTTTCTCCGTTTGCCAATATCCACTTCCAGACGTTCCTTGATGGCATGCCTGTCGTCAGCGGGGTGACCTTTTGGTTTTCCGTTGGGATGTTCCTGGTGTATTTTGTATTGCTTCATGTGGTAAGCTTTTTGACGTTTGTGAAGCGTGATATAGCTGCTTAAGTATAGTAAGTGTTTTAAGATGCAGTCGGCTGCTCCAGTATGGGGTGGTCGTTTTTTTTTGCTTGAGTTATAGGACAGACATAAAGAGTGTGTGTCAAAGCCCGTAGCCTCATCGGAAAAGCATGAAAGGTAACAGAGAGGGAGTCTCAAAGCTAACGGCTATAACACCATTAAGAAATAGTGTAAGGAATAAGCATAGGTGGTATAAAAACTATAAGACACGCTTGTCCATAATTTTGACCTAGAATTAAATAAAGTAGGTGATCAGGATGGAGTTAGTGAATATCTCTTATAGAAAAAAAGGGCAGATACTCGGTTTTTTTGATAAGTTTCCTCATTCGAAGGTACTTTTTTCGCCAATAAAGAAGTACTACTTCATTTCCTATGTATATTGGGATGACCGGGATTCAGTCGTGTCACAAGAAGATTTAGAAAAGATGGAATTGCTTTTTAACAGTTATATGGGAAGAGAAGCGTTCTACCGGAAAAGAAGAAGTTCAGGGGGGATGGGTAACACGTCTTAATCAATATAGGCCAACACCTCCGCTTGCTTTTCGCTTCTTTCTTGATGGTGCAAAGGGGATGACCTATAGATCAAGATGGTTTGATGATCATTAAGATGAAAATGATAAAAGCTAATAGAATAGTCAGCCAATAAAGGTTGCTTACTTTGTGGAGTGCGCTTGTCTGTGTAGCTGGCAACTGGGTGGATGCTCGGTTGTCAGGATGTAAAAGCCAACGTTGAAGATCACAAAGGGCGGGTGAAATAAAGCCAATTACAATGACTTGGATACTAAGGTAAAGGACAAGGGAGCCGAATAGCCATAATTGGAGAATGGAGCCATAGTTGCCAAAGAGGACGAGAAGAATCCCGGTAATAACTGCAAGTGTTCCGCCAATTTTCGGGAAGTAGTCCAGCTTGTGTTGAAGGAGGACATTGTGACGGAGATCTGATATGGTTTGATGTTTCCTGAGCAGGATCGTTCCGAAAAAAGTGGGAGCAATCCCAATGATTGCAACCAAAACATGAATAAGCACAAGCCATTTCATAGGCATCCCCCCAATCATATTGTTACTTCAATATATGAGGGGGATGGAGGTTTCATGTTTTTATAGCAAATTTACTTTACATTTCTTGTGGAGCTTGAATACCAAGTAAACGAAGTGATTCCTTAATTGTGATGACTGTTGCGGCCACAAGTGCGAGTCTTGTGGTTTTTTCATCATCCTCTGTCAAGAACTTAACGTGCCCGTACCAGCTGTTGAAGCTTTGGCAGATATCCACGATATGCTTGGCAAGTACAGATGGATCAAAATTTGTGTTCGCCTTTTCAATCATAGCTGGGAATTCATGCAAAAGCTTGGTTAATTCCCATGAATAAGAGTCCTTTAATCCACTATTGACAGCCACTGGCGTCCAATTTCCTTTCTTAAGAATGGAATTGGCACGGGCATAGGTGTACTGGACGTATGGGCCGGTTTCTCCTTCGAACTTCAACATATCTTCCAGGGAAAACTCAACTGAATTCAAACGGTAATTTTTCAAATCATGAAATATAATTGCTCCCACTCCGACTAGTTTGGCAACTTCGCCTTTATTAGGAAGGTTTGGATTTTTGCTCTCAATGTTATCCAGAGCGAGCTGGATGGCTTCTGTGATGACTTCTTCGAGCAATACGACTTTACCTTTTCTTGTGGACATCTTTTTGCCCTCTTTCAATAGTAACCCAAAAGGTACATGGTGCATTTCTTCCGCCCAAGCAAAATCTGCTTTCTTCAATACAGCTTTCACTTGCTGAAAATGAACGGATTGCTCCTGCCCTACGATATATAGCGCTTTTGAGAAGTTATATACCTGCTTTCTATAAAGTGCTGCTGCAAGATCCCTTGTTGCGTATAGTGTGGCACCATCCGACTTTTTAATAAGACAAGGTGGGAGGGGAGTACTCTCCTCCAGCTCGACAACCTCTGCGCCTTCTGATTCTACGAGCAACCCTTTTTGCTCCAATAGTCTGACTACAGCTTCCATCTTATCGTTAAAAAAAGCCTCGCCATTATAAGAATTAAACGTCACGCCAAGAAGTTGATAGATTTTATTAAATTCCTTTAAAGATTCCTCTCTAAACCATCTCCATAGACTTAGTGCCTGTTCATTGCCATCCTCAAGCTGCTTGAACCAATAGCGTCCTTCGTCATTTAAAGTCGTGTTGTTCGAAGCCTCCTCATGAAATTTCACGTATAACTTTAATAATTCGGGAATGGGATTAGACTTTACCTTTACTTCCTCTCCCCATTTCAAATATGCCGCAATCAGTTTGCCAAATTGTGTCCCCCAATCTCCGAGATAATTGATTCGCACTGTCTGATAACCGCACTTTTCCAAAATGTTAGCAATGGAATTCCCTATTACAGTCGAGCGAAGATGTCCCATGGAGAAAGGTTTAGCGATGTTAGGAGACGAGAGGTCCAATACAATGTTTTCCCCATTGCCGATATCAAGTTTTCCATATTGATCTTTTAGCTCTAATATTGTTTGAACGACTTTTTGCTGAAAAATATCCTTTTTGAAAAAGAAGTTAATATAGGGTCCGACAGCCTCGGTTTTATCCAACCAAGGACTTTTCAATGTGTCAGTGAGTTCCAATGCAATGTGGGCTGGTGCTTTTCTTTTTTGTTTAGCAAGCTCAAAGCATGGAAAGGCAAGGTCTCCATGATGAGTATGTTTTGGTTTTTCCAATAAGCTTGTAATATGTGTTATTGTAAGTTCCGGAATCGCTTGATGAAGGGTTTCCGCTGCAATGCTGATCAGTTTCAAATGGAACATCTCCTTTTTTTTGAGGTGCTATTAATAACCGCTGTTGATTTCAGGACCGGGCTTGACTTATCCAAGTGGCGCATGCGGATCCTCCCGTAGGACCAGGAAAGCTGCGAAGCGATACGGAGCATTTTCGAGGAGTCTAGGTCCTTTGCTTCAATCAACAGCTAGAAGACACTATAAACTATGACGACTGACTTCTGCTTATTTCGGTTCCTGGTGGTTCCATAGGGCCTCTATGACGACTGACATACGCTTTTTTCTGGTACTGGTGGTTCCATAGGGCCTCTATGACGACTGACATACGCTTTTTTCTGGTACTGGTGGTTCCATAGGGCCTCTATGACGACTGACATACGCTTATTTCGGTTCCTGGTGGTTCCATAGGGCCTCTATGACGACTGACATACGCTTATTTCGGGTACAGGTGGTTCCATAGGGCCTCTATGACGACTGACATACGCTTTTTTCTGGTACTGGTGGTTCCATAGGGCCTCTATGACGACTGACTTACGCTTATTTCGGGTACAGGTGGTTCCATACAATACTTAATCTTCTTTAACAGGACGTATTTTTAAGAATATAAAAAAGCCCGTCTCTTCAATTGGATTGAAGAGACGAGCTTGCTTCTTGTGCCCGCGGTACCACTCTAATTGCCTTCTTATCAGGAAAGCCACTTTTCGTCCGTATGGGGGACTTACCCATTCATCTCTAAAGTGCGCTTCGTTTCATAGACTTTTCAGCAGGCTTTCACCATCCCTGCTTCGCTTCATTTGCCATCTATGAACTACTCTCTTTATCATTGATGATTTTATATATGTTTGAAAATATTATACATAAGATTTTGGGAGATGCAACTATTCTTTTTTCCTGGCTTTTGCCTGGTTTATTTTTTGTTCTTCTGGAGTTGGAGGAATAAAGATATTCAACATCTCATCGAGTTCTTGACTTAGCCTTACCGTTTCAACAGAGGTTAATCCGGTTTTAATTGCTGTCTTTACCATTTGATCACGCTTCTTTTCTACGGCAAGTTCTACGAGTTTCATCTTCATCACTCCCTCAGCACGATTTCCTATATTCACGATTTCCTATATTATAGATGATATAAACCTGTAAGAAAATAGGCTATGTGTAAAAAGAAGGCATTTTAGTAAAAAACATAGCATAGGAAAAATGAGTATTTTTAATACTGCTTTAAAGTATGTTTATATTGGCGTTTTATCCTGTTGCAGTTTGTTCTTTTTAGTCAAAAAATAGATGCGGACCTCTTGTTTTGTCGAAGGGGAGGAATCAGGCATTTATCATAGAATACTTTATACATAGTTAAAAAAGAAGGGCAATGAGTGGCATGTAGAGCTGGTGATGTTCATAAATTGAAGGAAAGGTATTATAGGAGGGGGTTATACGATGAAAGCTAAAGTGGAAACTGTGGAGAAAATGAATGTCTATGCAAATGAGCTAGTCAAGATGATCGTCAAGGATGGTCAATCCCTCCAGGAGGAGAAGCTAAGAATTGCTTTTGAAAATGTAGTACGGGCCATGGTAGATATGACCAATATTCAATTAGACCGTGAGAAAGACACAAACGACACACTTAAAACAACCCTAAGCAGGATGAAAATCGCCCACAACTGCATAAACCAAAACGCCTCATCCAGTAAACAACCATAAGATACCCCTTTTATTTTCAAGTAATTCCAACGGAAAGAGCCCTTGTCGATTCCAGGGCTCTCAGACTGTACACAACACCACTTATTTTTATATTTGTATGTAATTGGTTCCAGGCGCTTTGCTTATCCACAGGGCGGTCCGTAAGCCTCCTCACTCCGTTGTGGGGTCTTACCTGTCCCGAGGGAGTCTGGGCGCCTTCTTCCACTACGATCAACATGGGTAGTGCATATTCCTTTGAGATTATACTTTGTTTACACACTGAAACCCTGGCAGAGATCAGGGCTCTTTTCATATATACTACTTAAGAGTTCGTATGAATTCTCTGGTGATTGCATTCAGTTCGTTTGGGAATTTTGTAGGAATTTGGTGTTTGGCTCCCGAAACATAAACGACTTTGGTATCTGGGAGAGATGCAATGAACTCTTTTTGATAATGATGTACATAGTAGTCCATTTCTCCATATATGAGGAGTAGTGGAGCGGTGATATCCCGCAGTTTTGCTGAACAATCGTAGGTTAAACCTTCTTTGTAGTATTGATAAAGGGTGTTTGCATCTGTCTTTTTAAAATAAGTTGCCATTTCCTCAGCGAATTTTTTTGAATACGAATGTGCTGAAGCAATTGTCTTTGAAATAATACCCATCCCATTACATTGTGCGACCAGGATTCCAAGAAGGAACTCACTATAAAGGAGCATGCTATCAACTTTTGGAAAGGCACCAATCAATAAAAGGCCTTCAACAAGATTTGGATAGTTCAGACTGGTTTCAAGTGCGATGGAAGCACCATTAGAATACCCGCAAATGATTACTTTAGAAATTTTTAGCTGTTCACACACATCTGAAATATCTCTGGCCAGTAAGGAAAAGCGGATGGGATATTCACCATTTTCGCTTTTTCCATTACCGCGCAAGTCAATGTATAAAAGTCGAAAATGATTTGATAATGGTAATTGTTGCTTAAAGGTGATATGCCCCATTCCAGGGGGGTGAATAAAAAGAATGGTCTTTGGCCCTCTCCCTATTAAACGATAGAATATCTTCACATTGTCCCTTGTATGGACATACCCCATAAACAATCAATCCTCCTGTATCTTCCTATTCTCCACAAATAAGATAATTCCTCTAACTGTAAAGCCGATCAACAATCCAGGGATGACAAAAAGCATTGGCATGAATACGGGACCGAACAAAATACCAAAGAGTTTTATTTTTCCTGAGAGCATCAGTCCGACCGTCACCATGTAAGCGCAGCTGACAAATGGAAGATAGGAATATGGTGCTTTTCCTCCACCAGCATCTTTGAAGGCATCCCACATGGAAAAAAAGTATAAACATGGGTAAAACATCAGCCAAAGGTAATTTGCCTCAAGGAATGAACGTTCAATCTCCCCATTAAAACTGTACATGATAATTGAATTGAAATTTGCTAGAACATTAATAAGGAATTCCAAAAATATGAACACAAGCCCCTTGATATACTTCCTGTTGAGTAATTGGCCAAAGCCAGGTAAGGCGATACTCCATAATAGACGTTCAAGAGATTTATTCATAGGACGGCCCTGTATATGTATATAATCCGGTTATATTAATCCACTTATGCCACATGTAAACTCCTCCAGCCATTACTCTAACAATAGCTTGGCCTATTGCTCCTAAATTATGTTAATTTATTCTGAGAAAAGCATGAAAAAACGCAGGGTGCTCATGCTAGCCCTGCGATATCCTTTAAGCAAACTTTTTTAACACAAGTATGCGGCTCCAATTATGATAAGTAGAATGAATAAGATGACAAAGAGGGTAAAACCTGATCCACAGTCAGTACCTTTGCTCATTTACCTCTCCCCTTTCCAAAGTTGTTACTTTACTTTATGTAACAATCACCAAATGTGTATGGGCGGATGCCCGGTATGGAGATGAAAAGCCATATACCTGTCATAGGACAATTTCCTTTCCACATACAAGTTAATAGAGCTGTGCTTCAAAACTTTTTCCTGGAATGCGGGGCTAGAACCCATAAAATGAGGGTGTATCAAATGACCGACAACCCTGTGGCAAGGGAGATGATCGGATATCTTTTAGTACGGGGCGGCGTTCATGTCGTGGCGTATGCCAAGGCGCTGGAAATAGCGACAGGAGTTGACATTACCAAGCTTGTCCCAATACCTAGTTTGGAGAATAAAGCTTTTGAAACGACTCGGAAGTTTGAGGCAGAAGGAGTGCATAGGAAGCTGTACACCTTCAGTGCTACTGACTACAAGGATGTGGCCATGATCTGGAAAGGCAATCATCCAGGAGATGGGGGCAAACTAGAGGTGATTCAAGGAACACCACCTGGAGGTCCGATGCCAGATTTGGAAAATGTCCCAGAGGAATTCGCACCATCTCTCATGAGGATTTTATGGAAATTGCAAAGAGGCTGCAGCGTTCAGCAGGAATATAGACAATGGATAGCTTGTAGAACCTTTTTCTCTGCAAGCTTTTTGTCGTTTTAAAAGAGTCTATGAAGAAATTTATATTTTCTTGTTGGTAAATATATGCTAACATCAGTTTATACATAGAAAAAAGTAAAATTATGAGGAGAATGGAACAATCATGAAAAAGAAAGTAATTGCTGGTGCCCTTGTAACTTCCTTTATGTTTTCTGGACATGCTTATGCGTCTGATTATACAGTTAAATCAGGTGACTCCCTTTGGAAGATTGCCACCAACAATCAGGTGACAGTAAGCAATATCAAGACGTGGAACAACCTGAAAAGTGACCTTATTTTCCCCGGGCAAACATTATCATTGAAGGCGAATGGATCAGGCAACACGCAACCTGCCCCAACCCAACCTGCCCCTGCCCCAAGCCAACCGACGTCATCTACCTATACAATAAAAGCTGGAGACTCCCTGTCCGTGATTGCTAGAAATCATCAAACGACCCTAGCTAATCTGTTGAAATTAAATCCGTCCATCACAGACGTAAATAGAATTTTCATCGGGCAAAGAATTAATGTGGCTGCTGGTGCCCCATCCGCCCCAAGTCAGCCATCCCAACCAGCACCAAGCCCTAGCAAACCAGCGCAAGCTTCAGGGACCTACACCATTAAAAGCGGGGACAACCTCTCTTCTGTTGCAAGCAGACACGGTGTAACTTTGAGCGCATTATTAGCTGTTAATCCTGCTATCAAGGATGCCAATCGTATTTCAATTGGACAAGTAATAACAATTCCGGGGAATGCAACAAGCGCACCTGTGGGTGATCAGTCTTCCTGGCAAGCAAAGGCGGATGCCATCATCGAAACAGGTAAAAAGTACATGGGTGCCAAGTATCTGTATGGAGCATCCACAAACAGAACAGATGCGTTTGATTGTTCTTCCTATACAGTGAGAGTATTCGCTGAAAATGGTATCAGCCTTCCAAGAACCTCAGCACAGCAAGGAAATGTAGGAAAAGAAATTCCGCTAAGCGAAATCCGCAAAGGAGATCTTGTATTTTTCGATACAGAAGGGGATGGGGTAATCAATCATGTCTCCATCGTAATGGATTCCAACACACTTCTGCATGCTGCAACAAACACGGGTGTCGCATTCGCTTCTTATAATACATATTGGAAACCGAGAGCGGTCAAGGCGGTAAGGGTTTTATAGATTTACAAAACATTAATATTGGCCTCAAACAAGATTAATAAACGAGAACTAAAATCAATGTTGTAAGGTTGATACACATATCTTGGTCGTAACAAAGATGTTGCCGAGTCTAACATGTCATGAAATACTCCCCTTTTTCATAATGAATAGATGCAACCTCAAACCTTACCTGTTAAAATGGCTACTTCCTAAACTTAATGCCAGGAAAAAAAGAGATGAATCGGATGCATCTCTTTTTTTCGTGGGCTTTTTCATCTCCTCCTCAAGTCTTAGTATCTTTCGGTATAAAGCTGGAAATGACTGTAGGTAAAAGAATGAAAGAAAACCATTCTACAGGTTGTTATCCAAAACAACGTAAAAATCTATACTGATAGTGAGAACAAAACAAAGGAATGATGGAGGATGAAAAAAATGTTGACACTTTTATTAGGAAGTAAAAAGGACGCATTACAAAAAAAGTCTGGTGCATCGATTGATGAAAAGAGAATGGAAGTATTCTTGAAAAGTGACTTTGCAAGACGTTTCTAGAAGGAGCTACTGAAAATGGGTGGCTTCTTTTTTTTGTTTACAAAGGTCTTTTCTGGATTAATCATCCTATTCGAAAAATATAAACAATTATAAATTCAACTTCTATAAAATGGTATACTAAGGGCAAAGAGAGAAAAGATGTATAAAAAGGGTGAAAAGAATTTGAATGAAGAGAGTCTTATTATCAAAGAGATAGTAGCTGGTAAAAAGGAAAAATATGACCAAATCATAGAACACTATAAAGATCATATATATGCCATAGCCCTCTGGGTCACTGGCAATAAGGAAGATGCAGAAGGTCTGGTAAAAGAGGGGTTTTTGGAGGCATATAAAAAGTTAGATACATATGAAGAATCTTCTTTGTTCACAGAGTGGCTATATGAACACTTTTTACCACTTTTCAAAAAAATAGGGAAATCAAACAGCACCACTCCTGTTCAACTACCATTGCATAATCCCCATTATATTAAATTGGAAGAAGCGTTTCACACTCTTTCACATCAAGCCAAGTTGGAATTTCTGCTCAATCGAATACTCCATTTTTCCACAGCGAATCTTTCAAATCTAATGGAAGCGAGCAAAGAAGAAATCGAAGGCAGATATAAGAGCTCATTGATACATATCCGTGACTACACATTATTAGAAAGCTATCAAGAAAAAAGGGAATGCCATAGTCTCGAAGAATTGATTGCTTTCTATGACGATGAAGTCGAGGGGAAGGTGGAGGAGGAAATAAAAGACCATCTGGAATTTTGTCCAGATTGCCGGGAAGTGTTAGAAGGACTGAAAAAAGAAGAAGCCTCCCTGGATTTCGTCCTGGAGTTCCCTAAGTTAGAAGAATCTTTTAACAGGAAAGTACTCGATGAGCTTGTCCCTTATACCCCTAAAAAACCAAAGCATCGAACTTGGAAATATCAGCTGAGTGTCCTGGGCATCCTTGGTGCGATCTTTCTATTCAGTATATTTATCATACCCAACCTGAAGCCAGTGGCGGGGATGGTCACGACCTACATCAAGCATGGAACTATATATAATGTTTGGGTGGAAGGGACCTATGTGGCAACAGATAAAGATATTTCTTTTGAAGTAACGGAAGTGGAGATGGACTCCTTATATATGTACATCTATTATGATGTCAAAAAAGAAGGAGAAAAAGAATCAAGTACTCTAACCCATGAAGATATTGATTTTTATTCCTATAAACCCATAAGAATAGTGGATGAAACAGGTAAGGAGCACCCGGTACAAGTGACTGCACCGGAGTACCTTCGTAACGGTCGAAAGGTGTTAGAGAAAGAAGGGGAGTACCGGCCTTTCTTTTTAGTATATATGAAGGATAAGGAAAAACTGCCAGATGAGTTTGACATAAAAATAAACATAACTAATCTGCAATCTAAGTATGGAAGTTGGAAATTGGATATCCCAATCAGGTATGACAAGGTAGTGGATACTTCCGTGACTGTTGCCTTGAATGAAGAAATGAACATTGAAGATAAAATGATTTTGGAGTTTATGGATGTTACCTACAGTAAACACGGAAGCAGGTTTAGGTATAACATTAGACGTACGGATGAAGAACGGGATAAATTACTTGCAGAGCTTAAAAAGTATGATCAAGAATACAGATTGCAGGAATTTGAATTATGGCATCAGATCGGGTTGAATGGAATAACAAAAGAAGGAAACTATTTAGTTCCGATATATTTTCATGACATGTATATGTATGATTCAAATGAACCGATCGAAATGCACTTTTCCCATTATTATATGGATAACCAATATTATGAAGTGTCTGGAAAGCTTGAAGATCCCATGCAGGAGCTTTATGCACAAATAATGGGGGTTTATTACCAAGAACCTGCATTCTTTTCCTTGGAAATTCCACTTGAAGAAACAGAAAGAACACCGTTGGAAGGCGAAATCAACGGGTATGAGCTGTTAGATTACACTATTGTGGCAACAAAAGACCGGTTGGGTGATGTCAGCAAGTATGAACTAATTATCAATGGGAAAAGTGACAATCTTAGCGGAGAGATAGGGTGGACCCTCATGGATGGGGAAGGGGAATATGTCCAATCCGAGGGGTGGTACCATTACGATGAACGGGAGAAGAAAGGAACAAAGAAGCTGCTTCATGTGGACATTACCACAAGGTATGAACAAGCTGCCTTTCCTGAAAAATTGGTCATTAAAGCGGATAACATATTTACGCAGTTAAAGAGCTTCGAGGGAGAGAAGTTCCCATTATTTAAAGAAGAGGAAAAAGCAGAAGGCGGAACTGAATGATGGACGAGAAATATATAAGTTCTATTCTTGAAGGGAACACACTGGCTTTTGAACCGATCATCGATAAATATAAAAACAGGGTCTATTGCTTTGCCTTTTGGTTGCTAGGCGATTTTGTAGAAGCGGAGAAAGTGACGAAAGAATGCTTTATTGATATTTATGGGAAGTTAGAAACCTATCAGGATACCGAGTTTTTTTATGTATGGTTTTATCGGGAGATCTTAAAGCAATTAAAAGGAAATTCAGTTAAAGCTGATGAACATGCCTTCAGGGAGGAGGAACTGTTTAATCATCATCCACGTCACGAGAAGGTGAAGGAATCGCTTCTTTCTTTGCCTCTGAATACTATATTGCCACTGCTTATCAACTATTTATTTTTAGAGTTGGATGACAGACAGGCTGCAGATATTTTGGAAATGGGCATAGAAGATTATGAGGAATCCTTACTTTCTGCGAAAAAGACAGTGCGTTTGGGGGTTCTGGAGACCCCAGATTACAAACGGAAGCCAGATTGCCTGGAAGAAGAGATGCTGATTCACTATTATAACGGTGAATGGTATCAGCAAAGGGAAATAGTGGAGGACCACTTGGAATTCTGCCCGGCATGCAGGGCAGTCGTCGAAATTTTGGAGCGGGAAGAAAAAGTGTTAGAGCACGTCTTGCAAGTTCCAAAGCTTGATAGCGGGTTTAACGAACAAGTCGTGAAGCAATTATCTCCATATGCCAAACCAGCATCAAATCGACGTTCTTGGAAATATCAACTCGGAGTTGTCGGTGGTATGGTGGCTCTGCTCATGGCTGGATTTGTGGTCATTCCTACCATTGCTCCATGGACCAAGATGGTTTCCAATTATTTAAATCATGGCAGCTTTTATAATGTTTGGGCAGATGGTACTTATACGGCAACCAGCAAAGATATCAACGTAGAAATAACCTCTGTGGATGTTGACCCATTGCACATGTTGGTCCATTACGAAGTTTTCAGTGACGTGAAAGATATAGATTATCTAGGTGAGAATGATCTTTTTTCCGTTCATGCCATGGATGAGGAGGGAAATACGTATCCGATGGAATCCGGCAAGCCTGTCTTGATCGGTGAGATGTTGTCAAGTAGTAAAATCCCGGAGAGTTCAAATGATCGTTCTATATACGTAAAGGCTATAAATGAAGAAAGCCTACCAGATAAATTCAACTTGCATTTCCATTTCCAACGTATAAAAGGCTGGGGTGGAGACTGGAAAATAGTCGTACCAATCCATTATGAAAAAGTTGTGCAAGATGTAGAAGTGGTGGAGTTGAATGAGGTAACAGTCATTGATGAAAAAATAGAAGTGGAGATTTTACGTCTGGAAAAAGGGAAGTATGGTAGCAGGTTGATATATGATGTCAGATTGAAAGAAGAAGAAATCGAGCGTATTGAAACCAACTTTAAAAAGACGGATCCGAAAAATGACCGACAATTTCTCATGGGTCATCATGATGTATTTGCAGCAATCTTACTGGTAAATAATGAGGAAGAATACTTGGTTCCGATTGAATATCCTTCCATGAATAACAACATGCAAAAAGCGCCGTTTCAAATCGATTTTTCCAAGCTGTACGCAGATGAGAACTTTATGGATGTGAAAGGAAAAGAAACAGAAGGTGGTAAGTATTCGGCTGAAATAAGGACAGCTCATTATCTTGAACCCGGAGTCTATTCCATGACAGTGCCGATAGAAAAAACGACAGAAGAACCTTTAGACATCGACCTAGGTGGTTATACGATGAATAAGCTGTCGGTGACCAGGAAAGAAGGACTGCCCACGAAGGTCCTTCTCATAGGTGATAAAACACAAAACCACAAAGTGCGCACCTTTTATTGGGAGTTTGCAGATGGAAATGGGCAACGATTGGATATTCACAATGGTAGCGGATATGATTGGTATAACCAAGAAGAAGGCCGTGAGATAGAATTGATTAACGTAAATGTCACTTCTAATGTCACACATTTAAAGATACAGGCTACTCAAATCTCCAATGATTATTTTTTTAGGGAAAAAGAATTTAGGATTCCTCTAAATTAGAGATTTAGCCATAGAAGTTTATCTGTCCCCATTCAAATGATATCCTGCTATAATAGAAAAATAGTAGAAATGGACGATGAAGGAGTACTGGCACATGAATGAAGAAGCGATTCAAACCTTCCGGGACTGCATCCCACTATTCCAAGTGCTTGCGGATGAAGCAAGACAGGATATCATTCTCCTGCTGGCAGAAAAAGAAGCATTGACTGTTACAGAGATTGCAGATGCATCACGGCTTTCACGCCCTGCTATTTCCCATCATTTGAAGATACTTCGCGACAATAAATTGGTGAAGATAGAACAAAAAGGGACACAACGCATCTATTCCTTGAGTCTTGACACCTCTGTTGCCATGCTGAAGAACTTAATTGGGATTGTGGAAAAGGAATGTTTATAGTTTAGGAAGAAACAGCCATTGCATATGGCTGTTTTTTAATTCTTCTAGAAACCATCCTTCTTCCGTTACAAGTTAATTAGTAAGCGTTATAATAAAGGTATCAAGATGGAAAGGGCGTGTCTTTAAATGGATTTAAAATTAAGAGGAAAAACAGCACTTGTTCTAGCCTCAAGTCAAGGACTTGGAAAAGCTATTGCTGCATCTTTTGTACAAGAGGGAGTTAATGTTGTTCTTGCAAGCAGGAATGAAAAAAAACTACTGGAAGTGGAAAGTGAACTCAAGGATCTTGATTGCGGCCATGTTTCCTATATTCCAACAGACATAACAGATCCGAGCCAGATCAAGCAGGCCGTTCAACATGCTCTCGATACATATGGACAGCTGGATATTCTGGTGAATAACGCTGGTGGACCACCTGCTGGTTCATTTGAACAGATTACTGACGATCAGTGGCAGCAAGCATTTGAATTGAATCTATTAAGCTATATCAGAACCATCCGCGAGGCATTGCCACATCTGAAAAAAAACGGTGGAAAGATTATCAATATCGCCTCCTCCTCCATAAAGGAACCCATTCCGGGTCTTTTATTATCCAATACGTTCCGGACTGGAATAGTGGGGCTGACAAAGACACTTGCAAGCGAGCTTGCAAAGGATAATATTTTGATCAATACTGTGGCACCTGGAAGGATTGCAACAGATCGTGTTGCTTTCCTGGATGAAGTGAATGCGGAAAAGCAAGGCATCACCAAGACAGAAATGGAAGAAAAGGTAAAGGCGGGAATTCCGCTTGGACGTTATGGCGAACCGGAGGAGTTTGCGAAAGTGGTGACATTTTTAGTGTCGGATGCCAACAGTTATATGACGGGAAGCTCATTCCTTGTCGATGGAGGCATGGTCAAATCCATCTGATCTAAATTCGCTGGCAATCTGTTAGATAGATAGAAGGGAAGCTAGGCATTATGAAGAATTTGCTTTTATTAATAGTTGGGGGCTTTGCTATAGGTATCATCCTGGGAGTGTTGAATGTACAATTTGACTTCTGGGTCTTTGTCGTCCTCCTGATTTTAGCGTTCATTGCTTTATCCTATCGGGATGTGCGTTATATGTTTTTATCCAAAGACGTAGAAAAAATAGAGAAGTACCTGGAGAAAAAGCGCCATGAACCGTATTATGGATTCATCTTGGAGCTTGCAAATGGGAATCTTCTTGCTGCTAAAAAAGAGCTGGAGGAGCTTGAACGGAAATGGAAAGGCAAGAAGACAGCGGTCTTCTGGGCGCAATATTACCTTAGAGTCGGCAATTATACCCAAGCGAAAGAGAAAGTGGCGGGGATTGATCAGGCTGACATCAAGACCTATGTTCTTGCAGGAATTGCTGCTGGCGAAAAGGACTACAAAAAAGTCGAGGATTTAAAAGTCCAATTGAAAAAAAATTGGATGAAATATGCCATTGAAACGGAAGTGGCCTTGAATCAAAAAAATGATACAGTTGCGTACGAAAAGAAAGAACTGGCCCTTCAATCAACAAAAGGCATCCAGTATTTCATGATCTACAAGGAGTTTGAGGGGAAGTAGTGAAGAATCCCCTTGACAGGAATGCTCCAACAAATTTACACTAGATGTAGACATTAGTTATTAGAAAATTTTCAGTATTGAGGAAAATGCATATGGTACTAGCAATAGATCGACGAATTGGAAAATATGCGATACTTCTTGCGATGAACGGGGACCAGGAGGAACTACCTGTTGAAACTCCGCCACATTGGAAAAGTTGCATGGGGAAAGTGGGTTCCATGGATTCACAAAAAGTGGTGGCAGCGATAGAAACAGCCGCCAAAAGGGAAGGTATCATCAAAGCAGATGGATACCGGGAAACACATGCACTATATCATGCCATCATGGACGCTCTTAGCGGTGTAACGCGTGGCCAGGTCCAGCTAGGCTCTGTCATGCGGACGGTAGGATTACGCTTTGCGGTGGTGAGGGGAAATCCATATGAAGATGTAGAGGAAGGCGACTGGATTGCAGTTGCACTTTATGGGACCATCGGGGCTCCTGTCAGGGGATCGGAGCATGAAACGATCGGCCTGGGAATCAATCACATATAAATAGCACGCCCATAGTTGCTGATTAATAGGGGGCTGTACTTTGACACATGTTACATGGTTGAAGTATGGCCTCCTTTTGTGTGTAAAAAGGGGGATATGAAGTTGGAGAAACAGCGGGAGAAAGGGAGAGTTGCGATGATTACGTTGAACGGGGAATCGTTGACGCTTGAAAAATTGAACAGGATTCTTTTTGAAGGAGATCGGGTGGAAGCTTGCAAGGACGCGATGGTAAAAGTGGTCGCAAGTCGAGCAGCGGTAGAGAATATTGTGCTGGAGGGCAAGGTCGTTTACGGAATTACAACGGGATTCGGCAAGTTCAGTGATGTGTTGATTCCGTTTGAAGAAACAGCAGCGCTGCAACGGAATCTGATTCACTCTCATGCTTGCGGGGTAGGGGAGCCGTTTGCAGAGGTAATCGGGCGTGCGATGTTGGTACTGAGGGCAAATGCACTTCTAAAAGGCTTCTCAGGCGTCAGGCCAATTGTCATCGAAAGGCTTTTGGAATATGTGAATGAGGGAATTCACCCGGTAGTTCCGCAGCAAGGGTCACTTGGCGCAAGTGGAGACCTTGCACCACTGTCCCATTTAGTGCTGACTTTGCTTGGGGAAGGGGAGGTCTTTTATAAAGGTGAACGACGGGACACTGCCGGAGTACTAGCTGAAAAGGGAATCTCACCGATTGAGTTGAAAGCCAAAGAAGGGCTGGCATTGATCAACGGGACACAGGCGATGACGGCGGTTGGAGTGGTTGCTTATTTGGAGGCTGAGAAAATGGCGTATCAGGCGGAATCCATTGCGGCGATGACCTTTGAAGGACTCGAAGGAATTGTGGAAGCGTTGGACCATGATGTCCACCGGGTCCGGGGTTATCAGGAGCAAATGGATGTGGCAGAACGTTTCCGAACGCTTCTGGACGGAAGCAAGCTTGTGACAAGGCAAGGGGAGAAGCGTGTACAGGATGCTTACTCCTTGCGGTGCATTCCCCAGGTGCATGGCGCATCCTGGCAGGTGCTTGGTTATGTAAAGGAAAAGCTGGAGATCGAAATCAATGCGGCAACGGATAATCCACTAATCTTTGATGACGGTGGGAAGGTAATTTCAGGGGGAAATTTCCACGGTCAGCCGATTGCGTTTGCCATGGATTTTCTAAAGCTTGGTATGGCAGAGCTTGCTAATATTTCGGAGCGCAGGATTGAAAGGTTGGTAAATCCGCAATTGAATGACCTGCCACCTTTCCTGAGTCCGAAACCAGGGCTTCAATCAGGAGCAATGATTATGCAATATTGCGCTGCCTCGCTTGTGTCGGAGAATAAGACGTTGGCTCATCCCGCAAGTGTGGACTCGATACCTTCTTCTGCTAACCAAGAGGATCATGTCAGCATGGGGACCATCGGGGCGAGGCATGCCTATCAGATAGTCGCCAATGTGAGGAGAGTCCTTGCCATCGAGTGGATGTGTGCCATGCAAGCCCTGGAATTTAGAGGTGTCTTCCTCTCCGCCCCACTCATGCAAAAATGGTACCAAGAAGGGCGTGCCATCGTCCCAAGCATCACCGAAGACCGCATCTTCTCCAAAGACATCGAAGCACTGGCGGCGTGGATGAAGGATGAGGGAAGCGTACTGTGTAGAGCGTGAAATTCCTAGGGGGGTCTGACCCCCCTCAGAAATTTAATATCACTGCAACACTTCTGTAACAATGTAGAATTTGTAGTTGTTTCAAGTTTTAAATCTTATTACTATAAATCGATCAAAGGGGATGAATGAGGTATGAAAAAGGAAACGGTGAAGGTTATTCGTGCGCCAAGAGGTACCGAGTTAAATACGAAGGGATGGGTGCAGGAGGCTGCACTGCGTATGTTGATGAACAATCTTGATCCAGAAGTGGCGGAGATCCCGGAAGAACTTGTGGTGTATGGAGGGATCGGGAAAGCGGCGCGTAACTGGGAGAGCTTTGATGCCATTGTGGAATCCCTTAAAAACTTGGAGGAGGACGAAACACTTTTAGTCCAATCAGGGAAGCCAGTAGCTGTCTTCCGCAGCCATGCGGATGCACCGCGAGTACTCTTGGCCAATTCAAACCTTGTGCCAAAATGGGCAAATTGGGACCATTTCCATGAGCTCGATCAAAAGGGGCTTATGATGTATGGCCAAATGACAGCGGGTTCTTGGATTTATATCGGTACACAAGGAATTTTGCAAGGGACCTATGAAACGTTTGCGGAAGCTGCCAAGCAATCTTTTAATAATACGTTAAAAGGCACTATTACTGTAACAGCCGGACTTGGGGGCATGGGTGGGGCACAGCCGCTTGCCGTCACGATGAATGGTGGGGTGTGTATCGCCATCGAAGTGGATGAGCATCGAATCGACCGCCGCATAGAAACAAGATATTGCGATGTGAAAGTCAAAACAGTGGATGAAGCAATTCAGAAAGCCGAGGAATATAAGAAACTAGGAAAACCTTTATCTATCGGACTTCTTGGAAATGCAGCGGAAATCCTACCGCAGTTAGTAGAAAGAGGCTTCACACCAGAACTACTAACAGACCAAACCTCTGCCCATGATCCGTTAAACGGATATATTCCTATTGGTATGACACTCGAGGAAGCAGCAAGGTTAAGAAAGGCAGAACCGGCCCAATATGTGCAACTTGCAAAAGAAAGTATGGCTGAGCATGTGAAATCGATGCTTGATCTGCAACAAAAGGGTGCCATCACGTTTGACTATGGAAATAATATTCGCCAGGTCGCGTTCGATGAAGGTGTAAAGAACGCGTTTGACTTCCCGGGATTCGTGCCGGCATTTATACGTCCACAGTTCTGTGAAGGAAAAGGGCCGTTCCGTTGGGTAGCGCTATCCGGAGATCCGGAAGATATCTATAAAACAGATGAGGTCATTTTAAAAGAATTCTCCTACAATGAGCATTTATGCAATTGGATCAAGATGGCTCGTGAAAAAGTGGCATTTCAAGGTCTTCCGTCTAGAATCTGCTGGCTTGGATATGGGGAACGTGCTCGATTCGGAAAAATAATTAATGAGATGGTTGCAAACGGTGAACTTTCCGCCCCGATCGTCATTGGCCGAGACCATCTGGATTGTGGATCTGTGGCATCCCCGAACCGGGAAACAGAAGCGATGCTTGACGGCAGTGACGCAGTGGCAGATTGGCCGATATTGAATGCTCTCATCAATGGTGTCAATGGTGCAAGCTGGGTTTCCGTTCACCATGGTGGGGGAGTCGGAATGGGGTATTCCCTCCACGCAGGAATGGTGATTGTGGCCGATGGTACGGAAGCTGCAGGAAAAAGACTTGAACGTGTACTGACATCCGACCCTGGGATGGGTGTGATAAGGCATGCTGACGCAGGCTATGGCCTCGCTAAAAAAGTGGCAAAAGAAAAAGGCGTGCACATCCCTTTACTGAAGGAGAGTGAGTAATTGATGCAACTAGATACACTACTAATCAACTGTGGGCAACTCCTAACAATGGATCATGAAGTAGATTTTGTCAAAGGTGAACAGATGAATGTTCTCCCCCACATTGAAAACGGAGCTATCGGCTGGAAAGATGGCATGATCCAGTTTATCGGGACAACCGAAGAAGCTAGAGAATGGCAAAGTGATAGTGTCATAGATTGTCAAGGGAAGCTTGTAACTCCAGGTCTTGTGGATCCACATACCCATTTGGTGTTCGGAGGATCGAGGGAGCATGAGATTGCGCTTAAACAACAGGGCGTACCTTACTTAGAGATTTTAAAACAAGGCGGGGGAATCCATTCAACGGTCAAAGCGACTCAGGAGGCAAGTTTTGAAGAATTGGTGGAAAAGGCAGATTTCCACCTAAAACGTCTACTTAGCTATGGGATCACGACAGTTGAAGCGAAAAGCGGTTATGGCCTAGACAGAGAAACAGAACTGAAGCAACTAAAAGTAGTAAAAGAGCTTCAGCGGAAACATCCTATGACGATCGCTTCAACGTTTCTAGGAGCACATGCAATTCCTAAAACATTTAAAGATGACCCGGAAAGCTTTCTTGATGAAATGGCAAATTTATTTTCTATCATAAAAGAAGAGCAGCTAGCAGAGTTTGTGGACATCTTTTGCGAAGAGGGTGTTTTCACGATCGAACAATCAAAGCAGTACTTAACAAAAGCGAAAGAGGCTGGTTTCTCCGTCAAGATCCATGCCGATGAAATTGTTTCTTTAGGCGGAACAGAACTTGCGATCGAATTGGAGGCGGCTTCAGCAGATCATTTGATTGCAGCGTCGGACGAAGCGGTGGAGATGTTCGGTTCTTCGGATACGGTGGCGGTACTATTACCTGGAACGACTTTCTATCTTAATAAAGATTCGTTTGCCAAAGCACGGGGAATGATCAATGCGGGAGGAGCGGTTGCCCTTGCGACCGATTTTAATCCTGGAAGCTCGCCGACAGAGAATATCCAATTCATCATGAACCTTGCGATGCTGAAATTAAAGATGACATGTGAGGAAATATGGAATGCCGTAACGGTCAATGCTGCAAAAGCAATCCATAAGGATGATATTGCCGGGCGCCTTCAAGTTGGCCGTCGTGCCGATATTGTGATCTGGAATGCACCAAACTATCAGTATGTCCCTTACCATTATGGTGTGAACCATGTGCATAGCGTGTTTTTAAACGGAAAGGAAGTTGCTAAAGGGGGAGCGATCCTTGAGTAGACCGGCTTTTTTACAGGCGGCAGGAGCTCCGCCATTCGTCGATCGTCATTATCCGAAAGCGGCAGAACTACTACAAGCATGGGACGGAGAGGAGGAGGTCACAGGGACGACCCTTATAGGAGTCCCTCTCTCCAAGCCTTCCATCAGTCATTCGGGTGCAAGTTTTACACCAGTCGTGGTGAGAAAACTGCTTCAGTCCTATTCCACCTATGCAGTGGAGGGGGAGGTGGACCTTCGGGAATCATCGATGCTGACCGATGCAGGAGACATCCATATGCATGCTACAGACATAAAGGAATCCTATCGAAGAATTGAAGAGGCGGTGTCCTCCCTACTAGGGAAAAATAAAGATTGTATCCCATTATTCATTGGTGGCGATCATTCCATCACTTTTTCAACCATATCTGGAATGAGTGAAGTGAAAACAGGGAAAATCGGAGTCATTCAATTTGATGCCCATCACGATCTTAGAAACACGGAAGATGGTGGGCCGACAAACGGTACTCCATTCCGAAGACTGCTCGAAGCGGAGGTGTTGGAAGGCGACCATCTGGTACAGATTGGAATCAGGAATTATTCCAACAGCTCCTATTATCATCACTATGCGAAAGAAAATGGGATTAAGGTTTTCACGATGGGTGATGTGAAAAGGAAAGGGATTCCTGATGTAATAAGGGAATCAGTGGAGCACCTAAAGGGAAAAGTGGAGCATATCTACCTATCCATTGATATCGATGTGCTCGATCAGGCGTATGCGCCAGGCTGTCCTGCCATCGGTCCAGGTGGGATGACAAGTGATCAGCTTCTCGAAGCAATCTATTTATTGGGAACGGAAGAAACGGTGTGTGGACTTGACATTGTGGAAATCGATCCTACCATTGATTTTCGTGACATGACCAGCAGAGTGGCCGTTCATTGCCTGTTGGAATTTTTACGGGGGAGAGCTTCGAAAAGATAGAAATATAGAATGGGGACTGCTGGATGCTAGCAGTCCCCATATCTATTTAGTGTATCGTTGTATTTTTGAAAAGTTTGTAAAGCGCCTGTGTGCCGCTCTCCGCCTCGCCCTGGGAGGAAAGTTTTACATACATTTCCCGTGCAAGAGAAAGCCCGGGAACATCAAGTCCCATTCGGTCCGCTTCATCCAGTGCAATTTCCATGTCTTTAATGAAATGTTTGACGAAAAAGCCAGGTTCATAGTTTCCGGCTATAATACGAGGGGCAAGGTTTGATAAGGACCAGCTTCCTGCAGCCCCGCTAGAAATACTTTTAAGTACATTCTCGGGATCAAGTCCTGCACTATCAGCATAAGCCAATGCCTCACAAACGCCAATCATATTAGTGGCAATGGCAATCTGGTTGCACATTTTCGTATGCTGGCCTGCTCCTGCCTCTCCTTGGTGGATAATGTTCGCCCCGAAAGTTTGGAAGATCGGCAAACAGGCATTAAAAGCCATCTCGTCTCCTCCGACCATTATGGTAAGGCGGCCTTCCCGTGCGCCGATATCTCCCCCGGAAACGGGGGCATCCAGACTATGAAGCCCTCGGTCCTTAGCTTTCAGATAAATTTGCTTGGCTAATGTAGGAGTGGATGTGGTCATGTCAATCAGGTAGGCGCCATCTCGTGCATGAGCCAAGATGCCGTTCTCTCCCAAATAAACTTCCTCCACATCCTTTGGATAACCGACCATCGTAATCACCACATCGGCACCAGCTGCAGCCTCCCCCGCACTAGCCTTCCAAACCGCACCACGCTCAACCAACCCAAGAGCCTTCTCCCTCGAACGAGTAAACACACTCACCTCATACCCACGCTCAAGCAAATGTCCCGCCATACTACTTCCCATCACACCCGTACCAATAAATGCAACTTTATGTAATTCGTTATTCATATGCAAATACCTCCTGGGGTCTGACCCCTTTTTTTCTTTTTTTATCTTTTTTTTCATTTTTTCATTCTCCCATTATACATCGTTCGCTGGCAGTCGGGTAGATTGCTTGAAAAGATGCAGGAGAGAAATATTTGTTTAGTTGTGGTAAGAGTTATGTTGATTAGTTATAATATTTAGAAAAATAAAGAAATTTGTAGTATAATAGGGAATATTGGAAGTGAAGTTGGAGCGGATAAATGAAATGAATCGACGATAGATTAGGAAGGGAGGAAAGTATATTGAGTACCCCCGACTCTTTATTGAAAAAAGAGAAGAAGCAATCTGTTGAATCTATTACAAAAGTACAAATGATCATTGTGGTATCGGAAAACGGAAACGTTCAATATGTATCCTCCACTTGTGAAGCTTTATTAGGCTATACAAGGAAAGAGTTGATAGATACTGGACTAGAGAAATGGATCAATTCGGAAGACCTATATTTAATAGAAAGCTTGATCTATCAACCTTCCCATCAGACCCACTGCTATTTCCGGATGAAAAAGAAAGATGGTTCACTCTTATGGATGGAGGCGGTCCTATCAGAAGTGAACTCACCGATGGGAGAGGAAAAGGAAATAGTTTTGCAGCTCTCACGTACATCAGACCATGAGAATCTTACAAAACAAGAGATAGGAAGCTCTATCGCGATGCCGACTTCCCGAAGAAAGCTTGAACAACAGCAGACAGAAATAGAAACAGATATAGATGATGAAGATTATTCTGCCTACGACTTAATTGAACACCTGCCAAACGGGGTCTTTATCTTTGTGGATGGAATAATCAAGTATGTCAATGAAGCTGGCACATCAATGCTTGGAGCTTATAAGAAGGAACAAATATTGGATACCTCCGTGTATGAATACATAGAAGAAAATTATCATGAAATCGTGGAAAAACGGATTAAATCTGTTCAACAAGGCTTTCGGGTT
Organism: Sutcliffiella sp. FSL R7-0096; assembly: GCF_038595065.1. NCBI lineage: Bacteria > Bacillati > Bacillota > Bacilli > Caryophanales > Bacillaceae > Sutcliffiella > Sutcliffiella sp. FSL R7-0096. The sequence goes on from NZ_CP152003.1 coordinate 1,757,043, forward strand.
GGCCAGATGGAACAAAGGTGGAAGCGATTTGATGGAAGGGCGATTGATGTTGAAATCACCTCAAACCACACTACGTTTAAGGGGGAGCCTGCATCTTTTGTCATGCTCGTTGATATTTCACATAGAAAGAATTTTCATAAAATCCTTCAAAATAGTAGAGAGCGTTTTCGGAAATTGGTACAAAACTCCATCGACACGATTGCAGTGATTTGTGATGAAAAATGGACGTTTATCAATGAATCCGGCTTAAAGATGTTTGAAGTGGACAACTATGGAGAGATTTTTGGTCAGAGTATCTATGAAAATATCTCAAAGGAAGATTTTCAAAGAATATGGAAGGAGGTACACCTGCAGCACAATGGAACAAAGCTTCCGACATTTGTACAAGAGTGGACGACATTGAAAGGCAACGGAATTTTTACGGAGTTTGTCGGTATACCTACTACTTACCTTGGAAAAGATGCACTTCAGGTCATCATCCGGGATATAACAGAGAGGAAACAGGCGGAAGCATTGATGTTGCAATCGGAGAAACTATCGGTTGCGGGGCAATTGGCTGCTGGTATTGCCCATGAAATCCGAAATCCGTTAACCGCCATCAAAGGATTTTTTAAACTGCTTGAGAGGGAGATGGAGGAGAAAAAGGAGTACTTCCATATCATTGAATCGGAGCTCAGCAGAATAGAGCTAATCTTAAGTGAACTTCTATTGCTCGCAAAGCCACATCAAGTGTACATTCACGAGGTATCTGTTCACACCCTACTAAAAGATGTCGCAACGTTGCTCGAAACACAGGCAATCATGAATAATGTATGGTTTGATTTAAAGTTGAATGCAGATTATCCAATGTTTAAATGTGATGAAAATCAGATGAAACAAGTTTTTATCAATCTGATCAAAAACGGTATCGAGGCGATGCCGAACGGCGGAACCATTTTCATTGATACAAAAGAAGAGGAAGAGGAAGTAGTCATCAGGCTAAGAGATGAGGGCACTGGAATTCCGGAAGACATCATAGCCAGATTGGGTGAACCGTTTTTTACCACCAAATCGACGGGCACGGGACTGGGTTTGATGATTACATTCAATATTATTAAAAATCACGATGGTAAGATTCATGTTACAAGTGAAGTGAATAAGGGGACCATAATAGAAGTGCGATTTCAGAAAGCATAAGTTACGAGAATAATACTTTAGTATTAGGCATTTATTTCTTTTATCCAATAGTAAGAAAGCAAAGTTTTGCCTATGATGGAGTTGTACTCCATAACGAGTACGAGGAACTCCAGTTGGGAAGTGTTATACATTATGCCAGCTGGAGTTTTTCTTGCTTTGTCTCTGTAAGTCAGGAAAAGCTTTCTTTTCCAACTTTAAATTTTATCAGGATGGTTGATGTCAATGGAATTGCAATGGAGGAATTATCACATCTCCCAATTATATATGGGCTTTATTTCTTTGGTAGGACTTATGATGTTTGCCTATCATCTAGTTATATTTGAAGCATTTAGTTGGTCTCTAACTTTGTTGCTTTTGGTAATATTCCTTTTAATCTGTGAGTATTACCCAATGCCTATGCCAAGAGGACAGACCACACTGACCTTCCCGATTATTTATATAATGTATGTCGTTTTTGGTATTGATTTCGTCGTAATCGTTTATGGGTTGACGGTATTAGTAATCAATTTGATTCACCGTAGACCTTTACGGATACTGTTTTTTAATCCAGCACAATTGGTTATCAGCTTTTATCTTGCACATCTCATTCACAGATTGACGATGGAAAAACTAGCAGTGTCGGAATTCTCCCCATTAGCGATAGAGATTTTCGGCTTTTTTGTTATCATTACCTTTTTTTATTTAATCAATAATTTCATCGTCGACATCGTCTTATGGTTACGCCCCGAGAAATACCCTTTCCGGTTCTGGCTAGGGAAAACCAATGGGGAGGCAATCAGCTATGCGATCGCCTTTATTTACGGATGTCTCATTCACTATTTGGGAAGTCAAAACCGAGGGGAAGTAGACAGTTTTTCATATTTTTTCTTTTTTTCCCCTTTAGTAGGACTGTCATTGCTCAGTTCCATCATTGCAAGGTTGAAGGTGGAAAAGAACCGTATTAAAGCATTGTTTGATTTTTCTTCAGAATTGAATAAATCACTCCCGTCCCAAAGCTGGAAGGAACTTATTAAAAAGCTGATGAGTGATATCATGATATATGAAGATTGTCTCCTTTTTTTGCGAAACGATCATGCGAAGTGGGAATTGACTGTCTTGAAGGGGAAGCTGAAATCCGATTCCATTGAAAATGAAGTATTCTTCCGTATGGAAGCTATGGGAAATATGATGGTGTTCGATAAACGCGATTTGAATAAAGGACCGCTGACATCTTACTTCCGTCCGCAATCTCGATCTGCGCTATATGCACCTTTGCTATTTGAAAATGAAGTGATTGGATGTTTTGTCGTGACCAAAGCCCGTACAAAAAGTTTCACATTGGAGGACATAAGGGCGGTGGCAACCATTTCTAATCAGTTGGCAGGCTTTTTCAAAACAAAGCAACTTGTAAAAGAACAGGAACGGAGGGTAATCCTCGAAGAACGTAATCGAATTGCACATGATATCCATGATGGGATCGCACAGTCACTTGCCGGGGCTGTCATGAAGCTGGATACGTCCTTAAAAAAGATGGACTCCAATCCTGTGGAAGCCAAACAACTGATAGCCGCTAGCAATAATAGGTTGAGGGAAAGTCTTAAGGATGTACGGGATTCCATCTATGCTTTGAAACCCTACCCGACCGAGCAACTAGGTTTTCATACTGCTCTTGAAAAGAAGATAGCCGAACTGAAAAAAGATAAAACCTTAGGGCTGAATATCGATTTAGAAATCAGAGGGGAAAAAGGACCAATCAGCCCCATGACGGAAAAAGTAATGTTCGATGTTTTCCAAGAAAGTGTGCAGAACAGCATCAAGCATTCGAAGGCGACTGATTTGCATGTTTTAATGAGCTATAAGCGGGATCATATTTTATTGAAAATGACGGATAATGGTGTTGGCTTTTCGTTGTATCACGCGATGATCAAAGCGATGAATGAACCTCATTATGGAATACTCCAAATGAATGAAGCAGCTGAAAAAATCGGAGCGGCATTACAGATTGAAAGTAAGCCAAATGAGGGGACAGAGATAATACTTACAGTACCAAAACTCGGATTGGAAGGGACGAATAAAGATGATTAATGTCATGCTAGTGGATGATCATGCTATCTTACGGGACGGCCTGAAAACCATCATTTCTTTGGAACGCGATATGAAAGTAATTGGAGAGGCAACAGGTGGGAAAGAAATGGTTGCCTTGCTGAAAAAAGAACGTCCTCATGTAATTGTCATGGATATCAATATGCCTGAGCAGGATGGTATTGAACTTACAAAAATAGTAAAAAGGGAATATCCGCAGGTAAAAGTGCTAATCCTTACAATGTATAAGCATGACGAATATTTCATGTCTGCTATAAAAGAGGGGGCTGATGGCTACCTTCTGAAAGATTCACCTTCCGATCAGGTGATTGATGCGATTCGTACTGTATTCAAGGGGGAATCGATTATTCACCCGGCGATGACCAAAAAGCTAATCAACTACCATCAACAGGGAATTCAGCAAGCGGAAGACACTACCCTCACAGAAAGAGAAAAGGAAGTGCTCTTGTGCCTTGTGGAAGGGTTGTCCAATAAAGAAATTGCTCAACGCCTATTCATCAGTGATAAGACAGTGAAAATTCATGTAAGTAAAATATTTAAAAAGTTAGAAGTGAAAAGCCGTTCTCAAGTTGTCATTTATGCGGTACAGCATAAGATGGTTCCACTTCCTTAGTGTATTTGGCAATACCTTCTGGGATTTTACAGAAAATTCCCTATACATTTTTTATAAAGGATAGTATCATAGTAGACTAATCTGTGAAATAGGAGTTTAGAACATGAAACAGCATGAACAATGGACATCAAAAATTGGTTTTATCTTGGCAGCAGCTGGGTCCGCAATCGGGCTCGGGGCCATATGGAAGTTTCCTTATATGGCTGGTACCAATGGCGGAGGGATATTCTTTCTATTATTTATCCTCTTTACACTCCTGATTGGAGCGCCAATGATTTTGGCAGAGTTTATTATTGGAAGGTCTACACAAAAGGATGCCATAACAGCATATAAGGTGTTGGCTCCGAAAAAGAAATGGTATTTTATCGGTGTTCTGGGAGTGGCGGCATCGTTTATCCTCTTGTCCTTTTATAGTGTGGTAGGTGGATGGATTGTCACCTATCTAGGAAAGAGTATCTCGGGTGGTTTATCTCAATTCTCATTGGAGCAATACGGAGCGCTATTCGAACAGACAATAGCCAATCCCATCCAGGTCTTGATTGCACAATTCATTTTCCTGGGGATTACTATTTGGGTCGTCCAAGCTGGGGTCCAAAGTGGAATTGAAAAGGCCAGCAAAATTTTAATGCCATTATTATTCATTATTTTTATTGTATTGCTGGTTAGATCCCTCACTTTGGAAGGTGCAATGGAAGGTGTTCGCTTCTTTTTACAACCAGATGCTTCCTTGATTACGGCAAATACATTCTTAATGGCCTTAGGAATGGCTTTATTTTCTTTAAGTGTAGGTATTTCTATTATGGTCACTTACAGTTCCTATCTGGAAAAAGGCGAGAACTTGGTACGTTCGGCAGGATCGGTTGTCGGACTCAACATTATCATTTCGTTATTATCGGGTCTAGTCATCTTCCCTGCGGTATTCGCATTGGGATTGAGGCCGGATGAAGGGCCAGGTTTGGTCTTTGTTGTACTACCGGCAGTGTTCGATCAACTGCCGCTTGGCGGACTGTTCTTGACCATGTTCCTGATTCTTCTTTTGTTCGCAACCCTGACTTCCGCTTTTTCCATATTGGAGATTATTGTTGCGGTTATTGTAAAAGACAATCAGGAAAAGAGAAGAAAAATTGCAGTCATTGCCGGTTTAATCATTTTCGTATTGGGAATTCCTTCTGCTTTATCATTTGGCTTACTATCTGATATAATAATTGGAGGTCTACTTGTTTTTGATGCAGCAGACTTTCTGGTAAGTAACATCGGACTTCCTCTTGGTGCATTTTTGATCTCATACTTTGTCGGACACAGAGTCCCTAAGAACATTTTAGAGGATGAATTCTTCCAAGGATCATCAGTTAAAAAAGGCTTGTTCCAAGTGTGGTATTCATTGATTAGATATGTCATACCATTTGCGATCATCCTTGTGTTTCTACAATCATTAGGTGTTTTTTAATATAATCACGAAAAAACGTCGGGCATTTTTGCTTGGCGTTTTTTTTTGTGCGGAAAATATTGATGGTACTACCAAAGTAGTAAACAAGATAGTACAGATACTCTGTTTTTTTACAACGTATGCCTAATAGCTGGGATTGGTAGGGTATGAGAAAATACAACTAATTAATCTTACTATTTTAAAAATTCGAAAAGGGGTTATAGGATGAAAAGAAGGGTTTCTTTTTTATCTACAGGGGTTCTATTATTGAGTCTTTTAGTACAATCCGTTTGGATGCAAGGTCTCCAACAGGTGAACGCCAATAATGTCCAAAGTGAAATAGGCATTCTGGATGAGTCACTGGAGAAAATTTTTAAAACAAATGATGGGCCGGTTGAAGTAATCATTTCTTTTGATGGCGATGGTGGAGTTATGTCGCATCATAAAGAGCTTCTGGAAGAGATAGGAATACAGGGGGCCATCGGATATCAAAGTTTACCTATTGTAGGGGCTCTGGCGACAAAGGAGCAAGTAGATCAAATTCTGGAGTGGGATAATGTGATCTCCGTTTATTACAACCAGAAACTTCAATATGAAAATGATGGTGCCACTGCCTATACTGGTGTGGACCGGGTTCGTGAAGATGAAGCATTCCGTAAATGGAATGACGGGATGCCTGTTAGTGGTGATGGAATTGGAATTGTCATCAATGATAGTGGAGTAGATGGAACACACAATGATATAAAGTTCGGCAATAATCTTGTTCAAAATGTCCTTGGCAGCACCAATCTGCAGGGAGTTACCGGCATTCTCCCGATAACATATGTCGAAAATGTTCCTAATACCGATTCAAGCTCCGGACATGGAACGCATGTCGCAGGTACTGTAGGTGGTACGGGAGCGATGTCAGGGGGTAAATACGAAGGGGTGGCACCCGGAGCGAATTTAATAGGTTACGGTTCCGGAGCAGTTGTTGCGATGCTTGATACACTTGGTGGATTTGATTATGCATTGACTCATCAGCAGGAGTACAACATCCGCATCATCACAAACTCATGGGGAACAACCAGTGATGCTGGTAAGGACTTTGATCCCTATGACCCAATCAATATAGCAACAAAAAAGCTGTACGACCGTGGCATTGTTACTGTTTTTTCTGCAGGAAATTCGGGACCTGGAGAAGCGACCATTTCCGGAAATTATAAAAAGGCGCCTTGGGTCATAACAGTGGCAGCGGGCTCCATAGAAGGGGAGTTAGCAGGCTTTTCATCAAGAGGCTTGGAGGGGAATGGGGGATCTGTGTTAGTGGATGGGGAGGAATATTTTTGGGTGGATCGTCCAACCATCACTGCACCGGGTGTAGACATTGTCTCTACTAGGGTATTCACTCCGTTATCCGCGCTAAGCGCACAAAAAGATTTGGAATATATCTCACCTGCACATCTGCCGTATTACACCACATTCAGTGGGACTTCGATGGCTGCCCCGCATGTCGCAGGAATCATCGCGTTGTTGTTGGAAGTGAATCCAACATTGGATGTTTTGGAAATAAAGGAGATTCTTGAAAGTACGGCCACGCCAATGGAAGGATATGCAAAATGGGAAACGGGTGCTGGATATGTTGATGCCTACAAAGCTGTCTCAAAAGCAATTCAATAAACTATTCATTGGAAAAGAGGGGAAGTAATGAAAAGATGGTTTGCTGTTGTATGTACGTTATTGTTGATGCTGACTCCATTTTATAGTGTAAATGCCCAAGGGGGAGGAACCGTGTCCTCTGTAGTACATGAAAAAGTATGGTCCGTTTTGGAGGATGCTACAAGTACCGCTCAAATTATTATTACCTTTTATGGAGAACAGAAACCAACTGCCACTCAAATCGGGTTGTTAGAAGAGCTTGGAATTAATACAGCAATAACCATGAAAGAATTACCGATTGCTGGGGCCCTGGCAACGAAGGCACAGATTGAAAAGTTAGCTCAATCGCCGGAAGTAAGGTCCATCTATCTAAATGAGGAAGTGACTTACTATAACGCGGAATCAACGGACATTACTGGAGTGAACAAAGTCAGAACCGATAAGGAAATGACGAAGGGGAATGGCGGAATGCCTATTTCCGGTGATGGAGTAGGCGTGGTAGTGAATGATAGTGGTGTAGATGGCACGCATAAAGATCATGAGTTTGGGCGTAATCTGGTCCAAAACGTACTTGGTACCACCAACCTTCAAGGCGTGACTGGAATCCTGCCAATCACATATACGGAGAACGTACCGAACACAGATACAAACTCTGGGCATGGTACACATGTTGCAGGGACTGTTGGAGGTACTGGGGCAATGTCAGGGGGTAAATATGAGGGAGTTGCACCAGGAGCAGACCTGATAGGATACGGATCTGGTGGCGCATTATTTATTCTTGACGGAATAGGGGGCTTTGACTATGCCATCAGCCATCAGCGCGAATATGGCATCCGGGTGATCACAAATTCTTGGGGATCCAGTGGGGACTTTGATCCAAACCATCCAATTAATGTAGCGAGTAAAAAAGCGTATGAGCGTGGTATTGTTGTATTGTTTGCTGCTGGTAATGAAGGACCGGCGGAAAACACACATAATCCTTATGCGAAAGCCCCTTGGGTTATTTCAGTCTCGGCTGGAGTGAAGGATGGTACATTGGCTGATTTCTCCTCACGTGGAACAAAAGGCGCTGGAGGGACATTCAGCATGGATGGGAAGGAATGGACATGGGAAGATAGGCCGACCATTACAGCACCAGGGGTGGATATCATTTCTACACGTGTACTTGCCCCGCTTTCCGCACTGGCAGCAGGAAAAGATGTGGAACTGATTGAACCTCAACATATCCCTTACTATACATCCATGAGCGGCACGTCGATGGCAACCCCTCATGTAGCCGGAATAGTGGCCTTGATGCTAGAGGCGGATCCAAGATTATCACCGGACGAGGTAAAAGAAATCATTCAACTTACAGCCACCAATATGCCGGGCTATGAAGCATGGGAAGTCGGGGCAGGATATGTGAACGCCTTTGCTGCCGTGGATAAATCACTTCACAAGGAAAAGGTTTATGGTTCGACTCTGAATATGAACCAAACCTTCCACTCTAATGTGGAAACGTCGACACAAAGGGAAGAGTTCCAAATAGAATACAACACACTTACCGGGGGTACCTATGAATTTTCCGTAGAACAAGGCCTGACTAGTCTACTTGCACGAGTGGACGGAAAAGGTGTGATGGAAGCTACCGGAAATCCTGTTAATCTTGTTCTGACAGCTCCGGATGGAACAGAATATAGTTCAGGTGTCAGCTTGTTATTTCCTTTATATTCCGATCGGGTTGTAATGGTGGACACTCCACAGCAAGGTACATGGAAAGCGGAAATCCGCGGACTTCGTGGAGCTGACCTAAATCCAATTGGAATAGCTCTACCTGAAACGGTACAAGGTACTTTTGCCTTTACAAAAATCGATGGTTTTTCCGGTCTGAATGATATAAGTGGTCATCCGGCAGAAACAGCCATTCAGCAAGGTGTAAATGAAAGGTTGTTTGATGGCTATAAAAATGGGTCTTTTAAACCGGATGCTAAGCTGACCAGATTGGAGCTTGCCAAGTCTTTGGTGATGGGTGCGGAAATCCGTCAAAGCCTGCCAGAGCAATCAAACTTTGGAGATGTTACAGGTCCTGAATTGGCTTTTGCAGAAGCTGTCGCGGCTAAAGGAGCAGCATTCAGAGATCAGCTACATCAAAATAATGGAGTCATGATAGCAGGTCAGGATGGAAAGTTTTCACCTAAAGGAACGGTCACTAAAGCGGAACTGGCATATTCCTTGGTTCAGGGTCTTGGATTGGAAAAAGAGGCGTTAGCGCATACAGGTGATATAAAAGTGACGTATAAGGACGAACGAGTGGTATTAAAGGATCAGGGGGATATTCCCGAGAACTTACGAGGATATGTTCAATTGGCATTGGATTTGAATTTGTTGAATGTGAGTTTCTCGGTCACACAAGGGAGATATGAATTGAAACCAAAGATTGAGGCTACTTTCCATGCTAACGAGGAAGTCACCAGGGGGGATTTTGCTGTAGCATTTACAAGGTATTACAGTGTATTTTTTAACTGAGAAGCTTTTTTAGAATGGTAGAGAACCACCTGATTTTAAATAGTAAATGTTAAGAGAGAAGCTGGGGAGTTACAGCTTCTCTTTTTGTAGTCCAAATCCATTCTATAGGATAAACAAGGAATTTATTACATATTTACCTATTGGGAAACTTGGGGGTTAAACTTTTAAATTACTCCCCTTTTTCCGCTTCATTTTCCCAATATGAATTTTCCGTGACTGGTGGTAAACTTTTGTTAATAGTTCTTAATAGTAAGAATTATTAAAAATCTTATTCAAGGAGTGAATCTATTGAAGAAGTGGATGAAAGGTTTTTCGGTCATACTTATTGCAATATTGGCTTTCTCGTTAGCCTTCGGTACTGCTCAGGCAGAATCGTCCAGTCCGAATGCTAGTGCAAAGAAAGAATACTTAGTTGGATTTACAAAAGGTAATAAGGCAAGCGCCCAGTCTTCTAGAAACTTGATAAACGCAGTTGGTGGAGAAGTACAACACACGTTCCAATACATGGATGTTGTGGAAGTCTCTTTACCTGAAAAAGCTGCAGAAGCTTTGAAGAAAAATCCTAATATTGCTTTCGTAGAGGAAAACGCGGAAGTTCAAGCTACTGCACAAACAGTTCCATGGGGTGTCCCGCATATCAAGGCTGACAAAGCTCACGCTGCTGGTGTGACAGGAAGTGGTGTCAAAGTTGCGATCCTAGATACTGGAATTGACGCTAATCATGTTGATCTTAATGTAAAGGGTGGAGCGAGCTTTGTTTCAGGTGAGCCGAATGCCCTTCAAGATGGAAACGGCCACGGAACACATGTAGCAGGAACAGTTGCTGCATTGAATAATACAACTGGTGTACTTGGTGTAGCATACAACGCTGACCTGTATGCAGTGAAAGTTCTTAGTGCTTCAGGTAGTGGTACATTAAGTGGAATCGCACAAGGAATTGAGTGGTCCATTGCAAATGGGATGAATGTCATTAATATGAGTCTTGGTGGAAGCTCTGGATCTTCTGCATTGCAACAAGCTTGTGATAATGCTTATGCTAGAGGCATTGTCGTCATTGCGGCAGCTGGTAACTCTGGTTCTAAAGGAAAGCAAAATACAATTGGTTACCCAGCTAGATATAGTTCTGTTATCGCAGTTGGAGCGGTGGACTCCAACAACAACCGTGCTTCTTTCTCCAGTGTTGGGAACGAGTTGGAAGTAATGGCACCGGGTGTCAGCGTTTTGAGCACAACTCCTGGTAACAACTATGCAGCCTTCAATGGAACGTCCATGGCGTCTCCACACGTTGCTGGAGCTGCTGCATTAATCAAGGCGAAATATCCTAGCATGACAAATGTCCAAATCCGTGAACGTCTGAAAAATACGGCTACAAACTTAGGTGATCCTTTCTTCTACGGAAAAGGTGTCATCAATGTGGAAAGTGCTTTACAATAATTAGTTGATCCCCCCTCTTATATAAGCACCAGAATTGGCTCTACAGTAGGAGCAATTCTGGTGCTTTTTTTTTGTACTTTCTGAAGTTTACTTATTTTTGTATTTATTTCCATGATGCACCATTGGGAAATGTGCTGGTAAATGGGGCAGATAAAGCTGGTTTAACCTACCTATTTTCCCAATTACAATCATGCCATTATTATGCTAGCATCATAGTTAACTAAATAATTTGATTATTTAGAAAAACAAAAGGAGCGTGATTACATATGAATAAGTCATTAAGAAAAATGTTTACCGTCTTCTTGGCGGTGGCGATGGTTCTGTCTTTTTCTTTTATGCCATCGGATGCAAGTGCAAATGGAAAACCGGTAATGAAGGAGTATCTGATTGGTTTAAAAACAGGGCCTTCCATAGCTAAGGCAGACACACTAGTGTCAACACTAGGTGGATCGGTGGAACATCAATTCAAGCATATGAATGTGTTACATATCACTTTGCCAGAAGTTGCTGCAGCAGCGCTTGAAAAAAATCCTTTAGTGGAGTATGTGGAAGAAAACGTGGAAATGCACACAACCGCTCAGACGGTTCCTTATGGGGTTCCTCATATTAAAGCAGATGTGGCACATTCTCAAAATGTGACAGGCACTGGTGTGAAAGTGGCTGTATTGGATACAGGTATAGATGCTAGCCACGAAGATCTTCGAGTGGTAGGGGGAGCAAGTTTCGTTTCCGGTGAGCCTGATGCATTGACAGATGGCAACGGACATGGAACACATGTGGCTGGCACAATCGCCGCACTGAATAACAATGTGGGAGTACTTGGTGTTTCCTATGATGTAGATTTATACGCAGTGAAAGTGCTGAGTGCGGGTGGTAGTGGAACGCTTGCGGGTATTGCACAAGGAATTGAATGGGCAATCGACAACGACATGGATGTCATCAATATGAGCTTGGGTGGAAGCACTGGATCCACAACATTGAAGCAGGCAAGTGATAATGCCTATAACAGCGGGATTGTGGTCGTCGCGGCTGCGGGGAACAGCGGTTCTTTCCTTGGCCTAATTAATACCATCGGCTATCCGGCAAGATATGATTCCGTTATTGCAGTAGGTGCAGTTGATGCCAACAATAATCGCGCCTCCTTCTCTAGTGTGGGTAGCCAGTTGGAAGTAATGGCACCAGGTGTGTCGATCAACAGCACTTTACCAGGAAATCAATATGGGGAGCTGAATGGTACGTCCATGGCTTCGCCTCACGTGGCAGGAGCGGCAGCATTGTTACTCGCACAAAATCCAAACCTGACAAACGTGCAGGTTCGAGAAAGATTAAGGGATACGGCTACCAATTTAGGGTCGGCCTTCAATTATGGCCATGGTGTCATCAATCTAGAAGCGGCACTTCAATAGAGCCCCCAAAAACCTATAACCATCAATGCCTGTCCCTTGTACGGGGCGGGCATTTATTTTTCCTCCAATAGAAAAACCCCCACTAAATTCCCATCACTTTATGCTAACTTAAGAGAGAATAATATTATTTTTTTCCTGAAATTGAAACTATTGCAACTTATCTTGCATCTTAAGTATAGACCAAAAGGAAAAAGGGGGTGAGCACGCTTTGCATCTTGTTGATCGGCTGAAAAACAAAGAGGAATCCGCATTACAGGAACTGATGTCCCTATACGGAGACTATCTTTTACGAACAGCGTTTCTATTATTAAAAGATAGATTCATCTGTGAAGAGGTAGTGCAGGATACCTTCATTACTGCATACGAAAAGATTCATCAATTGGATGAACCTGAAAAACTGAAAAGCTGGCTCACCTCCATTACCGTCAATCGTTGTAAAATGCTGATGCGTAAATGGAGCTGGAAAAATATCCTCCTAAACTTTGATTTTGCAGAACGAATTAGGGGAGATGAGCATGTGGAAAGTCCAGAGGCGCAACTGATAGTGGATTTTGACAAAAAATCACTTAGTGAATCCATTCAAGAGCTAGATTATAAATACCGGGAAGTGCTTACTCTTTATTACTTTAATGAAATGAAAATAAGTGAAATTGCAGTGATTTTACATACTGCGGAAAGCACGGTGAAAACAAGGTTGAAACGCGGACGTTTGCATTTAAGGGAGCTCATCGAGAAAGGAGAGGGGGCAAATGAAATTGAAAGAAAAACAAGCGGTTAAAGTAAAGCTAGACTGTGAGTTGAGGGAATTGATTTTTACCGGCTACGATAGTGTGGTGCAGAAGACGCAACCCCGGCCCCTTTCAAAAAAGCTTTCATCCTTTTGGAATAAAGAGTTGGAAATACCTTTGCTGCCCGTCGTGTTTGCGGCAGGATTATTCTTTACGGTTTTAACAATAAAGGATGATTTATATAAACAAGACATCACTGCTCGAAAAGATAATGAAATAATTCAAATAGCTGGATCTATGTATTGGAAAGATGATTATGAGAAAGCGGTGAAATTCCATGAAAATAAGAGTGAAAATTAAACATCTTGTTCTAAGTGGGGTGGCTGTTGTTTTATTCCTCCCATTCTTCCTCTATTTTATCCAGCCGCAATACTCCATTTTCATAGCGGGGCGGCAGATGGCAAAAGGGGAACTGGCAGGTAAAGAGAAGGTTTTGGACCTTCTAGAAAATGGGAATATCTTGTCGGAGCAGAGGTTTGCGCTCATTAGAGACTATATGATAGAGGGTGTGTATTCGCTGGATTATGATGTGTATGTGGGAACTACTTCCACGTATTGGTCTGATGCTAATCAATCCAAGGTCAAATTCACCAAAAAGGAGCGTGTGCCATATCTTCTGGAATATGTAGAACATGGGCCCACAAATGGGTACATGGAGGAGGCTGCTCTAGAGTTGGCCCGCTATTACCATCAGAAGGGGAAATGGGAAAAAGGAGACAAGGTGCTCCAAATGGCTTTGGATCGGGCAACGAGTTATTTCAGGTCTCAATTAGCTACCGAGCAAATCGATTTGGCGGTACAAAACAAACAGTTTGAAACTGCACAAGCATATATTGAAGCCTTTTATGAAAAAGTGAACAAAGAAGATTACCAAATGATAACTAAGGTTGCCAAGTCACAAGTAGAAGTTCTGTTACATCTTGGAAAGAAAGAAGATGCACTTGACCTGGCAGAAAAAACAATCTCCGATTCAAATGGCAGGGGTATGGGAGGAAAAGATGAATACGCCGACCTCCCCCTTGCAGAAAAACAGCTACAATCTCTTTTGGATAGGTTAAAAAGTGGAGAAGGTTCTTTTGGAAATGTAAGCGGGAAAATCTATAAATATGACAAGGAAAAAGAACTAATGGAAGGCGTAGGTGTCTTCCTACGTGAAAAAAATAACCTTTATTACAGCATAGGGTCAGAAGAGCAATTCCAGGCTGTGACAGATGAAAATGGAGAATACGTTTTTGAGAATGTGCCATCCGGCAGCTATCAGCTTTTTTATGGATTCACTTATGATCAGATTGACGGGTATACCCTTTCCATGCCGGCAAATCCTTGGATTGAAGTAGAGGGGAGTGATGTAGCGGTATATGAATCTATGATTCAACCGTTAATGGAGATCCATACCCCAGTGAATTCAGAAGAAATTTTCGAAGACGAAATCTTGTTTTCATGGGATCCTGTGGATGGTGCGGCGTACTACAGCATCAGTGTTGGAAGGGAATTGGAAGGTGGTGGGTCCGTTTCTCATCAACTGAAAAGCGGAATAAGAAGCTCCGAAATCAGTATTACTAAGGAAGAACTCCATTATTCACAAGGTATCATTCAATTTACAGAGGAAAGTGACTGGGAGGAGATAAATTACTCTTCGGTACTTGGCTTCGCAGATCCAAGAGGTCACTTCTTTTGGAACGTCCAGGCTTATAATGAAAATGGTGATTTGATTACTCAAAGTCAGGGATATAGATTAGGGGATGATACATTTGGAAATCTGCCTATGTTCTACCTTAAAAATAGAGAACTGACGGAAGCGGATAAAGTGTTGCTCAAAAACAAGCCAAAGAAAGCGCTGGGAATGTATAAGGACAGTTTTGCGAATAATCCAGATGACCTGCACAGCCTACTCATGATTAGCAAAATAATCGGTGTAGAGTCAGATGTACTGAATATATCCTCCAAAGAACAGGCAATCCCTTACCTGGAAGAATTAACACGAAAATCTCCAAGTGAGGTCTTGTTCCTTGATATTCTCGATTACTATTATGACAAGAAAGAATGGCAATCTTATGATAAGTGGTATGCAAGATTTGAAGAAATAAAGGGACCTATCCTTAATGAATATATAGAGGGCCAACACGCTTTGGCGCTGATGAAACAAGGGGAGTATGAAGAGGCTAGAGCCAAGTTTCAATATGTGATGGATCAAGGGTATCAACATGAATTCATTGATGAATGGATCGCTCTCGAATTATATTTGGGGACATCGATGGAAATGGTGGAAGAGCTGGGCCGACAATACCCTGAACAGGGAATCCATGAAGTTAGGATCGATTGGGAAAGATTAATTAAAAATCTCCAACGTGAAAAGGAACAATACGATAGTTATGAGGATGAAATGAAAAAAATAATGGAATGGGTTGTAAAGGAGAAAACAACTGAATTAGAAACTTGGAGGTCCTCTACGGAAAAGATTGAGTTAAAAAGATTTGTAGACGAAATGAGAAAATAATAAGAAAGAAGGAGCGCCCGCTAATGATGAGCTAGCGTTCCTTCTTCCGTTTATCTTTAAAATTTTCGCAAGAATCCTTCTAATCGGTCCATTGCCTTTTCAAGGGTTGACATATCGTATGCGTAGGAAAGTCTTACATAACCTTCACCTAGTTCTGAAAAAGCACTACCAGGAACAACGGCTACGCCAGCTTCCTCCACAAGTTTCATGGCGAAATCAAATGATTTCATATTGTATTTTCGAATGGAAGGGAACAGGTAGAACGCCCCGTCAGGCTTCACGACATCCAACCCCATTTCCAAAAGTCTCCCATACACATATTCCATTCTTTCTTTATATTGGACCTTCATTTCATCCGCATCATCTATCCCGGTGGTCAATGCATCCAATGCGGCATATTGTGAAACAGAACTCGCACAGGATACATTGTATTGATGAACCTTCAACATCTGCTTCATCACATATTCAGGACCGAAAACAAGACCGATCCGCCACCCTGTCATGGAATGGGATTTAGATACCCCATTAATGACGATGGTTTTCTCCCGCATGCCAGGCATAGACGCAATGGAGCGGTGTTTTCCATCAAAAACAAGTTCGCTATAAATTTCATCCGATAATATGAATATATCTTTATCCTGCAACAAAGCAGCTATTTCCTTAAGTTCGCCTTCCGGTAATGCGGCTCCAGTAGGGTTAGAAGGGTATGGGAGAATAATGCAACGAGTTTTTTCTGTTAAGTGTTTTTCTATCAGCTCTGCAGTCAATTGAAAACCTGAATTCCTAGTATCAATATGTACTGGGGTAGCGCCACAGAGCCTGATGATCGGCTCGTACCCAGGATAGACAGGTCCAGGGAGTATCACTTCTGTGCCGGGTTCCAAAATCGTTCGAAAGGCAATATCAATTCCTTGACTTGCTCCAATGGATACTATTATTTCTGATCCTGGATCATAGGACAAGCTGTACTTTTTGCTAACAAAATCAGCTCCAGCTTTTCTAAGTTCTGGAATGCCGGCATTGGGTGTGTAAACCGTTTTATTCGTCTCTATGGAGGTTATGCCTGCCATCTTTACATGGGTTGGTGTCGGAAAATCTGGTTGCCCTATTGTCAATGAAAGGACATCCTCATACTTTGCCACAAGGTTAAAAAATCTACGGATACCTGAAATTTCAATATCTCGTACATTCGAATTAATAAGATGCTCCATATGAATTGCTCCTTTATTAAAGGCCACTGAAAAACAAAAACTAAGCTGTTGATTTTAGCAAAAGGAAAAGCCTCCAGCGGGAGAGTAGCGTCAATGTTGAGACCCCGCCGGCGCAGCCCGAGAAGGCTTAAGGTCGCCCTTGGATAACGTTAGCCGTTTAGGAAATCAACAGCGGCATTAAACCAATCAACAGAATCATCTCCATTTTCAGTGGTCTCTATTTATGTACATACTTTTTAAGTAAGTGTACCCGACTTTTTTATCCTTGTCCAAAGGATTATCGGTACAGGTGTAGTATATGTATGTACAGGACCATGGAGCGGGAGGATGAAAAAGTATGTTGAAAATCTGGTTTGTACTTCTGGCGTTGTTTGGTGGGATACTTGGAGGGATCCAGGCTCCCATCAATAGCCAGTTGGGACGAAAGATAGGAAGCTTGGAGGCGTCTTTTGTTTCTTTCTTTATTGGGACGGTGTTTTTATTATTACTTTCTACGTTTTTCGGTAGGGGAAATCTGCTACAGGTTACCCATGTGCCTAAATGGCAGCTTGTAGGTGGGTTCCTTGGGGCATGTTTTGTAACCTTTGTCATCATAGCAGTTCCAAAAGTGGGGGTTGCCTTGACGATAATCTCAGTTATTGTGGGCCAAATGATAATCAGTTTAGTGATTGATCACTTTGGATTGTTTGGCACAACGAAGATAGTGGTCAATTACCAAAGGGTGATTGGGATTGCCCTTATGCTTGTAGCATTATTTTTTATTTATCGAGGGACGGTAGCGGTAAAATAGAGCAATTTCGCAAATGCGCGAAATTCATCCTGCAATCCCTGAATATAGGTATGAAGAGGGGTTTCAAGATACCTAGAGTGGGGATGGAAACGTTTGTTTGCCTTTAGTCGTACTAGGGAAGTCCTATAAAAATGAGAGGCTAGTAGGATAGGAAAAAACTTACATAACGTTTATAATAATTATAAACACAGAATATTCACATAATATTTCTCTGGTTCCATTGCCTGTTTGATTGCACTCCTTTCACCTTAGGATTACGGATTTGGTGTCTGTTGGATTCCGCCTGAAAGGGGATTGTGTAATGGATATTGTGCTACAAATCTGGTTAAGGCTGTTGGAAAGGTATGCAGAGGAGTTGTTTTTCCAAGATTCATCATCAGGGGTCTTTTCATTTTTGATCGTTGGGGTGCTTGCTTATCTTTACAAGCAGGAAAAAGAGATAAATAGAAAATGTACCTGCTGTCAAACAAATCAAAATACAGAAGAGAGAAAGCTACCCGACAATAAAGAAGAAGCGGAATGAATTTCCGCTTCTTCTTTATTGTAGGTGAGAAAATTGCGTCAATAAGTCATTATAGTCACTGGAAAGAGTTTGGAATTTTTTGCGGTTGCCAGCAGCTAAAGCTCGATCTATTTCGTTCATTAGCCTATTTTTGTGAAATTGGAAGACAGAAGAGTCGACAATGATTTGAGCGACTTTCTCCTCTTTTGTCATTTCAAAACTTTTGAAAGTGGAAACAGATTGTTCTGGTTGAAAAGAAAAATGCTTATTCATAATTTCTACCCCCTGTGCGAAATTTTGGATTGCGTGTTAATTGGGTGAATCATGAAAAGGATAAAATGAAAGAAGCTACTCATCCTTTTTCCTATTATCTGATATTTTGTCCTGTTTGTGAAGTGTTGTTTTTAGAAAATTTAGATATATCAGAAAAAATAGTGGCAATTCTGTAAAAGAGTGACAATGGATTTAGTTGTATTGGTTACTTATTTTAGAATATACCCAAAATATGAATGCTGAAAACAAAGTCAATGAAACTTGGCGGTTAATATCTCTATAAATGTAAATCCTATTCGTGAAACATTTGATTAAAGAATCCTTTTTTACCTTTTATCCTTGAATTATCCTGCAAAAACGAATATTATTAGAAAGGTTTCAATAATACATTCGTTTTTGGGGGATTTTTTGTGTTTGAAAACTATTTTGAATTGAAGAAATATGGTACAAGTGTCAAACAAGAAATTTTAGCAGGAATCACAACGTTCCTGACAATGGTCTATATTATATTTGTTAACCCTGCCATTCTTTCTGCGGCCGGTATTCCATTTGAGCAGGTGTTTATGGCAACCATCATTGCTGCTGTCATTGGTACTTTAACAATGGGGATATTTGCAAAATATCCGATTGCTGTCGCTCCCGGAATGGGACTCAATGCATATTTCACTAGTGTGGTAGCCACTCAGGGGTTAACCTATCAGGCAGTATTGGGAACGGTTTTCCTGGCTGGTCTGATTATCATCATACTAAGTTTAACTAGATTGAGAAAAACATTGATTGAGGCCATTCCTGCACCGTTAAAGTATGGGATCACAGCTGGTATCGGCCTGTTCATCGCTTTTATTGGATTGAAGATGGCAGGCATCGTTGTCCCGAACGAAGAGACAATGATTACTTTAGGTGATCTCACAAGCCCTGTAACTGCACTTGCGCTCGGAGGACTTTTCATAACGCTAATTCTTATGGCAAGGCGTGTATCGGGTGCATTGTTTTATGGGATGTTAATTACCGCGGTTCTTGGTTACTTTCTTGATATGTTGAATTTCAATGGAATTGTGGACATGCCGCCAGCTCCTCAGTTCATTCATCTTGGCGAAGCTCTAAGTGGTGTGGTAGCAAACGGTCTATATACGGTCGTATTTGCATTCATCCTGGTTACTATTTTTGATTCTACAGGAACATTAGTAGGAGTATCGGAACAGGGCGGATTCATGAAAAATGGGAAACTAGCAAGAACGAAGCCCGCTACACTTTCCGATGCATTTGCAACAACAGCAGGTGCTGCCCTTGGTACAAGTCCATCTTGTGCCTATATCGAATCATCTGCGGGAGTTGCAGCAGGTGGAAGAACCGGATTGACATCGGTGGTGGTAGCAGGATTATTTTTACTTTCGATGTTTTTCTCACCTGTCATCTCTGTCATTTCCGGTTTGCCTGCCATCACGGCGCCGATCTTGATCATTGTCGGCTGCTTTATGATGGAAGGTCTGGCGAAGATAGAATGGAAGAACTTCGATGAGGCTTTCCCGGCGTTTGCCATCATTTTGACTATGCCTTTGACTTCAAGCATTGCAACGGGTATTGCGGTAGGATTCATTACGTATCCGGTGATGAAAGCTGTAACCGGGAAGGGGAAGGAAGTTCATCCGTTGATTTATTTGTTTGCGGTGATCTTTTTGATCCAAATGGTATTCTTTCCAGCCCACTAAATTATATCTAAATTTAACATAAGCGCGCCCCATTCTGTCTATGGGGCGCGTTTTTTGGTTTTTACTATTGACCTCCGTTCCAGTAAGTTTTTGCCTTTCATAGATCGTACTGTTCAATCTATGGGACGCGTTTTTTCTGTTGAGGGATTTTCTTCGTAAAATATGCCTTTTTCTGCTTCTTCCTGCAGTTTTGTCAGCCACTTCAATTCTACCTTGCACAGCTCATGTGCATTTTCCATGATGGCCTGAGAACCTTTAGGGGCATGTATCCCGTAAAGACGGTACACCCTCTCAAGCATCTCGAGTTGCATTTTAGTGTGTGCAATTCGCTCGGTTAGAGCCTTGCGTATGACATCTTCTTCTCCATGATGAATAAAAGCCAGGGCTGTATACATCGGATGAAAGTGAGTGCTTTCGGTTTGAATCTGTTTTTTTAGTAATTGTTGAAAAGCTTCCATACCTTTAGGAGTAATACTATATATCGTCTTATCAGGCCTGGATTGATCAGTGACCACTTTCTTTACCTCGATAAGTTCCTTATTGAGAAGCTGCTCTACTGCATAATATAAAGAACCCTTCGCCATTTTTATATATTGTTCCATATTCCTTTCATGCATCACCTGCTGAATTTCATAGGGGTGCTTGTCCCCCTCCATTAGTAGTCCCAGTATCACAAGTTTCATTGTCATTTTCGTTCACACCTTTGTCAAGAAAGAGTGGTTTGCTTCTTATTATATAGGAAATAAAGGATTCCGGACATTTATGATGGGTTAAAAAATAGTGTCATGATTATTAACAGGTATGACATAGTGTATTATGGGGGGATTTTATCCTGGCATCATTACAGTGATTCATTGATGATATGCACCATTTTTTGTGAAGGGAGGTCAATGTGATGGGTTATTACACGTATCCTCATTATTATGGATATCATCCATATTTTCAAAACCATTATTATCGAACATTTCCTTACCAACAGCAATATCAGCACTTACGGTTTTATCCGTCGAAACATCAAGGGAAAAGACAATTAGATCCTGAGTTCCAGAAGGTATGGGCAGTCATGCAGAAGGAATTGGAGCCTGTTTATGAGAAACTGATGGAATTCAATATGAACAGGGCTACAGCAAGGTTCTTTGTACAGCAGTTTGCTATTTTTGCCATCCAAAACGCAGGTAAAGTAACAGGTTCCAACACACAGAAGGTGAATCAGCTATGGAACATGTTTCTACAGAATAATGTGTGGTTGATGGGTTTGCTTACAGCATACAGGATTCCACGCCAAGAGGTGGAACGGATTGTCAAAAGGGTGTTCACTCTTACGTTGGAAAATATCAACTTCTCGCCGGATAAAGATTGGAATGGATGGGAAAGCCTCGGAGGAAGATTGACATCAGGCCCTGGATCTTCTTCATGGGCAGCCAATCGTCTCGATATCTTCGCCAGAGGAGAAAATCGCAATTTGATTCATAAGTGGTGGGATGGAACCAGATGGAGTCAATGGGAAAATCTTGGTGGTGTGATTGCTTCTTCCCCTGCAGCCGTTTCATGGGGAGAGAATCGAATTGACGTATTTGCAAGAGGGGAGAATCAGGAGCTACTCCATAAGTGGTGGGACGGAACCAGGTGGAGTGAATGGGAAAACCTTGGTGGAGTCTTGAGTTCTTCCCCTGCAGTCAGCTCCTGGGGGACTAATAGGCTGGATGTATTTGTACGTGGAACAGACCGTGCTTTGTATCAAAAATACTGGGATGGCCGTCGATGGAGCGACTGGAACAGACTTGGTGGCAATTTGACTTCCGCACCAGGGGCTGTATCATGGGGACCGAATCGTATAGACATTTTTTCAAGGGGTGAGCAACAGCAACTCATCCATAAATACTGGGATGGCCGAAATTGGAGTGAATGGGAGAGCTTGGGAGGGCGTTTAAGTTCAAGTCCTACCGCTTCCTCATGGGGACCGAATCGATTGGATGTTTTTGCCCGTGGGGAAAACTTTGGGCTGATCCATAAATATTGGGATGGTGCAAGATGGAGTGATTGGGTTGAGATTGGTGACCAATTGACTTCAGAGCCATCCGCTATATCCTGGGGCAAAAATCGCATCGATGTCTTTGCAAGAGGAGAGAACAACGAACTTTTACACCTTTGGAAGGACTAGTGGATGAAAAGCTGACTATTTTGGTCAGCTTTTTCAATTTCACGATGCCATATTTCCTAGACGAAGCTACACAAGACGCCTATAATAAATAGAGTGTAATTTTTGCATATATTTCTAGATGTAACCATTCTAATGTATAACTTGGGTATTATAAGTAATGTTGATATAAATTGGAGGATCAGTTGTGGATGATTTACCTAATAAAACCGTTAATTGTTAATATAACCATAATATTTTCGTTGATGTTCAATGCAAATTTATTTTTCCCTTTCAGTAAAAGAAAACCCTTAAACTTCAAGCAAAAGACCATCTTTGGCCTGTTCAGTGCTTTTTCTGCAAAGCTATGCATGCTATATCCCATCGAGACGTTGGAAGACACTAATTTCGACTTTAGGATGATTCCAATCCTTGTGGTCACATTATATGGAGGCTGGTACCCTGGACTGCTCTGTACGGTGATTGTAGTGATAGTCCGTTATACCATCGGTGGGGAGTATGTCTATGTAGGGATAGCAGTTTCGATTCTTGCTCTGGGGATAGGACTTCTTTTCCGAACCGTTTTCCTGAAAAGCACCAAAAAGGTGCTGTATGGATTAGTGGTTATTTCCTTCTATTATCTCGGCTACATTTTCATCTTGTTCAGTACAGTATCATTCTTAGAGATGAATTTCTATATCGTGTATTTCCTTGCATTCGGCATCACTTTTATGGCGTTGATCTACACAGTGGAGAGGTTGATTATTGCCAACCAGCAGTTTTACGAAACGCTATATATGGACAAGCTTTCCACTATTGGACAAATGGCTGCAGCCTTTGCACATGAAATAAGAAATCCGATAACAACCGTTCGGGGCTTCATACAGTACATCAATAACGATACGAAAGATGAAAACCTAAAGCAATTCGCGCCTCTGATCTTGGACGAATTGGACCGTACCAACAAAATCATCACCAATTATTTGACGGTTGCGAGGCCAACCAATTTTTCCCTGGATTACATTGATGTAAATAAGGTTCTGCAAGACTCGGTGGAATTGATCAGGCCTTTTGGTTCCTACAGGAACGTAACCATGGAACTTGAGCTTGAGGGAGACCACTTCATTTACAGTGATGAACAACATCTGAAGCAAGCATTGATGAACATTATCAAGAATGGGATTGAGGCTGTAGAAGAGGAACAAGGGGGATATATAAAAATCCATAAACAATCAGGTGAAGAAAAAGGGACCATTGTGATTACCTTTGTTGATAATGGAATCGGGATGACGGAGGAACAGTTGGAAAAGATCGGCCTGCCTTACTATACAACCAAGACAAAAGGTACCGGGTTGGGTAGCATGATCACCAATCGTCTGATCCATGAAATGAAAGGGAAGATACAATATGAGAGTAGGGTCCATACGGGAACAAAAGTAACGGTTATATTACCAACGGTAAGGAACAAAGGCTGATCCTTTTGTGATAAAAAGAATCCTTGGATTAATTCTAAGCTGTGATATTAAAAGTGGACTGGTTCTGACAGGTTGTCAAAGCCAGTCCATTTTGTTATTTTTTCCACGAAGAAACTTCGCCTGTACTGCGGTTCACTTTATACCATCCTCGAGATAGCCTCTCGGGGTGATTATTGAAATGAACTAAGTCAGAAGCGTGAAACATGTAGTAATCACCTTGCATTCCTTCAAATGACACAGATGTACTATCATGTTCTGTAAGCTTCAAATGATCCATCACTTTTGCTTTCGCTTCTTCTTTAGATGAAACCCTCTCCGCTTTAGGATTTTCCACTTGTATCATTGCTTCGTTACGTGCGTCCCTTATCCATTCATCATTAGACAATCTACCAGGTTCTTTTCTTGCTTCCATGATGGTCGGACCTTTAGTGTTCTCGACATTGTCTTGGTTATTGCAACCTCCTATGATGACCACTAATAAAAGAGCTACCAAGATTTTTTTTGACATGGAAGTCCACCTCCTATCTTGAAGTATTTATAGTTAGTATGAAATAGCTGTGATGATTTCATGCAACGGTGGACTTTTCCTTACGAAATAGAACATATAAATGTTAGAGGTAAGGTAAAGTGTAAAGTTTGAGTAAATTTGCCAGGAAAAAGCAGGGAGTGGGGAGGTTGTTAGAGAATAGTTTTCTTACAACATAAATAATTGGAGGAAGTATCCATGGCTAATTTGGAAAACAAAGTCATTCATGATCCTGGGAGTGAAAAACCCAAATCCCCGCTGGCCCTCTATTTTTCTTTGCCGATCTTATCGTGGGCCCTTTATGATTTTGCCAATACTATTTTTTCATCCAACATCATTACAATATTTTTCCCTTTTTACTTACAGGAAGTCATTGGAACGAACGAAAGAATGGATCAGATCGCAAGTACGTTCCTGTCCTATGCGAATGCCACTGCCAGTTTCTTTCTCGTTTTGTTTTCACCCTTGTTTGGCGTCCTCATTGACAGGACAGGGAAAAGGAAAGGGTTTATTATCCCATTTACATTGATTGCGGTCATGTCGACTATTTTCATGGGGGTATTTGCTTCTTTTCAGACCTCGCAAACGCTTTTTGGCTTGCCCATAAGTTTCGTTCTTGTCTTGGTGCTGTTTGTGGTAGCAAAGTTCTTTTTCCATTCTTCCTTGATTTTTTACGACACGATGCTTCCAGACCTTGGTACCAAAAAAGAGTTACCTTTGATTTCCGGATTCGGTATCGCAGTGGGGTATATGGGAACATTACTAGGATTGACTGTCTACCTATATGTAGGAGATAGCGGTTTCCATAAAGCGTTTATTCCGAGTGGTGTATTGTTCTTACTCTTCTCCCTGCCGTTATTCTTCTTTTTCAAGGAGAAACCAAAAGAAGTCAAGGAGAAAAAATCCTTCTTCAGTGGCTATAAAGAGATCTATCAGACATTTAAAGAAATGCGTTTGTATCGACCAGTCTTTCTATTCATGATTGCCTATTTCTTCATCAATGACGCGATTGCGACAGCCATTGCCATGATGGCGATCTATGCAAGGGCCATTGGGGGATTCAGTGCTTCGGAGTTTATCCTGCTTTATCTTGTTTCAACCGTCTCAAGCATCATAGGTTCCTTTATTTATGGATACATTGCACGAAGTATCGGTTCTAAGCACGCAGTCGCATCCGTAGCCGGACTTCTGATTGTTGCGTTATGTTTCGCGGTATTTGCGATTGCTCCTTGGATGCTCTGGGTTGCAGGTAGTTTGTTCGGTGTGGCGCTCGGTGCTACATGGGTAACCTCCCGTACATTCATCGTTGAATTGACACCAGAAGGAAAGAGGGGCCAATTCTTCGGACTATTTGCTTTCTCGGGAAAAGTGTCCTCGATCGTCGGTCCTTTATTATATGGAACAATTACTTTAGTGTTGGCGGGATATGGAAACCTAGCAAGCAGAACCGCCCTGGGATCTTTGATCATCCTTGCTTTCATAGGACTACTCATCACCCTTAGAGTCCCATACAAAAAAGAAGCATAAAACAAATAATCCACCAAACAAAGGTGAAATCAAGAAGCTGCCAAAGGCAGCTTCTATTTTGTTTGTCGGAAAATGACGAACGAAAAGGGGTCAGACCCCTAAAGGAGCATTTTATTTTAATTATTTATTTATAATTAGTATAATCTATATTGACATTCAAAAGTATTATTAATATAATATAAAAAGTATCATATGATAATTATTATAAATAGATAACTAATATAATTATTTGAAAAGGGAGAGAGATTTAATGAAATTAAGAGAGCAAATGCCTGATTTAACTGGTGCAACGGAATGGATTAATGAGGAAGTAACAAAGGATGAGCTTGTGGGTAAAGCGACGCTTATCCATTTCTGGTCAGTAAGTTGCCACTTATGTAAAGAAGCAATGCCGGAAATTAATGAATTACGGGATGAGTATGATGATGAGTTAAATGTTATAGCTGTACACATGCCACGATCTGAGGACGACCTAGACATCGGTGTTATCCGTTCCATGGCAATGGGTCATGATATTACCCAGCCAATATTTGTGGACAGTGAACACAAACTGACGGAAGCGTTTGAAAATAAATACGTACCGGCATACTACGTATTCGATGAAGAAGGGAATCTTCGACACTTCCAAGCAGGTGGCAGCGGTATGAAGATGTTGAAAAAGCGAATCAATCGCGTACTGGGCGTAGAAGAGAAATAATATAGGCAAATCAAAAAGAAACGGGAAACCCGTTTCTTTTTTTACTATTTACTTTAGTGTTTATGATTTTATTTCCTTTAATTTTAAGTACTCTCCTATAAAAACCAATATTGCACCTAAAACAAGTAATCCTGCACCAAGGGCGATTATACTTTGAGAAAAATAACTCTCCATTTCATCACCTCCGAGCCCTTGTACTTCCTAAAAGTTACTGCCTATAACGTATGAAAATAAATAATAAATAATAATTACTAATTGACCCAATAACATTGTTATGTAGCGTATTCAATTATGAAAGAGAACGTGAGAGTAAGTTCAATTAACAGAAAATAAAAAAAGTTCATTGAAATACAAATTTAATATGTTAACATGTAATTAATTACGGTATTAAAAAGGAACATTTCCTTTAATGGTAAGAAGGTAAAGACAGGTCTTGTCTATAATATGAAAGGGAGTGCTACATACTAATGACCTCATCATTACCAATTATAGATGAAAGATTACTGAAGCAACTTATTGATTTTAGACGGAATTTACATGAATATCCCGAAGTAAGTGGAGAGGAATATGAGACTTCAAAAAAGATTCAGGATCTGTTAACCAAACAAGGGATCCCATTCCAGTCCGGCTATGCCAATACGGGAGTACTTGGAATTATAAAAGGTGGTAAACCAGGACCGACCGTAGCCCTTAGAGCCGACATTGATGCCCTTCCTATAACAGAAAAAACGAATCTGACGTTCTCATCTAAAAAGGAAAGGAAAATGCATGCTTGCGGGCATGATGCACATACGACGATGCTTCTTGGGGCAGGAATCTTATTAAACGAAAGAAAAGATGAGCTTTCTGGAACAGTGCTTTTGGTATTCCAGCCTGCTGAAGAAGCTTCTCCAAAAGGCGGGGCACAACCGATGATGGACGAAGGGGTTTTTGCTGAATATGAACCGAATGTCATTTTTGGGCAACATGTATGGCCAGACCTTCCTGTTGGTCAGATCGGTATCCGGGACAAGGAAATGATGGGAGCAACCGACCGTTTCAAAGTGGTTATCAACGGAGCCGGTGGACATGCCAGCATGCCGCATCAAACGAATGATGCCATCATTGCCGCTAACCACGTGGTCACCATGTTGCAGACGATCGTAAGCAGAAATATCAATCCCATTGAAGCGGCAGTAGTAACCATCGGAAGAATCGAGGGAGGATACCGCTATAATGTCATCGCCGACAGTGTAACACTGGAGGGCTCCATCAGAACCTATAAAAAACAAGTAAAAGAAGTGGTCAAAAAAAGGTTTCATGAAGTGGTCGATAATGCAGCAAAAGCATTGGGAGCAACTGCTGAAATTGACTATATAGATGGATATGAAGCAACCATAAATACACCAGAATGGGCGGAGGTTGTAAGAAGTTGTGCTCAACAGGCACTTGATTCTGAAGCCGCGACACCAAATGTCGATCCTTCATTAGGTGGAGAAGATTTTTCGAGATTCCTCCATAAATATCCTGGTGCGTTCTTCTGGCTTGGTTCAGCTATTGAAGGTAGGGAAAGTCAAAAGCCACTACATGATCCCAAATTTGAATTCAATGAAAAGGCTCTGCCCATAGGAGTGAAAATGCTTGTAGACATAACAAAAAAAGCTTTGGAAAAACTCCAGAATGAAAAAAAATGAAGGAGTGGCCTTTATGAATGTTTCAGAATTTGTGAACAATCTTGCTGACTCTCTTGTTTCTTGGCGAAGGAAGCTTCATCAATACCCTGAGCTAGGGTGGACCGAATACCAAACAACTTATCTGATTGGTTCTGAGCTGGTGAAGCTGGGATATGAGATTTTCGTTGGAAAAGAAGCGCTGGTGACGGAAGAACGGATGGGTGTCCCTGTGAGCGAAACCCTACTTGCAGCTGAAGAGAAAGCAAGAAATCAGGGGGTCCCAGAAGCTTGGCTTTCCAAAATGAAAGATGGTCATACAGGTCTTGTGGCGAAACTAGATACGGGAAAACCCGGAAAGCAGATTACATTAAGATTTGATATTGACGCTCTTCCCATAGCAGAAAATAAAGAGGGGATCGCTGATCATTTTCCAGCGCTCCATGGATTTCAATCCCATTATCCAAATATAATGCATGCATGCGGACATGACGGACATGCAGCGATAGGTCTGGGAGTGGCAACCTTTCTATCTGCACATCAAGAAGAACTTACAGGTTCGTTTACTCTGCTTTTTCAACCTGCCGAGGAAGGTAGCAGGGGAGCAAGATCGATGGTGGAAAAAGGGTGGCTTGATGACACTGATGTTTTCCTGAGCGGCCACATCGGAATATCACCGATGCAAGTGGGAGAGGTGGTGGCATCAGCTGGAGGTTTTCTTGCCACATCAAAGCTTGATGTGATGTTTACCGGCAAATCGGCACATGCGGGGGTCGAACCGCAAGAGGGAAGGAATGCCTTGCTTGCAGCTGCTACTGCTTCCTTGCACCTCCATGCCATACCTAGACACTCTGGAGGAGAAACAAGAATAAATGTGGGTACCCTTCATGCTGGTAGTGGCAGAAATGTGATACCTGATCATGCAACAATGTCACTTGAAACGCGTGGAGAGACGTCCAATCTAAATCAGTACATGGAGGATGAAGCCATTCGTATCATTCAGCATGCAGCAACCCTTCATGGAGTTGAAGCAGATATTCAAGTAGTGGGAAAAGGTGTGGAAGCAGCTAGTGAAACTGGTTGGAAAGAGTTCCTCGAAGCAGCAATTTCCCGTAGTGACAGAGTGATAAAAGTGAGGGAAACCCTCCCACTGAAAGCCTCAGAGGATGTTACTTATATGCTGAATCATGTAAGGGAACGTGGAGGGAAAGCAACCTACTTTATATTTGGAACCCCTCTTGCAGCCGGACATCATCATCCATTATTTGATTATGAGGAAAAAGTGTTGGAAGTTGCGGTAGACGTTTATGTCTCCTCCATTCTATCTTTGCTTTTAGAGGAAGATGAATCCAATATACTTTATGAGGTGAAAAAGTGAAAGTTAAAATAGGAATTGTCGGACCAACGGATTCGATAGAACGAATCATGCATGTAGGGAAAGAGTTTGAAGGTGTGGACATGCTATCCTTTTCCTATACTGCTTTGGAAGAGATCGATCAGATCATCCTCTCGAACAAAGGGGCAGTCGATCAATGGATGTTCTCTGGACAAGTGCCATTTTCCTATGCAATGTCCAAAGAGCTTATCGAGAAAAATGAAGGAGGGTATGCTGAGCTGTATGGCTCCAGTTTTCTTGGCACTCTCCTTGAAGCCCAAATAAAAGAAAAGAAGATATTTGAAACCATTAGCCTTGATACCATCAAACAAAGCAGGATTGAAATGAACAGGGAATTTTTCTCTCTTCAATCCATTACCTTCCATTCCTATGCTTATGAGGGCTTTGTACCGCCAGGGGACCTGGTTAAATTTCACCAAGACTTGTATGAAGAAGGAAAAATAGAGATCGCTTTTACTTGTATTCAATCGGTCTCTGTCAAGTTGAAGGAAATGGGCATACCGTGTTACCGTGTCATTCCTTCGGATCTTGCCATATTATCAACATTGGAAGTGCTTATAGAACGGGCGCATTCCCTGCGTTACAGAAAATCACAAATTGCCATACTGGGGGTGGAAGTCATCCATACTCAAGCTTCCTTGGAGGAGATGCATTATTCCCATAAAATGAAGATCAAGGAGCTAGAATTGAAACGATTGATGCTTCGATTTGCAGAAGTAGTAAACGGTTCTTTTGTACAATTCGGGGATGGTCTATTCCTTCTTTTTACAACAAGGGGGGAGCTTGAATTGCATATTGAAGGGGATTCGCTATTACAGTTGATGGAAGATATCAAGATGCAAAGTGATCTGAAGGTAAGGCTTGGGCTCGGCTTTGGTGAAACCGTACTTGCAGCGGAAGAAAATGTAAGACAGGCCTTTCATCATGCAAGGGAGCAAAAGTCTTCTACGCTCGTTTGTGTGAACGAGGACAGGGATGTAACCGAGTTCTATAATGCAACAGATAAACTTTCCTTTCAGTCACGTTCCTTAGGCCAGGAGTGGGAAGAGAAATTGAAGGATATCAATATCAGTCCGACTATCGTTTCTAAGATAAAATCCCTTGCGCAATACTATCAAAAAGAAGTGATCACCTCACAGGACTTGGCAGGCTGGTTAAAAAGTACAGAAAGAAATGCCCGTCGCATACTTTCCGAGCTTGAACGATCTGGACTTGTTAAGGTATCCGGCGAGGAACAGTCTGGACACCGAGGAAGACCAAGAAAAATCTATACACTATCGTTTTTGTGAACTTGTGGGAAATTCTAGTGAGATTTCCCAATTCTCATAAACGATTAAATAACTGAAAATATTGAACAAAAAAGGAACTAAGCCTAAAAGGAGTGAGTAAAATTGAGCCAACTACAAACACAACAGCAAAAGTCAACCTCCATGCTTGATAGATTCTTGGGAGGCGTCGAAAGAATAGGTAATAAACTGCCTGACCCATTCATGCTATTTGTCTATTTATCTCTTTTTATTATCGGAGTATCATGGGCAGTCCATCAATTTGGAGTGACGGTAGAGCATCCGGGTACAGGAGAAGAACTGGCGATTAAAAGTTTACTGTCTGGTGAAGGAATAGAATTTATCCTGACTTCCATGCTAACTAATTTTACAGGTTTTGCTCCTTTGGGTCTCGTACTTGCAATGATGCTAGGTATCGGTTTGGCGGATAAGGTGGGGCTGATTGAAGCGGGAATCAAAAAGACAATTCTTAATGCCCCAAAAGCATTGATTACCTATGCAGTAGTAGTAACAGGTATTCTAGGTAACTTGGCTTCTGATGCGGCCTTTGTTATTGTGCCTCCCCTTGCTGCCATGATTTTCTACACGATCGGCAGACATCCGCTTGCCGGACTTGCAGCAGGATTTGCCGGAGTAGGGGCAGGTTTTACGGCAAATGTCATCGTCGCTGGAACAGACGCGCTTTTATCGGGTATCGCGACAGAGGCAATTAAACCTTTTGATGAAACGCTTATTGTAACACCGGTTGATAATTACTATTTCATGATCGTTTCCGTATTTATCCTTTCAGTTGTTGGTGCGTTGATTACAGATAAGATTGTCGAGCCTAGGCTTGGCCCATATAGAGGCAAGGTGGATAAGGAATTGGAAGAGCCTGATCCTTTAGAGAGTAAGGGGTTGAGGAATGCGGTTATTGCAGGAATTGTGTATCTGGTTTTACTGGTTGTCGCGGTGTTTTGGCCTGATTCCATCCTTAGAAATGAAGAAGGTGGACTCGTTCCGTCGTTATTCTTGACAGCCATTGTACCGATAACGCTTTTCTTTTTCATTGTTGTTGGAGTAGCATATGGGGTAACAGTCGGTAAAATCAAAAACACTGCAGATGTACCGAAGTTTATGGCAGAATCCATGAGGGATATGTCGGGCTACATTGTTCTGATTTTTGCAGCTGCCCAGTTTATCGCATACTTTAACTGGTCCAACCTTGGCATATGGATAGCCGTGAATGGTGCAGGTTTATTGGAAAGCATGAACTTGACAGGTATACCGGGTATCATCGGGTTTGTCCTCCTTGCAGCCATGTTGAATTTGATTATCTTCAGCGGATCTGCACAATGGGCATTGATGGCTCCGATTTTCATCCCGATGTTCTGGATGCTTGATTACCATCCTGCTTTCATTCAAGCGGCATTCCGTATTGCAGATTCATCCACCAATATCATTACACCATTGAACCCTTATATTATAGTCGTGCTGGCTTTTATGAAAGACTATGATAAAAAAGCGGGGCTTGGGACACTGATAGCGTTGATGCTGCCTTATAGTCTCCTCTTCCTTGGGGTATGGATCATTCTCTTGGTGATTTTCGCTTTAGCAGGAATTCCGTTCGGGCCAGGCGTAGAAATGATGATCAAATAGGTAGGCAAAAGAACTATTTTAAGAAAATTATTCATTAAGCATAATTCCCTCACATACCATATATAAATTTGTGGTAATGTGGGGGGATTTTTAATGGTATCCAAACAAATAACTGTTGCACTCGAATATGGGCTCCACTCCAAAGCAGCTCAATATTTTGTTGGTAAAGCAAATAGCTATACAGCGGATATTCAAGTGGTCAGGCATAACAGGATCATTGATGCCAAAAGCATTCTGGGACTCCTGTCGCTTGGGATTGGTAAAGGAAACGTTGTAACAGTAAAAGCGGAAGGGACAGATGAAAAAGAAGCCGTGGAAGGACTCACCCGTTTTCTAAAAGGCGAAGAAAGGTATTAAAGAAAGCAGGTGGATGTGTGAGTCCATCTGTTTTTTAGTTGTTGATAGGACATTTGAGATTATAGAGAATGAACAAGGCGTTCTGCATCCGATATTATTCGAAAGGAAATTTTTACATTCCTTGAACGGACAGGTTCGTGTTATACTCTTCGAATGAATATATGTCCATGTTTATGAAGCTAATAAACTTGGGTAAATACCTTCGTATAAGTAGAAATGGAGGAGAACATCATGAAAACTCGCGATTCCTTCTTTGATAATGCGAAGTTTATCTTAATTTTTTTAGTTGTATTCGGGCACATCATTTCCCCTTATCGGGCAAATGATGAGTGGCTTGTATCCATTTATCATTTTATCTTTATTTTTCATATGCCAGCCTTTATTCTATTGGCAGGGCATTTCAGTACCAACTTTCATAAAAAAGGCTATTATGTAAAAATTATAACGAGATTGCTAGTACCGTATCTCATTTTACAGACGATTTATACGCTGTATTACAGTCAGCTTTATGCAGATCCATCTATGACATTAGAATACTTCACCCCAAGATGGGCGATGTGGTTCTTATTGAGTATGATTGCCTGGAAGCTTATGTTGCCCCTGTTTGGGAAATTCCAGGCGAGATATAGTATACCGCTGGCAATACTATTGGGTATCGTAATTGGTTTTGTTGATATACCTGAAAGATTCTTAAGCTTGGACAGAACGTTTTATTTCTTTCCATTCTTTTTGATAGGATACTATTTAACTATGACAGACTTATTTGAAAAGCTGAAAAATGGTGCATATCGTATTTATGCTTCGGCATTCCTAGTTGTGTTATTTGCTGGAATTTACATTTGGCTAGGTGGAATTGATGGAGCGAGTATCCTTTATGGAACTTACACCTTCTCTTCTGTAACGGATATGTTGATCCGCATTGGAATTTATGCTGGTAGTATGCTTGTAACCATTGCATTTTTTGCATTGGTACCTAAAGAGAAATATATCTTCACAGGCATTGGAAGAAGATCATTTTATGTGTATATCTTGCATGGCTTTATCATCAAATGGTTCTTTGAGACGAGCTTTGGCCAAGCAGTCAACTCTCCTGCGGGATACATGTTGCTACTGTTATTGAGTATCCTTGTGACGGTGTTAACAGGGAATAAATACGTGGTGAAAGCCATTCAGACGCCATTTGGCTATCTGAAGGAAAGTTTGTCGTTAAAGAATGGCTAAATATAAAAGCCGCTCCGTAACTTTAGGTTACAGGAGCGGCTTTTTAAAGTCTAATTACGGAGTGTGATGGATGAAAAAATACTGCTTTTTAAAGGGATATGCTTGTTTGTTCACCAACATCTCCTAGCAGGACAAAATCTGAAAGTTAGATTCTTGTTTTTTCCCACTCGCTCAAGTGTAGGACTCCGAGTTCAGGTTTAGGCTCCTCGTCGAGAACGGCAAGATACTCCAAGTTATTTCCATCAGGGTCTGAGAAGTAATAGCAGGCAGCAGGCATCCATGCGTGGACAACGGGTTCGCTTGCGTCCAATCCAAAGCTCGGAGAAAGCGCAATACCTTTTTCATCTAGAAACTGAGGCACGTTTCGTAATTGTTCGAGTGTCACCTTAAAAGCAAAATGTGAACGGACAAATTCATGCTCCTTGACCTCCCACACTCCCAGCATCTGCTGTTTTTTTTCTGAATCACCTAAAAAGAAAAATGCCACTCTTCGCTCCTCTAAAAAGTAAGCAAGCTCTAACCCCAGATTTTTATAAAATGCTACCGCCGACTCCAAATTTACCGTTTTCACATGCGTTTCATATAATTCCGCGTTTTTCATGGAAAGTTACCTCCTGATATTTATTAACTACTTTTATTGTAATAGGAATTTTTACACTTAACCTCCTGAATAAGTGGGAAGATTAGATACAACTTTAGACGGAAAAAAACACATAACCTGTTAGGGTTATGTGCTATTGTTACAATATATTATGGGGTTTGTTTATCCAGTTTTTTTGAATCCATTTTGACAGAACGATAGTTGTTAACAACCCATATTCCTAACAGGGAGAGTACGGTGGACATAGTAATAACGGTGGGCAATAGGTCGGTGATTTTTGCAATTAAACTATATAAGATACCAAAACTGACCATTGTCAGAATTACACTGACAAAATGAACTTTTTTGTTCAGGTATGCCATTAAACCGCCACCTGAAAAAACAAGCATACCAAGCAAGAATAGCGCAATCACTGGAAAAAGATATTCCATGTCTTGCATAACCTCCGTCATGATGGTTTCTGTTTCTATATGTATAGTATATCATAAAACGGAGAAAAGATTCAGAAATCGGACAGGGGGTCGCTTATGAAAGTCAGGAAAGCCGTTGGTGCAATCGTAACGATTGATGAGGATTATGTGTTAATACTGAAAACAAAAATACATACTACAGAAGGTAAAAAAGAAATTGATGGTGAATGGGATTTTATAAAAGGGGGGGTGGAGGAAGAGGATCCTTCACTTGAGAAAGCTATCATAAGGGAACTTGAGGAAGAGACGGGAATGAAGTCGTTTTTTGTGAAAAAGGAATTGGAAGAAAGAATAAGCTTTAAATTTCCACAACATGTTGCAGAAAGGGTGGGATTTCATTCCCAAGAGACAACCATGTTTCTTGTTGAATATATAGGTGAGAACAAAGACTGGAGACCGCAGGATGACGAGATTAGTGAGATCGGTTATTTCAAAAAAGAAGAGGTTCTAAGAAAGCTTGCTCACGAGGAAACAAGGAAATACTTCCAAAAGCATTGTTTATAATTAGGATTGACAATATGTAAAAGGGAAAATATACTAATAGTGCAAGACTATACGAGAAAAGGAAGGTACAAGGTGCGATGTGGAATTAATCTATTTTTTAGGAGTGAACTCATGTGATTGATAAAATGAGGAACCTGGAGAATTGGATTAGTCTGCCCATTTTTACCTGCCATAAGTATCGGAAGAAAGTCGCTTCGCTATCCTTTTTGGAATAGTTTTATTTTGTGATACTTACTTGTAGAATAGGCCTTGTTTGCATATGCAATCGACTTTTCGTTCAAACCTCTCCAGGATTCTGGGGAGGTTTTTTGTGATGATTGATACTATGGCTGCTCATATATAAACAATAAAACATTAATGATGAGGTGCATATGTATGACAATGATATTACAAGTGAAACAAGTGAATAAGAGTTTCGGAGAACGGGATATTTTGAAGGAGATATCTTTTGATATAAGAAATGGGGAAAAGATAGGGTTGGTCGGTTGGAACGGTGCAGGGAAAACGACCTTGATGAAGTTATTGATGGGGGCGATCGAACCAGATTCTGGAAGTATTAAGAAACTCCCTACTACATTAAGAATTGGCTATCTCCCACAGAGTACTGATTACACGATAAGGACAGAAGAAGAAATGATCGAGGAAGGTAAAAGCCTACTGCGAACGGCCAGTGAGTTGGGGGTGAACCGTTTCATCACAGGAGGTGAAGACTTCTTTGACACCTTAAGCGGAGGCGAGAGGCTTAAGGTGGCTTTGGCGAAAATTTGGACACAATCTCCGCAACTTCTTTGTCTGGATGAGCCGACCAATCATATGGATATGAAAGGTGTTAACTGGTTGGTGTCAGAATTACAGAAGTTTAACGGTGCAGCCATCATCATTTCCCATGACAGATATTTCTTAGATAAAACGGTTTCTAAGATTTATGAAATAGAGGACTGCAAGCTAATGGAGTATGAAGGTAATTATACAGCGTATCGCCAAGAGAAACAGCGCCGTCTCGATCAACAAACGCGTGATTATGGGAAGCAACAAAGAAAGATAAAAATGATTGAAGATCAAGTTGCCAACTTGAAGCAGTGGTCAGAAAAAGCGCATAGGGAAGCAGGAAAGAGGGATAACCCAGGTGAGCGTAAACAGATGGGCTTAAAGGAATTCGAGCGGGTAAAAGCGAAGAAAAAGGATAATCAAATTAAATCAAAGACAAAAAGGCTGGAGCTTGAACTCTCCAAACATAAAGTGGAAAAGCCGAAGGAAGAAGTCCAGGTCAAATTTGAGTTTGAAACGGATGGAAAAAGAGGAAAAAGAATACTGGAAGCGAAAGGGCTAACAAAGCAATTTGCGGAACGACTGCTGTTTGAAAAAAGCCATTTTTACGTGAAGCATGGAGAGAGAATTGGGTTAATTGGTGAAAATGGAGCAGGGAAAACCACTTTTATTAAAATGCTATTGGAACAGGAATCAATTACAAAAGGCTCCCTGTGGAAAAGTGCTTCCCTGAAAATTGCCTATTTGAGTCAGGAAGTCAGTGACATGCCTTTGGATCAAAATGCAATGGAATATATAGATCTTATTGGGTGGGAACGTGTTTCCAAAGCCCGCACGATTTTTGCGAATATGGGGATGCATGAGGAAAAGCTCACAAAGCCACTTAATACCTTAAGCCTTGGTGAAAAAACTAGAGTCAAATTGGTTCACATGATCATGCAGGAATATGATGTCTTAATACTGGACGAACCGACGAATCATCTGGACTTACCGAGCAGAGAACAGATGGAGGCTACCTTGTCTACGTTCACTGGAACGGTCATGGTCATCTCCCATGACCGGTATTTCATTGAAAAACTTTGCGACAAGTTGCTGGTGATTGAAAATAAAAGAATCAAACGAGTGGAAACAGGTCTACAGGAGTACGAAGAGAGTAAAAAGAAGCAGGTGTCATCTTCTGAAAAAGAAACAAGGGAACAGATTGCGATATTGGAGGCAAAGATTACCGAATTATTGGGGAAAATCACTATGGTAAATAAGGACAGTAAGGAATATTCTGACATGGATGATGAGTTACTCAAGTTAATGCAATTAAAAAGAGAATTAGCCTGAATAAATGAAGAGGCTGCCATTAGGTTCGAAATTTCCTAATGACAGCCTCTTTTCTTATTTCATCATGTTGCTGCAGAACCAGAACTGTTTTGTGAGCGTCTTCTTTTCTGAATGGCGTTCATTCCCATCACAACTGCTACCAACTCTTCCGTCTCTAAATCCGCGGTGTAATCGGATAATTCAAAGGCCGCTGCCTCAAAGAAGCTCTCGGTTCTTTTGAATTCTGCAGCCAGTTCATCGTTCTCATCAAATAGTGTATATTCCCTTGAAAAGGCAGGGCTTTCCAAGCGATAAATTCCTCGGCCGTGTGCTTTGTATTCATAGATGGATTTGAGGAAGGCGAACCGTTCGCGCAGCTCTCCTATCTCTTTTTCCTCATGATCTTTTACGTACCATTTGTTCGAGAAAAAACCGAAACTTCCACTTATAATGATTTTTCCGTCCGGAGTTTTGATATCCACAGCAGCAGAAAAAGCACTCCTTAAATCTAATTTTCCAATAATCTTTTGATCCTCATTAAATATCTCCGTTTCTCCAGACGAGAAGAAATTATCTGAAAAATAGACAGTCTTGTTCATTTGCTGTCCCTCCTTTATCTTTATCTATTCATACGATTAATAATGAGGATGGTTTCAAAAATAAATTAGTTGAGCCTCAATTTCTGTCCTGAATAAATAGTGTCCGAGCTAAGTTTATTAAGTTCTTTTAATGCACCAACTGTTGTGCCGTATTTTTTAGATAAGGAATACAAGGTATCCCCTTTTTTTACTGTGATGGAGAAGCTTTCCGGTGAAGGGGAGAGGTAGAGTTGTTGACCGATTTTTATGGTGTCTGTTGTAAGGTTGTTCCAGTCCTTCAGTTGCTCTACGGAAGTGTCAGCTTTTCTGGCTAAAGAGTAAAGAGTATCTCCTTTCTTGACCTCGATAATCACAGGTGCCTTTACTAAAAGTTTTTGCCCAGTATAAATATTGTCATATGTTAACAGATTCCATTCTTTTAACTCCTTTACAGTGGTTCCGTGAGTTTTTGCAAGGGAATAAAGGGTATCCCCTTTTTTCACAAAGATATCTGTTATTTCTCTTATAATGAGTTTTTCTCCTGCAATGATTTTGGAGCTTGTCAGATTATTCATCTTCTTCAGCTCGCTAATAGATACATCATGTTTCTTTGAAAGACTGTATAGCGTATCCCCTTTCTTGATGGTGATAACCTCATTTGTACTTGCAGCAAAAGCAGGTTCATAGGAGGAGAAACCAAGTGCACCCGAAAGTCCAAGTGTAATAGCCAATGCAAGTACGGCTCTTTGATGTTTTTTCATGTTGAACACTCCAATGTAGAAAATTTGATTACACTTACTTTGACGTAGTTGGAGGGAATTTGTCGCTTGTACATGAAAAATAAGTAAGCCCATTTTTTTAGCAAGGCTCTGTTAAACCCCGCTGTTGATTTCCGCACTAGGCTTCGCTTATCCAGGGGGCGACCTTGAGCCTCCTCGCGCTACGCCCTGCGGGGTCTCAAGAATGTCTCTATCCCCCCGCAGGAGTCTTCGCCTAATGCTCCAATCAACAGCTAGGTTACTGCAAAAATCAACAGCATTAACAGAGCTTTTAGAAAAAAAGAATCTGTGATTTTTTCTCACAGATTCTTACCAAATAATCTATTTTCTCGTTTTCCAAGCATCCAATACCTGTTGTTCTTTTTCTCGGTGAATGCCGGCCTTCCGTTCTTCCTCTTTCCTTGAGGTCTCCCAATGGAGTACATCTTTCACCGTCTCTTCTACGGAACGTACTTCCAGGCGGTGCTGAACAGCCTTTTCAATACT
The DNA here is from genome assembly GCF_038595065.1 of Sutcliffiella sp. FSL R7-0096. NCBI lineage: Bacteria > Bacillati > Bacillota > Bacilli > Caryophanales > Bacillaceae > Sutcliffiella > Sutcliffiella sp. FSL R7-0096. The sequence goes on from NZ_CP152003.1 coordinate 1,796,499, forward strand.
TATGGAACCTGCACCTCGCCATGGTTCATTGCCTTCCACGAGTGGATGTTCTTCTGGAATCCATAGGGGCATTTCTGTCCAAGGTGCAACATGTTGTTCCAATAAAAAGCCTTCCTCCGCCCATACAAAATCCACTTCCGAACCAGTCACCTTTTTGCAGGTAGTCAGAAAATCCTCCATCGTGAGCGGTGTTGTCGGTCCGGTCACATTAAAGGTGCCGGTCACCTTCTCATCCGCCATTTTAAGAATCCAAAGAGCCATGTCCCTTGCATCTATAAATTGTATTGTTCTTTCTTTCCGGCCAGGTGCGAGTATCTCACCGCCATCAGCAATACGATTAACCCAGTAGGAAAAACGATCTGAATAATCGTATGGACCAACTAGAAGGCCAGAACGGACATGCAAAACCTTGTCAGGCATGTTTTCCTCCGCGGCACATTCACTCTCTGCCTTCAATGCACCATAATGGGCATTGATTTGTTCCTGCGTACCATAACCGATTTCATCTATTTCCTTGGCTGTCAGGGACTGTACGGGATAGTCCTCTGTGAGGTTAGATGGAATCCAGTCTTTGTAAACAGAAATGCTTGAAATGAAGGTATAATGGTCGACTTTATCCGCCAACACTCTTGTTGATTCCCTTAAGGCTTTTGGGGTAAAACCGCAAGTATCAATTGCTACATCCCATTTACCTGTTTCGAGAAGAGAAAGATCTTTGTTGCGGTCTCCTACAATACATTCCACTTGTGGGAACAAATCTGGATGATTGCCACGATTGAACAAGGTCACTTCATGTCCTTGAACTAACGCCTCTTCTACAATGAACCTGCCTAAAAACCGTGTACCACCAATCACTAATATTTTCATATGTAGGCCTCCAAGATTTAATAAACTATAATAGATATTCTATCTCACCAACCAATAATCCTTTTTCTGAAATCGGCTCAAGCATTTCTGGATTCTAGATTTCTCCCAAAATACCATTTCAGTAAGGGTGGAACAACAATAATGATAAATAAAAGCCTCACTAATTGGAGTGAGCTCACGACTGCTGGATCCCCTCCAACCGAAGTTGCTGTAAGCACCATTTCAATCAGTCCCCCTGGTGCGACACTCAAGATGGCAGTCGGCAAATTTAAGCTGGTCATAGCTGCCAAAATCATCCCAAGTCCAAAGGAAACCAGGATTAACGTGATGGTCAAGCCAAAATAAACAAAGCAATATTTGCCTCCAAGTTTCAAATCCCCAAATGATATCCCTTTTCCCATCCCTATGCCAACTGTTATTTGTGCTGCTATCAATAATAAGGGAGGAAGAGTCGCCATCTCTACTAGACTAATATTAAAGAATGCAGTTAGCGCCAGTGGTACGATGACAATGCCTGCTGGGATTTTATTTCTTAGGAAGATTCCTGCAACTGCTGCAGGAATGAACCATACATACTGCCAGCCACCAAATTCGTAGGCACTGCCGATGGAAGTAGCAGAAGCAGGGCCAGATCCACTCACTGAAAAAATATGAAGTACTACAAATGGAACCATGAACAGAACGGTCAACAAACGAACAGTCTGGAAAATTACCACTAAGGAACTCTTCGCGTTTAACGATTCACTTGCAATCACCATCTCCGACAATCCACCTGGTATGGAACCGAACACACTTGTAATCTTGTCAACAGATATCCATTTTGTAACAAGCACGCTATTAATGATGCTTACAGCAATCAATGCGATGGTTGATAGCACATAAGGAAATATGTATGGTGCCACCGTCAATAATGTATCTTTTGTGAAATAAAGTCCAAAAAATAAGCCAAGAATTAAAAATCCACTCTGTTTCAAGGGGTCTGGACAATAAACCTGACGCTTGAAAATACCTTGATACAGCAGGATGGAAGTTAATGCCCCTAGAACCCATGGCAGAGGTAGGTTACCGAGGTAAAATACATATCCACCTAGACCGCCGATGACATAAGCTTCCATTAATCCGAATATAGGTTTATTTCGCATATCTAAAGACTCCTTTATTTGAATAAAGCAATTGTAACATATTTCAAGGAGAAGGGTAGGAGGTTTCTAATTAACTACTAACTACCTAGCGGGGGGATTTCGACATTTTACTTTGAGTAGATTGATAGATTGATTCGACAGCAACTTTGGGGCTAATTAATCAAATTAGTCGAAAATGTAAAAAAAGTAAAATGATTAACAGGTATAAGTCGATTTTTCGTGTATTTAGTATAACGAATCATACGATGGGGGTGTAGGGATGAAAAGGGGGAAAAAAGGGAAGATAGGGGATTGGAAACGCTTTGTTCCGATTCTGTTTATTTTAATTTTATTGTCTAATAGTGTGTTGCCATATGTTGCTTCAGCAAATGATGAAAATGTAAATGATAGTCAAAGTCAAGATATTGAACTGGAAAAAGAGAGGGAAATGGAATACCAGGAACAAATGAATAAAGTGGAGGATATAGAACTGGAAAGAGGGGAGCTATTGAATGTCCTTTTGGGTCTTGAATGGGACCCACCAAGTTTACTCCAAGAAAATGAGGTAGGAGATATTACAGATATAGAAAAAGTTGAAACGGCAATCGTGGAAGAATTGAAAGAAAAGAAAACAGTGGATATTATTGTACGTCTGAAGGACAAGGCAGAGCCTAAAAAGGCTATGATGAATGCAACTGGTAAAATGTCGCATGAAGACCGTGTGAAGTTGGTGACAGATAATCTTCAAAAGCATGCAAGTGAAAATCAAAAAGGTATTATATCGTCCATTTCAACCCTTGAGAAAAAGGGGATGGCATCAAATGTTGAGTCACTTTGGATTATTAACGGGCTAACCTTGACTGTGGACAAGGATGGCTTGGAAGAACTAAAAAGTCAACAAGATGTTGATAGAATTACATTAGACCGGGTTATTGAAGCTCCAGAAATCACGACGGAAGGCACGAAGCCAAGACTTCCTGAATGGGGACTTGAAAAAATAAAAGCTACAAATGTTTGGGGGGAGTATGGCCTAAAAGGGGAAGGAATTGTCATTGGAATCATGGACTCAGGTGTGGATGGTACACACGAAGCACTCGCTCATAACTATCGTGGGAGGGATGGAAACCACCAATATTCTTGGATCGATGTTTCCGGACAGAATTACAGCACACCTCAAGATGGTTATGGACATGGTACGCATGTTGCCGGTACGGCAGTCGGCGGAGGGGATGGTGAACCGATCGGGGTGGCACCTGAGGCAGAATGGATCGCTGCAAAAATATTTACTGATGGTGGGTCTGCTACCATTTCCGGTATACATCGTGCATTCGAATGGTTTATGGCTCCTGGGGGGGACCCATCCAAAGCCCCTCATATCGTAAACAACTCTTGGGGGAATCCCAATACTTTTAATAAGGAGTTCTATGAAGATGTTCAGGCATGGGTGGCAGCGGGGATTTTCCCTCTTTTCGCTGCTGGAAATGAGGGGCCAGGGGCACAAACAGTTGGTTCACCGGGAAGTTTTCCAGAGTCATTTACAATCGGAGCTACGGATAGCAACGATCAAGTTGCATCATTCTCAAGTCGGGGCCCAGTATATTGGATAGATGAGGAGGGGAATCAACAACGGCTTTTAAAGCCGAACGTGACTGCTCCCGGACATCAAGTTTATTCAGCTTGGCCAGGAGTAAGAGGCCAAGGGAAGTACAATACGATAAGCGGAACTTCCATGGCAACACCTCATGTTGCCGGAGCGATAGCTCTTTTGTTACAAGCAAATCCGAATCTATCCATCCAGGATATGAAAGACCTCCTTGCTGACACCGCAAGACAGGAACAGCATATGGGCACTTTGCCTAATGACCTTTATGGGGAAGGTATCATTAACATCTACCAGGCTGTTACAGAAACTGCTTATGCAGGCCAGCTAAAAGGTACTGTCCAGACTGAGGATGGAAACGATGTGCCAATCAAAATTGAGATTCCTACACAAGAAATCAGTGTGGAAGTTGCGGAAGGCCCATTTGAATTATCTGTAAGAGAAGGAAAACATAAAGTCATTGTTAAGGCATTTGGTTATAAGCCGTTTGAAGTGGAAGTCGTCATCAAAAAAGGAGAATCGACCTCCGTTTCCTGGAGCTTAGAGTCATCTGATCGATATGAATTAAAAGGAAAAGTGGTAGATAAAGAGACACAGGCCGAAGCAGCACATCCCTATATCTCACTAAAAGGGACCCCCATCAACACCAGGGGGGATGCATCTGGGAACTTCAAGCTTAGCAATATACCAGAAGGAGAGTATGAACTTGTTGTCACTGGTGAAGGCTTTAAAGGAGTCAGCAAACAAATAGAAGTTACAGGCAAATTGGAACTGACAATCGAAGTGGAGTCGTATTCGTCGACCTACTCTCGTGAGTGGACCACCGCCAACAGCCGTCATGATAGAAATGCAGTGTCAGCAAATGCCATTGATAGTAATGAATTGAGCCAGCAATGGGAATATTTGAATGGTACAAAAGGGCAGATTCTTTTTGCAAGTCCATCCGCCTCAAAGAAATATGTAGTATTCACCACAGACAGGGGATGGGTGACGGCATTGGATGCAAGAAGCGGAGATGAGATCTGGAGTATACGGCTTGGTAGCAGCAATCGATCAACTCCAACAATTGTGGATGAGACTGTCTATCTTTCAGGAGGACAGGATGGAACAATTTATGCTTTAAATATATTAAATGGAAATATTAAATGGAGTAAATCCATTGGTCAGCCGGCAATCTATGAATCTCCTCTCTATAAAGATGGGACACTTATTGTCAGTTCAGGGCTGACAGATAACGCAAGTGTGTATGCGTTGGATGCAAGAGATGGTAAGGAATTATGGTCTTCATCGCTCGGAGGTTCTTCCTTCTTTGGCGGTGCGATAGGGGATCAGCTTGTATATATAGGTTCTTATGAAAACCGTACAATAAGAGCGTTGCAGATTACAGATGGAGCAGAAGTTTGGAGTAAGCAGATCTCACAGGAAGGCTTCGCGTCAAGACCCGTCTATCATGAGGGGACTGTTTATGTACAAACCTCCAACTTTGGCAATGGTGCAGGATCTCTCCTTGCGATAAATGGGAATACAGGTGAAATAGTGTGGCAAGTGGCAGGAGTTGGGGATTCCCAGGCTGGTTCTCCTATCATTTATGAAAATCTGGTAATGGTGGGGTCGTCCTCTATGTCGATCTTGCGTGCATTTAATAAAACCACCGGCGAAGAAGTCTGGAGCAATCGTAGTGTCGGAACTGCGCTTCATAATGGAGCTGTAAGTGCAAACGGTGTACTTTTATTCTCTGGGACAAGCGGGATGTTGCAGGCACTTGATGTGTATTCAGGTTCAGTATTGAAAGACTTCTCCTTACCCGACTATAGTACATCCGGAAGCCTCATACTTCCTGGAAATGTCGTGGTACCGCATCGCAATGGGATTGTTAGCTTTCAGTCCCCGGGGACATTAGAAGGGGACATTTTGGGTGAGAACGGAGAAGGGCTTTCAGCGAAAATCTCTGTATTGGAAACCGAGGAAGAAGGAGATATTTTCAATGATGGCAGTTACAGTTTTAAGCATCAACCTGGAGAATTCACATTAAAGGTAAGTTATTATGGAAAAAACAAATCACAGAAAAAGTTACATTCGTTTCAGGCTACAAACAGGTCAAGAATTTTACTCTATCTGAAGCCGAATCAGGCGGTTTGGAGCTATCCGTTAAAGATGAACGAACAGGTGAAAATCTCAGCGGGGTGGAAGTGGTAGTAAAAGATACTCCTTTGACAAGTACTACCGACGATAACGGTTATTTGCAATTTGATGGGATATATGAAGGCAGTTATGAGGTTGAACTTAAGTTGAACGGTTTTAAAGAATGGACGGATACGATAACAATTGAGCCGGACTCAGTAAATTCGATTGAAGTAAATATGCAGCCATTTGATATAGCGGTATTAAATGATTGGGAAGGGGAAGTCACCTCCCTATTAAACTCAAACGGATTTTTTGCGGAAGAAAGAGACTGGGATATTGTCGATGATATTGATCGTTATAAAACCATCTATCTGAATGGGGCATATGGTACCGGCGGATGGAGACCGGATGCTATATTGTTCAATGAATTGGTGGATAAAGCGGAACAACATGAAGTGAACCTGGTGTTTGCCGATTCTTGGGGGTCAGGCTACGGGTCCATCCGTCAGCTTACAGAGTATAATCTGGATCCAAAGGAGATTGCCCACTATAACGGTATGGGGCAAGTTCGTTTACAGGTGGATGAAGAGCATCCAATACTGAACGGGTTTAGCAAAGGCGATAGAATTACCTTATTTACAAGAACAGGAGATTTCGCTTGGTTCAACCAGCACTCAGGGCGCCATCTTGCAAGCATCGGAAGTACCACGCAAGGAACGAAAGGAACGGGGATATCTTATAAGGCTGTTTCGGAAAATGCCGCCCATCTGTTACTGGCTAATCACGGGGCATCACCATGGATTTCTCCGCTGCAAGGTTGGCTTCCAGATATGCAGGCTATACTTTTCAATGGTTTGCGTTATTTGCATGATGCGGAATTTGGCAAAGTGACGGGCACGGTTGTCGACCTTGATGGAAACCCTGTAAAAGCAGAAGTGGGAATTGTGGAAACCAATATCTCCACGAAGACGGAGGGGGAACAAGAAGCTTTCGAATTGTTCCACGATGAAGGGGAATTCACGATTGAGGTCAGGGCAAGTGGATTTGCCACCCAAACAGAACAAGTCGTCATTGAACATGGAAACCCTCTAGAAATCCAAGTTGTTCTGACATCTTCTAATGGTGATAAAGTGTCGGGTGTCATAACAGACGGAATGAGCAAACAACCGATAGCGGAAGCGGTTGTGAAAATGGTTAAAGACGACGAAGTGGTAGTAGAAAGGGAGACTTCCGCTAATGGAAGATTTGAATTTACAGGATTGGAATATGGAACATATACCCTTCAGGTTGAAAAAGAAGGTTATATAAAATCAACCCAAAGAATGGAAGTCGGCAGAGTTCAAGGTGATGTAAATGTGGAACTTTTTGCGACACCCAGGGTTGCGGTTCTAAAAGATTACAGTTTTAGCTCACGCAATTTTCAATCGTTAATGGGAGATGCCGGAATACCTGTCACTCCGCTTACTTTTACGAATGTAATGGAAGAAATCAAAAATTATGATGTTTTATTTATTAATGAAGCATCTAACTCTGACTTACCGTTAACTCTATTCAATTCTTTAATGAAACAAGCGGATCAGGCAGGAACAAGTGTTATTTTTGGTGACAACAACGGGAGTACTGCTGCCATTGCGCGGCTCGTAGCTTTGCGTGAGGATCCAACTTCTAGAAGGACCATAACAGATACAACCAAGTCGGCAGGATATGTGGTAATGGAAAATCACCCCCTATTCAAAGGTGCGGAAAATGGCGATTTTCTCGAAATGACGATACCCTCTGGTGGAAGGATTGCAACGTTTGATGGGTATACCGGCTACACCCTCGCTTCCATTAAACACGAAGGAAATGATAGCGTACACGGACCCGCGGTTGCCTTTAAACCAAGAACATCAGGAAATATTGAGCTACTGGTAAGTGGTCATGGATTTGGTACATTCAGACATAAGGATCACTATACACCGCAAGGAAAGGATTTCTTGGTGAATGCCGTACTTTGGGCAGCCTATGCAGAATTTCAAACCATATTCGGAACATTGATGGATGAAGAGGGAGAACCAATAAAAGGGACAGTTTCGGTAGAAGGAGAAGCTTTCTCAGCTGAAACAGATCCAGAAACTGGAGCATTCAGTATTGCCATGGTTGATGGAGATTATGACATCACAATAGAAGCATTCGGCTATGAATCCTTGAGTAAATCAGTAAGAGTAGATTCAAGCAGTGAACCACTTGCACTTTCCCTCCAAGTGGACGATAGAGTAGGGACAATTAGCGGAGTGGTGGAGAATGAGTCGAATGGGAATGCGCTGGAAGGCGTTCAAGTGGATGCCCTTAATGTTCCTCGAGAGGCAATAACCAACACCCAAGGTTCCTTCCGTATAAATAAGATAATGCCAGGCACCTATCAACTTCTTTTGACGAAAGAAGGCTTTGTTAATAAAGAAGTGAGTGTGGTGGTAGAGGAAAATGGAGAGATGAATGTAAACATTTCCTTAAAACCTTCTCCTACAATTGGTATTATTGTCGACTCGACTTCTTCAGGAGCGGTAACGATGAAACAGTATCTAGAGGAAAAGGGATATAACGTTGTTGATATGGATTATTCAGATTTAGATATGATAGAAGATGTGGATTTGGTCATTGCAAACTCTGACTATGATAATAATAAAATTCCGACAGCTGCTGAATTTAAAGCATTTCAAGAGGTCTTGGATAGCACAGAAACGTCTGTTATATGGACGGGGCAACATGCAGGAAGAGGTGGCATCCGATTCATGAACACCTATGACAGTAATCCTGGTGTTGCAATTGGAGGAAGTCAAGCAGGGATTCAAGGATTGGTTTACGAGGAGCATCCAATAGTGGCAGGGGTACCTATGAATGAATTATTCCCTGTATCCAACGGCTCCAACTATTTTTACGCCTTTGATGAGTACGATGGAGAAACCATCGCTAAACTGACTACAGCATCGGGGGATAGAATTGGAGAAATGATTGGGTACAAAGGGAGAACCAACCATTCAGTGGAAGTATTATTGGCAAATTTCACATTTGGTCACCCATATCACCCAGGTCTGCCGCAATATTTTGATGAACATCGAGAACGTATTTTTAACAACACCTTAACATGGATCTTGGATAATCGTGAATCATTAGTAGGTGAATTGAATGGCAAGATAGTCAATGAAAAAGAAATGGAGGTTCAAGCAACTGTAACTGTCTTAGAAACAGGTAAGACTATATCCACCAATCAGCAGGGAGAGTTTTACCTTGGGCTACCTGCAGGATCTTACACCATGAAGGTGGAGGCTTTTGGTCATCTTGCACAAGAGTTTCCGATTGTAATTGAAAATGGTGGAAAGTTGGAAGAAACCTTTGAAATAATGACGGACCAATCCGGAGTAATCAAAACTATCGTGAAGGATGGACAGTCAGGAGCTGTTGTGGAGGGAGCGACAATAACTATTTTGGAAACACCTGTATCGGGGATAACAGATTCGGAGGGTGTTTTTGAAGCGGTTGTACCAGTTGGATCTTACAGTGTAAGGGTGACTGCTCCAGGCTTTGCACCTGCCCTACAAAACAATGTTGTTGTGGAAGAGGATGGAGTCAACGAGCTTACCTTCCATTTAGATGAATCTGAAAAAATCGGGGTCGTTGGGACGGCAGTAAATGGCGGAAGAATAGTGAGCTTATTGGAACAAAGAGGCTATGATACAGAATTGCATTTAAACTCTTCGATGAACAATTTAATTGATAATATTTCGGATTATGCGTTAATAATCTTCAATGACAAGCATTCAAGTATGAACAATGAACAATTCAGATCCTTTATTGAATTGGCGGACGCTAATCAGGTCAGCATGATTTTTCCTTCACAGATGAGCAATGGGACCGTTCGGGAACTATCGTCGGTTTTCAGAAATCCAGAGTCTGTGGGACAAAACTATGTGCCTGGGGAAGTACAGGTAGCGGTAGATCAAAATCACCCAATCTTTGATGGCTTTACGTCTGATAGGATTAGCATTTTGCAAAATGGAACCAACAGCGTTCAGTATGCTGTGTATGAGGGATACAGCGGTACAACCATCGGGACACTGCATCACCCTGAAAGAGGGCTGCTAGGTAGCGGGATCGGCTACGAATACCGAACCGCAAACTCTGTACATGTATTGTTGTCCGGACTTCATGCAGGAACGTATGGTCATCCTGATTTAAAATGGACAGAGGATGCTAAAGAATTGTACTTCAATGCAGTAGATTGGGCAATCTCAGCAAGTCTTGGAGAGGTGACAGGAACAGTACGCTCTGCTGATGGTGAAGCTATCCCGAATGCAAAAGTTGTCATTGATTCGTTGGGAATGGAAACCACAACCAATAGTTCCGGGCAATATAAACTCGGAGTTGGTACTGGCACCTATGAGATAAAGGCAAGTGCCAGGGGTTATCTGGAGCAAATACAAGAGATCCAGTTATCTGAGCTGGGAGAAGAAATTGTTGCAGACTTTGAGCTTGAAAAAATAGAAGGTTCCTCTATTTCTGTGGAAGTAACTAATCAAGAAGGAGAGGCAATCAAAGGAGCGAAAGTAAAGTTAACATCCTCAGATTTTTCAGACTTAGAAGACGAATTGATGACAAATGAAGAGGGAGCCGCAGTCTTTACTGACCTATTGGATGGGGAATATGTAGTGACGGTAACCTTGGCAGGCTATATGAATTCAACAGAAAAGGTACTTCTTGAAGGAGACGATACAGCTATTACTTTAGTGCTATCTGCTATCGAGGTAGCAGTGTTAGGAGATTGGAACGAATCGCTAACCAACTTCTTGAATGGAGAAGGATTGTATGCAGAAGCAAGAGATTGGACAATAGTGGACGAAATAGAACATTACAAGTTAGTGGTAGTTAATACATCTAAGGGGACAGAAGCACAAATGAATGCTTTGCTAGAGAAATCGGAAGAATTTGAAGTTAGTCTTGTGTTTGCAGGCACTTGGGGAGATGGATCCATACCTCTGTATTCGAAAATTTCCGGTTATCCGGTATTAGATCAACAGGGGTACAAGGAGAGTGCAGTAAGTCTGAAGGTTCAAGAGGGCCATCCAATTTATAATGGTATTGAACCGGATGAGGCCGGCTTGATCGACATTCATGTTGAACAAAGTCCTTATGCCACGTTTAAGGAATATCCGGGTGAGAAGCTTAGTAATATGTATGTGAATGGTGAAGACAATGGTACCGCCATTGCCTATGAATTTAAAGGTAAAAAACACATGCATCTATTGTTATCTAGTTTCGCTGCAACGAATATGATAGGACCTGATAAAGGGTGGACAGAAGATGGGAAACAAGTTTATGTCCAGGCACTGCGCTTTGCAATGGAAGCGGAAAGAGAAGAAGAGTCTGTGGAGCCGCCGGGGGCGCCGGAATGGGAAGAGAAGAGAATCCAAACCGGTGATAAACCTGTACTGGTCAAGGGGATTGCTGAACCGTTATCAACTGTCCATATTTATCAAGAGAAAGATGGGGAGAAAACTATAATTGCTTCTGTGGATGCATCAAAGGAAGGCACATTTAGTGCAGAGTTACCATTGAAAAATGGTAGCACTTTCCTGGTCGCACAAGCAGAAAATGAAGGTGGATTGTCTGAGTGGAGTGACACGCTTCAAGTGATAGTTATTGGTAAGCCTATTGGGAATCCGAGAGAGCACAGGGTGCCAGAGCAGCCAGTGAAACCAATGGATGAAACCAAAAAGGAAGAAGTGGAGTAATCTTAATTGTTGTTTTTAAGCCGGGAGCATCTTTTATTAGATGTTCCCGGTTTAAACTTTGCTGTTTCCTCAAAGTTTGATGTTGGAAATAATTATACAATTATGGATTTAAGTGGAAACTCGCTCCCCTTGAGCGGGAGGTATCTATAGACTTGAGATAGAAACCGAGTGTTGCGTTGTGACGGGTTCAAGCAACGCTCTTAGGATAAGCGGGTGACTGCAAAAAAAAACAAACTTATATTAGCCAGTCCCAACAATCTAAAAGATACAGCCAAACTTTATAAAGCTTCTTCCATTGACACCGGACTCTAAAAGTCATAAAATACTAAAGTTGATTTAGTAAGCGGCACGAAATAAATAACAGGAAGAAGTGATATAATGGCACCTGAACAACGTAAGAAAATGATTATCCTAATGATAAATATGTTTATTGCAGTAGGTAGTTTCGGCATAATCATACCTATTCTCCCAGCATATCTGGATTCCATCGGGGAAGGCGGGTTGGCTGCTGGGTTAATGATTGCCATATTTGCCGGTGCACAGTTTGTCATGTCACCATTGGCTGGAAAATGGGCCGATCAATATGGACGACGTATTATGATTATTCTCGGATTAGCTGGTTTGACCTTGTCCATGTTTGTATTTTATGGATTTGATTCTGTATGGATGCTTTACTTTTCCCGTGTTATTGGTGGTATAGGAGCAGCGCTTTTAATCCCTGCCCTTTTTGCTTATGTGGCGGATATCACCACGATGGAACAGCGTGCAAAGGGAAACAGTTACATTTCCGCTGCCATGTCATTGGGTATTGTAATTGGGCCTGGAATTGGCGGTTTTTTAGCTGACTTCGGATTAAAAACTCCGTTATTGGTATCCGCTTTGATTTCGCTTGTGGCAACTATTTTCTCCATCCTTGTGTTAAAAGAAAGCAGGGAGAAGGAGACAGTGTTGGCACAGGAAGAAAATCCGGAGCCGATGCTCAAAAAGCTGGCACTATCGGTTAACAAACCTTATTTTATACCTCTTATAATCACGCTTGTGATGAGTTTTGGATTGATGGCTTATGAGTCTGTCCTGGGATTATTCATTGATAATCAGTTTGGAGCAACCCCTCAAGAGATTGCCGTAATGATTACAGCTACTGGTATAATCAGTGTAATCGTGCAGCTCTTTGTAGTAGATCGAATTGTGCGCGCCATTGGGGAAGGCAATGTATTGAATATCTTCCTATGCGTGGCTGCGATCGGATTTTTGGTTTCGTTATTTGCTTCAAGCTATGGTGTTTTCTTTGGAATCACCTTAATTATCTTCTTGGCAACCTCTATCTTAAGGCCTGTCATCAATACACTGATTTCTAAACTGGCAGGTAATGAGCAAGGATTTGCTATGGGAATGAACAATGCATATATGAGTATTGGAAATGTATTAGGTCCGACGCTTGCAGGGATACTTTATGACGTTAATATCATTTATCCTTTTGTTCTAGGACTATTAGTTTTAAGTGTAACAATCCTTGTATCTTTTACATGGCAATCGAAACAAAAGAAAAGATTGGCCCAAGTGGAAGCGAATTAACTCCTTTTAAGAACGCTCTTTTCTCAAAGATTGTTGCTCTTTGCTAGTAAAAAGTCGGCAATTGGACTTTTTACAGAAAAAGTCGGCAATTGGACTTTTCATTGCTTACTTACTCTCTAAATAGGCACGTAGCATATTTAGTATTGGAGGGAAAAGAGCTCGACAGTAAGGCATATAACGGTGGATTAAAAGTACGTAAAAGCAACAAAGTTTTCGAAAATAGCATTAAGAAAATTCAGATAGCCTATTTACTTTTAGATAAAAATACCATATTATTATCAATGTAATAAAAAACGAATGGAAGCGAGGGATGTTTTATGAAAAAGTTAATTGTCGCAAATGCCAATCAATTAAATAATGAAGCACAGCCCTTGCATAGAAATCGTTAAACGAATCTGTTATCTTTCTGATGAGAATTTAGATTTCCATGGGGCTGTGTCGTAACGTCTCATGGTTTATAAATGTTAATGCAAAAGACCGTGCGAACGGTCTTTTTGTTTTGTCAAAAAATATCTACTTTCCATTAGGAGGAAAACACATTGAAAAGAAATCAATTAGGTTGGAATGAATTTTTAAATAATGCATTTGTTGAATATGAAGAGCAAGGATATACAGTGGGTAGGGTGATGCTGGAGCATAAAAGGTTGTATAGAGTAGAAACGGACTTAGGTGAGTGCCTAGCGGAAGTATCAGGGAAATACCGGTTTGAAGCAACATCACGAGAGGATTACCCGGCTGTTGGGGATTGGGTTGTTTTAAGTGAACGTAAGGAAGAAGGCAAAGCAACCATTCATGCTTTGTTACCTAGATTTAGTAAATTCTCAAGAAAAGCGGCTGGTCTAGTGACTGAAGAACAGATCGTGGCAGCAAATGTGGATACCATTTTTCTTGTGCAATCCTTAAACTATGATTTTAACCCAAGACGTTTGGAGAGATATCTAGTGATGGCATGGGAAAGTGGTTCGAATCCGGTGGTTGTACTGACGAAATCGGATTTGTGTGAAGACGTTCCTGTAAAAATCGCCGAGATGGAAGCAGTTGCTTTTGGTGTTCCAATTCATGCGGTAAGTGTGAAGGAAGAGACGGGATTAGAGGAACTGGCCTCATACTTTGCTGAAGGAAAAACAGTGGCATTACTTGGTTCATCAGGAGCGGGGAAATCCACGTTGACGAATTATCTGCTTGGTGAAGAGAAGCAACTTATTCAAGAAGTTCGTAGTGATGATGATAAAGGGAAACATACTACGACATATCGGGAGTTGTATATGTTGCCTACTGGTGGTCTTGTGCTGGATACTCCTGGTATGAGGGAGCTTCAATTATGGGAAGCGGATGGCGCGATCAGTCATAGTTTCCAGGATATCGAAGAGCTTGCAGAGAAATGTTATTTCAGAGATTGTAAGCATGCCAATGAACCTAAGTGTGCAGTTCAAGGGGCGATTGAGGAAGGTACGTTGGAAGCTTCTAGATACCAAAGTTATGTAAAATTGCAGCGAGAACTTGCATTCTTGGAAAGAAAAAATGATAAACGTGCTCAACTTGCAGAAAAAGAGAAGTGGAAGAAAATCACCTCTGGAGTACGCGGTGGGAAGAAGAAATAAGGAAGGAAGCCACAAGGTGTGAGTGTGATGCCTTGTGGTTTTTTCTTGTTTACTAGTGTTTATATTTTTATATTCAATAATGGATATAACCAACGAATAACTTAAAAAGCCAAAGGGGAGTTACCCTCTAGCTTTTTAAGCGGTAATTCTAATTTTATCGACTCGTTTCATGAAAGAGACTGCAAGATCATTGAAAATGTCACTTTCTTCGATGTTGCAAACATGCCCACATTTTTCAATTACTTCTAATGTAGAATTCTCTTCCTGTTTGACATATTCGCTCGTATTGCTTAGAAACATATGGTCTTCAGAACCGGAAATGTATAGCTTTGGAATTTTATTCTTTATTGATTTTAATCGATCGTAAGTGGTATAACCGTTCAAACCAGAGAGCACCCAGCTTAAGTAGGTTTCTTTGGAAAGTTTATAAGCCTCTTTAATGAAAGCTTTTCTAGAATCTGAGTGATTTTTCTTAGGTAGTAGTACGCGTGCAAAGATGCGATAAGGTACCATATGTGGCAGTATTTTTCTCAGTGGATAGAAAACGGACAGTCGGCAAAGAAACTCCCCCCATTTTTTCAGCTTGGGAGTTGCGCCGCCAAGTACCATGGACTTAATGACAGAAGGCTTACGGAGCGCAATTTCCTGCATGATTATGGTTCCAAGTGAAATGCCAACAAAGTGAGCGGATTCAATTTTCAGTTTGTTCATAATACCAATCGTCTGCTCAGAGGAATATTCAAAAAGATCAACACCTTTAGGGTAAGGGGACTTTCCGTGACCAGGCAGATCTAATAATAGAATATTATATTCAGCGCGGAATGCTTTAAGCTGTTTATAAAAAATGGAAGAGTTTCCCCCAAATCCATGAAACAGCACAATCCACTCTTTCGATGTAGAATGAGTAAGCGTTTTATAATACATAATAGTCCTCACTTATCTTGCATATTTCAAATCAACAATCAATACCCGAATAACACAATAAAAAAACTTGCAATATCAAGTATACACAAACCATACCAGGTTTCTCAACCTGCAAATTCTTACTATTTTGTGAAGAGTGAAAAAAGGGGTCTGACCCCTTTTATTCATTTTCTGCATAAATATTCATATCCTAGTAAAACTTCCTTATTTTCTTCTTGTTTTTGGAAAGTTATAGCAGTTTTGTGGGGGTGTTTGGTAGAATGGTAGAAAATAGTTTTTGTAGGAGGGTGAAGTGAGTGATAGTACCAGCTAAGCTTAGGCAGGGGGATGAGGTGAGGGTGATTGCACCGTCCACTTCTCATTCTATCCTTTCCCAGGAAAATATAGATCTATCCACACAGAGGTTAGAACAAATGGGTCTTAACGTAACATTTGGAAAGCATATCAATGAAACAAATAGTTTACTGACCTCATCCATCGAATCCCGTATCGAAGATATGCATGAGGCATTCAAGGATGAAAAGGTAAAGGCGATACTGACTTCAATCGGGGGATACCAGGCAAATCAACTATTATCCTATATTGACTATGACCTTATTAGGAACAACCCAAAGATTTTCTGTGGTTATTCCGATATTACCGCATTGAGTAATGCTATATATGCCAAAAGCGGGCTAGTCACGTATTCAGGTATCCATTTCTCCTCATTTGGTATGGAAAAGGGGTTTGAATATTCGCTGGATTATTTTAAGAAGTTATTCATGGATGAAGGTACCACGATAGAAATTCACCCATCCCATGAATGGAGCAATGATGCTTGGTACATGGATCAGGAAAGTAGAAAGTTTTATCCTAATGAGGGCTATCTTGTTATAAATGAAGGAGCATGTGAAGGTACAGCAATCGGTGGAAATCTTTGTACTTTGAACCTTCTGCAAGGAACCGAATTTATGCCTAGCTTGGAAGATTCCATTCTATTTTTAGAGGATGATAAATTAACAAGCCCGAAAACTTTTGATCGTGACCTTCAATCACTTATTCACCAACCAGGCTTCACTGATGTGAAGGGAATTGTAATAGGCCGTTTTGAGAAAGTATCCAATGTATCAAATGAGCTTATTCAAACCATCATTCAAACAAAGAGGGAGCTTTCCCATATTCCAGTTGTGGCGAATGCAGATTTCGGTCATACAAGTCCAATGTTCACCTTTCCGATAGGAGGGAAAGTGAAACTACATGTAGAACAAAATGGAGTCAAGATTACATTGAATTAGCAAATCCATGTCCTGGTATATAGATTTTTAAAGGAGGTGCTGTGCAAATGTTTAGTCCTTTTACCGATCCGGAAGCGTTTATGGAAGGATCGCTCCTTTTTTCAGCTTCCCATTTAGTAAGTTTATGCGTAACTTTAGCACTCTCTCTTATCCTCTTTCTACTCAGGAATAAAGCATGGATGAAGTTGGGGGGCAGGTGGTTAATCTTCTTGGGCCTGGCTGGCTCGGAGATTTGGTTGAATTATTGGTACTTTTCCACAAACATGTGGGATATCCGTTACACATTACCGTTTCAATTATGTTCTATAAGTCTATATCTTTGTGTGTGGATGCTTGCGACAATGCAAAAATGGGTGTTTGAAGTGGTGTACTTTCTTGGTGTTGGAGGTGCGTTACAGGCATTGCTAACTCCGGAATTATTTTATGACTTTCCCCATTTCCGTTTCCTTCACTTTTTCATTGCTCACATATCCATTATTCTGGCTGTATTTTATATGCTGTGGGTTGAAAAGTTCCATAATAAGTTCAAGTCCGTTTGGAAAGCATTTGCTGCTTTGAATATCTTAGCTTTCTTGGTGTTTTTTGTTAATAGATTTACGGGAGGAAACTACATGTTCCTCGCTCAAAAGCCTACCAATGCAAGCCTGATTGACTTTTTAGGTCCATATCCTTGGTATATTTTATCTCTTGAATTAGTAGTTCTGTTCATCTTTTTCCTATTGTATCTTCCTTTTTTTATTCGCGAAAAAATACAATCTTAAAAGGAAGGGAAAAGCCGAAATTTAAAATTGAAATTTTACATATCCAAAAAACCGCCCGGAATTTAAACCCCGAGCGGTTTTTCAATACTTTCTTATTGTCTTCATCACGTATTTATATACCCCGAAAAAGATCAGAGAAAAAACAACAACAATTAAAATATCAATAAAAATTCCCATCTAAGCAATAACCCTCCAACACAGTCATTTACAATCATTCTATCCACATCCTAATAAAGTTGCAAACCATATTATTACAGAAAGGTTATTTTGTAATAGTCCTGTCACATTCCCGCTTTTCGTCATACTATGTAGAAAAGCGAAGGGGAGAGTCAGTGTGGGGAGCTTCAGAAAATTTTTGTTAATGTATGGAATCATTTTGGCGATGTTCTATGGCGTGTTCTCGGTATTGAGCTACAACAGTATTCAAATTAAAATAGAAAAGCTGGAGATTCTGGAGGAGGAATACCTAAAAAAAGAGGCCCAAGGGGAAGTGCCTTATTCGTTCAGACAACAATATAATAAAGAATACCACGAATATGACAGGCTTCAAAATAGACTGCAGTCCTTTTGGATGAAATGGGTATTCGATTTTCCTGAATTTAAAAAACCGTAAAGACGATAGCGATACATCGCACGATGAAAAAGTCTGCGCGTCTTCTACTACGATTAACAAGGTTATAGCATACCTTGAAGAATATATAACTTTGTCTATAAACCGAGTAGAAGAATCTCTTCTACTTACATACAAACCTTGCCTTTATGATAAAAGAAATGCTAAAAAATTGGTACATTATTCCTATACTTATGACTGTATGGCCTGGCATGAAAGAGTTTAGTGATAAAGTATAAAGCATCTAGGAAAAAATTAGTAACAGATATATGTTACAATATAGCCAAGTCTAATATTTGGAGGTGTCATCTTGAAAATCAATGTATTTCTTGATGATAGTCGAACATGTCCTAAAGGTTATATACTCGTAGAGGACATAGACCAATGCCTCACCTTGTTAGAGAGCCATGCAATTGAGCATCTCTCTTTGGACCACGATCTGTTGAACAAACATCGAAATGGTCTGCTGCTCGTTCATAAAATGGTGGAGAACGAGCTGTATGCGGATAGAATTACGATTCATTCCGCAAACTCGGTTGGTAGTAAAGCAATGTATCGTTATTTAAAGCAAGCGCAAGAAGATCTGAAAATGCCACCCAACATTAAAGTATTACTAAGACCACTTCCGCTTTTCTAAGCGTTACCTCTGCAACTTCGCTCATTTCCATCCTATTACCGCAAAAGGATTCGTACTTCTTGAAACAAATCGGATCTTTCACCTAGAGTTAAAAATCAAACACTTGTAAAAGATTTAAATAGTCGTGTAGTTCCATGCAGATGTAAAATTATCCGTCTTATATAGAAAGAAATGAAAAGGCTGGACGGAACAAATCCGTTTGGTCTTTTTCATTAATGTTGATAAAATGGTAGAAGGGAAAAGTGAGGTGAGCCAAAATGGAAACCATACATGATCATATTGGACATAACCTGGATATTCTTTTTGTAGGTTTCAATCCGAGTATCCGTTCTGGTGAAACCGGTCATCATTATGCAAATCCAACTAACAGGTTTTGGAGCATCCTTTTTGAAGCGGGAATAACTCCTAGGAAATATGCACCGACAGAGGATTTTAAGTTACCTGAGCTTAAATACGGTTTGACTAATATCGTTTCTCGGCCGACGGTTGGGGCAGTGGATATTACAAAAGAGGAATATCAAAAAGGAAGAGTAGAGTTGAAAAATAAAATCAAATTCTTTCAGCCTAAAATCGTTTGTTTTGTCGGGAAAGGGGTGTATCAGGAATATAGCGGGCTCAGGGAATTGGAATGGGGAAGACAAGAGAAATCAATGGTGGAAGGGACCATCGATTTTGTGGCACCATCATCCAGCGGACTTGTTAGGATGAAAAAAGAAGAAATCCTGCGCATATACAGGGAATTAAATGCCTTGAAAAATAGGCTTTCCTCCCATGGGGTGTATTAGAAAAACACTTCCTCCCATACAGGGTGAAGTGTTTCCTACTGAATATTCTTTATTTAGGAGTCACAGAATGATCATGTTCTTTTTCCAATGATCTTAACGAGTTTCTTATTTCTAACATATTTTCAATTTGAAGAGTAAGCGTATGTTTAATTAATGTATTTTTCTCCTGTTGTCCATCCTTTAAGTGGGTAACATCCTTCTTAAGGTCTTCACAATCATGTTTGAAAACTTCCTGCTGCTTGTGAAATGCCAGTTGGGCTTCTTTTATTTCTTTTAACTCTAAAAGTATTTCATTCAGTACCTTCTCCATGTTTTCCACTCCTTTTAGTAAGAAGGAAACTCCTCTTAGTTTTACATATATCATTTAAAATCTGAAAACTAGATATATATACTGTTTAAATTCTCGTTATAAGGAGAATTTAAACACAATATTATAAATTACGAGATAATATATTTATAGAAAGGAAAACAAAAACCCGCCTTTTCAAGGCTGGGTCAATGTGAAGGTGGCAGAGTTAATGCTCCTGCCAGTGTAGGTTTGATGGAAATATCATTAAAAGAAATACCCAATTGAACTGTGGTCTGGGCAATTTCAGGTCTGATACCAGAAAGGGTCGTTTTGACACCGATCAGGTTCAAGGCTTTTATTAGATTGAAGATCTGATCAGCAACTAGTGTATCAATGATGACAACACCCGACAGATCAATATACAAATGATTGATTCCTTTTTCGCCACACTGTTCCAATGTATTCTCCAGAATGAATCTGGCCCTACCTGTATCAATGTCTCCCACTAATGGTAAAAGTGCCCGATTATTATCAAGTGCAATGACAGGTGAACTTAATTCCTTGATCATATCTTGCTGGGCCTGCAAGCGCTCTTCTGAATATCTTTGATTCTCTTCGACAAACTTGAGCACAACTTTATCAAACGCAAGTGTAATCATGTGGTTCCATTTCAATTCATTTTCTTTTTCTTCTTGGTGTAATTCTACAAATTCAGAAATAAAGGTAAGGTATTGACCACGGACCCGGAAGAATTCGCGCAGAGTATGATGAATAGGTGTATTTAAATGTTGTTCATCTTTTGCAATAGAGTGGATCCATTCTTCAAAATCCCTAAAAAACTTTTCCTCGTCCTCAATAAATAATTTACATAATTGAAGATGGAATTCGTAATTTTGTTTTTTCAGTGTATTAATTACTTCAGGGTTTGTGGAAGCGTACACCCCTTTAGTATTAGCCTTATCTATTGATTGGTACCATTCTTCGGTAAGAATCTTCGCTTTATCCAATAAAAAGCTGTGTAGTTTACTTTTTCGATGCATATTAATTCCCCCCAATTCAATCCCTCTATACCCTATGCCCAATGAATGCTAAACTACTTCTAGTAACCTTTCTCGTAATCAACTAAATTTGTTAGTTGATAATCTTCTTTCATATATTTTTTCAGGTTCGGAATGAAAATATCCTCTATTACACGTTTTGTATAATGTTCTGTAGATCCTGAAGTATGAGGGGTAACGATGACATTTTCCATCCCCCATAACGGGTTGGTCCCATCTAAAGGCTCTTGGATAAATACATCAAGTCCAGCACCAGCAATTTCTTGCTCCTGTAGAGCGAGAATAAGGTCTTTTTCCTTGATCACTTCTCCACGGCCAATATTTATAAGGAAAGCGGACTTCTTCATTAGATAAAATTCCTCTGATCCAAACATTCCTTGGGTGTCTTCCGTCAAAGGAAGCGTGATTACCACATAATCGCATAATGGCAGGATTTCATGCAGTTTATCCGGAGTATACATTTCATCGACGTTCTCAGTCGGTATACCGGAGTGCCGAACACCAATGACGTTCATACGGAAAGCTTTCGCGATTCTTGCAGTCTCTTTTCCAATCTCCCCCACACCATTTATGCCAATAGTCTTTTCATGTAATTCAAGATTCATATGGGCGTGATGCCAGTGCTTTTTCTGTTGTTGTTTTACATATGTATGAATTTTTCTTGTCAAACCAAGCATTAATGCGAAAATGGTTTCAGAAATAGGGTAAGCGTGAACACCATTCGCGCTCGTTAAAATGATGTCGCTTTCGGAAAATTTGTTCAGCGGCATATTGTTGACCCCTGCGCTCCATGATTGCAGCCACTGAAGTTTAGATTCCCCATCCAATGAAAGCTTCTCCAACTCATTTTTCCATCCAACAATCACCTCTGCCTCCTTCGCATATGGCTCCCATTTCTCTTTATCTCTTCCTGCAATAACTTTAAAGTCAGGTGCAAGTTCGTTTATTTGTTGGAGGTACGAGTCGTCTATATTTTGGGTGATAAGCATTAATCTTTCGGCCATAAGTAAAAACTCCTTTTACAAATTATCTAATATCTATTTTAACAGATTTTAGATAATTATTAGAAATTTAAAGTGTAGTTTCAAGGATTTATTGATGAAAAGTCGAATAATAGATAACTAGATGGAAATCCAAAAACAGTTTTTAAAAGATGAGAAATGGAGAATAACCATGAATAATTTAGGACTTATAACGATCACTCACGACCCAAATGGAAGATATATCAATCTATTTATCAAGCATATAACTTACATAACAGAGTTATATGAGGAAATCTATCTAACAATAAGCAATCAATCGAGCAAGGAATGGGAAGAGGCTTTGAAAGTAGAACCCTCACTCAACTTTAAAACAATCCCTAAAAAAGGGACGGCCCATGCAAGAAGGGAGGCTGTTAAATTCGGCCTATCCGGAAAATGTGATTATTTCCACTATATTGATCTTGACCGTCTGTTAACTTGGTGTGACAGATACCCAGAAGAGTTAAGAGGAATCATTGGAAAGATACCAGGACATCCATACACCATACTTGGCAGAACGGAAAGAGCTTTCCTTACACATCCGGAAGAATGGGTGGAAACAGAAAGAATTACAAACAAGATATGTTCCTTAGAGTTAAGGAAAGAAGTTGATATTACAGCCGGCTCCAGCTCCTTTTCAAGAGAGTGTGCTAGTAGAATAACAAGCAATTCTAAAAGTGATATGACGGATGCGGAATGGCCAATGATTGTGTATAGGATAATGAAGCAACCCATCCATTACATAGAAGTGGAAGGTCTGGAATATTGGGAAGCAACTAATAGTGTTACTAGAGAAGTGTCAGAAGGCGAAGAATGGGTGGGACGGCTGAAGCTTGCATTAATAATCAGTGAGTCTGCAATTACTACCGGAAAGGCTGAAGCCTAGTTTATCTCCTTGCGTCCAATACAAAAAAGTAAAGGGGAAGAATATGAAAAAATTAATAAATGCATTAGGGATACTGGGGTTAGGGTTACTTTTATCAATATATCCTTATAAAATCTATCAAGAAAAAAAGAATCTGGACAATTTAAATCAATGGCTAGCAAATCCTGAAAATAAAGAATTTCTATTTAATGAAAATCTCCAACTTATTGAGGTAGAGAATCTAGGAAATGACATATACAATGTGGAAGCTGAAGGAGATAAGAGGTTCCTGATTAAATACAAGAAGAATCGTTATGATTTTTATATTCAACTGTATTTGGAAGGACAAGGAATGCAGATGTTTCTTGAGTATAAATAAAGACAATTCACCTGTTACTCAAAAAGGCAGGTGTTTTTTTAATTTGTTAAAACTTTTTGCCTTATCTGTAGGTCTAATGAATATAAAACAACAAAAGAGCTTTCAGGAGTGTGGGGTCGTTGGAGAAGAAGTTGTTGGTGGAGAATGCGAAAAAAGGGGATGAAGAGGCATTTTTCATCCTCATAGCTGGACATAAGGAGCAGCTGTACAGAATAGCGTTTCCCATATGTTACCTCCTGAATTGCTTGAGGCCATTCAAGAGGTAACATATAGAGCATTTAAAGGGATCAGAAAAGTGAAGCGACCGGACTATTTTTCCATAGCTGGATTACCCTTCAAGAATGAGAGAACAAGTCAGATTGAATGTAAAATGATTAGAAAGGGACACAGATATGTGAATGTGTCTCTATTCTGTTTTTTCTGTATTTCAAACAAGTGTCCAAAATCTGTACATATTCCGCCTCAAAAACCTCTTACAACGATGGCACACTTTTTGCATCACTACAAAGTAATACATAAATTGGAGGTAGAGTGAGTAATGAACATTCAACATTCTGTAGCATTTGTAACAGGTGGAGCATCAGGTTTAGGAGAGGCAACTGTTAGGAATATCGTTGCTAAAGGTGGGAAAGCGGTCATAGCTGATTTGTCTGAAGGAAGAGGGGCCATCCTCAAGAAAGAACTGCAAGATGCCGTTCTATTTGTAAGAACGGATGTCACGAAAGAAGAGGAAGTTCGTCAGGCGTTGGAAGAGGGCGTCCGAGCTTTCGGTTATATAAATACTGTGGTGAATTGTGCAGGGATTGGTGTTGCGCAGAAGGTGTTGAGCCGGAAAGGGCCACACTCACTAGATGACTTCTCCAAAGTCATCTCCATCAATCTGATAGGTTCATTTAATGTGATCCGTTTGGCTGCAGAGCGCATGATGGAAAATGAACCAAACATAGAAGGTGAACGCGGAGTCATAGTAAACACGGCTTCTGTTGCAGCCTTTGATGGACAAATCGGTCAGGCTGCTTATTCTGCATCCAAGGGTGGAATTGTAGGGATGACCTTGCCGATAGCAAGGGAATTCGCGTCATTTGGAGTGCGGGTCATGACCATAGCCCCGGGGCTCTTTCACACCCCGATGTTCGATTCATTACCAGTTGAAGCCAGGGATTCACTCGGAAAGATGGTGCCGTTCCCATCTCGCCTTGGTTATCCAGAAGAGTATGCGCAACTTGTTCAGAGTATCATAGGAAATCCAATGCTTAATGGGGACACCATAAGGTTAGATGGTGCGATAAGAATGCAACCGAAATAATTCATTTGCCATAAGAGTTGATTAAGGAAATACAGATTAATTTAATATGAAGACCTCCTAGCTATGATAATTGGTGAAGGGAGGTCTTCATTTGTGTGAAGAGGACCTCCCGGCAACAAAACTGCTAGACAAAGATCTTCATTTGCGTGATAAAAAGTAAGTGAAAACGATACAAAAGACCTAATTTGCAATATTGCATTAGTAATTGGATGCATTTTTTAATTAAATTCCTCGAGAAAAAAGACTACCACCTTCTATAAGACTACGAAAATCCCTCAAATGAAAATACAAGATAGGACCTAACTAACAGACACGATTCGACAATCACTTCCATCAAATTGACTACTTTTACATCCCGTGGTAATTATTATATAGCTATAAAAATGTTGGATGCTTTCTTTATAAATTTTTTAAAAAAGGGATTATTTGTATAACGCATAGGGAATAGGCCTTTTAGAAAATACATATTATGCCATGTTGTTGGCAAAGCCTAGGGGGAAGGGCTATGAAGAAAACAATGCTTCTAGGATTAATAAGTTCTGCACTTTTATTAGGAGGATGTGGAATGAAATTGGATAGTAGTAGGAGTCAAAGTACAGGAGAAAAGAACGCTCCAAATTCAACCGCCTTTAATGATGAATTTTCAAAAGATTTTTTTAAGTCTTCAGAACAAGTGGTAGAAGGACACTATCTCTTTGAATCTCAAACCGGCGGGTATACCATTCATATTCCTATAAATGCTTCTTTGGACAAAGCAGCCTATGAGAGAGCAGGGGATGAATTTGAAGCGGTAGGTTTTGTGGAAAATGATGAAAAAGAAAACCTCTCTTTTTATTACAACATTAACTACGATGATCAACCTAGAGCAAACGATATCGAATTTAAATTGGATATGTTTGACACATATTTGAATTATACAGGGAATTTTGAGGAGTATACAAAAGAGAATACTACTTATTACTACGCTGAGAACGTTTTTGAATACGAAGGAAAAAAGAGTTACAGATATTTTGCCTATATAAAACCTGATATAAAAGATAAGGGTGTAAATTTTATTGGAAGAGTGACATGTATTGACTATGAGAAGCCTTGTACACAAGAAAGTAATCATGCCAAAGAGATGGTATTAAATATCATGCATTCAATTGATTTTAAATCTAGGTGATTGATATGGATAAGACTGAAGTTCTCCATTCAGAAATATTAATAGCAAGAATTGTGGAATTGGAATATAAGGATTTAACAATTGAAAATATTAGACGGACTTACATTGAAGAGACAGGAAAAGAGCCGCCTGGAGAAATAACATTGTACCATTCAGATGACCTCCCTAAGTCTGTAAGAGATTATGATTCTGGCTTTGATGGCACAGTAATTCATTTTATGGATTTAAAGTCAGGACTCAATGAATCTTACACAATTACTAGAGGAAGCGAAATGGGTGAAAACAATGGGGATGGGCCAATGAGTGATTGGTTATATAATCTCTTTGGAATTTTTGGTGGGAAGGTGCAAAACCAATTTCAAGATGCTCGGTATTTTGAAAAATATGTAAGTGACGAGATGAATAAAATTGTAGAAAAAGAACACGATCATTTAAAAAAGCAAGGAAAAGATATAAATATTGAACTTACTAAATACGGAATAGGGCACTCTCTTGGAGGGAATCTTATACAAACATTGCAAATTTTGGACGTGCCCTTTGATAGAGTATTAGCTATAAATGACGCGCCTCCGAATGCATACCAACTTGCCGGGCTGGACATTGACTTTCAAGAATCTATTTTTCTAAAATTTAATATCCACAGTAGAAAATTCGATGACATCTACAAACTAGATCCTATTAAACTCAAAGAATTTGCTGAGGAATATTATCATGTCCCTGGCCAGAGCATCCATCATATAACGATAAAAGAAGAAATATTATATTCAGTCATAGGCTTTAGAGGTTTTTTAGACCTTGGTTCTCGTGAAGTTTTGAACACATACCCCCACACAGATGGCATCGAAAAAAACATGAGTAATGTTTCTGATGAGAACTTATTGGGAATTCAACAATTCGTCATCAAACACGCCCCAGCATACGAAAAAGCAGGCATCGACGGCCTCATGGGAAGCATGTTCGGTATTGATCAACAGCTTTTCACCACAATCAATAAAATCAAACAGGATTGGAAAAAAATCTTCGAACCCCCGAAGTGGAAACGAGGAGCGGTTCCAATGACATTTGGTGTTATTGGATTTGGAAGCTTTACAGTGGATATGCCTTTTGCGTATCCAGTTAAAGAATTTCCAAGTGAATTCTTTTCTAATCAGAAAGAATTTATCTCAAGGGCTTTGGAGATTAAAGCTAAACTTCAAGAATTGACAGAAGTCCTTCCTTCTTTATTTGCTCTGGTTGGGGAAATCAGCTCTGATCTTATGAAGATGATTCAGGTTCATGTAGAGGAAATGCTCGGTAGCATTAAGCGAATGATAGAAGCTATAGGTAGTGCTGCTATAGATATAGGAAAGAATCTTGTAAAAGACACTTTTACTCATAATTTGTCACAGCATGAGAATATCCTGACAGTAATTGAACTGGCCGCAACCATGGAGCAGGAGGGCAGGAATATTCAAAACAGCTATCAAGCGATCATTGATGATACAAAAGGATTTGTCGGCGAATTTGGAGATGCTGCCCATGCGCATGGGATGGAGCATGTTGTGAACTCTTTGAATCAAGTAGAAGGGCGTAGATACGAAGGGACAGATATGGTCCGGTATAAAAATGCCACGGACGGAAGGACCATTGAGGTGAATCTTTCATCTGCGGTAAGGATTTATCAACTAGGTCTAGATAAATGTATGGAAAAGGAAGAAGCACTCACTTCGTGGAGAAGACTGTATTATACAGAATATGTTGATGACCTGGAATTCAGGAAACAGCGGGTGATGAATGCCATACACCAGATGGAAGCGAATCCGAATAATTATAGGTATCTTCTCCCGGTTTCAAATAGTTATGTGAAAGTTACCAAGATAAATGTCCATGAGTTTATTAGGCCGCTAGATCCTATGTTTCAGGATTCTTTTGAGGGAATGTATCATTATCTTCGGGAGGAAATTGAAAAATCTAAAGCTATGATCGGTAGGGTCCGAAAGTCAATTGAAGAATTATTTGAAGAAGATCAGAGCATTTCGAAGATGTTTGAATTACGGTAAAGGGGGTGGTAGGAATAGGACTATATAAAACTTCGTATGCTTTTGCACCATATGAAGATTTGCGAAATAAGCACCTTATTTTTAATGCGGAACTAGGAAAAGTTCGTTCTATTAGTGATGAGTTGGCAAGTATTATTAATGCAGAACTCGAAGCAAATAAAGGGAAAGTAATGGAAGAATCTTTATTGGAATTTAATAAGAATCACCGCCTGTTTACCATTATCACCAATGATCAGTCACGGCTGATGACCACCCTTTCCAATAAATACCACGAACATGTGGATGAGATGAACAGGCAAGACCTGACAATCTACTATGAAGAATTAAGCAAGACCATCCGTTAAAAGGTCGAAATACCTAGAAAAATATCAATCTGTGAAAAAAATACTATATTTAGAGGTTTCGTATTTTGGGGATACGGGTAATAATGGGTATATATTACTCATTTTCCTATAATTCCTACTTTAGAATTGACCTCTTAGTTGTGTATTTTTTACAATAAAAGTAACTTATTAAAGAAATGGAGAGATGTAGAATGTCAGGAATTATTCGCGTTACCCCTGCAGAGTTAGTTGGAATGTCCACTCGTTACAGAAGTGAAAGCAGCCAGGTTGGGGATCAAATCAACCGCTTGGACAACATGATCCGTGAGCTTGAAAGTGTTTGGGAAGGTGAATCCAGCCGTGCATTCAGCGACCAATACCAATCTTTAAAGCCTTCTATCATTCAAATGCAACAACTGCTTGAGGATATTTCTGTTCAGCTTAGCAACACAGCTAGAGCACTTGAAGATGCTGATACTCAAATCGCAAGCCAAATTCGCGGTTAATTTTTCAGAAATAACTAGTAAATCTTAACTGAGATTATAAATTCCTTAAGGCTAGCAAAAAGAAAGAAGGAGCGCCATTCTTATTGATTTGAATGCGTTCCTTCTTTTATGAGGTGAAAACGGTGTACATAGAAATAACGATCGATTTGAAAAATTATCAAGGAAAATCCTTTGATCTTCGGTTATCCAATTACCATACGGTGAAGAAAGTGGTGGATATTGTGTGGCAGGCTTCCTCTATCGCTGAACCTCAAAGGGAGGGTCACTGGATTAGGGTTACAAATAAACAGTTGATTTTATCAGGAACAGACAAACTGGTGGAACATGGAATTACATCTGGGGACCGTTTGGAAATCCTATAAAGGAGCAATGAATCATGTCTGATCAAAGTCGAACATATCTAGAAGAAGAATTACAAGCGGTGCTATCAAAGGAAGGAGAAACAGTAAAGCTTGTATTCCAAAAAGAACGAATTAAGTTGGAAGAGGCAGACGAAATAAGTATGCTTCAAAATGTTCATCCAACTATTATGAGAAAAATTCAGGAAACGGAAGATGAACTAACAATCATCTATCATATTTCCCCTGCTTTTGCTTCTTTTGCACAATTGAAAAGAAAAGAAGAAAAAAGTAGATGGATTTTTGCCTCGCAATTAATTAAGAGTGTAAAAGATCACTCTCTTTCCAGACTTCATCTCCTTGTTTGTCCTGAAAACTTGGTAGTGGATGAAAGCCTGACTCCTTATTTTCTTCACTATGGTGTAATGGAAAGCCTCCCGCCATATGAAAAAGATGATGAAAAACTATGGAAGGAGACAAAGGCTGTTATCGCTACTGCCATTGACAGCAAATATACCTTCAAAGAATATTTGAAACTTTCTCAAACATTGGAACTATCCTCTATAGCCAAGTCCATTATGAATGCAAAGAATGAAGACGAGCTATTGGACATTATCCGTAAGGGGATAAAAAAGTTAGAGGATAAAGAAAAACAGTTGATTCATCTTCCTAAAAGAAAATGGAAAATCACAAGATACGCAACCGTTGGTTTATCGGTCCTATTAATTCCAACACTAATTTTGGTGGTGTACTCCTTTTTATTTGCACAGCCAAAACAAGCTGCATTTGTTCAGAGTTCAGAGCACTTCCTTAAAAATGAATATAGTCAGGTTGTTACAACGTTAAATGCTTATGATGCCAAAGATATGCCGCGTGTGGTGCAATATAAACTAGCAACTTCATACATCATTAACGAATCATTGAACGAAGACCAAAAGGATACCTTGCAAAATAGAATAACTCTTCAATCAGACCGGAACTATTATCTTTATTGGATACATATAGGGCGTGGGGAAGCAGAACAAGCTTTGGATATTGCAAGATCTTTAGAGGATTCTGAAATCATTTTGTATGCTTTATTGAAATATAAAGAACAGGTCAGGGCTCAGCAAGATTTATCAGGAGAAGAAAAGCAGAATCAATTAAAGGAAATCCAAGATGAAATTGATGAATATGCAGAAGCGATAAAGGCTCTGGAAGAAGAGGAAGAAACAGAAGTGAGTGATGAAGAATAGGTCCTGCAATAAATTGAGGGTTTGAAATGAGGTGAGCCTGTGAAGAATTTTTGGGTATTTTATAAAGACCATTATCAAAAAATGAATGTAACAACAAATCAACGCATTACGATAGGGAGAGAGATGGACGATCATCTTACCGTGCTTTCCTTACCTTTTACAGCAGAATCCATTTCTGTAGAACTGGAGGATGAAGGTTTCTCTGTAAAACAAAATGATAGACAAATAGGATACGGTACAACTATCAAGCCATTTGAATGGAAAGTAAAAGGAGACACGGTGAAGATGGTAGCGACCGAGGGCGGCGGTTCCGTCAAAACCTATTATATAGGGGATAAAAAAGACGCAGCAATTTCTATTAATGAAGTCTCCCTGCAATTGACAAGAAGTTTTTCCCGAGAGTGGGTTGTTAAATCTGAAGGTTCAACATGTTATTTGAATGGCCGCCGACTTGAAGGGAAGGCCGTGTTGGAAAAAGGAGACCTTTTGCTTTTATCATACTCCGAGATACGTTTTATAGAAGAGGATTTGATTGAGATTGAATCTAGGGTAGACTATGTGACTAATTTAACAGAAATGAAAAGCCCTCAATCGGAAATGAAAAAGAAGTATCCAAATTATCGCAGAACTCCGAGAATGGTTTATGATCTTCCTGACGACAAAGTTTCTTTGCAATTCCCTTCCCAGGAATCCGATGACAACAATAAAGGTTTGTGGCTAATCATCATGCCTCCCCTTATAATGCTAATCGTAATGGGTGTGGTTGCACTTGTTGCACCAAGGGGAATATTTATCATCATCTCCATGGTTATGTTCATGACCACGTTAATTACATCGACTGTACAGTTCTTCAAAGAAAAAGCAAATCGTAAAAGACGTGAAGAGCGTCGCAGAAGGGTATACAGCCTCTATCTTGAAAATAAACGACGTGAGCTACAGGATTTGGCAGACAAACAAACGCATGTCTTAACCTTCCATTTCCCATCTTTTGAAAGGATGAAATATTTAACCCATCAGATTTCTGACCGCATTTGGGAACGCTCGATGGAAAGTCATGATTTTCTACAATTTAGGTTAGGACGTGGAAAGGTCCCTTCCAGTTATGAAATCAGCATTAATTCAGGAGATATGGCCAATAGGGAAATTGACGACTTATTGGAACAATCCCAGCTAATGGAAAAAGTGTATAGGGAAATTGATAATCTCCCAATCGTAGCTGACTTATCCAAAGGAGCCATTGGATTGGTTGGGAAAGAATCTGTCATGAAAAATGAGATACATCAGATTATCGGTCAGCTATCCTTTTTCCATAGCTACCATGACTTACGATTTGTCTTTATTTTCAATGAGAAAGAATATGACCAATGGGAATGGGTTAAATGGCTTCCACACTTCCAAGTTCCGCACTCCTTTGCCAAAGGGCTCATCTATAATGAACAGACAAGAGATCAGTTGCTTTCTTCCATTTATGAGATGCTAAGGGAAAGAGATTTGATGGAAGATAAGGAAAAGGTCGCTTTCTCTCCACATATAGTCTTTATCATTACAGAACAGCAACTTATTGCTGATCATGTCATTCTTGAATACTTAGAAGGCAATCATAAGGACCTTGGGATATCGGTTATTTTTGCTGCAGATTCCAAGGAAAGCTTGTCTGATAATATTGAAACGCTTGTGAGGTATATCAATACCCATGAAGGGGATATTCTAATCCAGGAAAAAAAAGCCGTTTCCATACCATTCCGTTTGGATGCCCATAGGATAGAGGGAAACGAGAATTTTTCAAGGATGCTTCGCACACTTGACCATCAGGTGGGGATGACCAATTCTATCCCAAACAGCGTTTCATTTTTAGAGATGATGAAAGTAAAGGAAGTAGGAAAACTGCCGATTAAAGAAAATTGGCTTTCAAGAGAGTCTTCCAAATCTCTTGCCGTACCAATCGGGCTTAAAGGAAAGGAAGATATATCGGTATTGAACCTTCATGAAAAAGCACATGGTCCGCATGGACTTTTAGCTGGAACAACAGGTTCCGGAAAAAGTGAATTCTTACAGACATATATCTTGTCGCTTGCCATTCACTACCACCCTCATGAGGTAGCCTTTTTACTTATTGACTACAAAGGTGGTGGAATGGCCCAGCCGTTTGAAAATATGCCACACTTGCTTGGTGTCATTACCAATATTGAAGGAAGTAAAAACTTTAGTGCAAGGGCGCTAGCTTCCATTAAAAGTGAGCTGAAAAGACGTCAACGACTCTTTGACCAATATAAAGTGAATCATATTAATGCATATACCGATCTATATAAACAAAATAAGACGGAAGAGCCTCTTCCTCACCTGTTCTTGATTTCCGATGAATTTGCGGAATTGAAGGCGGAAGAGCCTGAGTTTATCAGAGAGCTGGTAAGTGCGGCCCGTATCGGAAGGAGCTTGGGTGTACATCTC
This sequence comes from Sutcliffiella sp. FSL R7-0096, assembly GCF_038595065.1. NCBI lineage: Bacteria > Bacillati > Bacillota > Bacilli > Caryophanales > Bacillaceae > Sutcliffiella > Sutcliffiella sp. FSL R7-0096. The sequence continues at coordinate 1,829,119 of NZ_CP152003.1, forward strand.
ATCCTCGCAACCCAGAAACCAGGGGGCGTAATAGATGAGCAGATCTGGAGTAATGCCCGTTTTAGAGTTGCCCTGAAAGTGCAAGATGCAGATGATAGCCGAGAAATATTAAAAAATGGGGATGCCGCATCCATCACCGAAACAGGTAGAGGGTATCTTCAAGTAGGAAATAATGAAGTGTACGAATTATTCCAATCAGCCTGGAGCGGTGCACCGTATCTGGAGGACACTTCAGAATCAGAGGATGAGATTGCATTTGTAACAGACCTTGGACTTGTACCGTTATCAGATGTTTCTACAACAAAAAGAAAGAAGAAAAGCGGCAAAACAGAAATCGATGCCGTTGTGGAAGAGATTCACTCTGTGCAAGGAAATATGGGGATCATGAAGCTTAGCAGTCCTTGGCTGCCACCACTAGAAGGAAGGCTATCACGTAATCACTATAGCACCCAAGAAACAAATATCATTCCGCTTGCGCTGATGGATGAACCGGAAAAACAATCACAAACAGTCTATAACTATGAAATGCTTGAAGATGGCAACATCGGAATCTTTGGATCTTCCGGATACGGAAAGTCGCATACTGTCCTAATGTTGCTTCTAAGTATTGCTGAAAAATACACACCAGAAGAGGTACACTATTACATTTTTGATTTCGGGAACGGAACATTGTTACCAGTTAGGCAGCTTCCACATACTGCCGACTACTTCCTGATGGATGAAGAGCGCAAGATTGAAAAATTCATGAGGATCCTTAAAGATGAAATGGCACGCCGGAAGGGCTTGTTCCAGCAAAGGGAAGTCAGCTCGATTAAGATGTATAATGCTTTGAGTGAAGAAAAGTTACCGTTAATGTTCATGACCATTGATAATTTTGATCTAATCAAAGAGGAAATGCAGGATTTGGAAATGCAGATTAATCAATTCGTTAGAGATGGTCAATCCCTCGGAATATATATGATATTTACGGCTACAAGGGTCAACTCTATCAGGCAATCACTGATGAACAACTTGAAAACAAAAATTGTTCACTATCTAATGGATAATAGTGAAGCTTTCACGATACTTGGCAGAGTACCTTATAGTCCAGAACCTATCCCTGGACGTGCCATCATTAAGAAAGATGATGCCTGTTTCTCTCAAGTTTTCTTGCCCGGAGACGGAAAAGATGACTTTGAAATACTGGATTCGATTCGAAATGACGTCCAGACATTAAAAGGAAAATATAGCGAGTACAAGGAACCTCAGCCTGTACCTATGCTTCCATCTGATCTCAATGTCATTAATTTTGCTAAATATACAGAAGGGAAGATGAAGAACGGCCTTGTACCTATTGGACTTGATGAAGAATTCGTACAGCCGGTATTTATCAATTTCGATAAATACAAGCATTGCATGATTGTTGGACAGGCCCAAAAAGGAAAAACCAATGTGATAAAAGTGATCCTGAATTCCACCCTGGATCAAGGTGTCGACTCAATCGGACTATTTGATTCCTTTGATAGAAGCCTTTCCAATTACAATGAAGAAAACAAAGTAACATATCTGGAGACAAAAGATCAAATCGGAATCTGGGTGCAAGAAGTAGAGCAAAAGTTGCTTGAGAGGGAAACTGACTATCATGAGAAAGTCCAATTCGGTGACACCTCCATGGATTACCCACCTATATTCCTGGTTGTTGATGGCTATGCAAGGTTCGTCCAAAACTTGGACTCATTGCTGCAAGATAAGTTCGCAAGATTAATTAAGAACTACAGCCATTTAGGTTTCAATCTGGTTGTAGCAGGCAGCAATAATGACCTTTCCAAAGGCTATGATACATTAACGATGGAAGTGAAGCAGATTCGTCAGGCGATGGTACTGATGAAAAAATCTGAACAGAACATTTTCACGTTGCCATATGAACGAAAAGAAGAAGAAATACAGCCAGGGTATGGTTATTACGTAATTAATGGCAAGGAAATGAAAATACAGATTCCGCTTTGTGCCACTGAAAGGAAGGTATACACATGACGGGAAAAACCACCTATATCATTAAAATGGTGTTGGTTGTTCTCCTTATCCTCGTAACACCAGCTATTTTCTTTGGATCTGTCGGGGACAATCCGATGAAGGTTGAACGAACCGCTTCTAGAGTAATAGCTGTGGTAAATGAAGACACAGGGATGGAAAAGGAAGACAAAGCCCTAGAATTTGGTAAGGAAATATCTTCTATCTTTGATGAAAATTCAAGATATGAATGGACAGTCATCGGCCGTAGCGCAGCTGTAAATGGACTTAAAGATTCCAGATACGATGCAGTCGTTTATATTCCTTCCAACTTTTCGACCAACATCATGACCTATGAAAGCAAGCAACCGGTTAAGGCAAACTTTGAATACACCGTTCAAGACCAGCTGAATGCAGTTGATCGGGAAAGAGTATTAAGAGAATTAGAGAAAGCGACCGGCAGGGTAAATAGCAGAATATCCACCCTGTACTGGACGTATGTCTCTCAGGACCTCGAAAACGTACGAGCTCATTTTGATACAATCCTACAGAAGGAAATAGATTTCCAAAATGCGATGCTAGCATTCTATAAGCCTACTTCCCTAAACCTTGCAAATGAGATTGAAAGACAACGCTTTATGTTAGAAAACCTTCAATCAACAGTGGCAACGGTCAGTGAAGAGGCCCCTGGAAGGGAAAACAATGTTCAACAATTTGAACAGAACCTGACTTCCTTTGTGCGATTTGTAGAGGAATTCAAAGAATATCAAAATAACCAACAAGAAGTCCTGCAACAGTTGCAGGATGAGAGCATAAGCAGCATTCAACTTCTTGCAAGTGTCCAACCTTCCAGACATGGGGATATGCAGGATTATCTATCACAGGAAGGTAGAGAGATAAATGCTGGTCTGGAAGCCATCAATAATAGTATGGGGAAGAATAATGCAGCACTAGGTAAGCTTTCTAACGTGAGACAATCTGAAGTCGGTAGGCAGACAGATGAAATGAAAACGTTCCTTGAAAAACAGGAAGGAATTGCCCTTCTACAAAAAAATACACAACTGAATCAGTTAGAAGTGAGCCTTGAGGAATTGAAAAAAGAACTTGGAAAAGAAGGCGAAAAAGAGCCTGGAAAGCCAGAAGATCCTTCTCCTGCTTCCACTTCTTCTGTAGTGAAAGCAAGGGAGAATTCATCTAACGAAGAGGCTCCCGAGAAGAGAAGTTTGGAGCAAGAAATTGCAGAACTTAATCGCATTGCAACAGATATGGAAAGCTTAAAAGCAGATTTAAATGATAAACTTCCAGAAGAATTAATTGACATTATTATTCCATTAGGGGAATTATCTAAAAGAATTTCCAAGGTGGAAGAGAGCCTTAGGGAAATTGATAAAGAAGAAAACCCGTTAATGAAAATAATCAAGCAATTGGAAGAACAAATACAAGCTTTGGAAGAGGAGATTGTCCTTTATCTCGACCAAATTTCTGAGCTTGAGTTGGAAATAGAAAACCTGGAAGGGGATAAAAAGTCCTTAACAAATAATTTGAAAACAGTCATCAATGAGATAGAAAAGAAAGAAGAAGAAATACTGAAGCAAGTTAGAAAACTAGATAATTCTAGATTTGATCGAATAAATGAGGTTTTTGAAAGACCAATCAATAATAATAATACTAAAGAATTGTTAAACTACCATTCTTCCCTTATACAATTTGAACAGACACTTAACAGAGATGTAAGTGAGGATGTCGAACTGTTACTCAAGGATATTGAAGAAATCCTGGTGGTATCTAATTCGGAACAAGAGGAATGGGATGGATTATCAGCAGCTATTCCGTCCATGATGGATGAAATGCAGGCACTACAGGACAACTTCACAACTTTCATGAAGGAGTACAGCGCCAATATTGAAGAGCAGCAATCCTCCATCATGAATGACCTCACTTCCCTAGAAGTAAGTGCGAGTTCTGTAATGGAGCAGGTGCGTTTATTCGCGGCTAATGAACCTACACCTGCCGAAGGAAATGATGGGAATACTGTTGTGAACAGGCAGCAGACCATCAGTCAGGAATTATTAACACTAAATGACTTGGTATCATCAGTCGGAGAGAGCCAGTCTAACATTGTCTCTTATACGACAGAGCTACAGACTAATGTAGAAAGTGTTCAAAGCGATGCAGACACATTGAATGCTAAGTGGGCAGAGAATGTAGATGCAACGAGAATGTACAGAGATGACATTTTTAATGTATTAGGAAATGCCTATGTAGATGGACAGAAGAATGGTCCTGTTTATGATCACCTATCCAACCCATTGCAAATAAGCGGAGATGCTGCAACTGGCACCGAGGATAATAGAATTCCTCCTGTCGTGGTGCTGGCAATTATCCTTATTAGCAGCCTATTGATCGGATATTTCAGCCATTATTTCAATAATGCGCCTATGCTCGTTCAGGGGTCTATGTTTATACTATTAAATATCATAGTTGGATTGATCATCAGTTTATATGGATTAAACATTTATCCTTTAGCGGAGGATCGTGCCATTCAGTGGTCTATTTTTACCATTCTTTTGCTTACGACTGCGTCAGCGGTCGTTTTAACCGGATTTAGTATTGGTAAATTGGTTGGCTGGATTGCAAGTGTTGGATTGGTAATCTTCTTTATTAGCCCTTTCCTTTCACTAACAGCACCGAATATCAATTATGAAGATCCAATGTCACGCGTATACATGTCCATTCAATATGGGTCAAGCTCACTCTTCATGGGAGCGATAATTACATTGATTGTCCTTCTTCTATTACTTCTTGTCATACCTCAATTGGTGAAACTGATAAAGAGTAACCGCGAGAAAAAGAATGAAGATGAAGCTTATGAAGTATAGAATTGCTTTTCTTTTAGCGATGATAACTATTTTTGTATCTTTGCTTACTCTAAATGTAAATGTGAAGCATGCGGAATCAGATATTGAATCCCTTACTCCAAACAGTTATCAGAAAAAGGAGTTTAGGGAGAACACAAATTTCCTGCGAGAAAATAATCTAAATGAGCACAGGGAGTCTGTTCCTGAAGAGCAAAAACTGTTAACCTTCAAACAGAGGGAGAAGAAAGCGGAAGAGGACTTCATCGGATCGCTTTTTACAACTGATGAAGAGAAATCTACGACTATTCAAGTTACCTCGGCAGAGCTGAAACTTTTTACACAACAAGATACCTCCAGGTACCAAGCTGTTGTCGCTACTGAAAGCACTTCGAAAACGAATAGCATTGTCATTCTTTTGTATGGATTTCTGGCAATAGCAGTGATTCTATTATTAGTTCTAATCCTTCCAAGGATGGCAAATGTAAAAAAATGACTTTGAAACCCAATTTTTTTAGATTTGCATATAATTGTTGATCTACGTTTCAGACGCTTCGCTTTCCGCGGGCGGTCCGGGAGCCTCCTCGGGCTACGCCCTGCGGGGTCTCCCATGTCCCTTCCTCCCGCAGGAGTCTGCGCGTCTTCCACTACGATCAACATGGTTATTGCATACCTTGAAGATTAAATTTTGTCTACACACTAAAACCCTCTCTTACCCAGAGAGGGTTTGATTTTACCTAAAATAGATAAAAAATTCAAAAAAATATAAAAATAGGCTACAATATAGGTATAATGTGACAAGAAGGTGGAAAGTCCGTGATTTCATTAAAAGAAATGATAACGCCAATTCCATATCAAATAAAAGAAGAGACAACTCTCGCTGAAGCATTAACTATCATGAAAGAAGAGAAACATAGTCTCTTGCCTGTGGTAGATAAGCAAGAAAAGTTAATTGGAGTCTTTACAAGAAGCAGATTATATCAAATGATACAGGAAGAAAAACCACTCCGAACCCCCATTAAAAATCATATTAAAAATAAAGTGTATTCTTTACGTATAGATACCCATTTTGAAGATTTAGAGGAAATTGTCCGTCATAGTTCAGTGGGCACTGGTGTAGTGGTTGATACGGAAAACAGAGTGCTAGGATTGTTTACAAAAGCAGATATGGTGATGGGGCTCTTGAACACCACTAGTACCCTCAAGGATCAATTGAACACTGTGGTAGAGAATGCAACCATTGGAGTATTGATGACGGACGGAGAAAAAAATATTGTTTATGGAAATAATCGTTTCTGGCACATGACGGGGCTGAGTAGAGAAGAAAATATAGATAAGTCGGTGACAAAGGTAATCCCTGAGATATTGGAGCTCTTAAGGAAAGTACAATGGAATACCCCAATAACCATTAAGAGACTGAAATCCATCCTAACTATTAATACCTATCAAACAGTCCGGAATCAGGCAGGATTTATTGTTCTTTTACACGATATATCGGAGCTGGAAGGCATAGCATCAGAGCTTGAGTCCGTTAAAAATCTAAAGCAATCTCTTCAAACAGCAATGGAACATGCTTATGATGGAATATTGATGGCAGATGACCAACAGACAATCCAAATGGTCAGCCCCTCTATGTTGGAGTTGTTCAATTTAGAGTATAAGGATGTATTACATAAAAAAACGGAAGAAGTCTTTCCTCATTTTCAATTATCAAAAGTATATGAAACAGAAGAAGCCGATGTTAGTGATTTCCATGAGATAAATGGAATCAAGTATATCATTCACCGAATCCCCGTCATACAGGAAGGTCGGGTAGTCGGAGCAATCGTGAAAATAATGTATCGGCAGTTGAATGAAGTCAATGAACTTTTCAAAAGACTCCAAAAGGCAGAAAACAAAGCAAGCTTCTACCACACTGAACTGAAGAAATCCGAAAATGCGAGGTTTACTTGGGATCATATTATAAGTGAAAATGCAGTGATGGAAAAAATCAAAAAGAGTGCTGCAAAAGCGGCAAAAGGCCGATCAACCATTTTAATCAGAGGCGAGAGCGGGACTGGCAAGGAGCTATTTGCACATGCGGCTCATAACAGTTCTGCTAGAAAAGACGGGAAGTTTGTTATAGTAAACTGTGCGGCAATACCGGAGGATTTATTAGAATCAGAATTCTTCGGGTATGAAGAAGGTGCTTTTACTGGGGCTAGGTCACGAGGAAAAATTGGAAAGTTCGACTTAGCGAATGGTGGGACCTTATTCTTAGATGAAATTGGGGACATGTCATTGACCCTCCAGGCTAAGCTGTTAAGGGTGTTGCAAGAAAGGGAATTTTATCGTGTGGGTGGTACAAAAAGAATTCATGTGGATGTAAGGATAATCGCAGCTACCAATCGCAACTTGGAAGAAATGGTGATAGATGGTACGTTCCGTGAAGATCTTTACTACCGATTGAATGTCATTTCTTTATTCATTCCACCTCTCCGGGAAAGAATGCAGGACATAGAAATCCTTTCCGATAAAGTAATGAGGGAGCTTAACCGTGTTATAGGTACAAGCATTACCGGCTTTGAGCCAGCGGCAAAACAAATACTAATGTCTTATCATTGGCCAGGAAATGTCCGTGAACTTAGAAATGTGATGGAGCGGGCGATGACATTTGCTGAACATGGGAAAATCAAAGTGGAGGATCTGCCAGATTATATGCTCGGAAGTACCAATGTCTTTTTGGAAGAAATTGCGGTTACACAAGAGGAGACTATGGTAGAGAGCGCAGAGCGTCAAGCAATTGAAACAGCTTTAACGAAAACAAAAGGCAATAAAGCAAAGGCTGCAAAGATGCTTGGAATCAGTCGGTCGAGTCTTTATGATAAATTGAGGAAATACCAATTATGAGATGTGAATGAATGTTTAAAAAGGCGAATCCTAGATGGAACTCGCCTTTTCTTTATTTAGAAAATCCGAAAATGTTAATGTCTAGTACTATTTTAAGGGTTTCTAGATTCATCTTTTACCATCACAGTATCCTGCCACTTTTGATAAAGATAAATGAGCAGTGCGACGAGGGTTGTAAGCACCAGTACTCCAAATTTGTACATTTCTTTTCACCATATACAGTGTAAACATAGAAGTGTCCAGATATTGGACGCTTTATTTATATTGAAGTATTAGGAGAGGTATGGAGCTCTTTACTTGCTCAATATCAGTGTTGGCACAATTCTTGCATATATAATGTTGATTGCAATGAAAAGGGAGGAAAGTGTATGAACATTGGAATGTATCTGTCGCAAAATGCCAGGAAGGTGCCGGAAAAGCTTGCTATCGATTGTGAGGGGAGACAGTACAATTACGACCAGTTCAACAGGGAAGTAAATAAACTTGCTCACGGTTTGTTAGACCTTGGTATCTCAAAAGGGGACAAAGTGGCTTTCATGATGAAAAACTCTGATACCTTTGTTTTTTCCTATTTTGCAGGTGCAAAGATTGGTGCTGTTATTGTACCAATGAACTTTCGTTTAACTGCCACAGAAATTCAATATATCCTAGAGCAGTCAGAAGCGAAAGTAGTCATCTGTGATGAAGAATTTGAAGGAACCATTGGAAAGGCGATTGCGGGCACTGATGTGGAAAAAGTAGTTGTGGTAGGGGCGCCGACTATTGCTCAAAACAGATCATACAAGGAAGTATTATCATCTAATGAAGAGGACCCAAAAGTGGATGTACTTGAAACAGATGATTTAGAAATTCTGTACACCTCCGGAACGACTGGTCGCCCAAAAGGTGCTTTGTTCGACCACAGAAGAATTTTCAATGTAGGCCTTTCCATGATGATCAGTATGGGAATCAATCAGCAAGAGCGGTTCCTACATATTGCACCACTGTTCCATTCTGCCCAATTAAATTTATTCCTTGTATCCGGAACAATACTTGGAGCAACTCATTTTATTCACCGTGATTTTCATCCAGTTCATACACTTCAAGCGATACAGGAACATAAGATCACTCATTTCTTCGGAGTGCCGGCCATGTTCAACTTCCTTTTACAAGTACCTAATGCTGACAGTTATAATCTTTCTTCCATCAAACGTTGTGGATATGGAGCGGCACCAATGGCACCAGAGCTTGTAAAAAAGAGTATGAACTTATTTAAAAATGACCAATTTTTCAATCTCTGCGGTTTAACGGAGGCAGGACCAAACGGAATTTTATTAGATCCTAATGGCCACAAAAAACACCTAGGGAAAAATGGAAAACCTTCGTTTTTAACGGAAGCAAGAGTAGTCGATGAAACAGGCCAGGAAATTGAAGTAGGCGGAGTGGGGGAATTTGTCCTAAAAGGTGAATCCATCATGAAAGAATATTATAAAAAGCCGGAAGAAACGAAAGCTTCCCTAAAAGATGGCTGGTTATATACAGGAGATTTGGCCACCGTTGACGAAGAAGGTAATATCACCTTGGTGGACCGCAAAAAAGACATGATTATCTCTGGAGGGGAAAATGTTTACTCCATCGAGGTGGAAGAAGTGCTATACGAACATCCTCAAGTTCTCGAGGCGGCCATTATCGGACTCCCGGATGAAGTATGGGGAGAAGCGGTATGTGCAGTTGTAGTTCCTCATAAAGATCAAGTGATCAATGAAGAGGAACTGAAACAATTCTGCCGACAGAAGCTCGCAGGCTACAAGGTTCCTCGGAGAATCTTTGTGGAAGAGATGCTTCCGAGAAATGCATCTGGAAAAATACTGAAATACCAGCTGAGACATCAATTAAATGAAGTAAATGCATAGGGGTGGATTGATTTGAAATCGCTTTCAACAAAAAGAGAAGCAAGAAAACATCCATACTTAACAGAAGACCATCAACAATTCAGGAAGTCTTTGCGTAAGTTTTTGGAAAGGGAAGCAGTTCCTTTTTATGATGAGTGGGAAAGTGATCGCATCATTCCCCGTTCGTTTTGGACGAAGATGGGGGAGCAGGGCTATCTTTGCCCAGATATCGATGAAAAGTATGGGGGAAGTGAAACAGACTGGGGGTATTCAGTCGTCATAAACGAAGAGCTTGAGCGTGTAGGTACAGGCTTAATCGGCGTTGCTCTTCACAATGATATCGTGGTCCCATATATCACAAGCTTCGGGACAGAGGAGCAGAAGCAGAGATGGCTACCTTCATGTGTGACAGGTAGAACAATAACAGCTATTGCCATGACAGAGCCTCGGACTGGGTCTGACCTTGCGAATATCAAAACCACGGCAAAACTAGAAGGTGACCACTATATTGTAAATGGAGCAAAAACATTCATTACGAATGGAATCCATGCCGATCTAGTTATCGTGGCTGTGAAGACAGACACAGAAATTCGCCCCCAGCATAAAGGAGTCAGCTTGCTCGTAATTGAACGGGGACATCCAGGCTTTTCTAGAGGCCGGAAGCTGGACAAAGTGGGGTTACACTCGCAAGATACTGCTGAGTTATTTTTCGAGGATTGTAAGGTTCCTAAGGAAAACCTACTTGGTGAGGAAGGTCGTGGGTTCTTATACTTAATGGATAAACTGCAGCAAGAAAGGCTGTTGGTGGGCATTGGAGCCCAGATTGCTTCAGAAGAAATGCTACAATCCACTATTAACTATGTGAAAAGCAGGGAAGCATTCGGCAGGCCAGTCAGTCAATTTCAGAATACGCAGTTTAAAATAGCCGAAATGGCAACAGAAGTAGAGATGGGAAGAGCTTTCCTAGACCAGCTCATCGCAGATCATATTGCCGGAGAAGATGTCGTGACAAAGGTGTCGATGGCAAAATGGAAGCTCACGGAGATTGCAAGAAACATTGCTACTCAGTGCATGCAGCTTCATGGCGGATACGGCTATATGGAAGAATATAAGATTGCAAGAAGATACCGTGACATTCCTGTTGCTAGTATTTATGCAGGAACCAACGACATTATGAAAACGATTATTGCCAAAAACTTAGGATTGTAGGAAGGGAGATTTTTCACCATGAGAGAAGTCGTCATTGTAGAAGGGGTACGAACACCTGTCGGGAGAAGAAAAGGGTTATTGAAGGATTACAGGCCAGATGATTTGGCTGGGGAAGTGCTGAAGGAGCTAGTAAAGCGTGCTGGAATTGAGGCAGGACTTGTGGAAGACGTCATCCTTGGTTGTGTGACACAGTCTGGAGAACAGGCCGGGGACATTGCGAGGGTCGCCGCCTTGATTGCCGGTTTTCCGATTGAAGTGCCAGGTACTACGCTTGACCGACAATGCGGGTCCAGTCAACAGGCTGTTCATTTTGCGGCACAGGCTATCCTTTCAGGTGACATGGACATTGTTATTGCAGGCGGAGTAGAGAATATGACGAGAGTTCCGATGGGATCCAACTATCAAAAGGCACCATTCAGTGACAGGTTGCAGGAAAAATATGAAATTATCAACCAGGGACTTTCAGCGGAAAGGATTGCCGAGAAGTACGGATTTACACGAGAGGAGTTAGATACCTTCTCTTATGAAAGCCATCAAAAAGCATTAAAAGCTCAAGCCGAGGGTTATTTTGCAAAAGAGATTATACCGATTGAAGTGACATTGGAGGATGGCT